>JAZLDY010000020.1:0-5049 GCA_045614965.1 Tidjanibacter sp.
GACCAAGCTTCGCTTGCTCTAAAATGCTCCCGCTCGCAGGCATTGCCTGTTTTGTGTAGATGTTAGGTCTGCACTCTTTCGAGCCTTAGGATGCTTGCAAGCAATCTCTGCTCTCGCTTACTCGCATTTGCTTCAATTTTCCATTTTCAATTTTCGCAAATGCGAATAAGCGAGGGCAGAGGCCACTTGTGGGCTATGCCGAGCGAAAGCATTTTAGACAAAATTTTATTTTGTCAATTCTTTTTCATACTTTTGTGGGTTAATTGGATAAATGTGCAAAAACCAAACGGAATAATACATAATCAATCATACTATGAGTGGTAAAAAATTCAACGAGTACAAGGGACTGAATCTGCCCGAAGTGGGGCTCGAAGTCCTCAAAAAGTGGGATGCCGACGACACCTTCCACAAGAGTATTTCTACACGCAAAGGACACCCAACATTCGTGTTCTACGAGGGACCTCCTTCGGCAAACGGTATGCCCGGCATTCACCACGTGATGGCTCGTACACTCAAAGATGTTATCTGTCGTTACAAAACCCAGAGTGGTTATCTGGTACACCGCAAGGCCGGTTGGGACACACACGGTCTGCCCGTGGAGTTGGGTGTGGAGAAGAAGCTCGGCATCCGCAAGGAGGATGTGGGTGTGAACATCTCCATTGAGGAGTACAACCGCACCTGTCGTGAGTCGGTGATGGAGTTCACCGGCAAGTGGGAGCAACTCACCCGTCAGATGGGCTACTGGGTGAATATGGACGACCCCTATATCACCTACGACAACAAGTACATTGAGACCCTCTGGTGGATGCTCTCCGAGCTCTACAAAAAGGGACTCCTCTACAAGGGCTTCACCATTCAGCCCTACTCGCCCGCAGCAGGTACGGGCCTCTCCAACCACGAGCTCAACCAGCCCGGTTGCTATCGTGATGTGAAGGACACCACCTGTACGGCCCAATTCAAGGTAGTGCGCAACGAGCAGAGCGAGAAACTCTTTGAGGGTGTTGAGGGCGACCTCTACATCTTGGCTTGGACCACCACTCCTTGGACTCTCCCCTCGAATACCGCCCTGGCCGTTGGCCCCGCCATCGACTATGTGAAGGTGCACTGCGAGAATCCCTACACGGGCATCAAGCAGACCGTCGTTATGGCCAAAGAGCTTGTGGGTGCATATTTTACCAAGAAGATGGAGGGTACTTACACCGTCGAGGAGCGCACCTGGAAGGGTGCCGAGTTGGAGGGTGTGAGGTATGAGCAACTCATCCCCTGGATGAAGCCCGTGGAGGGCACAGGCGATGCGTTCCGTGTGATTGGCGGCGACTATGTGAGCACCACCGATGGTACGGGTATTGTGCACATTGCGCCCACCTTTGGTGCCGATGACGACCGTGTGGCCAAGGTGGCAGGCATTGCTCCTATGCTCCTTGTTGACAAGGCTGGCAAAAATCAGCCTATGGTCGATAAGCAGGGTAGGCTCTTCCTCATTGAGGAGTTGGATGCCGATTATGTGGCAAAATATGTCAACGTGGAGGCCTATGCCGAGTGGCAGGGTAGGTTTGTGAAGAATGCCTACGACGAGAAGTTGACCGATGCGGACACCTCGTTGGATGTGGATATCGCTGTGGGTCTGAAAGCCGACAACAAGGTATTCAAGATTGAGAAGCACACCCACAACTATCCCCACTGCTGGCGTACTGACAAGCCCGTGTTGTACTACCCCTTGGACTCGTGGTTTATCCGCACTACGGCTGTGAAGGATAGGCTCATCGAGCTCAACAAGACCATCTATTGGAAGCCCGAATCGACCGGTACGGGTAGGTTTGGCAAGTGGCTCGAAGGCCTCGTGGATTGGAACCTTTCGAGGAGCCGTTTCTGGGGTACTCCACTCCCCGTGTGGGCAACGGAGGACTACTCGGAGATGAAGTGTATAGGCTCCATCGAGGAGCTCAAAGCCGAGATTGAGAAGTCGGTGGAGGCAGGCCTGATGACCGAAAACCCATACAAAGAGTTTGTGGTGGGCGACTACTCCAAGGAGAACTATGCCAAGGTTGACCTCCATAGGCCCTATGTGGACAACATCGTCCTCGTGTCGAGTAAGGGCGAGCCTATGCGCAGGGAGAGCGACCTTATTGACGTGTGGTTCGACAGTGGCGCAATGCCCTATGCACAAGTGCACTTCCCATTTGAGATGACCAAGGAGGAGTTCCTCAAAGTATATCCTGCCGACTTCATCGCCGAGGGTGTTGACCAGACCCGTGGTTGGTTCTACACTCTCCACGCCCTGGCAACAATGCTCTTCGATAGCGTAGCCTTCAAGAACATTATCTCCAACGGCCTCGTGCTGGATAAGAACGGCAACAAGATGAGTAAACGTCTGGGCAATGCCGTTGACCCCTTTGAGGTGATGGACAAATATGGTGCCGATGCTACGAGGTGGTATATGATTAGCAACTCGCAGCCGTGGGATAACCTCAAATTCGACGTCGATGGCGTGGACGAGGTTAGGCGCAAATACTTCGGTACCTTATATAATACATACGGCTTCTTCTCCCTCTATGCCAACGTGGACGGCTTCACCGGCACAGAGCAGGAGGTACCCGTGGCACAACGCCCCGAGATTGACCGCTGGATTCTCTCGGAACTCAACTCGTTGGTTAAGTTTGTGGGCGAGAGGCTTGCCGACTACGACCCCACGCCCGCAGCAAGGGCCATTCAGGAGTTCGTGGGCGAGAACTTGTCCAACTGGTATGTGCGCCTCAATCGTAAGCGTTTCTGGGGTGGCGGTATGAGCGACGATAAACTCGCCGCCTACCAAACCCTCTACACCTGCTTGGAGGTGGTGGCTCAGCTCTCGGCCCCCTTTGCACCATTTTATAGCGAGAGGCTCTTTGCCGACCTGAACGCTGTGAGTGGTCGCCACGAGGGCTCGGTGCACATCAACCTCTTCCCTGTGTGCGACGAGAGCCTTATCGACAAGGACCTCCAAGAGATGATGGCACTCGCACAGAAGAGCTCTTCTATGGTGTTGGCACTCCGCCGTAAGGTGGGTATCAAGGTGCGCCAGCCACTTACCAAGGTCATTATCCCCGTGCTGGATGCCGATATGGGCCGTAGGTTGGAGGCCGTGAAGGGACTCGTTATGGGTGAGGTGAATGTGAAAGATGTGGAACTCATCACCGACACCACGGGCCTCATTACCAAGCGTATCAAACTCAACTTCAAGAACTTCTGCGCACGCTATGCCAAGTTGGCCAAGCCTATGGCAGCCCTCGTGGCTACCTTCTCGCAGGAGCAGATTGCAGCCATCGAGGCCGCCGACCAAACCACCCTCGAAGTGGCAGGCGAGAGCGTTGTTGTCAGCCCTGCCGACTTCGACATCACCTCGGAGGATATGCCCGGATGGTTGGTGGCAAGCGAGGGTAAGCTTACCGTTGCTCTGGACGTAACCGTTACCGACGAGTTGCGCAAGGAGGGTGTGGCTCGTGAGCTTGTCAACCGCATTCAGAATGCTCGTAAGGATAGCGGCTTGGAGGTTACCGACCGCATCAGCGTGGAGATTGAGCACAAGGAGGAACTCGTGGGCGCAATAGAGGCCTACGGAGCCTTCATCGGTCAGCAGACTTTGGCTCTCGAAGTGGTATTGTCGTCCGAGCCCAAGGGCGACTTTGTGGTGGAGAGTGAGTTTGATGAGGAGCCTCTCGTGATTGCCTTGTCGAAAAAATAAATGGCGGAAAAGTTGCAGGTTTGGTAAATGTTTTGTACCTTTAACAAACCAAAAAACTATTTAACTATGGCAGATGTTGAGAAAACCAGATATTCCGATGAGGAATTGGCTGAGTTCCGAGTGATTATCCTCGATATGCTTGGCAAGGCAAAAGACGACTACGAGTTGTTGCGTTCGTCGGTGAACAACTCCGCAAGTAATGACACCGAAGATACTTCGCCCACCTTCAAGGTGCTCGAAGAGGGTGCTGCAACCCTCACCAAAGAGGAGATGGGACGTTTGGCACAGCGACAGCTCAAATTCATCAACCACCTCGAAGCAGCCCTCGTGCGCATCGAAAACAAAACCTACGGCATCTGCCGTGAAACAGGCAAGCTTATCCCCAAGGAACGCCTGCGTGTGGTGCCTCACGCCACCCTCTCGGTGGAGGCAAAGGAGGGCCGCAAGTAGAATTCCCGAAGTACAACATTGCCGCACCCGCCTCTTTGGGGGTGGGGTGTGGCAGTAAGAGTGTCGCTCCTTGCCCAACGTAACAATCTACACCGATGGCTCGTCGCTTGGCAACCCCGGCAGGGGTGGCTATGGCGTGGTGTTGCTCTCGCCTCCCTATCGTAAGGAGTTGAGCGCAGGCTTCCGTATGACCACCAACAACCGTATGGAGTTGATGGCGGTGTGTGTTGCGCTCGAAGCACTCAAATTTGAGGGTACCGATGTGGTGCTCTACTCCGATAGCAAATATGTGGTTGACTCGGTGGAGAAAGGGTGGGTCTTCGGCTGGGAGAAGAAGGGCTTTCAGAAGGCCAAAAACCCCGACCTATGGCAACGCTTCCTGCGTGTCTATCGCCGCCATAGGGTTAAGTTTGTGTGGGTTAAGGGCCACGCAACCACCGTGGAGAACAATCGTTGCGACGAGTTGGCTGTGGCCGCAGCTAATGGTGCCGATTTGGCGGACGATGTGGGTTACGAATAGATAGAGCGCAGATTGCGAAAAAACGCAGATTGCGGGTGAATTTTGCACCGCACTTCGATAAGCGGCTCCTCATTTGCGATAAGCAAACTGCGGGGCCGCCTTCTTGTTTGGCACAAAATTCCCCTCGCACTTTGCGTTTTTTTGTGCTACCAAACGTTAGATAGCACCACAACCAAAATGGGGAAAGCGTCATTCTGACGCTGCCTTGCATTTACCGCACACTTTGCGTTTTTTTTGTTGCGGGGCTTGCTGATGTTTGAAAGAACTGCTACCTATCATCTACACAAAACAGCCTGTGGCTGCTGCGGACTCGCCTTCTTGCTTGGCACAAAATTCCCTCCGCACTTTGCGTTTTTAA
>JAZLDY010000021.1:0-3462 GCA_045614965.1 Tidjanibacter sp.
CTATTACCCCTATTACCCCTATTACCCCACCTCTCCCAGCCGCCCCAGAAGACCCAGAAGACCCAGCCCACCGCTGGGACTGCTGAGGCTACTGAGGCTACTGGGACTACTGGGAAGAAGACGGTTGACGTTAAAAAAACGCAAAGTGTGCGGCAAATGCAAGGCACACAAGAAAGCGGGCCCGCAGTTTGCTTTCCGCAAATGAGGAGCCCGCTTATCGCAGTGTAACACCGCAGTTGCCGTGCAATCTGCGTTTTTTTTTATTTTACTTCTTCGAATTCTACATCCTCAGCCTGCTGAGCACCACCATTGGACTGAGCCTGCTGACCGCCGTTGGGTTGTGCCTGCTGTGCACCCTGCTGTGCGTAGATGTCCTGCGAAGCAGCCTGCCAAGCGGCATTGAGTTTCTCGCTTGCGGCATCAATACCTGCGATGTCCTGCGAGGAGTGTGCGCTCTTCAACTCGGCGAGTGCGCTCTCGATGGCCGATTTCTTGTCTGCGGGGAGCTTGTCGCCATACTCTTTGAGTTGCTTCTCGGTGGAGAAAATCATCGAGTCGGCACCATTGATTTTGTCAATCCTCTCACGCTCCTCTTTGTCTTTTGCCTCGTTAGCCTTTGCCTCATCACGCATACGCTGGATTTCGGCCTCGGTCAGACCACTCGAAGCCTCGATGCGAATGCTCTGCTCCTTGCCGGTGCCTTTGTCTTTGGCCGACACGTTGAGGATACCGTTGGCATCGATGTCGAACGAAACCTCAATCTGGGGTACACCACGGGGTGCTGCGGGGATGCCGTCGAGGTGGAAACGACCGATGGTCTTGTTGTCCCTTGCCATCTGACGCTCGCCCTGCAAAACGTGAATCTCTACCGAGGGCTGGTTGTCCTGTGCGGTGGAGAACACCTGACTCTTGCGAGTGGGGATTGTGGTGTTGGCATCAATCAGACGGGTGAACACGCCACCGAGGGTCTCGATACCGAGCGACAAAGGAGTAACATCCAAGAGGAGCACGTCCTTAACCTCGCCGGTCAACACACCACCTTGAATTGCGGCACCGATAGCCACCACCTCATCGGGGTTTACACCCTTCGAGGGAGCCTTACCGAAGAACTCCTCAACTACCTTCTGGATAGCGGGGATACGGGTAGAGCCACCCACGAGGATAACCTCATCAATCTGGTTTGCGCTGAAACCTGCATCGCTGAGAGCCTTGCGGCAGGGCTCGATGGTTGCACGAATAAGGCTGTCGGCCAACTGCTCAAATTTGGCCCTGGTGAGGGTCATCACAAGGTGCTGGGGAATACCATCTACGGGCATAATGTAGGGGAGGTTGATCTCGGTCGAGGTGCTGCTCGAAAGCTCAATTTTAGCCTTCTCTGCGGCCTCTTTCAAACGCTGCATTGCCATTGCATCCTTGCGGAGGTCGATGCCGTGTTTGCTCTGGAATTCGGCAGCCATCCAGTCGATGATAACGTGGTCGAAGTCATCACCGCCAAGGTGGGTATCGCCATTGGTCGATTTAACCTCAAATACGCCATCGCCAAGCTCCAAGATGGAGATATCGAAGGTACCGCCACCGAGGTCATACACAGCGATTTTCATATCCTTGCCGGCCTTGTCCAAACCATAGGCGAGGGCTGCTGCGGTGGGCTCGTTGATGATACGACGAACCTTCAAGCCTGCAATCTCGCCGGCCTCTTTGGTTGCCTGACGCTGCGAGTCGCTAAAATAGGCGGGCACGGTGATAACTGCCTCGCTAACAGTGGTTCCGAGGTAGTCCTCTGCGGTCTTTTTCATCTTTTGGAGAATGATGGCCGAAATCTCCTGGGGAGTGTATTTCCTGTCGCCAACCTCAACCATAGGCACGCCGTTGCCACCACGAACCACATTGTAGGGAACACGAGCAACATCCTTCTGCACCTGGTCCATATTCTCACCCATAAACCTCTTAATCGAGAAGATGGTGTTTTTGGGGTTGGTGATAGCCTGACGTTTTGCGGGGTCGCCCACCTTGCGCTCACCACTCTCGGTGAAAGCCACAATCGAAGGGGTTGTGCGGTGCCCCTCGCTGTTGGGGATAACCACGGGCTCGTTGCCCTCCATTACTGCCACACAACTGTTAGTTGTACCAAGGTCGATACCGATAATCTTTGCCATAATTGTAATAGTGTTTTATGTTGTTTAACTTTTGTTTAATAATCTACGGACTGTTTTCGGGAAATTTTTCCCGTTTCCAATCACACTATGTTCAATCTCTGTGCCAAGCGATTTTTGTGCCATTCCAACTGACAAACAACGCCAATCCGACTGACAAACGATGACAAAACGTGCCAAAAAGTCCGAAATTGTCATTTTCTGCCCGCCATACCACACCTTGCCCAATGAGGGCAAAAAGATAAAAAAGAGGAAAAAAATAAAAATTGTGCGATAAAATTTTTTTATTCCGCAAAATGGCATTACCTTTATAGTGCTAAATATGGCAACAACATAAACACAAATCTAAACACTAATATCACTATGGTAATCACCTTTAACGAATTGCGCCGCATCAAGGACAAATTGCCCAGTGGCAGCAGCCAGCGCATCGCCGATGAGCTTGGCATCAATGTAGATGAAGTAAGGAACTTTTTTGGCGGTCGCCACTTTGAGGGTGCCACCACCACCGCAGGTATTGTAGTGGAGGAGGGTCCCGATGGCGGTATCGTAAGTTTCGAGGACGACGCTATTTATCAGGCTGCCCAGAGGATTCTCAAAGAGTTGGAGTAGTCTTTGTGCGACCGACACGATTGAACGGCACCCGCTTGGGTGCCGTTTTTTTGTGCCTTCCCCACCCCATCACCCTATCTCTCCCAGAAGACCCAGAGGCCCCAGCCGCCCCAGCCATCAGTCAACAAAAAAAGCGGTAGATGCCAACCGCCTGCCTGCGGCAGTCGTGGCAAGACGAACAAACCTCTCCGGCCGTTGGCCACCTCCCCTAACTTAGGGGAGGAGTGGTCGGATGGCACGGGTAACAAAAAAGCAACTCGTGAAAAAGGTGGGGCCCCCTCCGAGGTCTTGGGTATTAAAAAAGATACCCGTGAAAAAAGCTGCTCCCCTAAGTTAAGGGAGGAGTGGTCGGATGGCACGGGTAACAAAAAAGCAACCCGTGAAAAAGGTGGGGACCCCTCCGAGGTCTTGGGTATTAAAAAAGATACCCGTGAAAAAAGCTGCTCTCCTGAATCAGGGGAAGAGTGGCAGTGGTGCTCCCTAACTTCCCTACATTCCCTAAACTCCCTAAGGCCCTTAAAGCCCCTATTACCCCTATTACCCCTATTACCCCTATCGCCCCTCTCCCCCCTATCACCCTTATCACCCTTATCACCCCTACCTATCCCAGCCGCCCCAGATGCCCCAAATGCCCCACATGCCCCAGCCGACCCAGCCGTCAGTCAACAAAAAAATCACGGGTATTAAAAACAATACC
>JAZLDY010000022.1:0-71906 GCA_045614965.1 Tidjanibacter sp.
GGGGAAAAAAAAAGCAAAAAAGATATTCAAAACAAAAGGCCCGCCTAACCCGTGGGGGTTAAGACTCACCTTTTTCGTATCGGGGTGGCCGTTCCCATTTAAGGTTGGGCCACCCCAAAGGTTACATATCGTAATATGTTACTCGGTAGGAGGCTGAATGGTCCACTCTTGGTGGTATCTTATTTTGTACCATTCATAAGCGATATCATCAACAATATATCGTTTATACATATCACGACCATCGCAAACGTGAGGCTGGTGAACGTCTTTCTCCCAGTCATCAACCATTACAGCATAAAGTTCTTCCCAATAGGTGCCCCTGTCTCGAGTAGAACTATAATATGTCGAATACTCGTTACGGTCTTTGGTCCTCAAAGGCACAAAGATAAAATATTGGAGATCGTCCAAAACACTCGACTTGCCAAACGCATAATCAGCCACATTGGCACGAGCCGTTTTGTTGTAGAAGACAATCGCATTGAGCACCTCGCAATCCTCTACTACTTGCGTACCAATCGTCATCACTCTCTCAGGAATGTGCAACTGCTGGATACGAGTGCGAGCAAACATATAGGGAAGAATGGTCGTTACGTTGTTACCAATGATGAGTTTGGTGATGGGCTGACTGTCGTCATCGTAGTATTTGTTGGAGAATACACCCTCATCCGAGCCATCGCCATCCTCTTTGTACTCATCATCCATCACGAGATCACGATCGAGGAAGATGTACGACAGAGGCGACTGGTAGAAGGGACCTGCATCGTCCCAAGAGCCCAACTGGAAGCCGATAGTCAGAGGTGTAGCACCCGACTCAAATCGCAGGCTCGAAAGCGAGCTACACTCACTAAATGCATAGCCCTTGATAGTGTTCACGCTTCCGGGGATGGTGATGGCGTTGAGGCCTGTTCCACTCAGAGCATACTTGCCAATGGTTTGCACCTTATTAAGATTCAAGTTCTTGACAGGCGCACCTGCGAACATATAGTCCAACAAGGTCTTCACATTATCACCAAGGGTAACACTTGTGAGTTGAGACTTACCACCAAACAGACCTTCGTAGTTGGTGTTGGGGTTGGGGAAGGTGTAGTTAATCTCACGACCCAGCACTACCGTAGTAAGGGGTGCATCAACAAACAGACCATCGTGGTCGCCGGCGGTATTGTAACCAACTTTGATGGGAGTGGTTTGTACTGCTGTTGCCGATGCTTCAAATGTAACAGATGCAAGTTTGGTACATTCGTTGAAGGCATCGTTGCCAATCTCCGTTACGGTAGCAGGAATGCTAATGGAGGACATTTTCAGACCTGCAAACATAAAGGGCGAAATGGACTTAATGTTGGTGTACTTGTTTTCGAGGTTCACCACAACATTCTCAACACTACCACAATCCTCGTTGGCAAAGAAACCATCATTAAACTCTGTGGGAGTAAAGGCATTACCGTTACCATCCACATAGTTAATATCACGCCCCACATAGATATTGCTCAATGGCGAGTCGTAGAAGGGACCCCAATTCTGGCTGCTTGCATACTGGGTACTTACAGTGATTGCATAGGGGGAGGTAGGGAATTCTACACTACTCAACTTATCGCAGTTAATGAAAGCATTCTGTTTGATGTTATTAACCGAGAATGGAATGGTAATGCTCTCTACATTCGAATTTGCAAACATATACTCCGAGATGGTATCGATTGCCCACTCGCCAATGGAAACCTCAACCTTGTCGGCCTTGGTTGATCCGGCTGCAAACAAGCCTTGGTTGTGAGTCGAAGGTGTGAAAGGATTACCATCGGAGTCCACATAGTTCAGTTTGCGATAAGTTCCAATCTCAATCTTGCTCAATGGCGACTGATTGAAGGGACCAACCTTGCCCGACTGGCTACGGATAATGGTTGGGGTGTCGCTGGTCCAACCCTCCTCAAACACAACCTCCGCCAACTTCTGACAGTTTGCAAACGCATTCTCGCCAATCTCAGACACACGTCTGGGGATGGTAATAGAGGTAATGGGCAAGTTGCTGAACATAAACTTGGGAATCCTGGTTACCTTCTGACCAAGCGATACAGAGGTGTCTTGAATGTCGTGCTTAGTGGCAAAGATACCCTCGTCGGACTGATTACAAGCCGACGAATAGGCCTCGGTAAAGAGGATACCACGACCAACATAGATATCCCTCAGGGGCGAGTGGTAGAAAGGACCACGCTCATTGTTATTGGGCTGGAAGCCAATGGTCAACTCGCTCTCACCATCTGCAAAGGTGAGATCCGAAAGGCTCTCGCACTCTGCAAAGGCATAGTCGCCAATAAATGTTGTAGTTGCAGGAATGGAGATAGACTCAAAGTCTGCACCCATCAGGGCACCATTGCCAATGGTCTCCACATTCTTCAAATCAAAAGAGGTAAGGCCCGAGCCTGCAAACATATAGGGCGACAAGGTCTTCTCTTTCTCGTGAATATTAGCACTTACAAGGCTGGGCTTGCCACCAAACAGACCCTCAATTGCCTTGGCGGGGTTGGGGAAGGTGTAGTTGACAGGACGATTCAACACTACCGATTCCAGAGGCGAATCGACAAACAGACCCTCATCATCACCGGTGGTATTGTAGCCAAGGGTGATGACGTTGTCCGACCTCTCAAACTTGACAGATTTCAGATTTGTACACTCGTTGAAAGCGTCGTTGCCAATCTCTCTTACATTCGCAGGAATGGTAATCTCTGTAATGGGCAACTTGCTGAACATAAACTCGGGAATCGTGGTTACCTCACTACCAAGACTTATCTTAACATCCTGGCTACCGTATTGGGTAGAGAAGATACCCTCATCGTTGGCATCACAAGCGTCTGCATAGGCATCGGTGAGAACCAAACCACGACCAACCCAAATCTCTTTCAGAGGCGATTGGTAGAAAGGACCGTGCTCGTTGGTACCAGGCTGATAGCCAATGGTCAGCTCGTGGATGCAGTTCATAAAGACAACCTTTTCCAGAGAGGTACAATTCTTAAAAACATCATCGCCAATGTAGTTTATTGCCAATGGAATTCTAATCTCGGTAAGGGCAGAACCACTCAGTGCACCCTTTTCCAGCCTAACCACACTGGATGCATTAAGATCCAACGTACTGATGAGTGTCCTTGCAAACATATAGGGCAAGAGGGTCTTAACCTGCTTACCAAGATTTACGGTAGTAAGTTGCTCCCTGTAACCAAACACACCGTCGTCTTCCTCTGTGGGATTGGGGAAGGTGTAGTTAATCTCACGATTGAAGTTTACAGTTTTCAGAGGACAGTCGCAGAAAGGACCATAATCGTCGCTTGTGCCAACGTAGTAGCCCATAGTAAGAGGTTTGTTCTCATCGTTGGGCTCGAAGGTGATGGAGGTCAACTTCGTACAGTTCTCAAAGACGTTATTGCCAATCTCGGTTACGGTACCGGGAATGGTCAGTGTCTCAACGGGAAGCGAACTGAGCATATACTTGGGCAGTTTAGCCACCTGGCCACCAAGCGAAATGGTTGTGTTCTGGCTACCGTGTTTGGTTGAGAAGATACCCTCATCCCTGCTATCACAAGCATCGTCGTAGGACTCCGAGAGTACCAAACTACGATTAACCACAATGTTGGTCAGAGGCGACTGATAGAAGGGACCACGCTGGTTGGTGCCGGGCTGGAAGCCAACAATAAGGTCGTCATCGCTATCAAGGAAAGTGAGGTTTTCGAGCCTGAAACAGTCGTAGAACGCATTGTCCTTAACCTCAGCCACACACTCCGGAATCTCCAAATCGGTCATACCCCAACCGCTGAACATATAGGGATACAAGGTATTCACATTGGAAAGAATCTGTACCGTTGGCGCAGACTGACCCTCTTCGAGGGACTCCTTGCTGTGCTCGTTGGCAAAGATACCCTCGTGGGACTGGTTGCAAGCCAAAGCGTATTCCTCCGAAGGGACAATCTCACGATTCAACACCACTTTGTTAAGGGGCGACTGATAGAAGGGACCACGCTCTTCGGTGCCGGACTGGAAGCCTATGATGAGAGCCTCACCATTACTATTTGGCTTGAATTCGAGGCTTGCAAGGGAGTTACAACCAATGAACACATTGTTGCCAATGGTTTTTACACTCTCGGGAACAACAAGCGAAGTGAAGTCGAGGTAGATAAGTGCATAATCGTCAATGGTCTCAACCTTGTTCAAATCGAGCGATTTGATACCGCTATCTGCAAACATATAGGGCAAGATGGTCTTAACCTGATCGCCAAGGGTTACCGTGGTAAGATCTTTCTTAATACCAAACATACCTTGTGAAGGTTGACCAGGAGTGGGATATTTCACCTCACGATTGAGGTTAACAATTTTCAGAGGACAGTCGTAGAAAGGACCAGAAGTAGAACCGAAATCAATAGCGAGTTCTTTGCCTTCGCTGCTTGGCTCAAATGTAATTTCTTCCAACTTATCACACTCTGCGAACACACCCCTACCAATGGTATTCACGATTCCAGGAACGGTCAGCGAAGTGAGGCCCAAGTTCATAAGTGCATAGTCGCCAATCGTCTCCACCTTGTTCAGATTGAGGGTAGTAAGGCCGCTCTTTGCAAACATATAGGGCGAGAGGGTCTTCACATTGTCGCCGAGAACTACACTCGTAAGATTTTCCTTGTTACCAAACAGACCCTCGATGGGCTCATCGAGTTTGTCGCTGGGGAAGAGGTAATTAACCTCACGGTCGAGTTTAACTATTTCGAGAGGAGAACCTGCAAAAAGACCGCCGTCCACACTATAACCAACATTCAGTATTGCGCCCGTAGTGCTTGGCTCAAAGGTAACATTTTTGAGGTTTTCACACTGGCTAAACACATCGTTGTCAATGTGTGTTACCGTGCCAGGGATTATAATCGATTCGATGGGAGTATTAGCAAACATCCACACGCTCAAAGTCTTAACCTGCTCACCCAATGTAATATTTGTAAGGTTAGATAAATCACCAAACAGGCCCTCCGAAGGAGTATTGACAGTCTCGGAGAAGGAGGCGTATTTAATCTCACGGTTGAGTTTAAGGGTGGTCAGAGAACTGTCTTGGAAGAGGTTCTCATCCTCACCATAGGTGTCGTAGCCAACAGCCAGCACCTCTCCCGTAGGGCTGGCAGCGAAGGTGACTTCTGCAAGGCTATAACACTCGTGGAACACATCACATCCAATCGAATTCACCGAGCCGGGAATAACGATTTCGGTGATACTAGCGTCGGCAAACATATTGTTCGACAAGGTCTTAACCTGCTCGCCCAGCTCAATGTTCCTAAGGGAGGTCTTGCCACCAAACAAACCTTCCAAATCATCATCAATAGAAGATGCGGGGAAGGTGTAGTTAATCTCACGGTTGAGTTTGACGGTTTCAAGAGGAGAGTCGATGAAAGGACCCTCATGGTTGCCGCTATCGTCGTAGCCCATAGTCAGGGCACTACCATCAACACTTGGCTCAAATACAAGGTATACCAATTTTTGACAATCCTCAAACACGTTGTTCTCGATTGTGGTAACAGTTCCAGGGATGGTAAGCGACTCAATAGGAAGGTGCTGGAACATCTTATACAAGAGAGTGTTCACCTGAGGGCCAATGGTTACGTTAACCCTATTCACCTGCTCCCAATTCTCGTGATAGAAAAGACCCTCGTCGTCATCAGAGGGAGTGAATTTGTCGCCATCCGAATCCACATAGTTAAGCTCACGATTGAGGTTGATGGTAGTCAATCGAGAGTCGGCAAATGGGCCCCACTGATAGCCGTCCGACATATGGCAAATATTCAGCGGAGTCTTGGTGGGACTTGGAAGGAATGTAACCGATTCCAGACTCGCACAATCATAGAAGACATTTAAGCCGATGTTGGTCATACTACCGGGGATGGTAATCTCTTTAAGGGGGCTATTCCTAAATGCGCCCTCCTCGATGGTTGTGAAGCCCTCGGGCAGGGTGATGGTTTCAATGTCGGTATCCCTGAATGCCTCTTGCTTAATGGTGGTCAATGGGCGGTCGAAGGTGATTACAATCTTACCAACACTATTGTCCCAACCGTGTCCGGTAATCTGTGCATCAAAAGGATTCTGGTCCTCTGCATCATCCTCATCACCATAGAACGTCAGGGGAGTCTGCACGCCCTCCTTACGGGTGTACCACAGTTTGGTTGCAGCAGGAGCGTTCGACTTAAATTCAAGAGCCGCCATAGGCTGAATATCGTTACGCACAATATTCACCGTGTTGGTGGTCTGCTTGGTATAGGCGTTGTCGTACACGTCGGTTACGGTAATTTTTATACCACCGGTGAATGTAACAGGGGGAAGGCAGAACCAAAACTCGGTAGCGTGCTCGGCATCTGCACCAAGCTCCACGCCACGACCATCGTTGCTACAATCCATAGTAACAGAAGTGGAAGCATCGTCGGCCATAGTGATAACGGGCGCCTCCTCGCTGTTGGCTACAACAATCGCCGAGCCTGCAATCTTGTCAACACCACTCACCGACGAGAGCGAGATGCTCTTAACGACTGTGGGTTTGTCATTGGTGCCAATGCCATAGAGTTTGATTACGAGGTAACCACAAGCATTGCGGAAATAGAGTTGGTCATCAAAGCTGTGCTCACCCGCAGCAACCATAATGTTGGCCTCCTTACCAAAGGATTTCTCGCCATACTTCTGAGTTGTTGGATAGGTCAACTGAATCTCGTATATTCCCTTTGTCTCGTTGTAAGTAACGGTGGTTGCTTCGTTGTAGGGATAGACAGCCTGGGACATCATAAGAGGATCACCCGATATGCCGGTGCTTGCCTCATCCTTCACCAACTCAACAGATGCCAGACCATCCTCGCCTTCGTAGAAGTATTTCACATTGTGAATGTTGCCGGCAAAGAACGAAATAGCATCTCCATTCTGCCAAAGTACCCTCTTATCGTCAGTGTAGGTACGGCTCTCAACACTCTCTTTCTCAACATCATCAGCCTCAGCAGCCGTTGACACATACAACACCTCGGGAAGTTCTCCAATCTCAGTTACAATGTTATTGTCCTCCGTGCCGGGCTGAGCCTGCTCCTTGTTCTTATCGCATCCCCAAAGAAGGGCTAATGCAGCAAATAAATAGAGTAATTTCTTCATATTCATCACATAATCTTTATTCTTCCGAATCCCAACCCATATCTGAGCCGGTATTTCCCAATGATTCGTTTGTTACAGCAATTCCTTGCTCTACTTCAACCGCAACGACCTCTATGAGAGGATGCAGATAGGGGTTTAATTGTTCTTTGTTTCTCATAAAATTGATTTGATTTTGTTTTTAGTTAAACTTATATTTTGTACTTATATCTCTTTTCACACCCCCACCAAACAAGCCTGTTTTTTTGGCGGGGTGAATATTTACCATATTATATATATAGGGATTTTTTCTCGGGCGCAAAGGTATTTTAACAAACTCAAAGTAGTAAATTCTCACATCCTACATTTTGGTCTATATGAAAGCGATTTGAAGAAAAATCGGCAAATGTAAACCGAAATGTAAACCAAAGAGTTTAGGAAGCGACACCAATTTTATATATTTTTGCGACTGATATACGCTCCTACCCTGGGGGCAATATACAGCACGTTTACAAAATAATAAAGAATATGACTACACATTGGGGCTGCAAAAGAGTGGTTTTGTTCCACATCTTCATTCTAATATGCAGTGCTTGTTTTGCCAATGACAACCTCTTCAAACAAGCAAGAACTCTGCAACGTGAGGGTAATTACGAGAAAGCTATCGTGGCTTTTAAGGAATATCTATCACTACCTACAAGCGGAAACAATCTCTCCGCCAAACAGGTGGCTCTGTACTCCGATGCGTTGATGCAGCTGATGAACACCTACCAGAGCAAGGGAGAACCGGAGGCCTGTGTTGCAACCCTGCAAGAGCTATTCAACAACTCCCCTGCCCTGCAAAACAACTGTCAGAGGGACTACTACTCGGTGTTGGGCTATGCCTTATCTCGCACAGAGAGAATGGAAGAAGCCGAAAAAGCAACTTTGAAGGCTTTCACCATTCCACTCAATCACGCCACCCCCGAACGCTATTTCCGAGATTATGCCTATGCGGCCGCTGTGTTTTACAGCAACCCCAACTATCAAAATGAGGTAATTGTGTGGTGTCAAGAGGCTTTGACACAGGCCGAACTGTGTGCAAACACCTCTGGCAAACAATGGGTAATGGCAATGTTGGGCTCCCTCTACAAGCAACACGGCCACATCAACCAAGCCTTGGCACTCTTTCAGAAAAGCAAACAAGAGGCACAAAATAGGAATGACGATTTGGGAGTGCTTAATAGTCTGCACACATTGGTTGACCTATTTTTATATTGGGATGTACCCGAGTATGCCAACTTGTATGCATCGGAAGCAATTCGAGTGGAGAGAGAGATGACCGTGCAGAATCCGATGGTTTCGGCCCAAACCTACATCAACAAAGGGCGGGTGTTGCACCAACTTGGAGAGACCGACTCCATTCCTTACTACACCGAAAAGGCTCGCAAACTTTGCCAAGCATTGCCCTACAACAGCGGTATGGTGGATGTAAATTTGCTCTATGGCACCTTCCTGACCGAAAAGGGAGGTGGCTCCTTGCAGGTGGGCATTCAAGAATTGGAGCATGTGGCGCAGCAAGGAACAACAGCAAATCGTGCAAAAGCCTACCACCAGCTGGCTCTAACCTATCTGAAAAACGGCAAAAGCAAACGGGCAGAGGTGATGTTGGATAGTCTGCACACCTTGCTCTCCCAAAACAATTATCCCCTCTATGTCCATTTGGACTATCAATCGATTTTGGCCCACTATCAAAAGACCAACAATCGACACAAAGAAGAATTATTTGTGGGAATGATGCTCAAAGAGCAACAGGCTTTCAAGGATAAAAGGCTCAACTTCAACCTGATAGAAGCAGTCGTTGACCTGCAAACGGAGCAACAAAGGCAGGAATTGAAGATTATTCAACTGAAACAGACAAACCAGCGACTCTGGTTCCTTATTGCTATCGTCGCAGCCGTCATCACCATTGCCGTCATCGTCTGGCTCCTTGGTCATCAGAAGAAACAGCACAAACTCCAAATGAAGCAAGCCGATGATAGGTTTGCACTGTTGATGCAAAAACTCAATCAAACAAACACCGAAAAAGAGAAGATTACGCAAGAGGTTTGCGAATTGCTGAACGACAAGGACAAACGCCAAGAGTTGGAGGTGTTGACCCCTTCGATGCTACAAAAAAGCGGCGAGTCCAAATTCCGTCAATACTTTGAGTTGCTGTATCCGCTATTCCTACCCTATCTTCGAGAGAAGGTGCCATCCATCACTCGCCGAGAGGAACTACTCTCTATGCTCATTGTGCTGAAACAGGACAACAAGGAGATTGCCGAACTGCTGGCTATTGCTCCACGAAGTGTATTGATGCTTCGCCACCGCTTCCGTCAAAAGATTGGAATGACCACCGACAACTCGTTGGAAAACTTCATTGAGGAGATATTAAGGCTACCAAACAACACCGACCTCGTACCCTAATCACTCCCCCACCTCCCTCTAAGTGGGAATGCCAGGGGCAAAATAATTTTCCCAAGGCATAGAAGCAAAAAAAAGGTTGCAACTTATTCGGTTGCAACCTTTTCTACTTTGTGGGCCCAGAGGGGCATGATCCCACGACCTTCGGATTATGAGTCCGCTGCTCTGACCAACTGAGCTATGGGCCCGCTTTTCAGCCCACAAAAGTAGTAATAAAATTGAAAACTGAAAATTGAAAATTGAAAATTATTACCTACTCCTCCATTTTTGCCCATTTTATGGGTGTTAACCCACGCTGCCCACACACTCTAAATCCGATTTTCACATACGGCTATTGTTATAGTTTTCACCTACTTCAATGCCAACTCGTCCACAAAGAGGAAGCCTCGACCACCCGCAGCGTAGGAGTGCCACGAGGGAATCTTCTTCTCGCACAGCACCGTAATCCTCGCCCAGAGAGCAACTGCCGGCTCGAAGTCGTAGGAGTGGACATAAATTCCGTGATCCTGCTCTTTGGTCATCGCAGGAATGGCCTTCTCGAAAACAGTTGTCCAAGCCTCGCCATCGGCACTCACCTCAACCTTAACACCCCTTGCATCAAGGCATCCGTCGTCCTTATTAACGCACACATTGAATGTAAGGTTGCTCACACTCTGCGCCTCGCCCAAATTGATGGTTGCTACACAATCGGCACCGTGAAAGCCCAACCAGCGGCCCGTACGGTAGTTTCTATTACCCACAAGGCCATCGGTGAGAACCTTTGCGCCCTCATAAGTATAGCGGGCTGCGGGGTTATAGGTCAATTCGATGGGGCAAATGGTTGTTTTGCTAAACTGCACATCGTAGCCCATCTCCTCGCCACACACGCCATTCCTCACAGCAACCGCACGCAGGTTTGTGCTTTTATTCACCTTCACGGGACCCTCATAGAGTTTTGCCCTCTTGGTCGGCTTGCGTCCGTTGGTAGTATAGCGCACCTCGGCATTGTCTATTGTCGAAAGGCTAACCTCAAAGGCCTTCTCGCCCTCGACAGGTACAGCATCAACCTTGACGTCCAAAATGTAGGGTGCGTAGTTATAGCCCAACTGCTCATAGAGTTCGATAATTGATTGGAGTCGCTCCAAGAAAGAGGCGTAGTTCTTCTGCTCGGGGCTTGCCCACTGCACCTCACACAGAGCAGCCACACGGGGCAGAATCATATGCTCAACGTGGTCGGAGGTCTTGATATACTCCCTCCACACGTTGGCCTGCACGCCCAAAATATACTCCCTATACTCCTCAGGAACATTACCCACAGGGTTGTAGGCATACACATTCTCAATGGGGTTGTAGCCACCAATAGCAAACGGCTCACGGGTAATCTCACGAGTCTGGTAGAAGTCGAAGTAGAGAGGCACGTTGGGGGTCATAATCGAGCGCACCTTCTTCTTGGCAGCCTTGATACCGCCTGCCTCGCCACGCCACGACATCACAACCATATTCTCGCCCAGGTTCTCTCCGTCGAGGACCTCATCCCAGCCGATAACGGTCTTACCCCTCTCGCCCAAGAAGTCGGCCATCTCCCTCATAAACCAGCCTTGCAGGGCTTCCTCGGGCGATTTAGCCTTGGTTTTGCGCAAGCCAAGGGCATCTATGCGAGCCTGACATTTGGGACACTCGTGCCACTTCACCTTGGGGCACTCATCACCGCCAATGTGTACATATTCGTATGGGAACAAGGCAACAACCTCTTCCAACACATCCCTTGCAAACTGAACGGTTGCATCGTTGCCCACACACAGCAGGTCATTCGACACACCCCAGCGAGTCCACACCTCATAAGGGCCACCCGTACAACCCAACTCGGGGTAGGCTGCCAATGCAGCCACCATATGGCCCGGCATATCAATCTCGGGAATGATGTTGATGTGTCGCTCGGCTGCGTAGGCTACAATCTCACGAATCTCATCCTGTGTGTAGAAACAACCCTCACCGTAGGGTACACCGTCCCAAACACCTGTGTTGCGACCAATAACCGTCTCCTTGCGGGTGGTAGCGATGGTGGTAAGTTTGGGGTATTTTTTAATCTCAATACGCCAGCCCTGGTCGTCGGTAAGGTGCCAATGGAAGGTGTTCATATTGTGCAGGGCCATAATGTCGATATATTTCTTGACGAACTCCACACCGTCGAAGTGGCGTGATACGTCGAGGTGCAGACCACGATAGCCAAACTGAGGCCAATCTTCCACCCTCACAGCAGGCATCTCCACCTTCCTGAACTTGCCCACCGGCAGAGCCTTACGCAGAGCCTGGATACCATAGAAAAGGCCATCGGCAGTTGCACCGGCAAGCTTAATACCATTGTTGCACACACACAAGCGGTAGCCCTCAGGGTTGGCGATTGTGTTATCAATGGCCAGCACAATACCGCCCTCTGCGCCCACCTGTGGTTTACCCAACTCTATGCCTGTGGAGAGTTTTACATACTCTGCCAAAAACTCGGCATCGAGTAACTCCACGCCCTCACCATAGGCAATGGTAGCCTCTTTGGTCAGTGTAAAGCCCTCTGTGTCGGCTACATAGGTCAAATTCTTGGGTTGTGGAATAATGTTGTCGAAGTTGGCCACACCAACCTTTGCGGCTCCACACGAGCAACCGCACAGCGCAACGAGCGCAAAAAGTGGAAGTAGTTTTTTCATTATTTTTTGGTTTTGTTTTCCTTTGTTTTTAGGTTGTTTTAAGGGCCTTAAAGACTCTAAGGGCTCTAAGGGCCTTAAAGAGTTTAAGGAAATTAGGGAGTTTAGGGCTGTTCAACTTTCCCAAAACTCCCTATTTCTAAATGAGGATTTCGAGGTCGAGCGTAACGCCGAAATCACCCCGCCACAGTGGCTTCAAAAATGTGCTTTTGCAGTGGGGATTTCAAGGCTTGCGAAAAACGAGAAACCGCAGTTTGCCTACGCAAATGAGGATTTCGAGGTCGAGCGTAACGCCGAAATCACCCTGCAAAACACATTTTGCTACCAGTTTTTCTCAACAAACACCTCAATAGCCTGATACTCCGCCATACCGAGAGCATCATAAAGGCGTGCGGTATTCTGAGTCCTATCCTCGGCCCTCTGCCAGAATTCCCTCTTGTCGGCACCAGGGAAGGGAACAATGTCCTTCTGCGAAAGGTGGCGATAGATGGCGTGGCGTTTGGCCACAATCTCCTCGGGGCTCAATGGCACAGCCATATCTACCATACCGAGATTCCACTCCTGCCAAGCACCACGGTAGAGCCAAATGTGGCACTCCTTGTTCCAAGGCTGGTCTTTGGTGCGCTCCATAGCCTCAAATACCGCCTCCGTGCACACACGGTGGGTGCCGTGGGGGTCGGTAAGGTCGCCCGCCACATACACCTGGTGGGGTTGAATCTTTTCGAGCAACTCCACGATAATCTCAATGTCTTTCTCACCAAGTTCGCCCTTCTTGATACCACCCGTCTCATAGAATGGCAGGTTGAGGAAGTGGGCATTGGTGCGGTCATCCAAACCGAGCGAACGGCACGCTGCACGAGCCTCTGCCCTACGGATTGCGCCCTTGATGTCGAGCAACTCACGGGGCTCTGGTTTACCCTTCTCTTTGTGCTCGATGATGTATTTAACCTCCTCGTAGCGGTCGCCAAAGCCAAGCTCCCTTGCGGTGTCCACGTTCTGCAACACCACGTCGTCATACACTGCCACATTACCCGAAGTCTGATAAGCAACGTGCACATCGTGGCCGTGTTTCACAAGGCGGTGGAAGGTACCACCCATCGAAATAACGTCATCGTCGGGGTGAGGCGAGAAGATGATAACCCTCTTGGGGAAGGGTGTTGAACTTACCGGACGAGTAGAATCGTCGGCATTGGGTTTACCACCCGGCCAACCTGTGATGGTGTGTTGGAGGTCGTTGAATACGCCAATATTGATTTTGTCATAAGGGCCACACTGCTCCAAGAGTTCGCCCAAAGAGTTTTCGATATAATCCTCATAGGTGAGTTTGAGGATGGGTTTACCCACCTTCTCACACAACCACACAACAGCCTTGCGGACAAACTTGGGACTCCAATCACACTCGCCCACCAACCAAGGGGTGGCTATGCGAGTGAGCAGCGATGCTGCATTGTCGTCCATATAGAAGGTGATGTTGGTGTGCTCCTGCAAGAGCGAAGCAGGCACGGCACGAGTAACGTCGCCCTCAACAACAGACTTCACAACCTCGGCCTTATCCTCGCCCCACGCCATAAGAATAATCTTCTTGGCACTCAACACCGTACCGATGCCGAGGGTGATACCCATCTTGGGAATGTTCTCCTCACCAAAGAACAAACCACTCAACACTTTGCGGGTGCGGTGGGTCAACTGCACAAGGCGGGTGTGGCTCTTTGCGTTGGTGCCAACATCGTTGAAACCAACCTGTCCCTGCTCGCCCATACCCATAAGCATCAAGTCAACACCACTTGCGAGTTTGTCGTAGGTTGCACAGTAGTCCAACAACTCATCCTTGGCGATGTGGCTATTGACAAGGTGTACATTCTCGGGTTTGATGTCCACACGGTTGATAAACTCCTCGTGGATGCGATAGTTGCGGCTCTGCTGCTCCTTGGCAGTGATGGGATAGAACTCATCGAGCGAATAGACCTCCACCCTCTCAAAGCTCACCTCGCCTCTTACACAACGTGCAGCCAACTCACGATAGAGTCCCACAGGGGTACGTCCCGTAGCCAAACCAAGGACAAAGGTTTTCTTATCCTCTGTGCCCTGGCCAAAGTCCTTGATGGCAGCCACCACCTGGTCGGCAATAGTCTGCACAGCTTCCGCCTCGGTGGGATAGACCTTGGTTGGAATCTTCTCGTAGCGATGAACAATATCATAGGGGTTTGCACCCTTGCGAAGTCCGCCGTGTACCGGCAAAGTAGTTTTACTTTTCATAGTGAATGATGTAATGTTATCGGTTATATTTGCGTGTGCATAATTCAATTATGCAAAGATAGTTCTTTTTATGCAGTTTTGTTCTCCCTCTGCATAGTTTTTTTTCTACTTTTGTACACTTCGCAAATATTGACCAATACCTCTTTCGAGTGCATCCCAATAGTCGAATTTCTTAACGTGAACGAGGTCAAAGAGGAAATAGCCATCGCAAGCATTGATTGCGGCATCAACACTATTCATCGCCTCGGTTTCCTTGCCGCCATTCTCCCAGCCCGTACCATTACCGATATCGGGGCCGCCAACAACCATACACTCTCGCATAACCTTGCTGTATGCCTGCTTACAGAAGCCTTCCACACTCCACTCGTTGTTGCCATACAGATTCGTAACACTTGCATAAGCACCAATAATGAGCAAATCGAGGTGGTCGGCGTAGCCATAGTTTTTGTAGTCAGACGTAGCCCATTTGGGATAGGCACTGGCGACACTAAATCGAGGGCTTGCCCAATTCACACCCACCTCGTAATAGGTTGTGTACCAGCCACCAACATAGGCCCCAAAAGAGATTTCGGGGTTAACACTCTTGACCGCTGCACTCGCTTTTTCCATAAAGTCGTGGATGGTTTTAACCCTAAATTCGAGCCACTTATACTGCACCTCACTCAACTTGGCCGGCAATGTTGTAGTTCCAGGTGCCATCACAGCCGCAGGCCAATTAGTAATGGTCTTGCCAAGGTATTGTTCAAATTTGGTGCGGGTAACATCCGAGAAGTCGCTCATAAAATTGTCGTAGCGACAACGATCTAATACAATACCATCCAACTCCTTGTATGCAGCCAAATCTTTGAGCAGGTCGCACAAAAATTCCATCGCTTCATCATTGGCAGGATTGAGGAACTTGGCACCGGTAGAGGCGTACATTGCACTCTCCAAACCATCGGCGGTATTGAGCACCGTTACCCAACTGCGATATTTGGTATCACGGAAGGCCATACCCATCTGTCCCAGAGAGTTACTAACGCCTGCTACCATAGTATTGAAGCCGGCGTGCACACGAAGACCCACCTTGTGGCCCGCCTCAATAAATGCATCCAGATAGTCCCATTCGGCCGTGCGTTCCTCCCAATGGTAACCATTACCACCTGCCCACGAAGCAAGTTTTGTGACCTGCTCAGTGTGGGTGGTGCGGAATAGCACATCGCCACTCGTAGGCCTGACATCAACCACGATATCCGTAAATCCCACCTGTGCAACCCTTGCCATATCGCTCTCAATTTTGGCCTTATCGTTGGCGTAGTCGTGGAAGTTGGACGCTGCATCAATCCACACAAAACGGGGCTTAATGACATCGTCATCAGGCTTCGGAGTCGGAGTTGGAGTTGGGTCGGGCCACTCCCATTCGGGCATATCGTCTTTTTTATCGCCACAAGCTGTTGTGGTAAATGCCACAGCACCCACAAAAAGGAACATCAAGAGTAGTTTTTTGGACATAATTCAGTTTGATTTAGATTCAAATTTATCGCAAAGATAGCGTATCAACAATGACAATACAACGTAAAAAACGAAAAAAGATATTCAGAAAACGAAAAAAACGGGCCTCCCATTTTGGAAGGCCCGCAAGGTACTGAATCTAATCCATAATGATTTCTATCTCAGAGGTATCACGTTTTGCAAAGTTGGACTTGATGTAGGTCATCATTCCGAAGTTGGTCTTGACCTTTGGCAACGATGGGTCCTCCACTCTCAGGTGTACCGTTTTGCGCTGCTTACCAAGGGCCTCACGCACCAAAAAACTCTCAATCATATCCCTCTGTTCCCACATCGGCCTCCACGAAATACTATGGCCACGATAGCACACATCGTGGAACCAATAGGAAGCCCCCTGCTTTGCAAGCGACTCGGCAATGGCCTGCGAGCCAAACAACGACACCCCAAAGAGCGATTGGCGGCCATAGGGAACATTTTTGTCGGCGTTGCCGTGGCAGAGCAAAATCGGGCACGGAGTGCGCTCCCAGCGCAATTTTCGTCCCTTGCCCATCACTGCACCGGCCATTGAAATAACACCCGCATAGTTGAAGTCGGCAGGTAGCACAGCGGCCACACTATGACCATTGCAGATGGCCCACTCGGCCTGACAAACAGTGATGGCACCTGCGCTGGATCCCATCGTTACAATCTGCTCGGGGTTGATGCGGAGCTGCTCGGCATTGCTCACAAGGAAGGCCGTTGCCTCCAACAAATCCTCCGTAGCAACCTCCACTGCATCAATGAGCATCGAACGGAAGTCCAACAAGGAGCGTTTCACATTGGGCTCTTCGAGCAGTGGGCGAAGGCCCAAGCGGTAGTCGATGGCCACCACCGTCCATCCTCGGCGTGCAAAGTGTTCATACACCTCCGACAGGCCTTCACTATTGCGAGAGCCGGCCAAAAAAGCACCGCCAAAGACATAAACCAAACAAGGCTGCACCTCGGATGAATTTTTATAGACATCCATTTGCAGCGGCACGTCGCCTCGGTGAGCGTAGGTATATGTCTTACAATCAACGCTCTGCGCCCTCAACGAGAGGGACAGAACAAGCACAAAAAGCAGGGTTGTGGTTATCTTTTTCATTTCACAAGAAAAACAATGGAGTGCAAATTTACGTTATTTTTTCGAGAGATAATACTGTTTTGTTAATAAATATATGTATAACACTTGCAAGAAAACCAATAAATAGTTGTACTTTTGCACGCTATGAAAAAAACAATAACCCATATTTTGTTTGCAGTGCTACTTGCACTTGCACCTTTCGGCTCCTTTGCGCAAGGACAGAAAGTGAAAGTTAGCGGTACGGTTGTGGATGGCGAGAGTGGCGAGCCACTCATCGGCGTTACCGTGCTGACCGATACATTTAGCGGAGTTACCACCTATATCGACGGCTCCTACTCCATCGAGGCAGAGGCAGGCACAACCCTGACCTACTCCTATATGGGCTACAAGGATGTGGTTTGGACCATCCCCACAGGTGCATCTGAGGCTGTCAACAACGTAACAATGCACACCGAGGGTGAGGTGTTGGAGGACGTTGTGGTGATTGCCTATGGTGTGCGAAAGAAAGGCACCGTGGCCGGCTCCGTATCGACCGTGAAGTCTGAAAAAATCGAAAATACTCCAACGGCCGCTTTTGACCAAGCTCTGCAAGGTCAGGTGGCTGGCCTTAGCGTGTTGTCCAACACGGGCGAGCCAAGCGCATCGGCAGTGATGACCATTCGTGGTACCAACTCCATCAACTCCGGCACTGCTCCACTCTACATCCTGGACGGTGTGCCTATCTCGGCCAGCGATTTCAACACCATCAACCCTGCCGACATCGAATCGTTGTCGGTATTGAAAGATGCATCCTCCACCTCAATCTACGGTGCGAGGGCTGCTAACGGTGTGATTGTTATCACCACCAAGAGGGGCCGTATTGCCGACCGCCCCCGCATCGAATACCGTATGCAGTTGGGCTTCTCGCAGGCCGATGCAGGCAAGTGGGACCTGATGAACACCGAAGAGCGCATCCGCTACGAGAAGGAGATTGGTATGACCGATGGTCAGGACTACGCTTTCCTCTCGCAGACCAACATCAACTGGATGAACAAGGTGTTCAACAGCACCGCCCCCCTGCAAAACTACGAACTTTCGGTTTCGGGTGCAGACGAAAAGACCAACTACTACATCTCGGGTGGTTTCTACTCGCAGGATGGTACGGCTGTGGGCTCGATGTTTGAGCGTTTCTCGATGAGGGCAAATGTGCAGCGCAAGGCTGCCGACTGGCTCCAAATTGGTACCAATACGATGCTCAACTTCCAGAACATCCAGCAGGCCGACGAGGGTGCCTACACACTCGTAACGCCCATTTCGGCTGCAAGGTTTATGCTCCCCTATTGGAATCCCCATAAGGAGGACGGCTCGTTGGCTTCGCTCGGCGACGGCTCGTGGAAAGGCAACGGACAAAACCCCTTGGAGTGGCTCGAAAACAACCCCGTAAGTTACAAGAAATACAAACTGATGTCCACCCTGTTTGCCGAGGCAACCCCATTAAAGGGCCTCACACTGCGTTCGCAGTTTGGTGTGGACTACTCACACACCACCGGCTTTGGCGTATCCTACCCAAGTTATGCCCCCAACCAGGGACAAGGCTCGGCATCACGCAGCTCGACCGATGGCTACACTTTGAGCATTACCAACACGGCAAACTACAACTTCAAGGTTGACGACCTGCACGAATTTACCGTACTGCTTGGCCAGGAGGGTGTGGATTACCACTATGAGGCATTCAGCCTGCTTACCCAGGGACAGAACAACGACCGCCTGACAAACATCTCCACAGGTACAAGGGCCTCTTCGTGGGACGACACCACCGACTCCGACTATGGCTTCGTTTCGTTCTTCACCCGTGGCGAATACAACTACGACAACAAATACTTCGCCGAGGTTGCTCTGCGTGCCGATGGCTCTTCGAGGTTTGGTAGCAACAGCCGCTGGGCAGGTTTCTGGTCGTTGGGCTTTATGTGGAACATCCGCAGGGAGAACTTTATGGCCGGTACGCTCGATTGGCTCACCAATGGTCAGATTGCCTTCTCGACAGGTACGAGTGGCAACTCCTCCATCCCCAACTACGAGCACCTTCCGCTGATTGGTGGCGGCTTGGACTATGTGGGCGATGCAGGTGTGGGCCTTATGCAGCCCGGCAACGAAAACCTCTCGTGGGAGAAGCCCTGGACAACCAACCTCGCTTTCCACGCAGGTTTCTGGAACAGGCTCAATGTTGACCTCGAACTCTACTACAAGAGAACATCCGATATGTTGATGCAGGTACCCCTGCCCTACTCGACCAGCGGCTTTGGCTACTATTGGGACAACGTGGGCGAGATGGTCAACGCAGGTGTGGAGCTGAACGCCAACTACACCCTCATTGCCACCGACGAGTTCCTTTGGAGTGTCAACGCCAACGTGTCGTATAACCACAACGAGATTACCGAACTCTATGGCGACGTAACCGAGTATGAACTCTCGGGCACCAACACCAAACTCCAAAAAGGACACCCTCTGGGTGAGTTCTACATCAACCGCTATGCTGGTGTGAACCCCATCAATGGCGATGCTCTGTGGTATGACAAGAATGGAGAACTCACCACCGTATTGCGTGATGAGGACAAGGTGTTGGTGGGCAAGAGTTACCACGCACCCTGGCAGGGTGGTTTTGGCACCTCGCTGTCATACAAAGGACTCTCGCTGAGTGCGCAGTTCAGTTGGGTGGCAGATAGGTGGATGCTCAACAACGACCGATATTTTGACGAATCGAATGGCCGTTTTGCGACCTACAACCAATCCCGTAGGCTGCTCACCGACAGGTGGACCAAGCCCGGCGACATCAAGGACATCCCACGCCACGGAGTCTATACCGAGTTCGACAGCCGCTTGTTGGAGGATGCATCGTTCCTCAGGCTCAAAAACCTGATGCTCTCCTATCAGATTCCCACCAAAGGTGATGTAATTCGTGGCGCAAGGGCCTACATTCAGGCTCAAAACCTGCTGACCTTCACCAAGTTCTCGGGTCTGGACCCCGAGGGTACGTCCAACATCTATGCTGCACAGTACCCTATGGCTCGTCAGTACACCTTCGGCCTCGACCTCACATTCTAAACCAACGACGTGATGACTATGAAGATGACAATGAAAATAAAATACCTTGTGGTGGCCGTGGCAATGGCCCTGGCAACCACCTCCTGCCTTGACAAACTACCCGGCTCGGCTATCCCAACGGGAGAGGCTATGCAGACCTTTGAGGATGCAGAGCAGACCGTTACGGGTATCTACGCCCAGATGAAGAGTAGCGCACTGTGGAGTGGCTACCTCACACTGCTGCCAGACGTGCAGACCGACTTGGTCTATGCTGTGGATGGTTACAGCAACGCTATGGGCTCCTTCTGGCTGTGGGACATCCGCCCCACCACTTCGGAAGTGGAGTCGGTCTATGCCTCGCTCTACAACATCATCGCCAACTGCAACCTCTTCTTGGAGCGCATCGACGATGTGGTGAAGAAGGAGACCAACGACGACAGGGCTACAACTCTCGAACAATACACCGGTGAGGTCTATGCCATCAGGGCTCTTTGCTACTCGGAGTTGCTCAAACTCTACTGCACGGCCTATAACCCCGACACCGCCGACACCGACCTCGGCGTAGTGTTGCGCAAATATTTCTCAAAAGAAGAGCCCGCAGTGAGGGCCTCTATGAAGGAGTCCTACAACTTTGTGTTGGAGGATTTGGGAAAGGCAGAGGAGATTCTCACACGCATCGAGGAGATGTACTCAAAGCAGGGTGGCCTTACCCTTTACAGCAGTTACTATATGACCAGCTATGTTGCCCACTCTCTCCACGCAAGGGTCGCTCTCTATATGCAGGATTGGAAGAGTGCCATTGAGCACTCCACCAAGGTTATCGACAGTGGCTACTATGCCCTCTCGCCCGCCAATGAGGCCTATTCGAGTTCGATGAGTTACTTCGACTATATGTGGAACTATGACCTCGCTACCGAAGCTATCTGGCAGGTAGGCTTCACGCTGACCTCCTATGGCGGCGCACTCGGTCAGAGTTTCCTCAACTTTACCACCAACTACACATATTACTACCCCGACTATGTGCCGGCACAATGGGCGTTGAACCTCTACTCGTCGGGCGATATGCGTTACAACAGCTACTTTGCAACGCTGCCCACGGGCTATGCCCACGGTCTTTCGTGGCCATTGTTGGTGAAGTACTATGGAAACCAGAACTTCATTGGCAGTTACCTCTACCACGTCTCGATGCCCAAACCCTTCCGTTTGGCCGAGCAATACCTCATCAGGGCCGAGGCTTATTGCCGTCAGGACACCCCCAACTACTCGCTCGCACAGAAAGACCTCGTGGCTCTGCGTAGCACACGTTTTTCGAGTGGTGGCAACATCAGCCTTTCGGCCGACAACTGCATCGAGCAGATTGCCAACGAGAGGGTGAGGGAACTCTTTATGGAGGGACACCGCTTGCAGGACATCAAGCGTTGGGGCAACCTCTACCGCAATGGCGAGGGTTTCACACGCACCCCACAAGCACACTCGCTCGAAGAGGGTAGCACGCTTTCCATCAAGGCCGACCACCCGCTGTTTGTGTGGCCCATACCTCAGCACGAGGTGGAGGCTCCCGGCTCCAATGTTGAACAAAACAGGCTTAAATAGGATATGATTATGAAGAAAGCACTCATCATATTAGCAACCGCCGCCCTCGGTGTGGGACTCTTCTCGTGTGAGGAGCAGTACACCACCTACAAGGACAAAACCTATGTGATGTTCACCGAGGCCGAGCAGGAAAAACTCGTTCTCCACGCAGACAAGCAGGAGTATTTCACCGTGGAGGTGGCATCCACCAACGCCACCACCTACGACCGCACCTTTGGTGTGGAGGTAGTGGATAAGGGTAGCAATGCCATCGAGGGGGTACACTACCGCCTGCTCTCCAATACTATCACCATCCCCGCAGGCGAAAGGACTACGGAGGTGAAGATTAAGGGTTATTACGACAACATCCAACCCTCCGACTCGCTCGGCTTTATCCTCAAACTTGTGATGCCCGAGGAGTTGCAGTGGGACCTCTATGAGGAGAACAACACCTCAAAGATAACCATCTACAAGAGTTGCCCCTTTGTGAGGGACGACTTCACGGGTTGGTGCTTGGTAACATCGTTGATGCTCTACGACTACCCGGGTGAGAATATGGCCTACCAACGTGTGGTGAAAGCCGATGCCCACCCCACTCGTCCCAATTCAGTAATCCTCAGGGAATTTCTCTATGATGGCTACGACATCACCATCGACTTTGACGACTCCAACCCCGAGAAGCCCTTCATCTACATCGAAGAGCAGGTTATCAGCGACGAGAAGAGTATCTTCGGTATCGCTTGGGGCGACAACAAGGTGCGTGTAACCCACAGCCGCAATGCAGAGTCATACTACAACGCTTGTCAGAAGTTTGCCGCCATTTGGCTCAACGCCTACATCGAAAACATCGGCACTCCCGTTGGTACGGTAGGCGACTTCTACAATGTGGTGGAGTGGATTAGCAAGGCTGAGGCCGACGAACTCCGTGGCGAAGGCTTGTAGGCGGGAAACAAATTCAAAATTGAAGAGTTAGTTGACTATTGATGGTTGACAGACACAAATAATATAGAATATGAAAAGCATAAACAATATACTGAAAGTCGCAATGGGTGTGGCAATGGCAGCACTTGCCGCCATCTCCTGCGCACCCGAGCCAGAGCCGGAGGTGATAACTCCCAACTTCCCTGCCCAAGTGATTGAGGCAAGCGTGGAGGCTGGTGAGATTTACAAGTTCACCATTGAGCCCAATATGGATTGGAAACTCAACATTCCCTCCGAGCAGTTCGCCCTCTTCAAGCTCATCCTCGACAACGGCAAACAGGATATGGTGCAGCGTGGTAAGGCAGGCAAACACGAGATTAGCGTGCTGGTGGTGGACCAAGTGGACTTCAACAACTCCTACACCTGCGAACTCTCGCTCACTATGGATAACCAAACCCAGGTAGTTGCAAGGCTCACCAAAGGCAAACTCCAACGCCGTGCAGATGTCTATTTTGTGAAATACAACGCCGAAGAGGAGGCTTTTGAGCAGACCGAGAATGGCGATTGGGTGTATGAGGAAACCCCCGCCACAAAGGCAGATATGAGGTGGAGCAACTCGCAGTGGATGCAACATATCAAGGTGGATGCCAACTTTAATTGGGTGCTTACGGGTATACCCGAATGGATGCTTACCAACGAGGTAACGAGTGGACAAAGAGGCATAACCGAGATGTTTGTTCGTGTTGACACCGAGAAGTGGCCTCTGGATAGGAGCGAATGTACGTTGGAGTTGTGGGATGTGTCGTCCGACAACAATGGCGATGGAGTGTTGGATACCAACGACAAGGTGGTGGTAAATAGCCTCACTCTCTCTTTGGAGGGTTGCCGCAACCAGATGGAGTGGTCGCTCGCCGAGGAGTTGAAGTTGAACACCGAGGGTCTCTATCTCCAACCCAGCACTTATGAGTATGTGGACAAGATTACGGGTTCTTATGTGGCCCCCTATGGTGTAGTGTTGCACAAGGTTACTTGGTACAACGACCGCTATTGGGCCGCCGATGGTGTGGACTACTCCGAATGGCTCACTATTGAGTTGGCAGAGTATGCAGAGGGAGCAAATGCCGAGGCCGGTGTGTGGAGTCGTTCGTTTACAATCTCCGCACAGCCCACCCCATACTTGACGGCTCGTAAGTGTGTGATTTTTGCACTGCCCGCCGATGTGGCAGCGAAGGTGTCGAGTGTAACCCAACTTATCAAGAGCGACAACAGCGACATCGTGGAGGAGTATGCACAGTATGCAATGACCACAATCACCCAAGCCGGCACGGGCGATGAGGTGATTAAACCCATCTCGGTTGAGAGCATCCCTGCTATGAGGGCTACGGGCGGAAGGTTTGAGGAGATTACCTCCGACAAATACCCGGGTGGTAGCAAGTGGAACTCTATTCCCAACGGCTACCAGATGACCTACAACAACGTCAAGGCCGGCAGCGACCTGCTCTTCGGCAACGACTTTGTAAGGTATGAGATTTATGGCCCGCAGGGGTTGTACGACACCGAGAGTTGTTGGATTGCCATTGAGCCTTCGGAGGTTACACACCACGACGGAAAACTCTATCGTGTGGTAATGAGGCTCGACACTGGCGAGGACGAAGAGGGTGCCGAAGGCGAGGACAAAGAAGAAACCGAAGGTGAGGAGCAGGATAAGCCCGCCAAATTCCCCAACACCCAGCCCACCGCCGAGGGTGGCAATGAGGCAACCTTTGTATTCTACGACAACAACGACACCGCCTATGCTCTGTTGCACTGCATATTGGACCCCAATATGGACCCCTATGCCGGTCTTGAAGAGCCTGTGCAGTTTGCCAACCCACAGGAGGCTTTCGCCGCAGGTGCAACATTGAAGCGCATCAAGAATGAGAAGGGCGAGCAGTTCTACGATAGCGATGCTGAGATGCGTGGAGTTGCTTTGTATCGCCTCACTTGTAGTGCCGCCTACAATAGCGTTGAACTTATGGTGCCAAATTACAATAATATTTGGGACACCTACGAGCAGAACAAAGGTACGATAACCACCAAGCACATATCGAGCAAAAGGGTCAAAATCACCATCAACTCCACCGAGAGTCTGATAGGTGGACGTGTAACGCTCTACAATGGCACCTCCGATGTGGCACAGATTGTCATCGACTACAATGCGGAGTAAGAGTGTGCGGTTAATATATATTATAGGTACGGAATTATAAACAAGAGAAACATATATGAAATTGAGAAAACTTTTGGCTTGGGCATTTGCTACCACACTCGCCTTCCTCTCGATTGGTTGTACCAACGACATCGACGAGGGAGTGGAGAGTGGCTATGGTTATGCTCAGTTCAAGCTCTACAAGCACGCCTCCTACAACCCCGAGGGGAGAGCCCTGGTGGATGGTCAGTTGGAGTATCTGAGGGATGCCTTCAAGGTGCAGGTAACACTCGGCTACGACGAGAACTACGAGCGTATCATCACCCAGACACTCACTCTGGCCAACGATGGCACCGTGAGTGGCGAGTGGGGCCTCAGGAGCGAGAAAATCAAACTTATGGTGGGAGCCTACAAACTCCACAGCTTTACACTCTACGATGCGGAAGATGAGCCATTGCGTTCTTTCAGCCCCACCATCGACAGCCATTTTGAGATTGTAGAGGGCGGTCTGACCGTGCAGGACATCACCGTTAATGCCGTGCAGAGGGGCCTTGTGCGCATATCGCTGAGGAAGGATTTGAGTGGCCTTAACAAGGCTGCAAGCAATAGGGAGCGAGAATACACCCTCGACGAGGTAAAGAAAGCCAACGTAACGCTCAAAAACAAACTCTCCGGTCAGCCTACAACCATTAGTGGTCTGGATTGCAAGTTTGAAACAGAGTTTACCGAGGCCGGCATTAAGACCTCCTACCTCTCGTGTGATAGCCTTGTGTGGGTGGATGCAGGCGATTATGTGGTGTCGAAATATGAGACCTTTGCCGAGAACGACATCCTCTTGGAGAGCTGCACCGACAGCCAGCAGGACGATATTGTGGTGAAGGACAATGCCGTTACGGATGTTGATGTGAAGGTTACACTCCACGAGGCCGACGCACACATTCAGGACTACTATGCCCTGAAAGCCATTTGGGAGAGCCTCGATGGCCAGAATTGGAGCTACTTCGGCGAGGACTACCCCGCCGGCACCAATTGGAATTTCGACAACAAGGATGTGGACTTGTGGTGTGAGCAGCCGGGTGTGATGGTACACGCCAACGGCCGTGTCGCTCGCCTGGATTTGAGCAACTTTGGTTTTAGTGGCCCCCTCTCGCCTGCTATTGGTCAGTTGACCGAGCTGGTGGAGCTCTACCTCGGTACACACAACGACACCAACGACTACTTCGACCCCACTCTCGACAAGAGTAAGTCGCTCAGCGAGAGGAGTCGCAATCGTATGAAGTTGCACGGAGAGTGGTTGCGCACTATCCACACCCCCGTACAGATGTCGGAGCCTATCGCAAGGGCACTCGCTGAGCACAACATCGAGATACCCGAGGTGAGCCTCTACAAGACAAAAACAGAGAGTGAAATTTTCAACACCAAGACCGGCAAACAAAAGGGACTTAAACCTATGGATACCATCCACGGCACCCTCTGCAATGGCCTCACGTCCATTCCTGCCGAGATTGGCAACCTGCAAAAGTTGCAGTATCTCTACATAGCAAACAGCACAATCGCAACTCTGCCCAAGGAGATTGCCAACCTTGTGTCGTGTACCGACTTTGAGGTCTATAACTGCCCCAATATGGAGAAATTCCCCATTGAGATAGCACAGATGCCCGAGTTGGTATCCCTCAACATTTCCAACAACCGCCAGTGGTCGTCGGAGGAGTGCTACAAGGGTTTTGAGGCTCTGGCTAATGGCCCCAGCAAGGAGAAGATTCAGATTCTCTATGCAAGGGAGAACAGGCTGCGTGAGATACCCGAGAACTTCAAGAACTTCAAGAAGATTGGCCTCATTGACCTGGCCTACAACGAGATTGAAAAACTCCACCCCTGGGGTAAGGATGTTGCCCCCGTGCAACTCTATCTCGACAACAACCGCATCACCGAGATTCCCTACGAGAAGGACCCCGAGAGTGGACTCAACTACTTCTGCGGCTACGACGATGTGGAGACCTTCTCGGTAAACAGCAACCTGCTGACCAAGGTGCCCAACATTTTCAGTGCCAAGAGCCTCTACACGATGGCCACGGTGAGCTTTGTGGACAACAAAATCACAGGCTTCGAGGGCGAAGAGGATGGAACATATAATGGTATTAAGGTAAACACTATTTCGCTGAGGATGAACCCATTGAAGAAGTTCCCCAACGTGTTTGCCAAAACCAAATCCACGGTGGACTACATCAACGCAAGTTTGTGCCAACTGACCGAGATTCCCAAGGATGCCTTCAAGGATATGGTCAACATCACCACGCTTGACCTTTCGTACAACTATCTGACAGACCTGCCCAGAGAGTTGCACGCAGGCAATATGCCCTACCTTTATGGTGTGGACCTCTCCTACAACTCCTTCGCAGAGTTCCCCTATGAGCCTCTGGACTGCGCAAGCCTTACGGTGCTCGCTGTGCGTAACCAGCGCAACAGCAAGGGCGAGCGTTCGCTCACCGAGTGGCCACAGGGTATCTATCAACACTTCGGACTGAGGGGCCTCTATCTGGGCGGTAACGACATTCTGACCGTGGAGGACACCATCTCCACACTGTGTTACTACCTCGACATTAGCGACAACCCCAACATCTACTTCGATGCGAAGGACATTTGCTATGCTTGGCAGGTGGGAGCCTACATTCTCTTCTACGATAAGTCGCAGAATATTGTAAACTGCCCCGCAATGCTGCAATAGAGGGTGTAACCAACAAAGACAGGAACAGAGAATATGAAGAAGAGTATATATATATTGGCAACCCTCGCCGTTGGTTTGGTAGGGTGCCAGCAGGACCCAAACATCGAGTTTGGTGTGGATGAAAATGAGCCACTCAACGTGGAGGCCGTTGGCGGTGTGGAGAAGGTACACATCTCCTCGACCGACAAGTGGACCGCATCGACCGACGAGCCGTGGCTCACAATCTCGCCCGCAAATGGTAAGGGTAGCACCGAGTTGAGCATCATTATCGACTCGGCACTCACGGCCGATAGTCGCAACACCAAGATTTACATCGAAAACCTTGTGAGTGGCAAGACCGAGGAGATTGTCGTAAACCAGAAGGGCTTTGACTACATCATCGCTCTCGAAGAGCCCACACAGGAGATTGCCAACTACGACGTTCTCGACAAACGTAAATTCAGTGTGAATGTTACGACCAATGTCGATTTTAGTGTAAAGATTCCCGAGGGAATAACTTGGTTGGGAAACAAGAGTTTCAATGTGGAACTCAACCGAGGTGTGCGCCCACGAGAGGTTGAGGTGGAATTTGAGTGGGATATCAACACCAAACCCAACGAGCGTGTTGCCAGAGTGGAGTTCTTGCCCAAGGGTGGTGTAACAACAACCCGTCAGGATGTGTTGGAGGTGGTGCAAAAGGCTGCCGAGCCCATTGAGGAGAACACCCGTGCGGGCGACTCGGTGGCACTCATCGGCATCCAACGTGCGATGCGTGTTCTCACCCTGTGGGACATCTCGCAACCTATGGATAGGTGGACCGGCGTAACTCTCTGGAACGAAAGGCACGAGGGCTACAAAGAGGGCTACAAGGGCCGTGTGAAGAGGGTTCAATTCACAATGTACAACATCAACGAGAAGTTGCCCTACGAGTTCAAGTATCTCACCGCTGCCGAAGAAATCTACATCTTTGGCAACACCAACACCTTCCTCAAAGACCTCGAAATTGGCGAGGAAATCACTTCGCTCACACAGCTCAAAAGGCTCACTATCGGTGCCCACGGCTTGGTGGTAAGCGATGATATGAACCATCTTGCACAACTCAAAAACCTCGAATATCTCGACTTGGGTTCCAACAACTTCTCAACCATCCCCGATGTGTTGACCAAAGAGAACTTCCCCAAACTGCGTGCACTGATTCTCAATGCCAACCAACGCCATCAGGCATTTGATTTGAGCAATACGGAGAAGACCGACTTGGGCGGTTTCATTGAGGAGGCGGAGTTCCCCAAAGACCTTATTTTGTGGGGATTGGATACGTTGGTGCTGTCGGTTAACTACCTACACGGTGAGCTGCCCGACTTCTTGGACGACGAGAGTGTACCCGTATATACCGAGGAAGACCGCATCAAAGGCGACACACTCCCAGAGTTCCTCGTGAAGAACAAGATTAAGAAGGTGATGCCCCACGCCAAGAGGTTCTCTATCAACTTCAACCGTTTGACGGGTAATCTGCCCGATTGGTTGCTCTATCACCCCTCGTTGGACCTTTGGATTCCATACAGCCTTGTGTTCCAGCAGGAGGGCTTCGACAAGGATGGCAACAAGGCCAAGTTTGATAATGAGCCGGCAAGTCTCGACTACTACTACAAACTCTACCCCTTCAAGAAACAATACACCGGAGAAGAAGAGGAAGTTGAGTAGGAATAGAGGATGATGATTATTTTGAATGAAAAAAATATAGATTGATTATATGAAACGTACAGGATTGGTTATGACTATGGCTCTGGCAACGGTGTTGTCGCTGAGCAGTTGCCTTAACGAGTTGGGCGGAGAGGAACAGTTCCGTCCCGATGAGTCTGGGGATAGTGTGGTTAATGAGGCATTTGAGTATGCCGAGGGCGAGCTTTTTGTTAAGTTCACCCCCGAGGTGGAGTCTATGTTGGGACAAATTGGCCGCAGCGGAGCAACCCGTTCGGGTGTGCCTTCGGTGGACGAGGTGCTCAACATTGTGGATGGCTACCACATCGAGAGGGTATTCCCTGTGGATAGTCGCAACGAGGAGAGGACTCGCAAGAGTGGTCTGCACTTGTGGTATATCGTCAAGTTCAAGGGCGAGAAGGCCAGCGAGGTTGCAAAGAAATTCTCTCGCTTGGGCGAGGTGCAGAATGTGGGACTCAACTACACCATTTCTCGCAATTACAGCGGTAAATCGACTCCCATTTCGGCCGATATGCTCACTCGTGCGGAGGCGAAAGCTGCCGGCAAGTGGAACGACCCTCTGTTGAAATACCAATGGGATCTTGTGAACGACGGCACCCTTTTGGTGAAGGACGGCGTTGCCAAGTCGGTTAAGGACTCGGATGTGCAAGTGGAGAAGGCTTGGGAAAAGACCACCGGAAACAAAGATATCATCGTTGCCGTGTTGGACGAGGGCGTGTGGGTGAACCACCCCGACCTGAAAGACAACGTGTGGGTAAATGAGAACGAGGTGGCGTGGAGCAGCGATAAGGATTCGGCTGACAACGATGGCAATGGCTACTCCAACGACTACAACGGCTACAACTTTGTGGACCAGACAGGCAAGATTAACTGGGCACGCAATGGCGACACGGGCCACGGTACCCACGTTGCAGGCGTGATTGCAGCGGTGAACAACAATGGCGTAGGTATTAGCTCCATTGCCGGTGGTAACAACGGCGTTGGCGGTGTGAAAATTATGTCGTGCCAAGTGTTCTCTGGCCAAGCCGGCTCAACTGCCATTCAGATTGTGCGTGCAATGAAGTATGCTGCCGACAATGGCGCAGTGATTTTGCAGTGTAGCTGGGGTTACAACTCTGGCGCAAGCAACCCCTATGACTATGGCTATGGTGGCTATACCTCACAGGAGCAGTGGGAGCAGGACAACCCATTGCAGAAGGAGGCTATGGAGTATTTTATCCACCAGGCAGGCTCGCCCAGCGGCCCCATTGATGGCGGTATCACAGTGTGGGCAGCAGGTAACGAGTATGCACCTATGGCGGGCTTCCCCGGTGCTGCGGACATTGCCGTGTCGGTGGCAGCAATCGCAGCCGACTTCTCGCCTGCAAGTTATACGAACTACTCCACCGGTGTAACCATCTCGGCACCCGGTGGCGACCAAGAGTACTGCTGGGAGTATGACGAGAGCGTGGTTGGCGACCCCAACACCCCTGTCGATGCGGCTATCGGCGCACTCGGAGGCATCCTCTCGACTATGCCTTTTGAGTTCACCAAAGATAGTGGATATGGCTATATGGATGGTACCTCAATGGCTTGCCCCCACGTTTCGGGCGTGTTGGCTCTGGCTGCCTCCCACATCGCCAATCAGCACCGCATCGTGAAGGCCTCCGAGCTCCAAGAGTTGCTCCACTCAACGGCAACCAAGTTGGAGCACTTGTGGCCTGCCAACAAGATGTTCTATGTCTATCTGCAAAGCATTGATAAATATGTGCCAGATAAGATGAACCTCAGCAAGTATAAAGGCGGAATGGGTAGCGGTCTGGTGAATGCCACTGCACTCCTTAACGCTTTGGATGGCGTGGGTGTGCCTATGACCTTCCCCAATGTCTATGTTGGCGTGGGCGAGAAATCTACGGTAGTTCCTGCTCGCTACTTTGCTGACGGTGATAAGATGACCTACACGGTCGATATTGAGAAGAGTGATGTTGCCTCTTGTACCCAGAAGGGTGAAAAACTCACCTTCGAGGGCCTCAAAGCAGGCTCCACCAAGGCTACTATTCGCACAAGCGGTGGCACCACTCAGGAGTTCCTTATCACCGTAAGGCAGGGCGCAGGCAACTTGGGTTGGATGTAGAATTGAGAATTGAGAATTGAGAATTGAGAATTGAGAATTCAAGATGAGGTGCCTATTGGGGATGTTTGTGTGTGTAATTGCAGTGGTGTTAGCACCAACTGTTGGTTGTGCCCAGATACGAATCATTCCGCAGGAGGTAGTACAAGAGGCCGCTACCCCATCGAAGATTGAGAATGTGGGTATCGCCATCGAGGGCGGAGAGGTTATTGACCTCGGCACCATTGACAAGGACGACCAACCACAAACGCTCACCCTCTGGTGGAACAACCACAGCGGACGTTCGGCTGCCATCACACGCATTCGCAGCGGTTGTGGGTGCCTTGTGGCAGACTACGACAAAAAGGCCATTGAGAACGGAGCCAAGGGGCGCATAACGCTGACCTTCAATCCCAAGGGGCGCACCGGAGATGTCCAACACCACATCTATCTCTACACCACGCTTGCCGACACCAATCCTTCGGCAGTAGTTAAGGTGGTGGGAAAGGTTGAGAGTAGGAATGGCACAGACCCCAAGTGGCCACACCAAATTGGCACGTTGCAGTTGCGCACCAAACAGGTGAGTGCAGAGGATCGGGTGGCAAAGATTGCCGTGCGTAATGGCGGCTCTGTCCCTCTGGTCGTTAGGCACGACTCACGGCTCTCCACTCGTGGCATCAGGGCCTACACCGAGCCACAAGTGTTGCAACCCACAGAGGAGGGCTTCCTTGTGGTGGAGATGCCCGACAAGGGACTCAAAGAGGGAACGGCGATGCTCTTTCTGGGAGGAGTGAATGCCCCACCGAGGGAGCGAAAAATTGAGATTAAGTAGTAGAGAAGATTATTCGGATAATCAGAGTAGAAACAAAAAATAGAAAAACAGTATGAAAAAGTTATTTGCAATTTTAGCAGCCACAGCCCTCTCGTTGGGTATGTGGAGTTGCGGGCCCATAACACCCAACGAGCCTGCCGAGCCACAAGTACCCATCACTTCGGCCAACATCGCCGGCGTGTGGAAACTCACCGATTGGCAGGGGGCAGCAGTGGAGGAGGATATGGTTGTCTATATCCAGTTTGTCAATTCGGGCCGTACCTTCACTCTCTACCAGAATGTGAATAGTTCGGTAGTGGATGTCATCACGGGCACCTACAACCTCTACACCAACAAGAACGGCCAGAGCATTCTGCGTGGTATCTATGACTACTCCGACAGCACCGAGTGGTCGCACCGCTATATGGTCAGCAGCCTGACGGCCTCCACAATGATTTTGAAGGTCTATGAGGAAGGTAGCACCTCCACCGAAGGCGCAGAGGTGTTGGTTTATAAGCGTGCCGAACTGCCCGACTTTGAATAGTGCAGTTGACGGTCGTCGGTTGACAAAAAACATCAAAGGCTCCCAAGTTGGGAGCCTTTGATGTTTTTAGGAACGTGTCCACCCTACTCTGCCGAGAGGGTTGCGAAGTGTTTATAGAAGCGGATGATGGTCTCGATACCTGTGTAGAACTGCTCCAAGCCGAAGCTCTCATTGGGCGAGTGGATGGCATCCTTCGACAAACCAAAACCAATGAGGATGGACTTCATACCGAGAATGCTCTCAAAACCACTCACAATGGGAATACTACCGCCCGAGAAGAATGGCAGGGGGCGCACACCAAAGCTCTCCTCCACAGCCTTCTCTGCCGCACGATAGGCCACCATATCGGTAGGCGAAACGTAGGGCTGGCCACCGTGGAGCGACTTAACGTCCACCTTGACCGTTGCGGGCGCAATGCTACGGAAGTAATCCTCAAAGAGCACCGCAATTTTCTCCCAATTCTGGTTGGGCACAAGGCGCATAGAAATCTTGGCCGAGGCCTTCGAGGGAATAATAGTCTTGGTACCCTCCAAAGTGTAGCCACCCCAAATGCCGTTCACATCGAGGCTGGGGCGTACACCCGTGCGCTCGATGGTGGTGTAGCCACTCTCGCCTGCAAGCTCCTCAATGCCAATACCCTTCATATAGGTATTCTTGTCGTAGGGTGCCTTATTGAAGTTCTCACGCTCCTCGGCTGTGAGCTCCCTCACATCGTTATAGAAACCGGGGATGGTGATACGGCCATTCTCGTCCACGAGTTTATTTATCAGGTCGCAAAGCACATTGGCAGGGTTGGCCACGGCACCACCAAAGAGTCCGGAGTGTAGGTCGTGGTCGGGGCCCGTAACCTCCACCTGCATATAGCACAAACCACGCAAACCGCAGGTAATCGATGGCTGCTGCCACGACACCATACTCGTATCCGACACCAAAATAATGTCGCCCTTGACGAGTTCCTTATTCTGCTCACACCATCCATAGAGGCTTGGCGAGCCAATCTCCTCCTCGCCTTCGAGCATAAACTTCACATTGCAGGGCAGTTCGCCAGCAGCCACCATAGCCTCAAAAGCCTTGGCGTGCATATAGAGTTGGCCCTTGTCGTCATCGGCACCTCGGCACCAGATGCGCCCATCCTTCACCACCGGCTCGAAAGGCTCCGTCAGCCACTCGCCCCTGGGGTCCTCGGGCATCACGTCGTAGTGTCCATAGACAACCACAGTGGGCTTTGCGGGGTCAACGATTTTTTCGGCAAAGACCACAGGGTTACCCTCGGTGGGCATCACCTCCGCACGGTCGGCACCTGCCTTCAAGAGGGCCTCACGCAACCATTCGGCGGTGCGTACCATATCGCCCTTGTGCTCGCTCTGGGCACTAACAGAGGGGATTCGGAGTAGGTCAAACAACTCGTCAAGGAAGCGTTGTTTGTGCTGCTGTACAAATTCTTGGCTCTTTTTCATAGATTTAGGGTTCAATATTACAATATTTTCACTATTTTTGTAGGAACACATCCAATAGTGGATGGTTTACAAATTTACACTTTTCCGCAAGAGAAACAAAATTTAACAACAATAATTTTTTATGAGAGTTATCCCCACATCGGAACTTATCATCAATGGTGATGGTTCCATCTTCCACCTTCACATCAAGCCCGAGCAGTTGGCCGACACTGTGATTTTGGTGGGCGACCCCGGTAGGGTTGATATGGTTGCAAGCTATTTCGACAACAAAGAGTGTACCATCGAGAGCCGTGAGTTCCGCACAATTACGGGCTCCTATAAGGGCAAACGTATGACCGTATTGTCCACCGGTATCGGCACCGACAACATCGACATCGTGGTTACCGAGTTGGATGCTCTGGCCAACATCGACTTCGCCACTCGTACCGAGAAGACCGAAAAACGTCGCCTTACACTCCTGCGACTCGGCACCTCGGGGGCTATCCAGCCTGACATTCCTCTGGGCTCGTTTGTGTTTGCACGCACCTCGGTAGGCTTCGACGGTCTGCTCAACTACTACGCCGGCCGCAACGACGTGTGCGACCTGGCCATTGAGAAGGCTTTTGTGGAGCACACAGGGTGGAACAAGCAGTGTGCAACCCCCTATTTTATTGATGCCGACAAGGATTTGTTTGCCCACTTTGCCGACAAGGTGGTGGATGGCATCACCATCGCTGCCCCCGGTTTCTATGGCCCACAGGGCCGCTGGGTGCGCATCTCGCCCGCCGACCCCGAACTCAACAAGAAGATTGAGAGTTTCAACTTCGAGGGCCGTCGCATCACCAACTTCGAGATGGAAGGTAGCGCACTCGCAGGTCTGGGTGCACTGATGGGCCACCAAGCAGGCACCCTCTGCACCATCATCGCACAGAGGGCTGTGAAGGATATGAACACCGACTATAAGCCTTTTGTTAGGCAGATGATTGAAATGGCCCTCGACAAGTTGGCCGAGTTGTAGATTGAGCCGTTGACGGTTGACGGTTGACGGTTGACGGTAATCAAAAACTGATTATCTCGGAGGAAATTTTGCAGGCGCAGCCTGTTTTGTGTATTTTGGGTGGAGTGCTAACAGACGTTTGAAAGCGGTAAAAACTGATTATCTCGGAGGAAATTTTGTGCCAAACGAAAAGGTGGCTCCGCAGTTTGCTAACGCAAATGAGGAAGCCACCTATTGAAATGCGGTGCAAAATTTACCCGAGAGAATCAGTTTTTCGAGAGAGTTGCCAAGAGTTAAAAAGGTTTTGCCACACGATGTAGGCAGCAGGGGCAACCGACGAAAGCGGATTAAGGTAGCTCTGGGCCAACAGAATAGCAAGCAGGGTGTTCTTCTGTCCCAACGACTGACCGCCCGCCACAGGGTCGCCACACTTGATGCCCCACAAGCGGCCAAGGCGGAATTGAGCCACACATATCACACCCGCCGAAAGGGCCAATATGACCTCTGTGAGGATGGCATCAGCAGGCTGGGCAAGGATGAAGTTGGTGGTGGAGCCCATAAGTATCACAAGCGAAACCACCCAAAGGTAGAACGACCACTGCTGGTGGCGGTGGACATAGTCGTAGGCCTTGGGCGCAAATTTCTCCATCAATACCGCAAGTGCAAAGGGGGTAACCACCAACAGCAACAAGCGGCGCAGCACCATCCAAAAGGAGGTGAGGAATGGAAGGTCGGTGTTGGTGCCCACAAACGAAAACAGCACGGGAGCCGTAACCGCCACAGCCATATTGCTCAAAAGGGTAAAGGTGGTCATAGTGCCGGCATTGGCTCCCAACATCGAGCCAATAACCACCGAGGCCATTGCCGCAGGCATAAAAACACACAGCATAACACCCTGGCTGATGACCTCATTCACTCCCATCGCATTGAGCAACAAATAGAGCGCAATGCTCACAAGGAGTTGGAAGGCCAACTGTCCGGCGTGTATCTTCTGCAAGCGCAACTCCTTCATCTTCACCTTCGTAAAGGTAATGAAGAGCATCGCAGCAATCAGCCACGGAGAAAGAAACTGCAACTCCCCCACCCACTTATGCAAAGCAATGCCGATGACCATAGCCACCGGCATTGCGTATGTTCTGAATTTTGGACTCATTGTGTCTTGGTTTGTATCGTTCCCAAAAGATGTCAACTCTACTTCTGTCGGAAATATATCTGCATCGGCACACCGCAGAAGTCCCAATGCTCCCTAATCTTGTTTTCCAAGAAGCGGCGGTAGTGGTCCCTAATGTACTGCGGCAGATTCACAAAGAACGCAAACGAGGGCGACACGGTTGGCAGTTGGGTTACATACTTGATGCGGATGTACTTACCCTTGGTCATTGGAGGAGGAGTCTCCTCGATAATCGGCAGCAGGAACTCGTTGAGTTCGCTGGTGGGGATACGGCGGTTGCGGGCCTCATAGACCTGAATGGCCGTCTGCAACACCTCCATAATGCGCTGTTTGTTGATGACGGAGGTGAAGATGATGGGCACATCGTTGAAGGGAGCGAGCTTGGCTTGCAGAGCCTCCTTCCACTCCTTCATCGTGTTGTTGCTCTTCTCGATGAGGTCCCACTTGTTCACTACAATCACACAACCCTTTTTGTTGCGCACGATGAGCGAGAAGATGTTCATATCCTGCGACTCGATACCCTGACGTGCATCCAACATCAGCACACATACATCGCTGTTCTCAATGGCCCTGATAGAACGCATCACGGAGTAGAATTCGAGGTCTTCGGTAACCTTTCCCTTCTTGCGGAGTCCGGCAGTGTCAACCAGATAGAAGTCCAAGCCGTACTTATTATAGCGTGTGTTGATACTATCACGAGTGGTACCTGCGATGTTGGTAACGATGTTCCTCTCAGTGCCCAACAGAGCGTTGGTGAGCGAAGACTTACCCACATTGGGACGGCCCACAATGGTAATGCGGGGCAGTTCATCCACAACCTCAGGCTTATCCTCGGGCAGCAACTCGATAATCTTATCCATCAGGTCGCCCGTACCGCTACCACTCATAGAGCTGATGCAGAAGGGATCGCCCAAACCGAGTGCATAGAACTCGTTGGAGCCATAGATAAGGTCGTAGTTGTCAACCTTATTGACCACAAGGAGGGTCTTTTTCTTGCTGCGGCGCAACACATCGGCCACCATCTGGTCGAGGTCGGTGATGCCCGTTGACACCTCCACCATAAAGAGGATTACGTCGGCCTCGTCGATGGCGAGGTGTACCTGTTTGCGAATCTCCTCCTCGAAGGCATCATCGCTACCCACCGAGTAACCACCCGTGTCGATGAGCGAAAACTCCCTGCCATTCCAATCGGTTTTGCCGTAGTGGCGGTCTCGTGTGGTACCCGCTGTGGAGTCCACAATCGCCTGACGCATACCCACAAGGCGGTTGAAAAAGGTGCTTTTGCCCACGTTGGGGCGGCCTACTATTGCTACTAAACTCATAATCTTTCCGTTAAATTCGACTGCAAAGATAATTAACTTTGTTAAAATTATGGAGCAAAGCGAATATTTTTGCATTATTTGTGCTACCTTTGAGGCGTAAACAACTATGTCTAATCTCAAAAAAGAGATACAGTTATGAAAAAACTTCTACTTCTGTTCGCACTTATAACCCTCTCGGCCGGTAGTGCAATGGCTGGCAACGGACTCTTTGGTCTGTTCCACGTTGGCGGTCGCATTGGTATCATTTCGTCCACCCAGGGTATTCCCACCACCACCGATGGTGTGAAGGATGCAATCAAAGCCGAGGGCACGGGTTGGACCGGCAACGTCTTTGCACGCATCAACATTCCCAAAACTGCCCTCTATCTCCAACCTGAGTTGCAGTACACCAACACCACCATCAATATTCCCGATGTGAACGACCTGCTCGGCAAGGGAGAGAAGAAGGAGAGCCACAGCTACATCGACCTGCCCGTATTGTTGGGCTTGGAGTTTGGTTTGGGTAGCCTTGCCAGCGTGAGAATCAACGCAGGCCCCGTGTTCCCCATCACAACCGAGAAGGGCTTCAAGGACTTGACCAAGGAGGATTTCGAGGGTGCTTGGAACAACTTTAAGGCCAACAAGCAGATGACTTGGACCGCAGGTTTGGGTGTGAAAGTATTGAGCCTTATTGCCGAGATTCGTTACAATGGCAACTTCAATGGCGACACGGTGAGCGTGGACAACATCAGTGTAAACACCGAGCGCACGAGTTGGAATTTGAGCCTTGGCGTGATGTTCTAATGTGAGCTATTGCCACAACGTGGTATCACAAAAATCAACCCTCCGAGTGGAAACATTGCACATTCGGAGGGTTAATTTTTTATTTTTTAGCACTTTATGTGTAAAAAAGTTGCAAAGAAAGGTACACTTTTAAGGAAATGTTTCTATCTTTGTCCGAAAGAAGGACACACTATGTGTGTTGGAAAGCAAATAAGTTTAACCAAAAATAAATTTTTGTTATGAAAAAAATTCTTCTTGCAATGGCAGTGGTAGTGATGAGTGTTGCTACCGTTAGTGCACAGAGCCACAAGTGGTTCTGGTTTGGTCCCAAGGCCGGTTTGACCTCCTCTGCCGAGAATGTACAATTGAACGGCGAAGGTATTCAGGGTGTTATGGACGGTGCTGCCGGCTACAACGCTGGTCTGATGTTCCGCCTGAATGTGCCCATCTCCATCTTCTCGTTGCACTTGCAGCCTGAGTTGATGTACAACTGGCAGAAAGGTGCTCTGAAAGCAGATGACGGCACCAAGAAAGAATTCAAACTCAATGAGTTTAGCATCCCCGTTTTGGCAGGTGTAGGTATGGACCTTGGTTTGTTCAACGCTCGTGTACAGGCAGGTCCCGTTGTAGTTTTCAACTCGCCCGCTGTTATTGGTGGCGAGAAGACAGAGGCTGCTCCCATTGATTGGAAAGATGTTTCCTACACTTGGGCTGCCGGCGTGGGTATCGACCTCTTCAACTTCATTATGGTTGACTTCCGCTACCTTGGTGGTTGGAACGAGGGTATGGAGCCTACCAAGTTCGGCGACTTGTTCAACTTTGAGAACGTAAACAAAGAGACCAACACTTGGTACGTTTCGTTGGGTGTAATGTTCTAATGGATGCCGTAAGGATTTATGGCAGAGAAGATTATATCCATCGAAGGTATTGAACTTCTCGACTTCTATGGGGTCGCAAATTCTAATTTCAACAGAATTTGCGACCTCTTTCCTAAACTAAAAATCGTTGCCAGGGGTAATGCCATCAAGGCTATCGGCACCGAGGAGGAGATTGCTCGTTTGGAGGGAAGGGTCGAGTCGCTTGGGGCTTACTACGGGAAATATGGCCACATCTCGCCCAGCGTGATTAACCAGATTTTTCAGGGAGGACTGCCCGAAGAGGGAGCCACTATGCCCTCCGACGTGATTGTCTATGGCAACAACGGGCTCATTGTGAAGGCCCGCACCGAAAATCAGCAGAAGCTCGTGGAACTCTACGACAAAAACGACCTTTTGTTTGCCGTGGGCCCTGCCGGTAGTGGTAAGACCTACACCGCTATTGCTCTGGCTGTGAGGGCTCTGAAAAACCGAGAGGTCAAACGCATCATCCTCACCCGCCCTGCTGTGGAGGCAGGCGAGAGGTTGGGCTTCCTGCCGGGCGACCTGAAAGAGAAGTTGGACCCTTATTTGCAACCTCTCTACGATGCTCTCAACGATATGATTCCTCCGGCCAAGTTGCAGAAGTTTTTGGAGGAGGGTGTGGTGCAGATTGCACCTCTCGCTTATATGAGGGGCCGCACGCTGGATAACGCCTTTGTGATTTTGGACGAGGCGCAGAACACCACCCTACCACAGATTAAGATGTTCCTTACTCGTATGGGCCGCAATGCGAAGTTTATCGTTACGGGCGACCTCACACAGATTGACCTGCCCCACAAGAACGATTCGGGTTTGGAGCGCACCTTGGGAATGCTCCGTAGGATTGATGGAATAGGAATTGTAGAGTTTACGGGCAAGGACATCATTCGCCACGCACTCGTGAGCCGCATCGTCAAAGCGTTTGATGATGCGAAAGTTGAGAATTAGTTTTCTTACATAACAAGCATTTTGTACGTTGTTAGACGTTAGACCGTTGACGTTAGACTAAAAAAAACATATAAACAAACTATGAATAAGAATATCGCAGAACTCGCACCACAGCGAGTGTGGAAACACTTTGCAGGACTCACACAGTGTCCTCGCCCATCGCACAACGAGGAGGCAGCAAGGAAGTTTATCATCAACTTTGTGGAGAGCCTTGGGTTGGACTATACCCTCGACGAGGCTCTCAACATCATCGTTCGCAAACCCGCAACAGCAGGTATGGAGAACCGCAAAACCATCGTTTTGCAGGCCCACGTTGATATGGTACCACAGAAGAACTCCGACAAGGTGTTCAACTTCGACACCGACGCCATTCAGGCCTACGTTGATGGCGATTGGGTAACTGCCGATGGCACCACTCTCGGTGCCGACAACGGCATCGGCTTGGCTGCCATTATGGCTGTATTGGAGGCCAAAGACCTCACCCACGGCCCCATTGAGGCACTCTTCACCGCCACCGAGGAGACCGGTATGGATGGTGCTATGGGTCTAAAAGCCGGCGAGTTGAAGGGCGAGATTATGCTCAACCTCGACTCCGAGACCGAGGGCGAGTTGTATGTTGGTTGCGCAGGTGGCCTCGATTTCAACGCCACTTTGCGTTATGGCACCGGCCGTATCTTGAAGAGCGATTTCAGCGGTTACAGACTCGAAGTCAAAGGCCTCAAAGGTGGCCACTCGGGTATGGAGATTATTCTCCAAAGGGCCAACGCCAACAAACTCTTGTGCCGTTTCCTGAAAAACACGATGGATAAATATGGCGTGCTGCTGTGCAACATCGACGGTGGCGGTTTGAGGAACGCCATCCCCAGGGAGGCATTCGCCACCGTGGCCGTGTTGAAACAGTATGAGAAAAAATTCCTCTCGGCTGTAAGGAAGTTCGAGAAGATTTACAAGGAGGAGTTCAAGGGTATTGAGGATAGCATTTCGTTCAAGGCTGTGGCTGTTAAATGCCCCGGCAAGTGCATCGACATCTTCGACACCCAAGACCTCATTGATGCTGTTGTGGGTTGCCCCAATGGTGTGGCCAAAATGAGCCCCTCAATGGCTGGCCTCGTGCAGACCTCCAATAACCTCGCAAGGGTGGTATCGGAGAAGGGTAAATTTACCGTATTGAGCCTGTTGCGTAGTTCGGTACGCTCCGAGAAGGAAGACCTCGCATTGCAGATGAAGACCATCTTTGAGATGGCAGGCGCAAGCGTGAAGCTCACCGGTGGCTACGACGGTTGGAACCCCAACCCCGACTCGGCAATTCTCCACACTATGAAGGAGGGCTACAAGGCTCTCTATGGCAAGGAGCCCGCAGTGATGGCCATCCACGCAGGTTTGGAGTGTGGTATCATCGGTGGTGTCTATCCCAAGATGGATATGATTTCCTTTGGTCCCACCATCTGCTACCCCCACTCGCCCGACGAGAAGGTAAACATCGCATCGGTAGAGAAGTTCTGGAACTACCTCTGCTACACACTCGAACACGCACCCGAAAAATAGAATAGATGAGTACGAACAACCGATGGCTGGCAGTTGTCAATCTGCTTTCGGGCAGTGGCAAGTGCGGCCGAGATTGGGACAGTATAGCCCAAATGCTCTACGCCAAAGGCATTGAGTTTGACACGGTGTTTACGGGTTACCGATTCCACGCCATTGAACTTGTGCAGAGAGGTATTGAGGAAGATGGATACAGAAACCTTATTGCGGTGGGTGGCGATGGCACCATCCATGAGGTGGCTAATGGTATTCTCACCCAGACGAGTGTAGCCTCTACGGAGGTGCGTATGGGTGTGATTGCCGTGGGCACAGGCAACGATTGGGTGCGTTCCTATGGAATCCCTACCGACTACGAAAAGGCTGTTGAGGTCATCGCAGCAGGCAAGACCTTCACTCAGGATGTTGCCAAGGCGACCTATGTGGGCCGTAGTGGTGAGCAGGAGAGCCGCTATTGTGTGAACGTGGCGGGTGCGGGTATGGATGCGGCTGTAAACCTCAAAGTGTGCCAAATGAAGGACAAGGGCAAGAATGGCAAACTCGCCTATATGATGCAACTTGCCAAATCGGTCTTCGGCTACAAGTCGTGCGAGATGGAAGTTGCTGTGGATGGCGTGAAAGTCGAGGAGGGTATGATTATGAGCGTGTCGATTGGCATTGGCCAGTATAATGGTAGCGGTATGAGGCAGTTGCCACTCTCCACGGCCGACGATGGACTGCTGGATTGTACGGTTATCGACACAATGTCGGCACCAAAGATTGCCACCGTTGTAGGTCGCCTCTATGATGGCAAAATCTACTCCGTGAAAAAGGTGCACCACCACCAAGGTCGCACCATTGAGGTCAGCTCGAAGGATGTGCGAGAAGTGGAGGTTGATGGCGAGCCATTGGGCACCACCCCCGTTCGCTACGACATTGAGGATAAGAGGCTGACGATTCTCGTTCCGTAGCGATTGGAGTTGATAATAGCTCTGCAAGAGCGCAGATGTTGACAAAAAAGAGGACCTCATCGAGGTCCTCTTTTTTGTCGTTTAGGGAGTTTAGGGAATTTAGGGAGCTTAGGGACAGTGCCCTTATTGCCCTTATTGCCCTTATTGCCCTTCAATCTCAAAGGCCGAGGGTTGGGGATAGCGGTCTTGGAGAAAAGTGTGCAGGCGAGCGCAGTCTGCATCGGTGGTAAGTTCGTTGTCGTTGGCACAAATCATCAGCGGGTTATACTTCCTCATCGCCTTCTCGTAGTCGGGCAAGTTGGCCGACACCACACGAGAGTCCGCAGCATAGCACCCCGTAAAGCAGGCACGCAAACGCCCCACAAGTCCCTTGGTACGATTATAGCGGCCCACCTTGCGCATCACTCCACACCCCGTGGCAATCATATAGTAGTTGACAAAACTACGGTGCATATCGCCCTCCTGACGGAAGCGTTGGAGCGTTGTATGCTTCCACTCCTCCGGCCAAAGTTCCTCCACACAGTGTCCATAAGCACTACGCAGGTAGCCATCCATATTGTGGTGGGGCGCATAGGGAATCATTCTCCCAAAGCGTTCACAAACAAGGTCTTGCATACGGAGCAACATACGGTGGTAGTGGCCTTTACGGGGGGCTTTACGCCTACTGAAATGCATCAATCGCACAATGGGCCTGCCATCCGCAAGGAAGAAATCCGTGGGCTCCACCTCTTGGGCGAAGAGCGTGTCGTCGTTGGCAACAATGAAGTGTTCGCTCAAACCCTCAATCCTATACAGACACGACTCTATGGCCTCCGAGTTGAATGTGGGAAGTGCCTCGGGTGGTATAATATCCCTGTGGTCCACAACACTCACCTTCGGGTGGTCAGCCAGCCACGAGGGGCGTTGGTTGTCGGTAATAATATATATGTGATTTATCCAAGGCGCATACATCTCCACCGAGCGCAGCGAGTAGCGCAACTCGTCGTTATTACGCCAGCGGGCAGCAGAGGTTGCATCGGCACTACGGCTCGCCCTCTGGCCCTCGCCCGAATAGAGCGCACGTTTGGCCTGCCACTCGGCATCCGAGCCATCCACCCACATATACACAAGGTCTATCGGAAAATCAACTCTGCTCATACTCTCCCACTCTATTTGCGTTTCACACAAGCCACCCACACCTTCGTAAAGAGTTGGAACACCAGCGGTGTGCGGTAGCGGCATCCCAACGGAGCCTTCCTGACTGCCTGCGCAAGCCACTCAAACTCTCCCCAAAGGTCGGTCTTATAGATTATGGCGTGCCAACCTGCACGCAACACAAGTCCACCCCACACCTTCTCAATGGGGCTACCCTCCAAGTGGTCCAAGTAGTGGCCACACAGGTCGAGCATATTGCGTGAGGAGGCCAAATGACGCACCCTACGGCTCTGGGCACACAGTGCATCGGGGTTGTCCTTACGGTAGTGATACAAAACCTCGGGCAGGTGGACTATCGTGCGAGCGTAGAATATAATCTGGGCCATCAGGCACATATCCTCGTGCATCGAAAGACGAGGGGTGTGTATCTCGTTGTCGGTGTAGAGGCTACGTCGGAAGCACTTCGTTACGGTGTAGCCTGCCGAGCGATAGCCAAAAATGTTCTCAATGAACTTCTCCCTCGTGGCTCCCGTGTATTCCCTCTCACGCTTAACGCTCTGGTGGTCGCCATACTCCTTCACAAGGTCAAAGTATATGAGGTCAGCACCCGTGCGGCCAATCTCCTCCACCACCCTGCCGAGTGCGCCCTCCGAGAGCCAATCGTCGGAGTCGGCACAAAGGATATACTCGCCCCTTGCGTGCATAAAACCCGTGCGACGAGCCTGCGGTAGGCCCATATTCTGCTGATGAACAATGGTAATATGTGGGCGCAGGTGGGCAAACTTGCTCTCAATGACACTCTCCAAAATCTCCACCGAACGGTCTTTGGTGCCGTCGTTCACAAACACATACTCCACACCCTCACACCACTGCGCAAGAGCTACTTCGGCAAAGTCGCCAATGTAGCGTTCCACACCATAGATGGGAACAACGAGGGAGAGAGTGTAGGAGGACATAGAGTGGAAAATTGAAAATTGAAAATTGAAAGTTACGCTAACCGCTATTTCTCAAACTTCGACTTCGTGGGGAAGCGTTTCTCGAAGGCGGCCAACAGCGAAGCCCTCAGTTCCACATAGCGTTCCTCGGAGAGTTGAACATCGTTCACACAGGTCAGCTTCTTGGTCGGCTCCTCAATAAATCGGCGCAACTTACGAGGGGTTGCCACGCCCAACGAAAAATGTTTCTTTGAGAGTCGCTCCGGAAGGAGTTTACCACGCAGGAACATATAGTCGAGGTAGAGGTACTGATTGAGGTTATCCTCCGTGCGCACCCTTGTCATCGAAGCCCTAATCTGTGGCTCCACCATCCCATAGAGTGCCTCGCACTCGCTACGCAGCATCGGTGAGCAGATGTGTTGGGGGCGCAAAAACCAGCACCTACGGGGCTTACTGACCGCCTTGCGAGCCAACCTATCGGAGTTGCGGCAAATCTTCTTATACATATCGTGGGCCAAGAGGTGGCGGCTCATACCTATCACACCCCTACCCCCACGGAAGAAATCCGTAGGCTCACAAGGGCGCATCGGGAACATATCGTCGTTGAAATACAAAAACTCCTCGTCGAGTCCCTCAATGCGATGCAGGCACATCTCAATAGGGTTACAGTTGAACGTGGGTAGAAACTCCGCAGGGATGATGTCGCTGTGCAGTACCACATTAACCTCCTCCCTATTCACCCACTCGGGCACTTGGCTCTCGCCCGACACAATGAGGTGCACCTTGCGGATAAAGGGCATATTCTCCGCAATGCCACGGAAGAGGTATTGCAGCGTTCCCCAATCACGGAAGCGTTTTTCCAGAATGGGGGTGTTGGTATAGTGTTCATAGTCCTTCTGCCACACGGGGTCCAGACCATTAACGTATGTGATTACAATATCCACTTGACTACAAATTGAGAATTGAAAATGGAAAATTGAAAATTATTTTTTCAAAAATAGGAAAACTTAGCGACTCTTCCAAATCGAGCGTGGCTCCTCAACGTAGAGCCTACTACCAAATCGATTCATCGTCTTGGCATAAAACCACGGGAGGTAGATGCCAAGTGTTACCACAAGCAGGAGCATTTGGCCCCACATCCACGCCCAATCTCTCCACGAACGCAAGCGCAAGCCCAGGCGTTTCTCCTCGCCATCGGCACCCACCACTACACTCCTCTCGGCCACATATTGCATCATACGCAACGAAGCCATTGGAGCATACAAGCCCGCAGTGAGCAGCGAAAGCACCCCTTGCCACACCACAAACCCAGTGGCAGAGAGTAGCGGCATACGAGTCGTAACGACCTTGTCGCCATAGGTAACATCCACCCACCAGCGGTACAACAGCACCACAAAGAGCGACACACAAAAGATTTCCAACAACACCACTCCCAAACCAAGCAGTGGGCCAAAGGACATCATATCAAACGAAAACTTCGTGGGGTCCAAAAGGTCTGAATGTTGAGCCAAGGCCACCACCGCCACCACGGGAAGAACAAGCGTGAGGATGGAGATGGCAAAGAGTCGCATAGCCTTGCCACGGAAGGTCATAAGATGGAAAGAGTGGCTCACACCCTCGCAAAAGAACCTCATTAGGCGTGTGATAAACCACGGAAGGTACAATCCACAAGTGAGCACAGTGAGGGCGACACCGCCCACAACAAGTCCCACGTAGCGGCGAGTGGAGTAGTCGCTCTCGAAGGCCTCGCCCCCATAGGAGAGCGCACCAATGGTGTGTTTCATCACAGGCAGTAGCACCAGTGCCACACCCACCCCAAAGGCCGTATGCAAAGCAAAGCCCACAAGCAGGCGCAGGGCAAAAGCCCAATTGACCACCGTCATACCACTCTCCGGTGCCGCCAAAAGTCGAACAACAATGCCCAACACATAGAGCACTGTCAACAGCCACCAGCCCAACATCGGCCACACCACATCACGACCACGCACATTGAGCGAAAAAAATTGTTTCATATCACAAGGGATTGTGTAGATTGCTATAATCGAAAAACAAGAAGATGCATCCAAAAGGGGGGCTATTACTCGTTCTCCTCTGTTACCTCATCCTCATAGATGAACGGAATGGGAAGTTCCTCCACATTGTCGAAACTCGGCATCACCTCCTCAATCTCAATCTCCGTGTGTTTGCGTTTGCGACCACTGAAAAGGAACAATTTCTTTGGCACATAGCCCCATAGGGTAGCCAAGAAGTTGGTAACGATGTTGGACACCACATAGTGCCAATGGAGATAGCCCGTGAAGAACATCATCGACAACACGTTCATACCCATAGCAAAGATTGTAATCGATGCAAAGGCCACAAACTCCTTGCCACGAGAGGCAATCTTACGCTCGGTGAAAATCCACGTTACACTGAATATATAAGAGGTGATAACAATCGAAGCATAGCCCGCAATGGTGGAGAGGAGATAGTGAACACCCAATACATCGGTCATCACAATCACTATTGCGAGGTTAATGAGATAGGAAATGGTGCTACCTATTGTGTATTTCCACAAGGTAACAATCTCCTTTCGTGTTTTCGATTTGGTTACAGGTTTCATTTTTTGGTCTTATAACACGCAAAGTTACTAAACTTTTTGTACTTTTGAGCCACATAATGAATTTTTAAGCAAAAAACAACACATAATAATAGAGAATATGGCCGTAAGAGTTGACAAATGGTTGTGGGCTGTGCGCATTTTCAAGACCCGAAGTGATGCCGCCGAAGCCTGCCGTACGGGCAAGGTTACAATCAACGGCTCGGAAGCAAAACCCTCCAAAGAGCTCAAAGAGGGCGACCTTCTCACCGTGAAAAAGGTGCCCATTATGCGCTACTCATATAAAGTGTTGGGCCTTGTGGAGCGTCGCTTGCCCGCCAAAGACGTACCCACCTACTGCCTCGACATCACCCCACAAGAGGAGCTCGACAAACTCAACGCCCCCAAGGAGACTTTCTTTGTGGTGCGTGATAGGGGTGCCGGCCGCCCCACCAAAAAGGAGCGCAGAGATATGGATGCCCTCTGGGAAAATTTTTCCTAAAATAAACTGACAACTGATAACTGACAACTGATAACTAAAAATGACTATTGAACAAAAAATTGCAGGTTTTACGCCCGAAGGCGATGCGGTGGTGGTTTACACTATGCGCAACAGCAAGGGTGCAGAGGTTGAATTGTGCAACATTGGCGCAGCCATTTGTGCAGTGAGGGTACCCGACCGAGAGGGCAACATCGACAACGTGGCCCTCGGTTATGCCGACTATATGGACTACTTTGGCGATGGCCCTTGTATGGGCAAGGTGCCCGGACGTTACGCCAACCGAGTGGCCCGAGGTCATTTCGTGATTGACGACAAGGAGTACCGCTTGGCCATAAACAACGGCCCCAATGCGCTCCACGGTGGACCACAAGGCTTTGCCAACCTCCTCTGGGAGGGACGTGTGGAGGGCGACAGAGTGGTCTTTGCGCTCGATAACCCCGATGGGCACGAAGGCTATCCGGCCGACCTCTATGTGGAGGCCGTGTATGATTGGGATGAGGACAACCACCTCGAACTCACCCTCTTGGCACAGAGTAACGGAGTAACAATCATCAACCTCACCAACCACGCCTACTTTAACCTTGCAGGCGAGGCAAGTGGCTCGGTATTGGCCCACACCCTGCGCCTGAACGCTTCCACCTATCTACCCACCGACCAATCACTCATTCCCACCGGTGAGGCTGCCCCTGTGGAGGGTACCCCTATGGACTTCCGCACAGCCAAGCCACTCGGCAGGGATATCAAGGAGGATTTCCCCGCACTCAACTATGGCAAGGGCTACGACAACTGCTGGCCCATAGATGGTTGGGAGCAGGGCAAAGTTCAGCCAGCTGCCGAACTGAAATGTGCCGCCACGGGTCGCACACTGGCGATTTACACCGACCAACCCGCAGCACAGGTCTATACGGGCAACTGGCTCGATGGCTGCCCCAAAGGTCGCAGTGGTGGGGAGTACCACGACTACGATGGCGTGGCCATAGAGTGTCAGGGCTACCCCGATGCCCCAAACAAACCCCACTTCCCCTCGCAACTATTGCGTCCGGGCGAAAGGTACGAAAGGCACATCATCTTCGCCTTTGGTGTTGAGGAGTAGAAAATTGGCATTTTTACGACAATTTGTTGATAACTATTTTCGGCCTTCCGTTTGGACTTTCCAAGCGGAAGGCCTACCTTTGTAGGCAACAAAAGACAGACAATATACTAACCCTTATAAAACAAAGTTTTCACAATGTTTCTTGAAAGTGCCAACAAACCCGGCTGGATTGAGGTGATTTGCGGCTCGATGTTTTCGGGCAAAACCGAGGAGTTGATTCGTAGGATGCGCCGTGCCGTATTCGCCAACCAGAGGGTGGAGATTTTCAAACCCCAAATCGACGTGCGCTACTCGGTGGACGAGGTGGTGTCGCACAACTCCAACAGCATCCAATCTACCCCCGTGGAGAGTTCGGCGCAGATTCTGCTGATGACTGCCGACGTTGACGTTGTGGGTATCGACGAGGCTCAATTCTTCGACGAGGGCATCGTGGAGGTGTGTATGACTTTGGCCAACAGGGGTATCAGGGTTATCGTGGCAGGTTTGGATATGGACTATTTGGGCAAGCCCTTTGGCCCTATGCCTCAACTGATGGCTCGTGCCGAGCACGTGGACAAGGTGCACGCAATTTGTGTTCGCTGTGGCAACATTGCACAGCACTCCCACCGCCTTACGGCCAACGACAAACTCGTGGTATTGGGCGAGAAGGACACCTATGAGCCCATCTGCCGCCACTGCTTCAACCGTCTGATGGAGGAGGAGAGTTAGAGTTTTAACAATAGATAAGGTATTACAAAAACACTCGGGTATCGCATCTGATACCCGAGTGTTTTTTTTGATTGTCGGTTGACAACTGATGCTCGTCGGTTGACGTCATTAGTCCATTTTGAGCACCGCAAGGAAGGCCGATTGGGGCACCTGTACGTTACCAATCTGGCGCATACGTTTCTTACCCTTCTTCTGTTTCTCCAACAGCTTACGCTTACGACTGATATCACCGCCATAGCACTTGGCCGTAACATCCTTACGCACCTGGCGCACCGTCTCACGGGCGATAATCTTCGCTCCAATGGCCGCCTGAATGGCAATATCAAACTGCTGGCGAGGGATGAGTTCTTTGAGTTTCTCGCACATCTTACGGCCAAAGTCGTAGGCGTGGTCGGTGTAGATGAGCGACGAGAGCGCATCCACAGGCTCGCCATTGAGCAGAATATCCAACTTGGAGAGTTTGCTCTCACGGTAACCCGTCTGATGGTAGTCGAACGATGCATAGCCACGAGAGATACTCTTCAACTTATCATAGAAGTCAAAGACAATCTCCGAAAGGGGCATATCGAAGTTAATCTCCACCCTCTCCGGGCCGAGGAACACCTGATTGACAAGTGTGCCACGTTTGTCGATACAGAGTTTGATGACCGCACCGAGATAGTCGGTCTTGGTGATAATCTGCGCACGAATGTAGGGTTCCTCTATCTTCTCAACCATTGTGAGGTCGGGCAGGCCCGAAGGGTTGTGCACATCCACCACCTCGCCCTTCTTGGTTGTAACCTTAAACGATACGTTGGGCACGGTGGTAATCACATCCATATCGAACTCCCTATACAACCTCTCCTGCACAATCTCCATATGCAGCAGACCGAGGAAGCCACACCTAAAACCAAAGCCCAACGCCAACGAACTCTCCGGCTCAAAGGTGAGCGAAGCATCGTTGAGTTGGAGTTTTTCGAGCGAAGCACGGAGGTCCTCATACTCGCTGGCATCCACAGGATAGACACCCGCAAAGACCATAGGCTTCACATCCTCAAAGCCCGCAACGCCCTCCGAGCAAGGCCTATCGACGTGGGTGATGGTGTCGCCCACCTTTACATCCTTTGAGGCCTTAATGCCCGACATAATGTAGCCCACGTTGCCGGCCTTAATCTCGTCCTGCTGAACAAATTTGAGTTTCAGCACACCAATCTCGTCGGCATCATACTCCGAGCCGGTGTTGAAAAACTTAACGTGGTCGCCCTTGCGAATAGTGCCGTTCATCACACGGAAATAGCCAATGATACCACGGTAGGAGTTGAACACCGAGTCGAAAATCAGAGCCTGCAAGGGGGCGTTCTCATCGCCCTTCGGAGCAGGCACACGGTCAACAATGGCATCCAAAATCTCCTCAATGCCGATACCCGTACGGGCCGAGGCGCACAATATCTCGCTCTCGTCGCAACCGAGCAACTCCACAATCTGGTCCTTCACCTCGTCCACCATAGCCGACTCCATATCAATCTTGTTGATTACGGGAATGATTTCGAGGTCGTGCTCCAAAGCGAGGTAGAGATTGGAAATAGTCTGTGCCTGAATACCTTGCGAAGCATCAACCACCAACAGCGCACCCTCGCACGAAGCGATGGCACGAGAGACCTCATAGGAGAAGTCAACGTGTCCGGGGGTGTCAATGAGGTTGAGAGTGTAGGCCTCGCCATCCCTAACGTACTGCATCTGGATAGCGTGGCTCTTGATGGTGATACCCTTCTCACGTTCGAGGTCCATATCGTCGAGCACCTGATTCTGCAACTCCCTTTCGGAGAGGGTTGCAGTCTGTTCAAGGAGTCGGTCGGCCAGAGTACTCTTACCGTGGTCGATGTGGGCAATTATACAAAAGTTGCGAATGTTTTTCATCTCTTATCTGCTGAAATATCATACAAAGGTACTATTTTTTTGCGGAGTTGCAACACCCGCACCCCTCTTCCCACTAAAAGTGGGAAAATAAGGGGCCAAAGAGTGGGAATTTCAAGAGAAATTTATATATTTGTAGGTTGAAGAAAAATCACTAAAAACAGATAGAAACAATGTCAGACAACAAACAAATCAAAAAACTCGCAGACAACGCCTATCGCCCATTGGCCGAAGGCGAAGAGTATGTGCCCATTATGAAAGCCACAGAAAGCCCCAAGGAGGTTACTCCCTATTCGGTGGGTATGGGTGTGCTGATGGCCATAATCTTCTCTGCCGCAGCTGCTTACCTCGGACTCAAAGTTGGTCAGGTATTTGAGGCCGCAATCCCCATCGCCATCATAGCCGTTGGCGTGGGCACAATGACGGGCAAGAAGAATATGCTCGGTCAGAACGTAATCATCCAGAGCATTGGTGCTTCGAGTGGTGTAATCGTGGCGGGTGCAATCTTCACCCTGCCTGCACTCTACATCCTCGGCTTGGAGGCACAATTCTACCAGATTTTCCTCTCCTCACTGCTGGGTGGTCTGCTGGGTATTGTGTTACTTATTCCGTTCCGCAAGTACTTCGTTAAGGAGATGCACGGCAAATACCCCTTCCCCGAGGCTACGGCAACCACCGAGGTACTCGTCAGTGGCGAAGGACAGAAGGGACAGGCCAAACTGTTGGCCGTTAGTGGTTTGATTGGCGGTTTGTATGACTTTGTGGTGAGCACCTTTGGTCTGTGGACCGACACCCTCACCACCCGCATCACCGCTTGGGGCGCACACGCTGCCGAGCAGTTCAAGACCGTCTTCAAGATTAACACCTCGGCGGCTGTGCTTGGTTTGGGCTACATCGTGGGCCTCAAATATGCCGCCTTCATCTGTGCTGGTTCATTCCTCGTGTGGTTCTTTGTGGTGCCTATGGTTGGCTCGTTGGAGGGTAGTTTCGATGCAGCAAGATTGGTTGCTCTGTTGGGTATCACCAACGAGAGTTTGTTGGCCAACCCCGAACTCATTTTTACCCCCGAAAACCTCTTTGCCTACATCGGCAAGCCCCTCGGTATCGGCGGTATCGCAATGGCGGGTATCATCGGTATCGTAAGGCAGGCGGGCATCATCAAAAACTCGCTCGGTATGGCCGTGAGCGAGCTGAAAGGCAAGAAGGGCGGCGCAGAGGAGAAGCGCACCGACAAGGATATCTCGATGCGTACCATCCTCGCTGTGCTTATCGCCGTACTCATCACCACCCTTGTATTCTTCCGTGTGGGCGTGTTGGGCAGTTGGTGGACCTCGGCAATCGCATTGTTGGTTGTCTTTGTAATTGCATTCCTCTTTACCACCGTGGCAGCCAATGCCATCGCCATTGTGGGTAGCAACCCCGTGAGTGGTATGACACTGATGACCCTCATTCTGGCCTCGTTGGTACTCGTGAGCATCGGCTTGGAGGGCGAGAGTGGTATGACTGCTGCAATGATTATCGGTGGTGTGGTTTGCACGGCACTCTCGATGGCTGGCGGCTTTGTTACCGACCTTAAAATTGGCTATTGGGTGGGCACAACCCCCAAAAAGCAGGAGAGTTGGAAATTCCTCGGCACGCTCGTATCGGCCGCAACGGTTGCAGGTGTGATGATGGTGCTCAACAAAACCTATGGCTTCACGGGCGAGGGCGCACTTGTTGCACCCCAAGCCAACGCTATGGCTGCTGTGATTAAGCCCCTGATGACGGGCGGTGTAACTCCCTGGATGCTCTACTTTGCAGGTGCTGCTTTGGCACTCATTCTCACTATGATTGGTGTACCTGCGCTGGCCTTTGCGCTGGGTATGTTCATCCCTCTCGAACTCAACGCTCCGCTGTTGGTGGGTGGCCTTATCAGTTGGTTTGTAACCACTCGCTCGAAGGATGCCGAGGTGAACAAGAAGAGGGGCGACAGGGGTACACTCATCGCTTCGGGCTTCATTGCAGGTGGCGCACTGATGGGCGTTGTGAGCGCAGTGCTGAAATATGTGGGCGTTGACCCATTTATGGGCGAGTGGTTCGCCTCGAATGGTGCACAGTGGGTTGGCCTTGCCACCTACGCAGCCCTGATTGCATACTTCATCTGGGACTCGAAGAGAATTAAAAATTCATAATTCATAATTCAAAATTCAAAATTAAGGATAGAGAGGGAACTCCCTAAACTCCCTAAACTCCCTAAACTCCCTAAACTCCCTAAGGGCTTTAAGGGCGATAGGGGCAATAGGGGCAATAGGGAAAAATATTTACTCTCTACTAAATACTAATTGACAAGTCGGTCGACGGTAGACGGTCGACGGTAGACTAATAACTATGGAACTAAAAGATAGATTTTTGAAATACGTTGCCTACGATACGCAGAGCGACGAGAACAGCATCACATTCCCCTCAACCGACAAACAGCTCGTGCTGTTGCGTGCATTGAAGGAGGAGATGATTGAACTCGGACTCACAGAGGTTGTGATGGACGAGCACGGCTACATTATGGGCACCATCCCCGCATCCGAAGGCTATGAGAACGCCCCCGTGGTGGGCTTCATCAGCCACGTTGACACATCGCCCGATATGAGTGGTGCAGCCATCAGGCCCCAATTCGTGAAGAACTACGACGGTGGCGACATCGCCCTCAACGACACCCTCACGATGACCGTCAAGGAATTTCCCGAATTGAAATTCTTTGTGGGACACACCCTCATCACCACCGATGGCACCACCCTCCTCGGAGCCGACGACAAGGCAGGTGTGGCCGAGATTATGACTATGGCGGAGTATCTGCTTGCCCACCCCGAGGTGAAACACGGCAAGGTGCGCATCGGCTTCACCCCCGACGAGGAGATTGGCCGTGGCGTGGACTACTTCAACGTGGAGGCCTTTGGCGCACAGGTGGGCTACACCGTGGATGGCGGTATGGAGGGCGAGTTGGAGTATGAAAACTTCAACGCTGCGAGTGCCAAGTGGGAGGTGAGTGGTCGCAACATCCACCCCGGTATGGCCAAGGACAAGATGATAAACGCTATGCAGATTGCAATGGAACTCAACTCGATGTTGCCCGCCCACCAGAGGCCCGAGCACACCGAAGGCTACGACGGCTTCTACCACTTGGTGGGTATGCGTGGCGAGGTGGAGCACGCCGAACTCTCCTACATCGTCAGGGACCACAGCCGTGAACTCTTCGAGCAAAAGAAGGCTCTCTTGGAGCAAATCACTGCCTACGCAAACGCCAAATATGGCGAGGGTACCGTAAGGCTCACCCTCAAAGACCAATATTATAATATGAGGGAGATGGTGGAGCCACACCCCGAGATTATCGAGAAAGCGATGCAGGCGATGGAGGAGGCCGGTGTTGTGCCCATCATCAAACCCATTCGTGGTGGTACGGACGGCAGCAGGCTCTCCTATATGGGACTCCCCTGCCCCAACCTCTACACGGGTGGTATGAATTTCCACGGCAAGTTTGAGTATGTGTCGCTCGACACGATGTATCGCTCGGTGCAGACACTCGTAAACCTCGTGAAACTCTGGGCAAAATAGAGAAAGGAGAATTCAAAATTGAGGGTAATAACTAAATAGACGACAGACTAAAAGTTATGAAGAAACTTTTTATCACTCTGGTAGCAATGGTCGGAATGGCCACAGTAGCCAACGCACAATTCAACCTCGGTAGTCTGAAAAACATCGCCAAGCAGGTGGCTGGCGACAAAATCGACGAGGTGGTACCCGAAAGTGTACAACAGCTCCTCGGCATTGCCGTAAAGGAGGCCGATATTCCCGGAACTTGGACCTACGTTAAGGCCGCCGTGGAGTTTGAGTCGGACAACGCACTCACCGCAGCTGGTGGCACCGTGGCTGCCGAAACCGTGGAGTCCAAGATTGAGCCCTACCTTGCCAAGATTGGCATCAAGGAGGGACTCTTCTCGTTCACCTTTGGCGAGGACGGCACCTTCTCCACCAAGTTGGGCAGCAAGGAGGCGAAGGGTAAATGGGCCTACAACAAGGAGGCCGAGAGTGTAAGCCTCTCGCTCAAAGAGGGCGGCAAGAGTTTTACTACCCGTATGGTCGTGAACATCGACAACATCAACATCCTCTTCAAGGCCGACAGCCTGTTGGAGCTGCTCAAAAGCCTCAGCAGCAACTCCTCCAACACCTCCATCGCAGCCATTGGTGCAGTGGTTAAGAGCCACGATGGTATGAACATCGGTTTTGAGTGCAAGAAGAAATAAAGACACAAATCACTAAATAACAGCAAAAGGAATGAAAAAAATCGTAATCGCATTGTGCGCCCTCGCAGCCGCTTTCAGCGCAAGCGCACAAGCAGAGGGTTTTGAGTTCACCATCACCAAAGAACTCCCCATCACAAGCGTCAAAAACCAACACCGTGCAGGAACTTGCTGGTGCTACTCCTCCCTCGGACTTCTCGAAGCAGAGTTGTTGCGTATGGGCAAGGGCGAGTATGACTTCTCGGAGATGTACCTCGTACACAAGACCTACCAAGACCGTGCCGATAGGGCTGTGCGTACCCACGGCGACGTATCGTTTGCACAGGGCGGCTCGTTCTACGACGTACTCTATGGAATGGAGCACTACGGCCTTGTTCCCGAAGCAGAGATGCGCCCGGGTGTGATGTATGGCGACACTCTCAGTGTCCACAACGAGCTCTCGGCCGTTAGCAACGCCGTGGTTGCTGCTATCGCCAAAGGCAAACACCGCAGTCTGCAACTCGACCAGAATGGTCAGCCCCTCTGGAAGAAGGCTGTGAAGGCCGTTCACGACATCTACCTCGGCGAGTGCCCCGAGAAGTTTACCTACCAGGGCAAGGAGTACACTCCCAAGTCGTTCTTTGAGTCCACCGGTTTGAAGGCCAGCGACTATGTTTCGCTCACCTCCTACACCCACCACCCCTTCTATGAGTCGTTCGTGTTGGAGATTCCCGACAACTGGCGCTGGGCACAGTCCTACAACCTCCCCATCGACGAGCTGATGGAGGTGTTTGACAACGCCATCGACAAGGGCTACACCATCGCTTGGGGTAGCGACGTGAGCGAGCAGGGCTTCAACCGCAACGGTATCGCAGTGCTGCCCGACGTGGAGAAAGTGCAGGAGTTGAGTGGCTCGGATATGGCTCACTGGCTCAAACTCTCGCCCGAGGAGCAGAAACTCACCACCAAGCCCCAGCCCCAGAAATGGTGCACCCAGGAGGAACGTCAGCAGGCGTTTGATAATTGGGAGAGCACCGACGACCACGGTATGCTCATCTATGGTAAGGCTACCGACCAGAATGGCACGGAGTACTACTTGGTGAAGAACTCGTGGGGTACTGCAAGCAAATACAATGGCATCTGGTACGCCTCGAAAGCCTTTGTACGCTACAAAACCATAAACATCATCGTTCACAAAGACGCACTCCCCAAAGCCACTCGCAAGGCCCTCGGCATCAAATAGCCTACAAGGCAAGCAAATAGAACAAAGGCTCGGAGCATTTCCGAGCCTTTGTTGTTGTGTCGGGCTTTTAAGGGTGATAGGGCGATAGGGGCAACAGGGGTTGAAAATGGGACAAGAAAACTTTGCGCCAGAGCTCATCTTAATTTTCAATTTCAAAGGTCGTTAGACCTTTTAACAATGTGGGTAACATAGACCGTGAGGAGTGGAAAGAGCACCATACCAAGGCCGGGAAGGATGACCGTGAGAATCTTGCCCATAGGCGTAACGGCAAAGATGTTGGCACCCACCGTGGTAACATTCAACCCCGACCACCAAAGAGCCTCGCCAAAGTCCGTAAGGTGGGGATTGGGACCCAACTCGTAGGAGTAGAAGACAAGGGCCGAAAGGTAAGTAAGCATCACGATAAGAGCAATATAGCTCCACATTATCGCACTCACTCGTGTGGGGGTAACAAGTCGTATGGTGGAGTAAACACCCAGCAAGGCCCTCACCAATGGCAGACATTTGAGCAACACATATACCCCTTTGTGCAGTCCCACGTCAGCCCACGAAAGCAGGTTGAGCCACGGGATGGACACAAGCAATATGACAATGTTGCGCCAAAAGTAGCGACGAGGGTTACGGGAGGCAGCCGTGCGCACCATAAAATCGAGCACGAAGACCAAACACACAACAAGTTGCAATTCGGCAATGCCGGGCGAGAGTTGGTAGGAGCCACGGTGAATGATGTCCACCGAAAGAGATACCAAAATGAGTATGCCGGCAACAATGGCCACGCCATCAAAGGCCTTAACAAAGGATTGAAAAGAGTCGTTTTTCATAGAAAAATGCGTTTTTCCACACAATAGCAAAAAAAATACCTCACATTTTTTTGGCAGAAAAAAAATAAAGTTTACCTTTGCACCGCTTTTGAGCAATGGCGAGATAGCTCAGCTGGTTAGAGCGCATGATTCATAATCATGAGGTCCCCGGTTCAATCCCGGGTCTCGCTACCAAAACGGCAATTCCATATCGGAGTTGCCGTTTTTATTTTCACCAAACCCCTAAAATTATCTTTCTTTCCCTCTCTATTCTCAATTTTAATAGGTATATTTGCGCACTTATCAACAAGAGAGAAAAGAGATGAAATCCATCAAAGATATTTTCGTCATAGGCAAGGGCCCTTCAAGTAGCCACACAATGGGCCCCAAGAAGGCTTCAACGGCCTTCATTAAAACACACCCCGAGGCTGCGGCATTCCGAGTAACACTCTACGGCTCGTTGGCAGCAACAGGCAAGGGACACCTTACCAACGTGGCCATTGAGGAGGTACTCTCCCCCATTGCCCCTGTGGAGATTGTGTGGAGGCCACAAGAATTTCTCCCCTTCCACCCCAACGCTTTGAAGTTTGAGGCCCTCGACAGCGAGGGAGCAACCACCGACAGCGCAACCTATTACAGCACCGGTGGTGGTACAATCGTGCGTGAGGGCGAGGAGTCGTCGGCCGATGAGCACATCTATCCGCTGACAACAATGACCGACATTATGGAGTGGTGTAGCAAGACAGGGCGCAGCTATTGGGAATATGTCTTTGAGAACGAGGATAAGGATATTAAGGACTACCTGATGAATGTGTGGGGTAATATGCGTGGGGCCGTGCAGAACGGACTCTCCAACGAGGGAGTGCTGCCCGGTGCGCTCAACCTGCGCCGTAAGGCTGCAAGCTACTATGTGCGTTCGAGGGGCTACAAGGACAGCCTGCGCACCCAAGGCCTTCTGTTTGCCTACGCTCTGGCCGTGAGCGAGGAGAATGCTGCCGGTGGCACCATCGTTACAGCCCCGACGTGTGGCTCGTGTGGTGTTGTACCTGCGGTGCTCTATCTATTGCAAGAGGAGTATGAGTTTAGCGACATACAGATTGTGCGTGCGCTGGCCACTGCGGGCCTTGTGGGTGCAATCGTTAAGGCCAACGCCTCGGTGTCGGGTGCAGAGGTGGGTTGCCAGGGCGAGGTGGGCGTTGCGTGTGCAATGGCTGCCGCTGCTGCAAGTCAACTGATGGGTGGCTCGCCTGCACAGATTGAGTATGCCGCCGAGATGGCCCTCGAACACCACCTCGGTATGACCTGCGACCCAATGTGCGGACTTGTGCAAATACCTTGTATCGAGCGCAATGCAATGGCTGCTGCAAGGGCTATTGATGCACAGATATATGCCTTCTACACCGACGGTAAACACCGAGTGTCGTTTGACAGCGTGGTGAAGGTTATGAAAAAGACAGGCCACGACCTGCCATCGTTGTACAAAGAAACATCCGAGGGTGGCCTGGCCACGTTGTAGAACTGAAAACGCCCCCTCATTCCTCACAATTAGAAAAATTGCTCAATTTTGAATTTTGAATTTTGAATTTTGAATTTCATTCGATTGTTTACATATCTCGTTGCGTTTATCGGTAGTGCTTTGCTACTCACGGGGTGTCCTGCTGCGGGCACCACAAGTGAGGGCGAGGTGGTCTATACACCCCACTCTGCCAAGGGCTTTGAGATTGTGGCAACCGAGGGGGAATCGACCATCCTACGCCTACTACCCGCAACTGCGGGTGCTCCCACCCGTGAGGTATTCATCGCCCGAGGTGGCGAGAGTGCACCCAAAGGTTTCGGAGGTGTGGTCATAGGAGCCGAGCCACAGAGAATCGTGTGTATGTCGTCGAGCCACATTGCATTCCTTGATGCACTTGGGTTTACGGAGCGCATTGTGGGCGTAAGCGGTGCCGACTACATCACCAACACCCACATCCGCAAAGGTGTTGCCGAGGGGAGTATTAGGGACTTTGGCTACGACACGGCCATAAACTACGAACTCATCGCCTCGTTGCGCCCCGACGTGGCCTTCATCTATGGCACCACGGGCGAGAACACAACCCTCACAGGCAAACTTACCGAGTTGGGTATTCCATATATATATATGAACGAGCAACACGAGCGCACCCCACTTGGTAAGAGCGAATGGATGGTGGCTGTGGGCGAGGTGCTGGGATGCAGAGAGGAGGCCGAAGACCTCTTCGGGCAGATTGGCGAGAGGTATGAGAGCCTGCGTTTGGCTATGCTCGATGTGGAGAGCAGGCCCAAGGTGATGTTCAATTCGCCCTACAAGGATGTGTGGTTTGTGCCTGCCGACAAGTGCTACATCGTGGCCCTCGTGGAGGATGCGGGTGGCAACTATGTGTGCAAGGGTGGCAACAACTCCACCTCCTCACGCCCCATTAGTGGCGAGAGTGCCTATGTGTGGCTCTCGCAGGCCGACGTGTGGCTCAACCCCAACAGCGCACGCACTATGGAGCAACTTGTGGCCGAAAACCCCAAGTTTGCAGGGGTGGATGTGGTGCGCAAGGGACGTGTGTACAACTGCACCGCCATAAGTACCCCCGCCGGTGGCAGCGACTTTTGGGAAAGCGGAGCCGTGTGGGCCGATGTGGTGCTGGCCGATATGATTACAATACTCCACCCCGAAAGAAGCGGAGGACACAAGATGCACTACTTTGAGAGGATTGAAAATTGAAACACCGTCAGAACATACTATTTGCAGTGCTCATCGTGGCGATGGTGGTACTCTTCGTAGCCGACTTGGTGGTCGGCTCGGTGGCTGTACCTCTCGGTGAGGTGTGGGATGCATTGAGAGGAGCGTCGGGCAACGACACCTACGCCGTCATCATCCGCAACTTCCGACTCCCCAAAGCCATTATGGCCCTGCTGGCAGGTGCTGCGCTCTCGTCTGTCGGACTACAAATGCAAACCCTCTTCCGCAACCCTCTGGCCGGCCCCTACGTCTTGGGCGTGAGTTCGGGTGCAAGTCTGGGCGTGGCACTGATGCTACTTGGCCTACCACTGCTCGGCATATCCTCCACCAACCCCGTGGTGCAAAACCTCGGTGTGGCCGGTGCAGCGTGGATTGGAGCCGCAGGAGTGATGGCGATAGTGATGGCCGTAACGGTACGCATCAAGAACATTATGACGGTGCTGATTCTCGGTATGATGTTCGGCAGTGCAGCCTCGGCACTCGTGGAGGTTATGCAGTATCTCTCGCCTGAGGGTGCTCTCAAATCGTATGTGGTGTGGACTATGGGCTCGCTCGGAGGAGTTACATTGGAGCAGCTGAACATCATTATCCCCATTGTGGCCGTGGGCCTGATACTCTCCGTTCTGCTCATTAAACCTCTCAACATTCTCCTGTTAGGCGAGAACTACGCCCGCACAATGGGCTTGAATATCAAACAGATACGCCTGGGCGTAACGTTCACCACCATACTTCTTGCGGGCACCATCACGGCCTACTGTGGCCCCATTGGGTTCATTGGCCTTGCCGTGCCACACGTTGCCCGTATGATGTTCCACGAGGCTGACCACAAGGTGCTCGTGCCGGCCACAATGCTCATTGGTGGTGCAATGATGTTGCTGTGCGATGTGGCCTCCACACTCCCTGCCGGAGATATGACACTCCCCATAAACACCATATCGGCCCTTGTTGGTATCCCGATTGTGGTGGTAGTGATTGTCCGCAACCGCAAAACAATGATGTAGAAAGTGCCCACTATGGAACAAACTTTGAAGCGCATAAATACCGTTGAACTCGACTCCGTAACGCTCGGCTACGGCAGCAGGGTGCTTATGGCCAAAGCCTCGGTGGGTTTCGGATGGGGAGAACTCACTGCACTCATCGGACGTAACGGTACGGGCAAGAGTACCCTTCTGCGCACCATTGCCGCCCTGGCCAAGCCCCAAAGCGGACGTATAACAATCGACGGCAAGGACATCAACACTCTCTCACGCAAAGAGATAGCCGCACGCATAGCCTTTGTGTCCACCGAGGATGTGAGAGTGCAAAACCTCCACGTTTGGGACGTGGTGTCGCTCGGCAGGGCCCCCTACACCAATTGGGTTGGCAGGCTCACAGCCAAAGACGAAGAGATTGTAAGGAAGTCGTTGGAGTTGGTGGGTATGAGTGGCTTTGAGGAGGCCTCAATGGATAGCCTCAGCGACGGCGAAAGGCAGAGGGTTATGATTGCCAGGGCATTGGCGCAGGACACCCCCATCATTCTGCTCGACGAGCCTACGGCCTTCCTCGACCTGCCCAACAAATATGAGGTGTGCCTGCTGCTGAAAAGGCTGGCCCACAAGGAGGGCAAGTGTATCATCTTCTCCACCCACGACTTGTCGATTGCCATTGAATTGTGCGACACAATAGCGATGATTGAGGGCGGTAAGTTCCACCACGGAACAGCCGAAATGCTCATCAGTAGCGGACAAATGCAACAACTTTTCAGCACCACCCAGATTGAGTTCGACGCCGAGAGGGGCAATGTGCGACTAAAAAAGTAAAAAAGTTAGCAACTTTGTTTGCAAATATCCATTTTTTGATTACCTTTGCACCGCTTAAAAGGTACCTAAAAGTGGAAACACGCAGGTACTCAACATAGAGCAACACCTTGTAGTAGGTGTCGGGGCCCATTCGTCTATCGGTTAGGACGCAAGATTTTCATTCTTGAAAGAGCAGTTCGACTCTGCTATGGGCTGCAAAAAGAACAAAAAATTTTAAAAAATAATAACAATGGCAAATCACAAGTCTTCAAAGAAACGTATTCGCCAGACCGAGACAAAAAGGTTGGAGAATAAGTACTACCACCGCACTACTCGTAATGCGGTGAAGGCTTTGCGTGGTACCACCGATAAGGCTGCTGCCGAGGCTCTTCTGCCCAAAGTAGCTGCAATGTTGGACAAGCTCGCAAAGAAGAACGTAATTCACAAGAACAAAGCAGCTAACTTGAAGAGCGGCTTGCAGGTTCACGTTAACCACTTGTAGTTCACGTTGAGAGAAAAAGCCTGCGTTCAGGCGTAGGCTTGTATGGTGACCGTAGCTCAGTTGGCAGAGCATTGGATTGTGGTTCCAAGGGTCGTGGGTTCGAACCCCATCGGTCACCCCAAGGCAAATAGGAGTTCCGTTTGGAACTCCTATTTGTTTTGAAATGTATCATTGATGGGTTCGAACCCACGAAGTGCCCCCTATCAAGGGGGTTAGGGGGTTGTAAACAAAGAGCCCGTGAGGGTGCATCAGCACCCTCGAACCCCATCGGTCACCCAAAGAGGAGTTCAGAAATGAACTCCTCGTTTTTTTTGCAATATGGGTGATAGGGGCGATAGGCAGCCCCCTCCCAGAAGCCCCTGAAGCCCTAGTAGTCTTAGTTGCCCCAGTCAAACTTGGACGACTGAGTCCGCTGGGACCTCTGAGTCCTTTGGGATTAGGACGATTAACATTAGACGATTGACGTTAGACTAAGGCAGTCTTGGGCCTTTGGAATTAGGGATAAATTTTCATATATTTGTATGGCGTATGTGGGCGGCAACTCCCACGATGAACAAAGCACAAGGAAACGAACACTACTAAACAAATGAAATATATGACTAAGGTTATTGTAATTGGAGCCACCTCGGGCCTTGGGCGTGAGATGGCCGCACAGTTGGTGAAGGCCGGACACAAGGTTGGCATTGCAGGTCGCAGGAGCGAACTGCTGGACTCCTTTGTGGAGGAGTACAAAAGCGTGGCCGTAGAGCCAATAGAACAGCAGGTGCTGGATGTTACAGCCACGGATGCAACCTCTGCACTCGACAAACTCATTGAGCAAATGGGCGGTATGGACATCCTGCTCCACGTTGCCGGTGCGGGCTTTGAGAATCCTACATTGGAGGTGGGCAAGGAACGACACATCACAGAGGTAAACTCTGTGGGCTTTGTTAGCATCATCGACCACGCCTACCATTGGTTCCGCACCCACGGCGGAGTGGGACACATCGCTGCCGTAACCTCCATTGCGGGCACCAAAGGTATGGGCTTGGCCCCTGCCTACTCGGCCACCAAGAGGTTGCAAACTACCTACCTAAGCGCACTCGCACAGCACGCAAGAATGGATGGCGTGAGGTTGCACATCACCGACATACGCCCCGGCTATGCACAGACCGACATCCTCACACCCGGCAAGAAGTACCCCGCAGTGCTCTCGCCCGAAAAGGTTGCCCGTGTGGCCATCAAGGCCATCAAACGCCACCGCCGCATCTGCACCATCGACTGGCGTTTCAAGCTGGTGGTTGCGGGTTGGAGCCTCGTTCCTCGCCCACTCTGGGAGCGCATCACGTTTGTAAAATAAAGGATTAAAAAAATCGTTAGACGATTGACGTTAGACCCGTATTTATATGGCTGACAACTATTTGGAAAAGAAAATGGAGGACTACAAGGCGCAGGCCTCCAAGAGTAGTGGTGCAAAGAGCAGTGCATCGCTCGGCAAGCTGTTGCTCAAAAATCGCAGTTACAGGGGCTACGACAACTCCTTCACGGTGCGCAGGGACCAACTGCTACGCATCGTGGAGTGCAACACACGCATCCCCTCGGCACGCAACCGACAGCAGTTGCGTTTCCGACTCGTAACCTCCGAGGAGGCGCACAAGGTGTTGCCCCACTTCCGCCTGGGTGGAGCACTCCCCCACCTACACCTCCCAAAGGAGGGATTCGAGCCGAGAGCATTTATTGTGGTGTGTGCCGTGCCGCCAACGGACCACTACACCTATATTGATTTGGGTATCTCGGCACAGACAATGTTGCTCCAAGCGGTGGAGATTGGACTCGGAGGCATCTGCATCGGAGCCTTCGACAAGGAGGCCCTCAAAGCCTCGCTCGACCTTCCATTGGAGCCATTGTTGCTCGTGGCCATAGGCAAGCCAGCCGAGAAAATCGAGCTCGTAGCCATTGCTGCCGATGAGCCACACGACTATTGGAGGGACGACCAAGGGGTGCATTATGTGCCCAAAGTGAGGGCCGACGAGTTGATTATCGAGAGCAAAAAGTAGAAGATTTTTGGCAAAAAAAGAACAACCATAGGAATAAATGACTATATTTGTGTGCCACAAGTGTAAAATTTAAGTTTAATAAAAGTAACTTTTTATGAAGAAAACTTTGGTGGACCTCTTTGAAGGTTCAGTAGCAAACTACCCTAACAACACCTTTTTGAAAGAGAAAATTGGCAAAGAGTGGACCGACACTACCTATGCACAGGTGCGTGATAAGGTCTATGAACTCGGTGCCGGTTTCGTCAAATTGGGCGTAGCCCCCAAAGACAATATGGCTCTCCTCTCGGAGGGACGTAATATGTGGATCATCTCCGAGTTGGCGATGTTCTACGCAGGCGCAGCAAACGTGCCCCTGTCGATTAAACTCGAAGAGAGCAACGACCTCATCTTCCGTCTGAAACACTCCGACACCAAGTGGGTTGTGGTGTCGAAAACACAGTTGCCCAAAATCCGCCGTATCATTGCCGACCTTCCTATGGTAGAGAAGGTTGTGGTTTTGGACCCCATTGACGAGTATCAGGACAAAGAGGTTTCGCTCGAAAGCGTACTCGCTCTCGGTCGTGAGCTCCTCGAAGAGGACAAAGAGGGCTTCCTCAAAATCGGTCAGGCTATCCAGAACGACGATTTGGCAACTATCACCTACACCAGCGGTACCACTGCCGACCCCAAAGGCGTTTGCCTCTCGCACCGCAACTACACCGCAAACGTGGAGCAGGCTCTTACCCTTATGGATATCGACGAGACTTGGAGGACACTCATTATCCTCCCCTTGGACCACTGCTTTGCACACGTTGTAGGTTTCTATATCTTTATGCACAAGGGCGCACAGGTGGCTACCGTTCAGAACGGTCGTACCGGTATGGAAACCCTCAAAAACATTCCTTTGAACATTCGTGAGGTTAAGCCCCACATCATTCTTTCGGTGCCCACCCTGGCAAAGAACTTCAAGAAGAACATTGAGAGCAGCATCAAGGCCAAAGGTAAGACCGTTGAGAAACTCTACAATTGGGGCCTCAAAAATGCCATTGCCTACAATGGCGACAGCGACAAGGAGCGTGGTAAGGGCCTGAGGGCTTTGCGCAAACCTCTCGTGTGGTTGTTCGACAAGGTTATCTTCTCGAAAGTTCGTGAGGGCTTCGGTGGCGAGTTGAGATTCTTTGTGGGCGGTGGCGCACTGCTGGACAAAGAGTTGCAGGTGTTCTTTATGGCTGTTGGTATGCCAATGTTCCAGGGCTATGGCCTGAGCGAGGCTACTCCCGTGATTTCGTCCAACGGTCCCCGCAGGTATCAATTCGGTTCGAGTGGCGTGATGGTTAAACCCTTCGAGATGAAGATTTGCGACCCCGATGGTAACGAACTTCCCGAGGGCGAGAAGGGCGAGATGGTCTGCAAAGGCGAGAACGTGATGATGGGCTACTGGAAGAATGAGGCTTCGACTGCCGACACCGTTAAGGACGGCTGGCTGTACACCGGTGATATGGGTGCCATCAAGGGCGACCTTCTGTATGTATATGGCCGTTTCAAGAGCTTGTTGATTGCTGCCGATGGCGAGAAATATTGCCCCGAGGGTATCGAGGAGGCATACGTTTCGACCTCGAAGTTCATCGACCACGCCATTCTGCACAACAACCAAGATCCCTACACTACCCTGCTGATTTCGCCCAATAAGGAGGCAATGAAGGCTGCTCTCGCACCTCTCAAACTCTCGCTCGATAGCGAAGAGGGCCAGAGGAAAATTGTGGAGTTGGTACAGGCCGACCTGAACGAGTACAAGAGGGGCGGTAAGTTTGAGGGTCAGTTCCCCGAGCGTTGGTTGCCCGCAACCTTTGCTCTGCTGAACGAGCCTTTCACCGAGCAGAACCACCTCATCAACTCCACTATGAAGGTAGTTCGTGGTAAGGTAGAGGAGTACTTCGCTGACCGTCTGAATGCAATGTACACTCCCGAGGGTAAGGACATCTACTACAACGTAGGTAAGTTCTAATCCCTTCGTCGGTTGGCCCCGAAAGAGGCCGAACATATTAGACACAGAAAGCCCCCGTACAATGATGTGCGGGGGCTTTTGTTGTGCGGAATATCTCGTTATATAATCCTATTTGAGGGCTTCGAGTACCAATCGTTCCATAATGACGTAGCCGTCGTTATTGGGATGGCAACCATCGGGAGCCAACTCTGCAGGCAGACCACCCTCGCTGTCGGTCAGGGCCGAGTGGTAATCTACATAGGCGTAGCCCTTCTCCTGTGCGTAGGCCTTAATCATAGCATTGAGTTCGATGATGATGGGGGCGGGCTGCACCTCGGGCCTCCACTTGTAGGCCTTGCAGGGGAGCACGGAGCATAGAACGACCTCGATGTTATTGTAGCGAGCAAGTTCGCACATCGAGGCAATGTTGTCCAAAATGTGGGGCAGTGTAATGGGGCCGTTATTGAGGGCGATGTCGTTGGTGCCGGCAAGGATAACAACCTTCTTGGGGTGCAGGTCGAGCACATCGGCACGGAAGCGCACCAACATCTGCGAAGTGGTCTGACCGCTGATGCCACGACCTACAAAGCCATTGTCGGCAAAGAACTCGGGGCGGAATTTGGCCCAATTATCCGTAATGGAGTTGCCCATAAATACGGCTTCGGGGGCGGTGGCGACCTTCTTATTGGAGTTCTCGTAGCGATAGAATTGCGCCCAATCTTTGGTGGGTGTTTGCGCATCGGCTGCCACCACTGCAAAGAGCGAGAGGGCTGCCAAAATGGAGTGTTTGAGTGTTTTCATAGTATAATAATGATTAGGTACGTTTGTACAAAGTTACATCATTTTTGATGAAAATCCCAAAAAATAGGTATTGCAAAGGTGGGCAAAACGAAATACTTTTGCATCCGAAATCAAAACATAACACGAGTTTACAGATATATGACTAAATTTTTAGCCCTCTTGTTGCTCCTCTGTGGCACAATCGTTTCGCCCACAGCCTCTGCAACAACTCCCGTAATTCCCCAACCTCGCCCCACTGATGCACACATCTTCGGCCACGTTGTAGATAAAACCACCAAAGACCACCTATCCTATGTGTCGGTCGTAATTGAGGGTACAACCATTGGCGTTACCACCGATGCTACGGGCCACTACCTTATCAAAAATATGACCCCCGGTACCTACACCATTGAAGCGAGTGCCGTGGGCTACGTATCCGCAACAAAGAAGGTGAAAGTGGTTGCAGGCCAAACTATTGAAGTGGAGTTTGAACTCTCCGAAGATACCGTAACACTCGACCAAATCGTTGTGTCGTCCAACCGTTCCGAAACGCTCAAAAGGGAGGCCCCCTCGTTGGTGAGTGTGGTGGATGCGGAGGTTTTCGATAGGGTGAGTGCAACCTCTCTGGCCGGCGGTCTGGCGTTCCAACCCGGTGTGAGGGTGGAGAACACTTGTCAGAACTGCGGTTTCCCTCAGGTAAGGATTAACGGTCTGGACGGACGTTATTCGCAAATTCTCGTGGACTCCCACCCCTTGTTCTCCTCGCTTACGGGCGTGTATGGTTTGGAGCAGATTCCGGCCAATATGATTGAGCGTGTGGAGGTATTGCGTGGTGGCGGCTCGGCACTCTACGGCTCGTCGGCCATCGGTGGCACCATCAACATCATCACCAAAGAGCCCAAGCAGAGTATGGCCGAGATGAGCCACACGACCACCTCTATCGGTATGGGTGGTGCGGTGGAGAATGCCACCTCGCTCAACGCCTCGTTGGTGTCGGATAGTGGCAAGGCCGCAGTGAGTGTCTTTGCCCAGAGCCGCACGTCTGGTGGCTACGATGTGGATGGCGACGGCTTCACGGAGCTTTTGGAGTCCAACTCCGAGGCCCTCGGTATGCGCTCGATGTTCCGCCTGAGCAATTACTCCCGCATCACAGCCCAATATCACCGCATCAAAGATTACAGGCGTGGTGGCGACAACCTCGACCTTCCACAACACGAGGCCGAGGTGTGTGAGCAGGCCGACCACACCATTGATGGTGGTAGCCTCACCTACGACTGGTCCGACCCCACCCACACCAACCGCCTCAACCTCTACGGCTCGTTCCAAAACACCGCACGCAAGAGTTACTACGGTGCGGGCAAGGACCCTGATGCCTATGGTCGCACCCACGACCTCACGGCTGCCGCAGGTGTGCAGTGGGTACACGAGTTTGACCACCTGCTCTTTATGCCCTCCGTACTCACACTCGGCTCGGAGGTGAGCCACAACGACCTACACGACACATCCATAGGCTACAACATCGACACCAAGCAGGTGGCCAACATCTACGGTGCATATTTCCAGAACGAGTGGCGCAATAGTCAATGGTCCATCCTCTTGGGTGGCCGTCTGGACAAGCACAACCTTGTGAGTGCGCCCATCTTCTCGCCCCGTGCCAACCTGCGCTACAACCCCACCGAGGATGTTAGCCTGCGACTCAGTTATGCCGAGGGCTATCGTGCACCACAGGCCTACGACGAGGACCTCCACATTGCCATCGTGGGTGGCGAGCGCACACGCATCGTTCTGGCCAATGATCTGCGTGAGGAGCGCAGTCGCTCGTTGAGCGCATCGGCCGAAGTATATCACACCTTTGGCTCAGTGGCCACAAACATCATCGTGGAGGGTTTCTACACACGTTTGGAAGATGTGTTTGCCCTGTGTGAGAATGGCTACGACAGCGAGGGCGTTGCCGTGCAGGAGAGGTACAACGGCTCGGGTGCTACGGTTAGCGGTGTGAACATCGAGGGCCGTGCTATGTTTGGTCGCAAGGTGGAGTTGCAGGCAGGCTTCACCCTCCAACGCAGCCTCTATGCCGAGGCAGAGCAGTGGAGCGAAACGGCTGCACCCTCGCTCAATATGTTCCGCACGCCCGATGCCTACGGCTATTTTACGCTGATGTGGAAGCCTATGGCAAAACTCAACATCGACCTTTCGGGCAACTACACAGGCCCAATGTGGGTGCAGCACTATGCCGGCTATATTGCAGAGGATGTGGCTGTTCGCACACAGAGTTTCTTTGATGCAAGCCTGCGAGTGGGCTACACAACGCTTGTCTATGACGACACATTCATTGAACTCTTCGGTGGCGTGAAAAACATCTTCAACTCCTTCCAGAGCGACTTCGACCAAGGTGCCGACAGGGATTCGGGCTACGTCTATGGCCCTCTGATGCCACGCAGTGCCTACCTCGGAGTGGAGATAAGATTCTAACCTGCCCCGACAGCAAACAACAAGTACACAAAAGGGTTTCCGCTATCGGAAACCCTTTGTTGTCTATTCAAAAGTCAAATCTATTTTTCGGTGAGCGTGAAGTTGCTAAATACAGCCGTGGCGGTTTTGCTATTATCGCCACTGCTCACACAAAGGCCCACATAGAGTTCAGCGGGTAGGTCCACGAAACTATCGTTCTTGGTGGCAGAGAATGTTGCACCGCCATCGGTGGAGTAGAAGGCCTCGAACTTGTCGCCCGTGCGCACAAGTTTCAGCACCGCATTGTCGGCCGAAGTTCTCGTACCTGCCCCTTTCTTGCTTGCGTCGCCTCCCGAGGTCATACGATAGTGGCTATAATATTCGGTGGTCGTAGCACCCGATGTGGCATAGATGAGGTTGGTGCCCGAAGCGGTAATGTCGGTGGCGAGCATCAGGCCCGCTGCGCCCTGCTGAGTACCTTCCCTCTCCGAAACGTAGGAGTCGAGGGCTACGGTGGCCTCAAAATCGCCACTCACTTTTCTCCACACATAGCCAAACTTCTGCGCTATACTCTCGAACTTACCTCGTGCCGTGATGGTAATTGTGCCCCCATTGGTGGTAGCCACAGCCTGCGCATCGCCAATGGAAGAGAGTGTCCATCCCTCGCCCAAAGTGTCGCCCGAAGGCTCGGAGGGAGTGCTGGGAGTCGTTGGGGTGTCGCCACCTTCATTGCCACCATCATTACCACCGCCGTCGCCACCAACGCTGCCCATACCGCCATTGTCGGCCTCGATGGGTGCACTTTCGTAGCCCGAAAGTCGGCCCACGCCTGCCCCCGTGGTTACAATCTCGGCCACCCTGTCGGCTGCATCCACAACGTAGTTATACGAGGGTTGGAAGTCCTCGTAGGTAAACGGAGTGGCAAGTTTCGAGCCGTTGTAGGCTGTATATTCCACGTTGGTAAAGGGATAGGGGTCGGAGGCATCGGAGGGTTTGTTGGTGTAGAGGTTTTCGTAGGCATAGGCATAGCCTGCAACACTACCCGTGAGGTTGGACACCCAACTACTACCACTCTTCTTGGCGGGGTAGGTACAGATGTCGATGGGCAACCTCACACCGTCGAACGAGTTGTGCTCCACAAGCACCATTGCGCCATAGGCACTACCCACGCCATAGGTGCTCACATTGTCGTAGAAGTTATTAAAGACGTGCGCCCTGCCAAACCTCACCCTCGGGTGGCGGGAGTTACTCTTCTCAAACCAGTTGTGGTGCATAGTGATTGTGATGTCCTTGTCGGCCGAAGCACTATTGGAGTGGCCCACAAGCGAGCTCTTCTGGGTGCGGATGTAGTGGCACCACGACACCGTAACGGAGTGGGTGGCGTGGGTTACGTCGCACGAGCCGTCCTCGTAGTCCTTGGTGGAGTTGACACTCTCAAAAGTGCAGTGGTCCACCCACACATTGCTACTCTCCTGCATAGAGATACCATCGGCACCATTATCTGCCTTGGGCTGAACGATATAGACATTGCGGATGATGATATTCGATGCCTCATTGAGGAAGAAGCCGACCTTGTCCATACGGAACGAATCGGTACCGTAGATGGTGATGTTGGAGGTGCGTTTGATGTCAAACCAGGGGCTACCCGTATCGCGACCATCGGCAGCCGTGAAAGTGCCACTGAGCCAAACAATGGCGGGCTCGGTGCTCTTGTTCTTCTCGCGCAGTTTGAGCCAATCGCGGAAGGCACTTCCAGAGTTGAAGTGGTAGACCTTGCCGCCCTGGCCACCCGTGGTATTCTCG
>JAZLDY010000023.1:0-76181 GCA_045614965.1 Tidjanibacter sp.
CCTATCACCCCTATCACCCCTATCGCCCCTATCTCACGGGTAACAAAATCGTTACCCGTGAGGAAAGAGAAAAAATTTTGAATTTTCAGTCCAATCACTATCTTTGTGGTGGAGAAACACACGCTTTTGTTATGAAACCAAACTACAAAGAATTTTTCAGAGTACTCAAATTCGTACTCTTCTCGGCCAGCGCAGGCATCATCCAGATTGGCTCCTTTGCGCTGCTCAACGAGCTCACAACGTGGCGTTACTGGCCCTGCTACCTCATCTCGTTGGTGCTGTCCATCTTGTGGAACTTCACCCTCAATCGTAAGTTCACCTTCAAGTCCACCGCCAATGTGGGCGCAGCAATGCTCAAAGTCTTTGGCTACTACTGCATCTTCACGCCCCTGACAACCATCCTGGGCGATTGGTTGGCCGAGGAGTTGCTGTGGAACGAGTATCTCGTTACGGGACTTAATATGCTCCTCAACCTCTCCACCGAGTATCTCTTCCAGAGGTTTGTGGTCTATCGAGGCAAGATTGACAACCGATAAGTGCAACAAAAACTGACCCACAGCGAGGTCAGTTTTTTTGTGCCCACACCATTGTAGGCATTATGTCAAAAAATGTGTAAACATTTTGGGGCGTTGGGGTGTTATCTTTGTGAGAAAAACCCCAACGACTATGAAAAAAGCACTGATTTTCACACTAACAATCGCCCTCCTGCTGCTCGTCGGTAGCGGGTGGATTATCCTTCGTCAGCGTGGCGAAAACCGCCGTCTGGCCGAAAACAACCGCACACTCACCGAAAGGCTTTCCCACGCCACCGCCCTCGCCAATTCGCAACGGCTCTCCATTGGTCGCCTGCGTATGACCGCCGGCGAGTTGGAGGAGTTGCGCCCCACACACGCCCAGCGCATCGAGCAGTTGGGGCTACGGTTGCGCAACACCCGAGCCCTAACCCTCACCGCCACCCACACCCTCCTCGACACTCTCCTACCCCCTCCACCCTCGCCACAACGGCTCTCCGACAGCATAACCTCGCCCGTCCATTGGAGCGACTCGTGGGTGAGCCTCACACTTACACCCCACCCCGACGGCACCCACCTACAATTCGTCAGCCACGACACCCTCACACAGGTTGTCCACCGCATACCCCACAAGTGGTGGATATTCCGCTGGGGCACCAAAGCCCTACGGCAGGAGATTCGCTCCTCCAACCCACACACAAAACTTGTATTCTCCGAATACATAGAAATTGAAAATTGAAAATTGAAAATTTTGGTATCTTTGCACTATGTTACTATTCTATGCACCCGACATAACACCGCCACTCTACACTCTCACAGAGGAAGAGAGTGGCCATTGTGTGAGAGTTCTCCGCCTGCGTGAGGGCGACAGACTCCACATCACCGACGGACGTGGCACACTCTATGAGGCCGAGGTGGTTGACCCCCACCCCAAGCGTTGCACCATACGCATCGTAGAGGAGCACCCCGAGTGGGAGAAGAGGCCCTATCAGCTCACCGTGGCTGTGGCCCCCACCAAGAATATCGACCGCATCGAGTGGTTTGTGGAGAAGGCCACCGAGAGTGGCATTGACCACATAATCCCCACCCTGTGCGACCACTCCGAAAGAAAGGTTGTCAAGAGGGAGCGTTTGGACAAGATTGCCATCAGTGCAATGAAGCAGTCGCTCAAAGCCTACCTCCCACAAATTGACGAGCTCACTCCCCTACGTCAGGTGCTCACAATGCCCTTCGAGGGCACCAAACTCATTGCCCACTGCGAGGAGGATGCCGAGAGGGTGTTCATTGGCGAAAGGCTTGTGGCCGGGGACAACGTGTTGGTACTCATAGGCCCGGAGGGCGATTTCAGCCCCGAGGAGATAGCCCTCGCAAGGGAGAATGGCTTTGTGGAGGTGAGCCTCGGAGAGTGCCGTCTGCGCACCGAGACAGCCGCCCTCGCCGCCACGATGTACACCGCTTTCGTGAACGAAATTCAAAATTCAAAATTCAAAATTCAAAATTAAGGTCCTAAAAAAAGCACCTCGATTTTTAGTTTCAATTTATTTTGGCTTCTTTGTTTGACATATTTTGGTCGTTTCTGAAAATTGGAGCCTTTACCTTTGGTGGCGGCTATGCTATGATACCCCTCATCGAGGCCGAGATGATTCAGAAGAGAGGGTGGTTGACAAGGGATGAGTTCATCAACCAACTAACTCTTGCACAAAGCGTTCCGGGCCCCATTGCCCTCAACACGGCCGTCTTTGTGGGCTACAAGACAAGGGGCGTAAAGGGTGCCCTTGCGGCCCTCGTGGGAGTGGTCATTCCCTCGTTTGTCATCATACTGCTCATTGCCCTCTACTTCACCGACTTCAAGGACAACCCCACCGTTGCAGCCGCATTCAAGGGTATGAGGCCGGCAGTGGTGGCACTCATCGCCGCACCCATTATCAATATGGCACGAGGTATGAGTTGGTGGAAGATTGCCGTGGCGGGAGTTGCAGCGGTGGTTATTTGGCTGTTGGGAGTGTCGCCCATCGCCTTTATTATAATAGGTGCGCTGGCGGGCATCGGTTGGTCGTTCCGTTCGGAGGGTGCAACAAATGACGGAGGAAAGGAGGGCAAGCGATGATTTACCTGCAACTATTTCTCTCGTACCTCAAAATAGGCTTCTTCGGCTTTGGAGGAGGCTATGCGATGATTTCGCTCATCTACAACGAGATAGTCGTTCAGCACGGCTGGCTCACGGCCTCCGAGATGGCCGACGTGGCCGCCATATCGCAGATGACCCCGGGCCCCATTGCCATCAACTGCGCCACCTATGTTGGCTACTCTGTTACGGGTACCGTATGGGGGTCTGTGTTGGCAACCCTTGCGGTGTGCCTACCCTCGCTGACACTGATGATGTTGGCAACGAAATTCTACCTCCGACTCCACAACAACAAGCACTTTGCGGGTGCTATGGAGGGTATGAAGCCTATGATGATTGGCCTGATTCTCTCGTCGGCACTGATGCTCTTCGGGCCCGAAACATTCATCGATTGGAAGAGTTGGCTCATCTTTGGGGCCTGCTTTGTAGCCTCCGTAAAGAGGGTGAACCCCATTCTCCTCATCATTCTCTCGGCTGTGGCGGGAGTGGTTATTTATTAGACTTCCGACTTTTTCCTCTGGGGCGGCTGGGACTTCTGGGGCTTCTGGGGCTTCTGGGACTTCTGGGACTTCTGGGAGAATAGGGAGTAATTGATCAAGCTCCGCTTGCTCTAAAATGCTCCCGCTCGGCACAGGCGTTGCCTGTTTTGTGTAGATGTTAGGTATAGACACCTTTGAGCCTTTGGATGCAGTCAAGCAGCCTCTGCACTCGCTTACTCGCATTTGCTTCAATTTTCCATTTTCCATTTTCCATTTTCCATTCTCTGGCACGGGTTTTGCACATTCGTAGGGTGAACTGTGCGTCTTGGCAGAGTAAGCTAAATGTGAAAAAACTCGTGTTTGATTTGGATATTAGGGGAAAATACTCTACCTTGCGCACAGTTTCAATTAAACTATTTGTTTCACTTAAATCACATTTTGCCTATCGAGAAATATCTACTCTAAACCAACTAAACACAATAGAGTATGATACAAAAGTCTGTAAGCGTTGACGAGCACCAACTGCTCGACGCTTATCTCGTGGAAGGCAACAATCAGGCTATTTCCAAACTCATCGAGCGTCATCGTAGGCGTGTCTATGACTATATCTATCTGATGGTCAAAGACTCCGAGGTGGCCGAGGATATTTGTCAGGAGACCTTTGTCAAGGCCATTCGGGTAATCGAAGAGGGTCGCTATGAGGACAACGGAAAGTTCCTTTCGTGGGTGATGCGCATCGCCCACAACCAAGTTATCGACTATTTCCGCCGTCAGAAAAAGGCACCCACCATCACCGAAAGCGAGGCAGGCTACGACATCATCGGCACCCAAAGGCTCAGCGAAGGCTCCATTGAGGAGAGAATCGTCAAGGAGCAAATCGAGGCCGACCTGCGCCGACTTGTCGAGAGGCTGCCCGAAGAGCAACGAGAAGTGGTAAAGATGCGCTACTATGCGGGCCTATCCTTCAAGGAGATAGCCGAGCAGACCAACGTGAGCATCAACACCGCACTCGGGCGTATGCGCTATGCGTTGACAAACCTCCGCAAGATGATTAAGGAAAATAATTTGATTTTGACCTAACCGAGATACAATAATCCCACAGGTGGGTGCGTTATCTTACCAAAGTAACCACCAAAAAACATTTTGCCTATGGGAGAAATTGACTACAACGAAAAGCAAAACTGTTGGATGGGTAACGAAGAGGATATGTTCCTCGAACACGTAGTGTGTGGCGAACACGAGATTCTCTACTTGGACACCTACCTGCGTGAAGTGTTTGCCCAAACAGTGAATTAGGTGTTAGAGAAGTTTGATTGAAGACGGGGATGCCGTGAGGTCTCCCCGTCTTGTGTGTTTGTGCCGATGGGTATTATTTTTGAGTTCTCAAAAAAAACACTACTTTTGCCGACGATTAAACCACAACAATCACACCCTCACTGAATATCATAACTGAGAAGACCACGGAGGGGTGGGTTGAAAACTTGGATAGATGAAGAAAATTTTATTTGCACACGGCATATTCCCCGGAGGTGGTGCCGAACGAGTTACGATTGACATTGCAAAGTACCTAACACTCTGCAATTCCGACTATAAATGCTATGTCTGCACCCCCGAAATCGTTGAAGATTTGTGCACCGAAGAGGTAAAAAACTGCCTTACCATAATAGAGGTTTCGCAGGACAACGACCAACGAAGCAAAGAGATTGAGAACTTTGTAATGAGCGAGGGTATCAACCTCATCATTCAGGTTGTGCAACCAATCAAACACATCAAGGAAATCTGCCAAAAAGCGGGCTGCAAGAGCATATTTGCCAACCACGGAGAGCCCATTTGGCAGCGACACTCCATCATTCGACACCGCAAAAAGTCGGTAGTCTATGGCCCCTTGTGGAAGTTGCTGTGGAAGCGATATTATGTGGATAAGGGACACGCACGCAGGATAGCATTTAATCGTGTCAAGCACCACTACCACGACTGCGATGTCTATACCGTGTTGTGCAACGACTACAAGGTGGAGACCTGCAAGGAATATGGTATCACTCCCGAGGAGTCCAAGATTGTGGCCATCGAGAACTCGGAGCAAATTGTCCCCAATGTTACCTACGACAAGGAGAAAATCATACTCTTCTGTGGTCGCTTGGAGGTTACCTCAAAACGCCCGGACCGCCTATTGAGAATTTGGGGCAAGGTACAGCACCGCCTACCCGACTACCGCTTGGTGATTGTTGGCGATGGCCCATACAGGCAGGCAATGGAGAAACAAATCGTCAACGAGGGGCTCGAAAGAGTCGATATGGTCGGAAGACATTCCAACGTGGAGCCATACTATCGCAAGGCATCCATCGTGTGTCTAACATCCACCACAGAGGGTTGGCCTTTGTGTATGACAGAGGCGCAAGCCCACGGATGTATTCCCATCGCATTTGGTTGTACCTCAGGCGTTAAGGACATCCTGTCGCCCTCGGGTGTGAATGGCTTCATCGTTACTCCCTTCGACGAGGAGGAGTATGCACAAACCCTCCTACACATTGCAGCAATGAGCGAGGATGAGCGCAGTAAAATCAGGCACAGCGCAGTGGAAAAAAGGGCAAAATATACCCCAGAGGTGATTATGCAAAAGTGGAAAGATTTGATTGATTCGCTAATCGATTAGGGCACCACACCCAACGCCCATATTGTTTGGGGAGAGCAAACCCACCACCAAATAGGGGGCTGCGCAGATGCGTAGCCCCCTATTCCTTTCAAATTGGTGTATTTCAACACCCTATGCCTTTGCGAGTTTGGCGAGAACGGCCACAAGGTGTTTCCAGAACTTATCCACCGTGGCAATCTCCAAACGCTCGTCGGGCGAGTGAACCCCACGCAGGGTGGGACCAAACGACACCATCTCCAAGTGGGGATATTTCTCCAAGAAGAGGCCACACTCCAAGCCGGCGTGAATGGCCCTTACAACGGGCTCTTTATCAAAGAGTTCCTCATAGGCCTCCACACACACTTCCAGCAGTTCGCTGTTTGGGTTGGGAGCCCAACCGGGATAGCCGTCGCCGTGCCAAACCTCGGCACCCGCAAGGCGATAGATAGCCTCCACCGTGTGGGCAGCATCCCACTTGGCACTCTCCACCGAGGAGCGTTGCGACGACACCACGTCTATCTTACCCCCCTCCTTGAACTTCACCGATGCAAGGTTGGTGGAGGTCTCCACAAGACCCGGCATTGCGTGGCTCATAGCCAACACACCGTTGGCAACGCCCACCAGCGAGAGCAGCAGGTTTTGTTGGGTTGTCAGGTCAACCACCTCCTTGGGGGCCTCCTCACACTCGTCGGCGTGAATCCAGAAGCCCTCATCGGAATACTGCAACTCGGCCGTAACCTCGTCAGCAAAAGCAACATACCTCTCGGCAAAGGGGTGAAGATTCTCCTCTGGCACACCCACCACAGCCACCGCCTCACGAGGGATGGCATTACGCAGGTTGCCACCATTGAAGTCCACCAAACGAAGGCCCCAAGTGTCGGTAGCCTCCGAGAGCAAGCGGGCGAGAATCTTGTTGGAGTTACCCAAGCCATCGTTGATGTTGTCGCCCGAGTGTCCACCTTTCAGGCCACCCACCTCAATACGCATCCAGCGGTAGCCCTCGGGGGCAGGCTCGGGTGTGTAGGTGAAGGTTGCGATTGTGTCCACACCTCCCGCACAGCCGATGAAAATCTCGCCCTCGTCCTCGGAGTCGAGGTTGAGCAGATAGGCTCCCGTGAGCATATCGGGGGCAAGTTCAAAGGCACCCGTAAGGCCCGTTTCTTCGTCCACCGTAAAGAGTGCTTCGATGGCGGGATGCACCAAGCTGTCGTCCACCAAAACGGCCAGCGCAGCGGCCATACCGATACCGCAATCGGCACCCAAAGTTGTACCCCTTGCCTTCACCCAACCACCGTCGATGTAGGCCTCAATGGGGTCTGTCATAAAGTCGTGCTGCACATCGTTGTTCTTCTCGCACACCATATCCGTATGGGCTTGGAGCACAACAGTTTGTGCGCCCTCACACCCCTCGGTTGCGGGCTTGCGGATGACCACATTACCAGCCTCATCCACCTTGTAGGAGAGGTTGTGTCGGGTGGCAAAGTCCACCAGATAGGCGGTGATTTTTTCCTCGTGTTTGGAGGGGCGAGGTACCTGGGTAATCTCGTCGAAAATCTGCCACACAAGGGCAGGCGAAAGTGTCGAAAGTTCGGACATAAAATCTGAATTATTAAAAATTTTTAATATCTATTGTAAATTATCTCTGTTTAGTGTGCAAAAAGATTGCCTTGGGAGTGTAAAGATAGGAAAAAGTTTTGTAATTTTGTGGGTGAAATGGGCCGAAGAAAATTTTTTGGCCCACAATGAACAAAAAGTTGACCTATGAGAATCGGATTTGGATATGATGTACACGCCCTGGCGGAGGGTTTGGACCTTGTGCTGGGCGGTGTGAAGGTACCCTCCGAGGTGGGTTGTGTAGCCCACTCGGACGGCGATGTTGCCATCCACGCCTTGTGCGATGCTCTGCTTGGTGCGGTTGCACTTGGCGACATAGGCAAACTTTTTCCCGACACCGATGCTGCCTACAAAGGCATCGACAGCACCATCCTCTTGGAGCGCACCGTCGAGCTCATCCACAAGGATGGCTATGAGGTTGGCAATGTGGACATCACCATCGCACTCCAAGCCCCCAAGTTGCGCCCCCACATCGACCAGATGAGGGCCCGCCTTGCGGAGGTTATGGGCGTGGAGGTGGAGGCCGTTTCGGTGAAGGCCACCACCACCGAAAAGCTCGGTTTTGAGGGCCGAGGTGAGGGCGTGTCGGCCTATGCTGTGGTGCTTCTCAAAGGCAACATTTTGGAGAGAACGCTGTTCTAACGGCCACCTTTCTCTTCAACTTTTCTGATTGTTAATAACTTTTTGCTGTTTTTGTTGGAACATTCCCGACAAAAGCCGTACCTTTACAAAGTATTTTATACTTTGTAACAAACACCCTATGAGCGAAGTTTACCACATCCCTGCCCTGGCCGAAGAGTCGATGGACGGGCTCAACATAAACCCCAACGGCACCTATGTCGATTTGACCTTCGGAGGCGGAGGCCACTCACGCATCATCCTCGAAAGGCTCTCCCCCAAAGGCCGCCTGTTTAGTTTCGACCAAGATGCCGATGCACAAGCCAACATCCCCGCCGACGGCAGGCTCCATTTTGTGGAGAGCAACTTCCGCTTTATGCGCTCGCAGTTGCGCCTGAGGGGTGTGGGCGATGGGCAGGTGGATGGCGTGTTGGCCGACCTGGGTGTGTCGTCGCACCACTTCGACACTGCCGAGAGGGGTTTTTCGTTCAAGGCCGACTTGGAGGCTCCGCTGGATATGAGGATGAACCGCAAGGCTGCCTTCACAGCCGCTACGTTGGTGAACACCTATGAGCAGGAGGCCCTTGCGCAGTTGCTCAAAGAGTATGGCGAGTTGGACACCACCTACAAGATTGCTGCCTGCATCGTGCGTGCGAGAAGCTCCAAGGAGATAGTAACGGTGGGCGACCTTGTGGAGGCCGTGGCCCCCTGCACTCCCAAGAAGGACGGGGCAAAATTCCTCACCAAACTCTTCCAAGCCCTGCGCATTGAGGTAAATGGCGAGATGGAGGCACTGAAAATGGCACTCGAACAGAGCCTGAAAGTGTTGCGCCCGGGTGGTAGGTTGGCAGTCATATCGTACCACTCGTTGGAGGATAGGCTTGTGAAGAACTACATCAAGTGTGGCAACTTCGAGGGCAAGCCGGAGAAGGACTTCTATGGCAACATATCCACTCCGTGGGAGGCTGTGAGCCGCAAGGCCATAGTGCCCACAGCCGAGGAGGTGGAGCGCAATCCCCGCAGCCGCAGCGCCAAACTGAGGGTGGCGGAGAAGAGGTGAAATGCTGAATTCAAAATTCTGAATTCAAAATTCAAAATTAAGGGCAGAAAGAGCAGAAAGGGCAGAAAGGGCAAAATATTTACTAATTACTCTCTACTAATTACTAATTAAAAAGTCGGTTGGCGGTTGACGGTCGACGGTTGTCGGTTGACGGTTGACGGTTGACGGTTGGCGGTTGACAAAAAAGAAAAAATGTTCGGAAGGAAGAAACATACAAGCGAGCCCGCACCACTCCCAAAGGATGTGAAGCCTACGGGGATGGTTAAACCCGATGTGGCCAACAAGCCACGTCGCAAGGGAGCCGTCAAAGGGGTGTTGACAGGTGAGGTGTTGGTGAGTTCGCCCGCCAAGAAGCACTACACCTTTGCACTCTATGTGTGTCTGCTCATCATTCTCTATATGGGCTACATCTTCAACAGCCACCGCTTGCAGAGGGAGCAGATTGAGTGTCGCATAGAGTTACAGAAGAGCCGTGCAAAGGCCCTGCTCTACTCCACGGAGAAAATCTCCGCCTCACGACACAGCAACATAACTGCCGAGATAGAGAAACGAGGTATTGAGATAAAGGAGTGGCCCACCCCACCCCAAACAATAGGTAAGGATGAAACAAAGAAACACCACTAACAACCCAAGTCCGCACGCCATAAAGCGGAGCATACATCGTAGGGCCGCCTGGCTCTACGCCATTTTTACGTTTGTGGCGGCCTCAATCTTGGTGCAGACCATCCTCACCCAATATGGTCCCAATGGTGCCGCACTGCGCAACTCGTCGGAGTATCTGTGCTACACCACACGCAGTGTGCAGGGCAGCAGGGGCAACATCTATGACCGCAATGGCGAGTTGCTGTCCACCGACTCACGCACCTACAACATACGACTCGACTTGGCCGCCGAGCCACTCACCGACAGTATCTTCAACCACAACATCGGCCCCCTCTCCGACTCGCTGAGCAGGATGTTGGGCAAGCCTTCGGCACACTTCCGCACGATGTTGCGAGAGACACGCACCAAGGCTGTGGAGAGCAGGGATACGGCAATGGTGAGGGCCAAGGGCAAAAAGTACTACTCCGGTGCGAGATACAAACTGCTGGCCCGACACCTCAACCAGAGGGAGTATGACCGCCTGCGCACATTCCCCCTAATGGAGCGCAGGATGGGTATGATTGCCGAAGAGGAGAGGATGCGCTATAAGGTCTATGGGTCGCTGGCCGCCTACACCATTTCTCAGGGCGTGGAGAAGGCCTACGACAGCCTATTGCGCTCGACCGATGGAGTAAACCGCTATGTGAAGCTCGACAACCGCAACCGTTCGTCGGTGCCCATTGTGGACGAGATAAACCGCCCCGCCATCAACGGTTGCGACATCATCACCACCATCGACATCAACCTGCAAGATGTGGTGGAGGGTGCGTTGCGCCAGAGGCTTGCGGAGAACAATGCCCTCAGCGGTACGGCTGTGGTGGTGGAGTGTGCCACGGGCGAGATTAGGGCTATGGCCAACCTCACCCACCGCAAAAGTGGCGAGATTAACGACGACTTCAACTACGCCATACGTTGGCACGGAGCCCCCGGCTCCACCTTCAAGGGCATATCGCTGATGGCCCTGCTGGACGATGCGGGCGTGTCGAAAGACAAGTGGGTGGATTGTGGCAAGACGGGCAAGACCGTAATCAACGGCCTGACCATCACCGACACCCACGTTGTGGGCGAAAACAAGAGTGGCAAGACCACCGTAAAGGGTATGTTTGTGGAGTCCTCCAATGTGGGCTTTGCCAAGGTGGTGTGTCAAAACTATGAGGATAGGCCCGAAAGGTGGGTGGATTACATCCGTGGCATAGGACTCGACAAGGTGTCGAGCATACAAAACATCCGAGGCTTGGGCTTCTACATCAAAGACCCCTCAACCTTCCACAAGAAGGGCGGCTGGTCCCACACCACACTTCCGCAGACTGCCTATGGCTATGAGATAAATATGACACCTCTCCAAATCCTGATGTTCTACAACGCCGTGGCCAACAACGGCAGGCTCATAACCCCCGTGTTGGTAAAACAGGTGGTCAACGAGGGCGAGGTTGTGAGGAACTACACCACCGAGGTTGTCAATGAGCAAATCTGCTCGCCCACAGCCTTGGCCGACTTGCAGGAGTGTATGGAGGCTGTGGTGAGCCACGAGAGAGGCACGGCCAAAGCACTTGGCACCCTGCCTTTCAAGGTGGCCGGCAAGACAGGTACAGCACAGGTGATTCTACCCAAAGAGGAGTGGGGACGGAATGCCTATGTCAAGAAGGATGGTTCGAGGGAGTACTTGGCAACCTTTGTGGGATATTTCCCTGCGGACGAGCCAAAGTACACCTGCATTGTGTCAATCAAGACGGAGCGTAAGAGTGGCGAGGTAAAATATTATACCGGTGCCGGTGTGTCGTTGCCCGTATTCAGAGAGATTGCCGAATATGTATATACCCACGACAAGCAGTGGGCCACAAGGGCCGAGAGGATTGTGGGGACACACACACCGCAAGCCAAACTCTCGCAAAAGGCCGCCATTGTGGAGCAGGGCGTAGTGCCCAACGTGGTGGGTATGGGCCTGAGGGATGCGCTCTACTGCTTGGAGGCGGCCGGCCTGCGGGCGAAGTTCAGCGGTAGCGGTGTGGTGGTGGAGCAGTCCATCGCACCCGACACCCCGGTTGAGATTGGCAAGACGGTGGAGTTGAAATTGAGAATTGAGAATTGAGAATTGAGAATTATTCCCTAAACTCCCTAAATTCCCTAAACTCCCTAAGGACTTTAAGGGCGATAGGGACGACAGGAGCGATAGGAGCAGAAAAAGAATATATGAAACTAAACGATATACTGAAAGATATTGATGTGAGGGATATTGTGGGGCCCAAGGACGTGGAGGTCTGTGCGCTCACAATGGACTCACGACAAGTGGCAGAGGGAACTCTCTTTGCCGCCATTGAGGGTACAGCAGTGGATGGCCACCGCTTCATCGGCTGTGCCGTGGAGAAGGGCGCAAGTGTGGTGGTGTGTAACCACCTGCCCGAGGATGTGGACACGCAGAGGGGTGCAACCTATGTGGTGGTGGAGGATAGCAGTAGGGCCATAGGCCTTATTGCATCCAACTTCTATGGTCGCCCCTCGGAGAAGTTGGCCCTCGTGGGCGTTACGGGCACCAACGGCAAAACCACAACCGCCACCCTACTCTACAACCTCACCGAGAGGCTCGGCTACAAGGCAGGGCTTATCTCCACGGTGGTCTATCGCATAGGCTCGCAGGAAGAGCCCTCCACCCACACCACCCCCGATGCCATCAACCTCAACCGACTGCTGGCAAGGATGGTCGATGCAGGGTGTGGCTACTGCTTTATGGAGGTGTCGTCCCACAGCCTTGTGCAGCACCGCACCGCAGGACTCCGTTTTGCGGGCGCACTGTTCAGCAACCTCACACACGACCACCTCGACTATCACGGCACCTTTGCCGAATACATCAAGGCCAAGAAGATGCTCTTCGATGGTCTGGACAAAGGGGCGTGGGCTGTGGTAAATGCCGACGACAGGAACGGACGAGTGATGTTGCAGAACTGCCGAGCCACCCACCACACCTATTCACTGCGTGGCGTGGGCGAGGTAAACTGCAAGATACTCGAAACAACCGTGGAGGGTATGCTGGTGGAGATTGACGGCAGGCAGATGTGGTCGCAACTGACGGGCAAGTTCAACGCCTACAACCTCACGGCTGTCTATATGGCCGCCGTGTTGCTCGGCAATAGCAAAGAGGAGGTGCTGGCGGCACTCAGCGGGCTGGGCAGCGTGAAGGGTAGATTTCAAACCCTGCGCTCCTCGACGGGCATTACGGCCATTGTGGACTATGCGCACACCCCCGATGCACTCGACAATGTGCTCGACACCATCGCTGCATTGGGCGTTGCGGGCAAGGTTATCACCGTGTGTGGCTGCGGTGGCGATAGGGACAAGACCAAACGCCCCGAGATGGCAGCCATTGCTGCGGAGAAGTCCCACACGGCAATCTTCACCTCCGACAACCCTCGCACCGAAAACCCCGACGACATCCTGGCCGATATGGAGAGGGGCGTTGTTGGCAGGAACAACTACCTCATCATTAGCGACCGAGCACAAGCCATCCGTGCTGCACTGCGTATGGCAGGCAGTGGGGATGTGGTGCTGGTGGCAGGCAAGGGCCACGAGGAGTACCAGATTATTGGCACAGAGAAAACCCACTTCTCGGACCAAGAGCAGGTGGCGGACTACTTTGGTAAAATTTCTTAAAAAACACAAGCCATTTATTAAATATTATTAGAAATATAGAACATAAAATAAAATATTTTGAAAAATGCTTTACGAGTTAGTAAAATATCTTGAAAATCATTTTGACATACCCGGACTCGGTATGTGGCAATACCTATCGTTCCGTTCGGTGGGGGCAATCATCCTCGCACTGCTTATCGGTATGATTTTCGGTGGCAAACTGATTGGTCTGCTGCGCAAGAAGCAAATAGGTGAGGACATTCGCAACCTCGGACTCGACGGACAGATGGAGAAGAAGGGCACACCCACAATGGGAGGCATCATCATCCTGCTCTCCATCCTCATCCCCATCCTACTGCTGGGCGATTTGAGCAACATCTACACTTGGCTGATGATTATCAGCACCATCTGGCTTGGGCTGCTCGGCTTTGCCGACGACTACATCAAGGTATTCCGCCGCCACAAAGAGGGGCTCAAAGGTAAGTTCAAAATCATCGGTCAGGTGGGCCTCGGTATCATTGTGGGCTCGGTGATGTGTTTCAGCGACCAGGTGGTCGTCATCGACAAGAACGACCCCGCAACTATCGAGGTGGTGGAGAGCATCGAGGCTCCCAATGGCGAGATACTCTCTACGAGGGTGGCCACCGAAATTGTGGGCGAAAAGACCACAAAGACAACCATCCCCTTTGTGAAGAACAACGAGTTTGACTACCATTGGCTGGTGCCTGCCGAGGGCAAGTGGGCCGATGTATTGACGTGGATACTCTATGTGTTGGTGGCCATATTTGTCATCACAGCCGTAAGCAACGGAGCCAACCTGACGGATGGTCTGGACGGCCTCAATACGGGTGTGAGTGCCATTATTGCTGTGGTGCTCTCGGTGTTGGCCTACCTCTCGGGCCACGTCATCTATGCCGACTACCTCAACATTATGTACATCCCCGGGGCGGGTGAACTCACGGTGTTCGGTGCAGCCTTTGTGGGTGCGCTCATTGGCTTCTTGTGGTACAACTGCCACCCTGCGCAGGTCTTTATGGGCGACACGGGTAGTTTGGCCATTGGCGGCATTGTTGCGGTCTTTGCGCTGGCCATCCGCAAGGAACTCTTATTGCCCCTGCTGTGTGGCATCTACCTCGTGGAGGTGGTGAGCGTGATGATTCAGACGGGCTATTTCAAATATACCAAGAAGAGGTATGGCGAGGGACGCAGGGTGTTCCGTATGGCTCCCCTGCATCACCACTACCAGAAGAGTGGACTGCACGAGAACAAGATTGTAGTGAGGTTTTGGATTGTGCAAATCCTCCTGGCCGCCCTCACGCTTGTAACCCTGAAAATCAGGTAGAGGGAATTCAAAATTGACGGTTGACGGTCGACAACAAAAAAAGACGTTAGACGATAGAAAAAAGAATGAAAAAGATAGTTATTTTAGGTGGTGGCGAGAGTGGCTACGGTAGTGCGGTGTTGGCCCGCACCAAGGGCTTCGACACCTTCCTATCCGATGCAGGCACCATAGCCGAAAAATATCGCCTCGCACTCGAAAGCGAAGGCATTGAGTTTGAACAAGGCGGACACTCCGAGGAGCGCATCCTCGCTGCCGACCTTGTGGTCAAGAGTCCCGGCATCCCCGACAAGGCCCCCATCGTGAAGGCCCTGCGTGAGAAGGGAGTGCCCGTGGTGAGCGAGATTGAGTTTGCACGCCCATTCAGCAAGGGGCGCACACTCTGCATCACAGGCTCAAATGGCAAAACCACCACCACAACCCTCACCCACCGCATACTCGCCGAGGCGGGCTGGGATGTGGCCGTGGGTGGCAACATTGGCGAGAGTTATGCCCTCTCGGTGGCAAGGCACGACAGGGAGTGGTATGTGTTGGAGTTGAGTAGTTTTCAGCTCGACGGGTGTGTGGACTTTGTGGCCGATATTGCGGTACTGATGAACATCACCCCCGACCACCTGGACCGCTACAACTATGTGTTCCAAAACTACGTTGACAGCAAGATGCGCATCCTAAGGGGCCACACCTCCGCCAACCACTTCATCTACTGTGGCGACGATGCCACCATTCGTGCCGAGGTGGAAAAGTTGAACCCCTTGTCCCAAAAGTTCCCCTTCGGAAAGGCCAACATCGAGGGCACTACGGCAACGGTGGAGTTGGGCGACAAGAAGATTGCCATCGACTTGGACCGTCTGCACATCAAGGGCCTACACAATGCCTACAACGCAATGGCAGCCTCCCTTGCAGCAATGGCAGCAGGAGTGCCGGTGGAGCAGATTGAGCGCACACTCTATGCCTTTGAGGGTGTGGAGCACAGGCTCGAAAGGGTGGCCGAGATTGGGGGCGTGGAGTGGATTAACGACTCCAAGGCCACCAATGTTGACTCGGTGTGGTATGCGTTGGAGAGTATGACAAGGCCCACGGTGTGGATTGCGGGCGGTACCGACAAGGGTAACGACTACGAGCCACTGAAAGATTTCGTGGGGCGCAAGGTCAAGACCCTCGTGTGTATGGGCGTAAACAACGAAAAACTCCTCGAAGAGTTCCGAGGCATTGTACCCGTCTATAACACCTCCTCGCTGGACGAGTGTGTGAAGGTGTGCGCACAGGTGGCCACAAAGGGCGATGCGGTGCTGCTCTCGCCTGCGTGTGCAAGCTTCGACCTCTTCAAGAACTACGAGCAGAGAGGTATTCTTTTCAAACAAAAAGTGTTAGAACTACAAAACAACGATGGAAACAAGTAGCCCCCACTCCTTCACCCCACGCAGAGGAGCCTATTATGCCGACAAAAAAACCGAGAGCCGTTCACAAAGCAGGCCCTCCGGTGCCCACTATGCCCCAAAGCACAGTTGGGCCGAGAGCATATTTGCGGGCGATAAGGCTCTGTGGGTGGTGATTGTGATGCTGCTCATCTACTCGCTCTTTGTGGTCTATTCCACCACCGCTTATGACCCTGCTCTGAATGCCAATCAGGAACTCACCAAACAGCTCCTCTTCATCGGACTCGGTATGGTGGGATTTTTCACAATGCAGACCATCCACCCTCGCACCTACCGCCCTGTAATCAAGATTATCTATTGGGCCTCCATCATACTCACGGTACTGATGATTGTGATGCACAAGGGTAGCAATGCCGCACGCTCCATCAACATCGCAGGCTTCGACTTCCAACCCTTCGAGTTGTTGAAAATATCGGTAATACTGCTGCTGGCCGACAGGCTCGCACGACGACAAAAGAGCATCGACAAGATTGACATACTGCCAAGTTTTAGGCCCAACGATTGGAGAGAAAATCCCCAAAAGCAAAAGATGACACTGCTCGACCACACCCTGCCCGTATTGGGCCCAATAGTGTTGGCCTGCTGCATCACCATCATCATCAGCAACTCCACCACCTTCATCATAGCCATCTCGTGTATGCTGATGTTGTTCCTCGGGCGAATCAAGGGCTCGGACATAAAGAAGATATTCCTACTCGGACTCGTTGTGGGTATCCCCGTGATACTAATCATTGGCGGCAGGTTGGATACTGCCGGTGGACGTTTGGCAGGTTACAGCCCCAATGTGCTCAAAAAGAGCGCACAGGTGGAGAGCGACGGCAAGGAGTACTACGTTAGGCCAGCCAACGAACTCGACCAAACGATGTATGCCAAGATGTCCATAGCCTCCGGTGAACTCAAAGGCAAAGGCCCCGGGCAAAGCACCAACCGCTACCTCCAAGAGGCCGACAAGGATATGGCCTACGCATTCCTCATCGAGGAGCACGGATTGTTGTTCGGAGGATTGGTAATATTGCTGGCCTTCCTGATTATGTTTTATAGGGGCATTGAGATTTTCAAGAAGTGCGACACGGCCTTCCCCGGCTTGTCGGTGTTGGGTGTCATCACAGCCATTGTGTTGCAGGCCTTCCTGCATATGATGGTGTCGGTGTCGCTGCTTCCCGTTACGGGCCAACAGCTACCCATTGTGAGCAAGGGCGGCTCGTCGCTGGTCTTCACCCTCGCCTCGCTGGGCCTTGTGATGGGCATCAGCGCAAGGGCCAACAACGGAACGCTGGACAAGAAGGGGTGAGAGTGCAGAATGCAGAATGCAGAGTGCAAAATGCAGAGTGCAGAGTGCAGAGTGCAGAATGCAGAGTGCAGAATGCAGAGTGCAGAATGCAGAATGCAGAATGCAGAGTGCAAAATTGACATACCCCTCCGCCTAACGGCACCTCCCCTGACTCAGGGGAGGAGTAGAGGGAAGGCACGGGTTACAAAAATGTTACCCAAGAGCAGAAAGAGCAGAAAGAGCAGAAAGAGCAAGAAAGGGAAAACGCACACCCAAAGCTGCTCCCCTAAGTTAGGGGAGCTGTCCAAAGGACTGAGGGGTCTGTTACAAGAGCAGAAAGAGCAAGAATATTTACTAATTACTCTTTACTAATTACTAATTAAACAGCTAATGGCTAACGGCTAATGGCCTTGTCGTTAGACGATTGACGTTAGACGTTTGACAAAAGAAATATATGAGCAAACTGAAAGTAATATTGAGTGGTGGCGGTACGGGCGGACACATCTATCCCGCTGTGGCAACTGCCGAAGCACTCACACGCAAGCTCGGGGCCGACGGAGTGGAGACTCTCTTTGTGGGCGCACAGGGCAAAATGGAGATGGAGAAGGTGCCCGCACTCGGCTACAAAATCGTGGGGCTCCCCGTGGCCGGCATACAGCGCAGGCTCACACTGCAAAACCTTGCCGTACCGTTCAAGTTGTTGGCAAGTATGGTCAGGGCAAGGCGCACCCTACGCACCTTCCGCCCCGATGTGGTGATAGGTTTTGGTGGCTACGCCAGCGGCCCACTATTGAAGGCCGCACAAAAGGCAGGCATACCCACCGTATTGCAGGAGCAAAACTCCTTTGCAGGGGTTACCAACAAACTCCTCGCAAAGGGTGCCAAACGGATATGCGTGGCCTACGATGGTATGGAGCGTTTCTTCCCTGCCGACCGCATAGTCCACACGGGCAACCCCCTGCGTGGCTCCTTCGGTCAGGAGGTCAACCACGCCGAGGCACTCTCCCACTTTGGGCTCTCGGAGGACAAACCTGTGGTGCTTATTGTGGGTGGCTCGCTCGGTAGTCGCACCCTCAACGAGGTTGTCAAGGCCCACTTGGAGCGCATCATAACCGATGGTAAGGTGCAACTCATCTGGCAAAACGGCAAATACTACGATGACGAGATGAGGGCTTTCTGCGAGGGTAAAGATATGACGGGAGTGTGGAGAGGTGCGTTTATCGACCGTATGGACTACGCCTACGAAGCTGCTACGGTGGTGGTGTCGAGGAGTGGTGCTTGCTCGGTGAGCGAGCTCTGCTTGGTGGGCAAACCCACCGTGTTTGTCCCCTCGCCCAACGTAGCCGAAGACCACCAGACACACAACGCTATGGCTCTCGTAAACAAGGGCGCAGCCGAGATTGTAAGGGACTCGGAGGCTGTGGAAAAGGGCTTTGAGGTGGTGGAGGCTCTTGTGGCCGACCCCGAAAGGCTATCCCTGCTGGCCACCAACATCAAGAGCCTCGCCATCAGCGACTCGGCCGACAGGGTGGCAGAGATTGCTGTGCAGGCTGTAAAGAATTAAAAAAATTGGAACTTATGAAAAACATATATTTCGTTGGTATTGGCGGAATTGGTATGAGTGCCATTGCCCGTTACTTCCTCCACGAAGGGGCAAAGGTTGCAGGTTACGACCGCACACCCTCGCCACTCACACACGCCCTCGAAGAGGAGGGTGCACAGATTCACTACGACGACAACGTGGCCCTCATTGGCGAGGAGTGGCTCGACCCCGCCACTACATTGGTGATATACACCCCTGCGATACCTGCCGACCACACCGAACTCAACCACTTCCGCAATGGTGGTTTTGAGGTGGTTAAGCGTTCCGAAGTGCTCGGACACCTCACCGCAGGCAAGATGGTAACGGCCATTGCCGGCACCCACGGCAAGACCTCAACAACCACAATGACCGCTTGGTTCACCCTCGGTGCCACGGGCGAGGGTAACGCCTTCCTCGGAGGTATCAGCCGCAACTTCGGCAGCAACCTACTGCTCGGTGGGGGCGAAAGGATGGCTGTGGAGGCCGACGAGTTTGACCGTTCGTTCCTGCGACTCACGCCCAACATTGCCGTAATCACCTCCACCGATGCCGACCACCTCGACATCTACGGTACACACGAGGAGATGAAGCGTGCCTTTGGGCAGTTTGTGGAACGCATTGTGGAGGGCGGTGTGCTCATCCTCAAACACGGCTTGCAGGTGGCCCACAACAACAATGGCATCACCACCTACACCTATTCGGTAGATTCCACCGAGGCCGACTTCCACGCCCAGAACATCACCCCGCAGGGCGATGGCACCTTCCGCTACGACATCGTGTGCCCCGACCGCACCATCTGTGGTTGCAGGCTCGGAGTGGGCGGACGAATAAACGTGGAGAACTCGCTTGCTGCGGTGGCAGCCATTTGGGCCGCAGGGGAGTTCAGCGAGGAGGGCCTGAAAGAGGCTATGGATAGTTTTGGTGGCGTAAAACGCAGGTTTGAGGTCTATATCAACACTCCCGAGTTGGTCTATATCGACGACTATGCGCACCACCCCGAAGAGTTGAGGGCGGCAATATGCTCCATCAAAGGTATGTTCCCCGGGCGAAAGTTGACCGTGGCGTTCCAACCCCACCTCTACACCCGCACCCGTGATTTCCACACCGAGTTTGCCGAGGCATTGTCGTTGGCCGACAAGGTACTTCTGCTCCCCATCTACCCCGCAAGGGAGTTGCCCATCGAGGGTGTGGAGAGCGAACTCATTGGCAGGGACATCACCACCGAGTGGCGCATTGTGCAGAAGGCCGACCTTGCCGAGGAGTTGAGCAGAGAGGAGTGCGATGTGGTTGTTACCTTTGGTGCAGGCGACATCGACCGAGAGTGCGAGAAGATATATGACAAATTGAGAATTGAGAATTGAGAATTGAGAATTGAGAATTGAGGCAAATGCGAGTAAGCGAGGGCAGAGGCCACTTGTGGACTATGCCGAGCGAGAGCATTTTAGAGCAAGCGAAGCTTGGTCAATTGAGAATTGAGAATTGACATACCCCTCCGCCCCTTGGGCACCTCCCCTAACTTAGGGGAGGAGTCTTTTTTTTAGAAGAAGTTTTTTGATTTGCTACCAAAATGGCAATAGAACGTACACATAACCTACACAACCAATTAGCCAACCGGAAAGAATTGCGACACAATACAACTCCCGAGGAAAATGCAATTTGGCACATTCTCAAAGGAAAAAGTTTGGGTGGCTATAAGTGGCGCAGGCAATTCTCCGTTGGGCCATACATTATGGACTTCTATTGTCCCTCCGCCAAATTGTGCATTGAGGTTGATGGCATTCATCACAACTCCGAAGAGCAAATGGAGTACGACAACAAAAGAAGTGAATTCCTTGCAAAACAAGGCATTAGGATTTTGAGAGTACCGAATAAAATTGTGTGGGAACAAAGCAATTTGATTGCAAACGCCATACTAAACGAGATAGAAAACTCCTCCCCTAAGTTAGGGGAGGTGCCCAAGGGGCGGAGGGGTATGCCATAAAGACAACAAAATAAGCAATGAAGAGTGTTTGGAAGATAATAGGCATCGTATTGATGTGGTTGGCCATTGTGGGCTTCTTTGTGGGGGCGGTTCTGCTGCGACACCACAACGAAGAGGCACGCAAGGTGGAGGTGTTGCGTGTGGAGGTGGTCGATAGTGCCGAGGTGCCACTCGTTAGGGCCGACAAGATTGCACAGGCCATCAGGCAAGCAGGGCTTATGCCCACCGGCAGGGATATCGACAGCGTGAGCCTGCTGGCTATCAACAACCTCGTGGAGAGCAACTGCTTTGTGCGCTCCTCGCAGACCTTTGTGGACTACGAGGGAGTGCTCACCGTGAGGCTCACACAGCGCAAGCCCATAGCGAGGGTGATAACCACAGGTGGCGACGACTTCTACCTCACCGCCAATGGACACCTACTACCCACTCCACAGGGCGTGGCCATCGACCTCCCACTCGTTACGGGCGATATCACACTCCCCTTTCCACACGGCTTCGAGGGCAATATGGTGGCTTGGGCAAAGGATAATGAAAAAAATAGTGATAAAAATTATATATTTCTGCTCAAACTCACTAATTTTGTGAGATTGGTGGAGAGTAGGCCCGAATGGGGTGGTAACATCGTGCAAATCGTGGCCGAAAGGGAGGGTGCAAAGGCTGCCGGCAGGACCCCACGCACCACCATCCGACTCATCCCACGCAGGGGTAACTACACGGTGCTGTTGGGTACACTCGACAACGCCGAAGCAAAGCTCACCCGCTGGGTGCGTTTCGTGGAGGCCGGAGTGGTTGACCTTAACGAGCCCAACACACTCGACGTTTCCTACGAAGGACAAGCGGTGTGGAAAACTCAAAAGTAATTTGGCTGGTGCCAACACATAATAGAACACAATACAACACACACTCGATACACACTATGAATTTGAAAGATTACATCGTTTCTATTGACCTCGGTTGCAGCAAGGTGGTTGCTGCGTTGGGGACTCTCGGAGCAAATGGCGAAGTTGTCGTTGCCGATTTCACAACCTCTCCTATGCCTGCAAACGGCTTTGTCAGGGGTGAGATTGCCAACATCGAAGTTGTTACCAAGGCTCTGAAAAGCGCAGTGAGCGAATTGGAAAGTCGCAACAACATCATCGTAAACGATGTATTTGTGTCGGTGGAGGGTAGGCACATCGTGTGTGCCGACAACTCCGGCTTTGTCTATATCGGTAGCGATGGCGAAATACTCGAAGAGAACGTCAAACAACTCAGCGAGAATATGAGCAACGTGCAGGCTCCCGATGGCAAGGTCATCCTCTCTCGCATACCCCAGAGATACAAGATTGATTCAAGGGAGATTGTGGGCGACCCTGTTGGTATGTATGGCAAGCAGTTGGAGGCTACATATAGTTTCCTGCTTGCGGGCAAGAGTGTGTTGGAGCGCATTGGCAAGGCGTTTGACCGTATGGGTATCAACGGCTACAAGTTCTGCGCAGCAGCAAGTGCCACGGCACAAGTGGCCGCCACGAGCGATGAGAAAGAGATGGGTGTGGCTGTTGTGGACCTCGGTGCCGGTGTTACCAATGTGGCCATATACCACGATGGCGTGTTGCGTTACGCTGTATCTATCCCTATGGGACAAGAGGCCATCAACCGAGATATCAAGGCCAATGCCATCCCCGAAAAGCACATCGAGAGGCTCAAAACATCCTATGGCTACGCAACCGCAAGCGCAATACCTTTCAACCACCTCAACAACGTAATCCGCATCAACGGCCGCAATCAGCACGAGAAGCACAAAGATATTCTCTATCGTGATTTGTGCACCATCATCAACGCCCGTTTGCTTGACATTGTGGAGTTTGTGGTTGAGGAAATTCGCACCTCGGGCTATCACGGTAAGCTCGGTGCCGGCATTGTGTTGACGGGTGGTGGCTCACAGTTGAAGGGTATCGACACCCTCTTCAAGGAGCGCACCGGCTATGAGGTAAGACTCGGCTGGGCCGAGGAGGGCGTGGGTGCCGAGAGTGTGGAGGGCACATCCTCACCCTCGCTGACCACCGCCGTAGGTCTGTTGGCTATGGCCCTCGCCTCCGACACGCAGGTTAGCCCTGTGAAGGCAGGCAAGAGAGTGGCCTCCGAGAAGAGTGAACAGGAGCAAACTCCCATCAACAACAGTCCAAAGGAAAAGAGCGAAGAGGGTAAGAAGCCCAAGAAGAACTTCTTTGCCAAAATTGGTGGCTGGTTGGAGGATAAACTCATCGGCCAAGTCATTGATGACGAGGAGGTGATGTAGAAGAATTCAAAATTCAGAATTCAAAATTCAAAATTACTCCCCAAACTCCCTAAAAATATTTACTCTTTGCTAATTAAGAAAGACGTTAGACTGAAAAATATGGTAAGTACTTTTGATACAACCGACATACTCGGCTCAATTATGGCCCCAACACGCAACGAGTCTATCATTATGGTACTCGGTGTGGGCGGTGCAGGAGGTAATGCCGTAAACCATATGTTCGACCTTGGCATCAAGGACGTAACTTTTATGGTGTGTAACACCGACAAGCAGGCACTCGCCAACAGCCCTATTGAGAACAAGATTCAACTCGGCGAAGGACTCGGTGCAGGCAACAACCCCGCAAAGGGACGTGAGGCCGCCATCGAGAGCCTCGACGACATTATGATACACCTCGAAAGCAGCGGAGCCAAGATGATATTCATCACCGCAGGTATGGGTGGTGGTACGGGTACCGGTGCCGCCCCCGTGATTGCCAAGGCCGCCAAGGGCAAGGGTATCCTCACGGTGGGCATCGTTACGCTCCCCTTCCGCACCGAGGGTAGAGTGAGGATGGAACAGGCACTCAAAGGCTTGGAGGAGTTGAAGGCCAACACCGACTCGTTGGTGGTCATCAACAACGACAACATTACCAAGATGTATGGCTCGCTGCCCTTTGTGGAGGCTCTCCACAAGGCCGACGACGTGTTGGCCACCGCTGCCAAAGGTATTGCCGAACTCGTTACAAGGCACGGCATTGTCAATGTGGACTTTGCCGATGTGAGGACCGTGATGCTGGGTAGTGGTATGGCACTTATGGGCTCGGCAAGAGCAACAGGTGAGAGGAAGGTGGATGAGGCAGTGGAGAGGGCTATCGCATCGCCCCTACTCAACCATCAGGACATCCTCGGTGCCAAGAATATCCTGCTGAACCTCTCCTATGCCGAAAACGACGACCTCACCTTTGAGGAGGCAAGCCGTGCGCAGGAGATTATCCAGACTCGTGCTTCGAGAGCCGGAGGCTATGATGCCAACATCATCTGGGGTGCGGGCTCCTCGTCCGAACTCCAAGAGGGCGAGATTGAGGTAACCCTCGTTGCCACAGGCTTCGATAGTGTTACGGAACTTGCGCAACCATTTCGTGAGCGTCCCAAGCTTGACAATGTGGCCCCAACTGCCACTACAACCGCACCAACACCCCTACAAGTGGAGTCCACCCCTGCGCCCAAGCCGAGTGTGGAGTGGACCATCAGGGAGCACTATACCGACATCGACACCCTCTTTATGCAGCCCGCATTCTTCCGCAGGGGTATGCAACTCGATGGCATAAAGGGCGCAGTACAGATTGACGGTCAGGTGGGCGAAAAGGTGAAGGAGCAACCTGCACCACCCACCGAAGGTACACTCTTTTAAGTTATGAGGATGACAACATTGGGTGCAATATTGACTTTTCAGCCCTTTGAGGTGGGCTTGGTGGGCAACATCGTGCTGATTGTGGTGTTGCTTTGTTGTTCGGCTATGATGTCGGGCTCGGAAACTGCACTTTTCTCGCTCTCGCCTGCTCAGTTGGACAGGATTCGCAAACACGACAGCCCCGTAAACAGTGCCATCGTCAAACTACTCTCCACACAAGACCAACTGTTGGCCACCATACTGATTGCCAACAACTTGGTCAACATCCTCATCATTTCGTTGTGCGACAACCTGATTGATGCGCTGGTGGTGTTCAACAGTAGCGGTTGGGAGTTTGCCATAAAGACCGTGGCGGTTACGTTTGTGTTGTTGCTCTTTGGCGAGATTATGCCCAAGGTCTATGCGAGCTACAACCCACAGGGCTTTGCCAACATTGTGGCCCTGCCCCTGAAAGCCTGCAACAGCCTCTTCAAACCACTCTCGTATGTGCTTGTGAAGTACTCCGACAGGATGCAAAACAAGGGTATCATTCAGCCCGAAAATATCTCTATGGAGGAGCTGGAAAACGCACTCGAAATTACCGAAAACCCAAGCGAGACGGAGAAGGAGATGCTCTCGGGTATTGTGCAGTTTGCATCCACGGAGGTGGAGGAGATTATGCGCCCCCGTATGGACATCGAGGCCATCGACTCGGAGGAGAACTTCGACGAGGTGAGGAGGGTGATTATGGATAGTGGGTTCTCACGCATCCCCGTATATAAGGAAAACCTCGACCACATCCTCGGCATACTCTACGTCAAGGACGTGTTGGCCTACATCGGCGAGGGTGCCGACTTTGAGTGGCAGAGGCTCCTGAGACCCGCATTCTACACCCCCGAGCACAAGAAAATCAACGACCTGTTGGAGGAGTTCCGCAGCCAGAAGGTACACATTGCCATAGTGGTTGATGAGTATGGCTCCACTCTCGGCCTTGTGTCGTTGGAGGACATCTTGGAGGAGATTGTGGGCGAGATTAGCGACGAGAGCGATGTGCCCGAAGAGTTGCCCTACAAGCAGTTGCCCGATGGTGCCTACATCTTTGAGGGCAAGGCACACATTGGTATCTTGGAGGAGGTACTCGGTGTGGAGGAGGGAGTCTTTGACGACTGCCGTGGCGAGGCCGAGACCATTGCCGGTATGTTGCTCGAAATAAAGAGGGACTTCCTGCGTAGGGGCGACAAGAGGAGCCTCCACGGAGTGAGGTTTACGGTACTCTCCGTCAGCGGACACCACGCCGACGAAATCCGTGTGGAGAAAATCAAAAACAGCTAACGGCTAATGGCTAACAGCTAACGGTTTATAATGAGGCGCATAGACTACGATAAGGGCTACATCATCGTGGCTCCCGTGGACAACACTGCGGAACACTCCCCTCTGCTGACCGAGGAGGACCACACCCATCTGGCCACACTCACCTCCCCCACCCGTAGGACCCAATGGAGCACTTGGAGGAGCATTGTGAGGGCCGAGTTGGGGGCCGAAGCCTCGTTGCGCTACAACTCTATGGGTGCCCCCCTGTTGGAGCGAGAGGTGGGCCGGGTGGCCTACATCAGCGTTTCGCACTCGGCCGAGTGGGTGGCGGTGATGTTTGGTGCCACAAGGTGCGGAGTGGACATCGAGAGCCTCGTGCGCAACTTCTCAAAGGTGGCCACACGCTACATCACTCCCGAGGAGCGAGAGGCCTTGGCCGAGGAGATAGGGCCACACTTTGAGGCCATCGTGTGGGGTGCAAAGGAGGCGATGTATAAGTATGCACTCACCCCAGGGGTGGATTTCACGGGCGACCTTCTGTTGGTTGGCCACGACAGCCAAGGGGCCACTCTCAGTGCCACTCTCTATGGGCTTCCCCTGCCCGACACCCACTATCTGGTATTGGAAGATAATCAAGTGTTGTGCTACACTTTTGAATTTTGACTATGAATGTTCGCATTGTTCCCGAGTGGGGCGAGTTGCTCCAACCCGAATTTGACAAACCCTATTTTGCCGAGCTCGCCCACTTTGTGCGCTCGGAGTATGCCGCAGGGCCCGTATTCCCCGCCGCAGGCAACATCTTCCGTGCGTTGGACAAGTGCAAGCCCAACGATGTGAAGGTGGTAATCATAGGCCAAGACCCCTACCACGGCGAAGGTCAGGCCAATGGGCTGTGTTTCTCGGTAAACGACGGAGTGCCCTTTCCACCCTCGCTGCGCAACATTTTCAAGGAGATACAGAGCGACCTCGGCAAGCCCATACCCACAAGTGGCAACCTCGACCGCTGGGCCGAGCAGGGTGTGCTGCTGCTGAATGCCACCCTCACCGTGAGGGCCCACGCTGCCGCCTCCCACGCAGGACACGGCTGGGAGAGGTTTACGGACGCTGTGGTGGCCACTCTCTCGGAGTTGCGTTCGGGAGTGGTCTATATGCTCTGGGGTGCCTATGCACAAAAGAAAGGAGCCGCCATCGACTCCTCTCGTAATCTTGTTCTTAAATGTGCTCATCCCTCTCCGCTGTCGGCCCACAATGGTTTCTTCGGCTGCCGCCACTTCTCGCAAGCCAACGCCTACCTCGCCTCACAAGGCCTCTCGGAGATTGATTGGTAGAAAGGGGATTGAAAATTCAAAATTCAAAATTCAAAATTGAAGCAAATGCGAGTAAGCGAGGGCAGAGGCCACTTGTGGACTATGCAGAGCGGGAGCATTTTAGAGCAAGCGGAGCTTGGTCAATTGAAAATTGAAAATTGAAATCGTCGGTCGTCGGTTGACGGTCGACGGTTGACTACATCTCCACCCACTCGAACTCCACTCCCGAGGGGGTTACACGCACTTTCAAATACTCGGGGTCGGGCGAAGCATCCTTGATTGTGCCCACAATAGTATAGCGCACACCATCGTAGGGGAGGTCCTCCCTATAATGGTCGTGGCCCTGCAACACCAGCGTAACATCATATTTCCCAAAGAGATTCAACAGCGCAAAGCTCTCCTCAAAGGGCATATTGCCCGAGGTTGACTGGGTGTTGTCGGTGTTGAAAAGGTTTGTATGTTTGGAGATGATGCAGTGGCGATACTTTGCACGGTTGGTCGCCAGGAACTCACGCAACCACTTGGTTTGCTTGGCCCCGAGCGTACCCGTAGCCGAGTCGAGCACAATGAACAAATCACTGCCGCCATCAAACCGCACCTCCCACCAATAGACCGAAGGCCCCACGAGTTTGAAGTGTTCGGCCCAGCCATCGTAGAAGAGGTCGTGGTTGCCCAACACGTTGAAAATTGGGTGGTTGTGGGTGTGCCTCTCGGCATCATACGCCACCGACTCCATATACAGCGGGCGCATACCTACTCTATCAATCAGGTCGCCCAGCACAATGCCAAACGAGGCCGTCGCATCGGTGCGCAGTGCATCGTTAAAGGTGGTCATATTGCGGTGGGAGCCGTCAACGTGGGGGTCGGTGCAGACATAGAAGAGGTACTCCTCCGAAGCCTCAATGGTCGCCACCGACTTGTCGCCCGTATGGGCCACGCTCTGCTTAAACCTCACGCCCACCAAGTCGCTCGTGGGCACAAACATTCCCTTGATGTCGTAAACCTCCAAAATGTCGCAACCACAAAGGGTTACGGCCACGGCAGCAAGTGCTACCAATCTCCTTACCACCTGTAACATACGCCTGCCTTGAAGTTAAGTTGATAGAAATCTGCCGACATATTAAACATACCGGCCGACTTGTAGTTCACCGCCAGCGACACACCCAGCGCATCACTCACAGCCCACTCACCCCTCACCATCCACGTTGGTTGGTATTGACGTTCCAACTCAAAGAGTTCGTGGTTGGTAAAAACAAGTTGGAGGTCCACTCTCTCCGCATCGGGCAGAAAGTGGAAGCCCAGCTCATAGAAGAAGTTGACCGGCTCGTTTGCATATTGGCCGCCGGCACCGAGGGTGCGGTAGTAGTAGCCGAGAGTGCAGAACAGCACCCTGCTCGACAGGCCCGCACCTACACCCGCAGCAAAGGTGCGGGAGGAGGCTTGGGAGGTGTAGTGCAGGAGTCCTCTCAGGTGGAGCGAGCCCCAAGAGGTCGGGTGGGCATACGACGGGCGCAACTCTACGGCCGTGCGACCATAGGTGGCCCACTGCACACCACCACTCACACCAACATTGTCCATCAGGCCAAAGTCGCCCTCCAACGACACAGCCGAGTAGGCTCCCAGGGCCACGTTATATCCCCCACGCACACCCAATGCCACCTCTCGCTGCTGCGCTCCAATGGTACCCAAGGAGCAGAGCAGAGTGGCAAGAGTGAGGGCTATTTTTGTTCCTATACGCATACTTGTTCTCTATTATATATAAGAAAGGTATTACTTACACACCACCGCATCCACAAAGGGTAGGTAGATGGTGGCCGACAAGCCCAGCGAGTGGGCATAGCCACCGCCCGCAACCGAAGGTCGCCAAAAGCCACCCACCTTCAAGAAGGGCGACACCTGGTAGCCTCCCGACACAATCAGACCACAGGAGCCCTTGCGTTGAGCAAAGCTCTCCTCGCCAAACCTCCCAATGTTGGGCGCACCCTCCTGTTCGGCCGTGCGGTAGCGTAGCGACGAGCGGCCCACCGAAAGGCCTGCACCTGCATACCAACGCCCAAAGTGGCGGTAGCAGAGCGCACCCACCGTGAAGGATGATTGGGTTGTGTAGGCCTCGCCCACCATACTCGCATAGGAGGTGGAGTAGCCATTGTCGGCATACATCAACTCCGCAGCCACCCTCCATCCGTCCCTAATGAAATATCCGCCCTCCAAGCCCAAGCCCATCATACCAACCGACGAGAGGGCACCTCCGTAGGCCTTCCCTGCGGGATGAACAAGGCTCGTGGCGGGAACGATGGTAACGCCCACGCTCCACACGCCCTCGGCAGCCATTGTGTTGTAGCGAGCCGCATCACGGCGATTTTGGCCCTGTGCAGTCGTCAGCGACAGCAGAGCCACAAGGAGTGTTATGATGGTTCGTTTGGTCATTTTCACATTCAAATTTTCTTTTGGGGCACTATCTCAAAGGTCTTTCCCTCCTCGGCAAGGTAGGTCTCGGCAAACTCCGCACGACACTCGTCCAACAGCACGCTCTCGTCCTTATAGCGAGAAGAGAAGTGGCCTATAATCAGTCGTTTGGCCCCACTCTCACGGGCCGCCTTGACCGCTTGCAGGGTGGTTGCGTGGCCCCTCTGTTTGGCCTCCTTGCTCATATTGTCGGCATAGGTGGCCTCGTGGTAGAGCAGGTCAACGCCCTTCACCAAATTCACCGCCTTGCCCGAATAGTTCGTATCACTCAGGTAGGCATAGCTGCGGGGCGGATAGGGCACATAGGTCAACTCGCCATTGGGCACCACCCGACCGTCCACAAGGGTAACATCCTCGCCCCTCTTGGCAGCCGTAATCTGCGCCACACCGAGTCCCAACTCCTCAATCTTCTCCTTGCGCACATTCAGCCCCGGTGTCTTCTCCCTAAACAGAAAGCCCGCCGTGGGCACCCTATGGCGCAGGGGCACACTCCACACCTCCATCACGTTGTTCTCATAGAGCAGTTCGTGGGCTGTGGTGTGCACCTCGTGCCACACAACCTCAAAGGGTAGTTTCGTGTCGAAGTAACGGAAATGGTACTCCATAACCTCGTCAAATGGGCGTGGGGCAAAGACGTGCAGGGGCACCTTGCGGCCCATAAGCCCCATACTCGAAATGAGTGGGAAGAGTCCGAAGACGTGGTCGCCGTGGAGGTGCGAGATGAATACTGCGTTGATTTTCAGCGGACTAACCCCCTCCCTCAATAGCCTATTCTGCGTACCCTCGCCACAATCCACGAGGTAGTGTTGCTCATAGAGATTCACCACCTGTGCGGAGTGGTGTTTTGTGATTGAGGGCTTTGCGCTCCCCGAGCCGAGTATGGTAACCTTGAATGTCATATCACAAAGTTACAATTAAAATTGAAAATGGAAAATGGAAAATGGAAAATTACTCCCCCACGCACGGGTAACAAAAACGCTACCCGTGAAGAAAAGCTGCTCCCCTAAGGTAGGGGAGGGGTAGTCGTGGGGTTCCCTAACCTCCCTACGCTCCCTAACCTCCCCAACTCCCTATCGTCCCTATTACCTCTATCGCCCATATCACTCCTATCGCCCCTATCACTCCTATCTCTCCCAGTCGCCCCAGAAGCCCTAGAAGTCCCAGCCGTCAGTAAACAAAAAAGAACGCCCCGCCGGGTGGCGGAGCGTTCTCTCGTTATGCAGTTTCGGAAAAACTATTTCTCCTCAGCAGCCTCCATCTTGGCTTTCAACTCTGCCAAACCGGCGATGTCACCAAGGGTGGTCTTCTCAACCTGTGCGTTAATCTTCTTAACGGTCGATTTGGTTGCCTCGGCAGCAGCACGCTTCTCAGCCTTTGCTGCGTTCTCCTCAGCACGCTTAACCTCCTCATATACACGGGTGTGCGAGAGGCTGATGTGTTTGGTTACTTTCGAGAACTCGGTAACCTTGAAGGGAAGTACATCACCTACTTTGGCGGTGGTGCCGTCCTCCTTAACAATCTGCTTCGACGAAGCAAAGCCCTCTACGTTCTCGCCAAGAGCAACAACAGCACCCTTGTCGTTAACCTCGATTACCTTACCCTCGTGTACCGAGTCAACAGCGTACTGTGCCTCGAACTCGTTCCAGGGGTTCTCCTCCAACTGTTTGTGGCCGAGGCTCAGGCGACGGTTCTCTTTGTCGATACCGAGAACGATAACGTCCAAGTCTGCGCCAAGCTGGGTGAGCTCTGCGGGGTGTTTGATCTTCTTGGTCCAGCTGAGGTCGCTGATGTGAACAAGACCGTCGATGCCCTCCGAAATCTCAACAAAGATACCGAAGTTGGTGAAGTTACGCACCTTAGCGGTGTGCTTCGAACCGATGGGGTAACGCTCCTCGATAGCCTCCCAGGGATCGCTGGTGAGCTGTTTGATACCGAGCGACATCTTCCTCTCCTCACGGTCGAGGGTGAGAACTACTGCCTCGATCTCGTCGCCAACCTTCATAAACTCCTGAGCCGAACGGAGGTGCTGGTTCCACGACATCTCCGATACGTGGATAAGACCCTCAACGCCGGGAGCAACCTCAACGAATGCACCGTAGTCGTACATCATCACAACCTTACCGGTAACCTTGTCGCCAACCTTCAACTCTGCATCCAAAGCCTCCCAGGGGTGAGCAGTGAGCTGTTTCAGACCGAGAGCGATACGCTTCTTCTGGTCGTCGAAGTCGAGGATAACAACATTGATCTTCTGGTCGAGAACCACAACCTCCTCGGGGTGGTTTACACGGCCCCACGAAAGGTCGGTGATGTGAATCAAACCATCTACGCCACCGAGGTCAACGAATACACCGTAGGAAGTAATGTTCTTAACGGTACCTTCGAGAATCTGACCTTTCTCCAAGCGAGACATAATCTCCTGTTTCTGCTGCTCCAACTCAGCCTCGATGAGAGCCTTGTGCGAAACAACAACGTTGCGGAACTCCTGGTTGATTTTAACAACCTTGAACTCCATAGTTTTCTCAACGTAAATATCGTAGTCACGGATGGGCTTAACGTCGATCTGGCTACCGGGCAAGAATGCCTCGATGCCGAATACGTCAACGATCATACCGCCCTTAGTGCGGCACTTGATGAAGCCCTTGATGATCTCGTCGTTCTCCAAAGCCTGGTTAACACGGTCCCAGCTCTTCAACTGACGAGCCTTCTTGTGCGAAAGAATGAGCTGTCCTTTTTTGTCCTCTGCATTCTCAACGTAAACCTCAACCTTCTCACCCACTGCGAGCTCGGGGTTGTAGCGGAACTCTGCAACGGGGATAACGCCGTCCGATTTGTAGCCTACGTTTACGATAACCTCACGTTTGTTAACCGAGGTAACCACGCCCTCTACTACCTCACCTGCGGTGATGTTGTTGAGCGACTGGTCGTAAGCAGCAGCAGCGCCATCACGGCCAAGCTGACCATAGAGGTCTGCATCGGTCTCGTAAGCATTCCAGTCGAAATTTTCGTTAGCAATGTGTTTGTTTTCCATTGTTTTGTTAAGTGTTTGTTAATTAAAAAGTTAGACTTTATTTATAGACTCCCACACGCATACACGTGTGAAAGAAGCGCACAAAAGTACAAATAAAATGCAAAATTCAAAATTCAAAATTCAAAATTTTTTGATTATTTCACTGCTACGCAGTCGATTTCCACGAGGGCACCTTTGGGCAGGGCAGCAACCTCATAGCACACACGGGCAGGGAACGAGCCCTTGAAATAGTCGGCATAGATGGCATTCATTGCGCCAAAGTCGGAGATGTGTTGCAGCAGCACGGTGGTCTTAACCACATCGCAGTAGTCGAGGCCTGCCTCGTGCAGAATTGCACCCAGATTATCAAGCGATTGGCGGGTTTGTGCCTCAATGCCTTCGGGCATCTCACCCGTGGCGGGTACGAGGGGCAGTTGGCCCGAGACATAGAGTGTACCATTGGCATCAACAGCCTGGCAGTAGGGGCCCACAGCAGCAGGGGCGAGAGGCGAGCAGATTGTGTGTTTCATAGTTGAAAAGTGTTGTGTTTATTTTTGGTTTGTTATAGTTTTCTCGCCACAAATTTATATATTTGCCGTAGAAAGTCAAACTATAAAAACATAAATCGTTATGCGTGTAGCAATATATGGTGCCGGTTCGCTGGGCGCAATTCTTGGAGCATACATCAGCAAGGCCGGTGAGCCCATCGAGCTTATCAATCGCAACAAAGCCCACATCGAGGCTCTGCAAACCAAAGGCGCACAGGTGGTTGGAACTGTGGAGTTCACACAGCCCGTGGTGGCCTACACCCCTGCGGAGATGAGTGGCGAGTATGACATCATCTTCCTGATGACCAAACAGCAGCACAATGCCGAGGTGGTGGCTATGCTCAAAGACTTCTTGGCCGAGGATGGCGTGTTGGTAACCTTCCAGAACGGTCTGCCGGAGATGCAGATTGCCGACATCTTGGGAGCCGAGAGGGTGCTGGGTTGTACTGTTGCGTGGGGTGCTACGCTCAAAGAGGCAGGCGTGTGTGAGCTCACCAGCGAGCCCGATGCGTTGTCCTTTGCGCTGGGTGCCATCACTCCACAGCCCCACAAATATTTCGGCGAGGTAAAGCGACTGTTGGAACTGATGGGTACGGTGGATGTGGAGGAGAACTTCATCGGCACCCGTTGGAGCAAGCTGCTCATCAATGCCGCCTTCTCGGGTATGAGTGCCGTGTTGGGTTGCACCTTTGGCGAGGCCGCCGGGGAGCGTGGCTCACGCCACATTGTGCAGGCCCTCATCAAGGAGTGTATCGACGTGTGTGCCGCAGGCGGTATCCGCATCGAGCCCGTGCAAGGCAAGGACATCGTGAAGTTGCTCGACTACTCCGGCCCCATTAAGAAGGCCGTTTCGTTCTTCATCATCCCCATTGCCATCCGCAAACACGCCAAACTCAAAGCGAGTATGTTGCAGGACATCGAGAAGGGCAAACTTACGGAGGTGGATGCAATCAATGGTGCCGTGTCGGCCTATGGTCGCAAGGTGGGTATAGCAACCCCTGCCAACGACTGCGTGGTGGAGATTATCCACAAGATTGAGAAGGGCGAACTGAAAGCCTGCTGGGACAACCTCCAATATTTCAAATAGAAACACCTCTATATTGGTATGAAAAAGATAGTTCTCATTGTGGCTGTGGCCCTCTTTGCCGTTGGGTGTTGCGATTGTCGCAAGACATCGCCCAAGGCCCACAAGCCCCTGAATGCCACCGAGTGGACCCTCAGGCAGATGAACGGACGCAACGTAGCTGCCGACCTTACCGAGGGTAAAGTCCCCACGTTGGTACTCTCCGCTGATGGCTCCTATGGTGGCTTTGGCGGATGCAACAGCTATGGCGGACAGGCCAAGATTACCCCCTCGGAGTTGAAGTACCAGAAGGATACGGTGGGCAAGATTGAGTTTGGGGCGATGTATTCCACCAAGCGTTACTGCCACGACGATAGGTTGGAATATACCTTCTTCAAGGCCCTCGACGGGGTGGACTCCTTCACCATCGAAGGCAACAATTTGTATCTCTTCACCCAAGGCGAACTCACCCTCGTCTTTGTGGCAAAATAAAACAAATAAGGCCCTCCACTGAGGGCCTTATTTTCGTCAACCGACGACCGTCAACCGACGACCGACTCAACAGACGTTCTACACTATCTTTCTGCCGAGCCACACCATCGTAAGGCCCAGCACAAGGCTCAACACCACATAGGCCACAAACAAAGCCCATTGGCTACGGCCGAGCATCAGGTACATATCGTCGGCAAAGGTCGAAAAGGTGGTGAAGCCACCGCAAAAGCCCGTAATCAACAGCAGGCTCATCTGGGACGACAGAATCCCCTTCTCCTCGGCCAGCCCAAAGAGGACGCCAATAAGGAAACTACCAACCACATTCACCACAAACGTACCCCACGGAAAGGCTCCGTGGCTGAGGTGGGCACACAATTTACCGGTCAGAAAGCGCAGGCAGGTGCCAATAAAACCACCACATCCTGCAATCAACATTGCTTTAATCATACTTTGTTTTTGAGCTGTTAGCTTTTAGCCGTTAGCCATTAGCTTTTTTTGTTATTTTTTTTGTAGGGCAGAAAGGGCAAGAAAGGGACTTTCCTAAATTCCTTAATCTCCCTAAATTCCCTAAACTCCCTAAATTCTCTAAACTCTCAATTCCCCAAACATCGTGCCGCTTTTTCGGCACGGTGTTTGGATGTTTTGTTGTGCTCCCGAAATCCATCCGACACACAAAAGTAACAAAATTTATGCACCTGACACCAAAAGAGAGAGATAAACTCACACTGCTGAGTTTGGGCCTCATTGCCGAGAGGCGCAAGTCGAAAGGTCTGCGCCTGAACTACCCCGAAGCGGTAGCCTACATCACATCCATAGCCCTCGAAGAGGCAAGGGAGGGTAAGACCGTGGAGGATGTTATGAAGAGTGCCGCCGAAGCACTCACCAAAGAGGACGTAATGGAGGGCGTAGCCGATATGATTGGGCTCCTGCAAGTGGAGGCCGTATTCACCGACGGCAGCCGTCTGGTCAGCATCCACAACCCCATTAAATAAGACTCTACGACTATGGCAAAAAAGACAACAAATACCACCAACGGAGAGAGTGTTCCCGTGGGTGGAGTGCTCCTCGCAAGCGGGGAGATTGAGATTAACGTGGGGCGACAGACCACAAGCCTCCAAGTGCGCAACACGGGCGACAGGCCCATACAGGTTGGCTCCCACTACCATTTCTACGAAGTCAACAGCCACCTCTCCTTCGAGCGAGAGAAGGCCTTTGGCTACCATTTGAACATCCCAGCCACCACCGCCATACGTTTCGAGCCGGGCGACGAACGCACGGTGGAACTTGTGGCCTATGGAGGTCGCCGTAGGGTTATCGGCTTTGCCGGTGCAGTGAACGGATGGACGGAGAGAGTTGAAAATTGAAAATGGAAAATGGAAAATGGAAAATTAAACTCCCTAAATTCCCTAATCTCCCTAACCTCCCTAATCTCCCTAAAATAATATCCACAAATTGAATACGGTCGACGGTCGACGGTTGACGGTTGACAAAAAAAATACTAATTAGATGAAAATCAGCAGACAACAATACAACGACCTCTATGGTCCAACTGTGGGCGACCGCATAAGGCTCGCAGACACAGACCTATACATCGAAATCGAAAAAGACCTCCGAACCTATGGCGACGAGGTGGTATATGGTGGCGGCAAGACCCTGCGTGATGGTATGGGTATCGACAACGGCACCACCAGCCAGCAAGGCTCGCTCGACATTGTCATCACCAACGTAACCATCGTGGATGCCGTGTTGGGTGTGGTCAAGGCCGACGTGGGCATCAAAGATGGGCGCATTGCAGGCATAGGCAAGGCCGGCAACCCCAACATTATGGACGGTGTTACCAGAGGTATGGCCACAGGCCCCTCTACGGATGCGATTAGTGGCGAGCACCTCATACTCACCGCCGGTGGTATCGACGGACACGTCCACGTCATCTCGCCCCAGCAGGTGGATGCAGCCCTTTCGGGTGGTATCACAACCCTCATCGGTGGCGGTATCGGTCCCACCGATGGCACCAACGGAACAACCATCACAAGCGGAACGTGGAACATCCACCGTATGCTCCAAGCGGCCGAAGGATTACCCATCAACATCGGCTACCTCGGCAAGGGTAACTGCTCACAGAAGGCTCCCCTTGCGGAGCAAATCGAGCAGGGAGCAATGGGCCTGAAAATACACGAGGATTGGGGCAGTACCCCACAGGCGATACGCACCGCCCTGAGGGTGGCCGACCGCTATGATGTGCAGGTGGCCATACACACCGACACCCTCAACGAGGGTGGCTATGTGGAGGACACCATCGCCGCCTTCGACGGACGTACCATCCACACCTACCACACCGAAGGTGCAGGTGGAGGACACGCCCCCGACCTGCTGAAAGTTGCCTCCTATGGCAATGTGCTCCCCTCCTCCACCAACCCCACCCTACCCTATGGAGTCAACTCGCAGACCGAGCTCTTCGATATGATTATGGTGTGCCACAACCTCAACCCCAAGATTCCCTCCGATGTGGCCTTTGCGGAGAGTCGTGTGAGGCCCGAGACACAGGCTGCCGAGAACTTCCTGCACGACAGGGGCGTGTTGTCGATGTTCTCCTCCGACTCGCAGGCTATGGGACGTGTGGGCGAGAGTTTTATGCGTGCCATACAGACGGCCTGCTATATGAAGTCGAGGGTGGGCAAACTCCCCGAGGATAGCCCCAACAACGACAACTTCCGTGTGTTGCGCTACATTGCAAAGATTACCATCAACCCCGCCATCACCTATGGTATCGACTCGGTGGTTGGCTCGGTGGAGGTGGGCAAGGTGGCCGACCTTGTGTTGTGGGAGCCCGCAATGTTCGGAGCCAAGCCCAAGATGGTCATCAAGGGCGGTATGGTTTCGTGGGCCAATATGGGCGACCCCAACGCCTCGTTGCCCACTCCACAACCAATGATTTACAGGCCTATGTTTGGTGCCTTCGGCAGCGCACTGCCCCACACCAACCTCACCTTTGTATCGCAAGCGGCATACGATTGCGGCATTGCCGAGAGGCTCGGCCTAAGGCGTAGGGTTGTGCCCGTAAAGGGTTGTCGCACACTCACAAAGGGCAATATGATACTCAACAGCGCAACGCCCGTGATTGATGTAAATCCGGAGAGTTTCCAGGTGTCGGTGGATGGCGAGTTGATAAACCTCACTCCCGCACAATCAATCTCCCTTGCGCAACTCTATTTTTTCAGTTAGTAACACACAATTTCAATACACACAGCAGCAGTGAACGTCTATAAAAGCATACTTGGCAACGCCACCACCGAAGAGTGGAAGCACCGACTCCTCGGAGCCGACATCGACTACATCGAACTCGACCAATGGAACGCCCAAAAGAGCCGTCTGCTGGCCTTTGGTGTCAGCGGCAAAGCCTACCCTTTGGCCTTCGAGCGTGGCGAAAGGCTCCACGATGGGGACATCATACAGTTCGACTCGCAGGCCCACAGTGCAGCCGTAGTGAAAATCAAGTTGGGGGAGGTGTTGGTTCTCAACATAGCCCCACTTGCACTACGGCCCACCGAGGAGGCACTCGCCACAGCCATCGAACTCGGGCACGCACTCGGCAACCAACATTGGCCTGCGGTGGTCAAAGGCAAGGAGGTCTATGTTCCCCTCACCGTGGACCGCAAGGTAATGCTCGGTGTGATGCGCACCCACAATTTCAGCGGTGTGGAGTTTGCGTTCCGACCGGGCAAGGAGGTACTACCCTACCTGTCGCCCACGGAGGTAAGGCTTCTGTTTGGCGGCACCCCGAGGGAGCACGAGCACCCGCATCACTCCTCGGGCCACCATCACCACTCCCACACCACCTTCTCCACCTCGCCCTATGAGCCATTCCTTTAAGAGCCGAGTGGGCTTAGTGGATAATGGGGGCTGCCATAGGCTCTCGGTGGGCTCTCTGTTTCGGCTCTCCCAGATGTCCGATTCGGCCTTTCCCGTTGGCGGTTTTTCGTTTTCGGGAGGCTTGGAGAGTGCCGTGGCGAATGGTATTGTGGAGGATGCCATCACTCTGGGCGACTACACAAGGGCTGTGGTGCGCACCGCCGGTGAGTGTGATTGTGTGGCTATGCTGCACGCCTATCGAGCCGCCTCGGAAGGGTACCTCGACCAACTCATCGTGTCGGACCAGAGGCTCCTGTCGTTCAAAATATCGGCCGAAGCACGGGCTATGACGCTCAAAATGGGGCGAAGGCTCACCCAACTGCTCCACTCAACCTCCACTGCCACCACAACCCCCATTGTGGAGCAGTGGAGGGAGTGGGTTGTGAGTGGTCGCACCACAGGCACCCACCCCATAGCGAGTGCCGTGGCAGCCGTGGTGTGGGGCCTTGGCGAGGAGGAACTCTTCGTGGGGTACCTCTATGGGGTTGCCTCCTCGGTGTTGGGTGCGGCACTGCGACTGATGCGCATCACACACATCGAAACACAAACCATTGCGCTCCAACTTGCTCCCCTCGTGGAGGAACTCTATGGGCAAGTGTGCCACCACACACTCGAAGATATGCGCTCCTTTGCGCCAATGATAGACCTTGCAACCTCGCTCCACGAGAAGGGAACACAGAGGATGTTTATGAATTGAGAATTGAGAATTGAGAATTATTTTCAGGAAGGCACGGGTATTAAAAAAGATACCCAAGAACAAAAAGAAAAACATTCACTAATTACTCTTTTGTGAGTAAGTTGAACATTATCATCTACAAATGACAAAAAACACCTGTCGCATAGGAGTCGGTGGGCCCGTAGGGTCGGGCAAGACCGCACTCATCGAAACGCTCACACCACGACTGCTTGCCAAGGGTTTGCAGGTGGTCATCATCACCAACGACATCGTTACCACCGAGGACGCCAAACACGTCCGCCGAATACTGCGTGGCACGCTGGCCTCCGAGCGCATTGCAGGAGTGGAGACAGGAGCGTGTCCACACACCGCCGTAAGGGAGGATCCCTCAATGAATTTGGCCGCAGTAGAGGAGATGGAGGAGAGGTTTCCCGACACCGACATTCTCTTCATTGAGTCGGGTGGCGACAACCTCACACTCACATTCAGTCCCGCCCTTGTGGACTTCTTCATCTATGTCATCGACGTTGCCGCCGGCGACAAGATTCCACGCAAGGATGGGCCGGGTATCTCCCACAGCGACATTCTGGTAATCAACAAAACCGACCTTGCGCCCTATGTGCGTGCCGACTTGGAGGTGATGCGCCACGACAGCCGTGCGATGCGTGGCGAGAGGCCCTTTGTGTTCACAAACTGCTTCACGGGCGAGGGCATTGACACCCTCGTTGGGCTCATCGAACAGATGGTACTCTTCGACACCGTGGAGGCGGTCTAAATGGGAATAAAATTATGGCTGTTGCACATTCTCTTCCGATGGCCCTCAATAGGGACATTGTGGCCAAACACGGCCACCTCGAAATGGGTTTTGAGGTGGATGGTAGCGGTAGGACTATCCTACGGCACCTCTACCGCAGGGTACCCATTGTGGTACAGCAGGCTCTCTACTTCGACGAGCAGTTGCCCACCTTGCCGTGTGTCTATATCCTCTCGTCGGGTGGCCCCTATGTTGATGGCGACCGCTATGAGCACCACATCACCCTGGGCGCAGGGGCTATGGCACACATATCCACCGGTGCCGCCACAAAGGTCGCCACAATGAGCCACGACCATTGCAGGCTCACACAGACCTTCCACCTTGCCGAAGGGAGCTATTTGGAGTGGCTGCCACAGCCCACAATTCCCCATCGTGGGGCAAGGCTCTGGGCACACACCACCATCACACTCCACCCCACCGCTGCGCTCTTCTATGCCGAGAGCTACACCTGCGGGCGACTCCACCACGGTGAGAAGTTCACCTACGATTGGCTCAACACCTCGCTGGTGGTACACAACACAGAGGGAGAAGACATACTTCGTGAGGCAATGTGCATAGCCCCACAGACTCTGTCGCCCGAAAGGCTTGGCACTTTGGGACACTATCGGCACTTCGGCTCGGTGATTATGATGGCTCCGCCCGACATCTGCCGCACCCTCTACGACTCTCTCACTCCCTATGCCACCTCTTCCGAGGCAATGAGTGTGTCGCTCCTCAGGGGCGAGGTGGGCGTGGTGGTGAGGGTGTTGACTCTCTCCACCGAAGTTCTCAAAGAACGCACTCGCTCGCTCTGCTCCTCGTTCCGCCAGCTGGTCAAAGGGTGTCCACTACCCGATGAGTTTGCGTGGCGATAAGATGGAGTTCTCCGTCAACTCCTGAGTAACGAAAACGTTACCCGCAAACAATGAAATACCGGAAAGCTTGGGTATTAAAAAAGATACCCGAGAAGAAAGAAAAATGAAAATAAAACACTGCGCCTATGGCGCACCACAATTTTCAATTTTCAATTTTCAATTCTTTGATATGAAACACATTAAAACCTATTTTCGTTCCATCGCACAAGTGATGTTTCAGGGCAATATGCCCTGCGGAATACTCTTTCTGGTGGGCATCTTCTGGGGTGCCTACTCTGCCGGCACACCCGCCGTTGCGTGGGGTGCTTTGGTGGGCACTGCCGTCTCCATCCTCACAGGCTATCTGCTCGGCTACCCCCACAACGACGGCGAACAGGGACTCTGGGGCTTCAATGGGGTGTTGGTGGGATGCGCACTGATGACCTTCCTCGGCTCCACCCCGCTGGGTTGGGCGGCACTTGTGGTCTGCTCGGCAATGACCACTTGGGTACGCACCGCCCTCAACCGCCTTGGCGAGCCACTCGGAGTGAGTTCCTACACCTTCCCCTTTGTGATGTCAACGTGGATATTCCTCGCTGCGGCCCGTATGCTTGGAGGAATTGACGTGGTGGCACTCTCCCACCCTATGTTGCCCGCCTCATTCGTACACCTCACCCACTCGGCAGACCCCACCTTTATTGAGTTTGTGGAGTGGACCCTCAGGGGTATCAGTCAGGTTTTTCTGATTGACTCGTGGATTACGGGCCTACTGTTTCTTGTGGGTCTGCTGATTGCAAGCCCTCTATCGGCCCTCTGGGCGGTGATTGGCTCGGCCGGAGGTGCGGCCCTTGCGCTCCTCTTTGGCGCACCCACCGAGGCCATTGCACACGGTATGTATGGTTTCAGCCCCACGCTTACGGCCATCGCTCTGGGAGCAATTTTCCTGCGTCCATCGTTTCGCACCATCATTTGGGCCCTTGTGGGCATAGTAGGCACGTTCTTTGTGCAAGCATCAATGAACGTGTTGCTCGCACCCGTGGGCCTGCCCTCACTGACAGCCCCCTTCTGCATTGCAACGTGGCTATTTATTTTACCAACATTCAAAAACCAACTAAAAAACTGAATGCTTTATGCACATGCCTGATCACCTTCTCTCTCCCACCGAGGCTATCGTGGGAGGAGTAGCCGCAGTGGCACTCATCGCCGTTGCGGTAGTAAAAACCAAGAAGAGTGCCTCTTCCAACACCCTGCCAATGATGGGTGTAATGGCGGCCTTTGTGTTTGCCGCCCAGATGATTAACTACGCCATTCCCGGAGTCGGTTGCAGCGGCCATATGCTCGGCGGTATTCTGCTGGCCTCGGTGCTTGGCCCGTGGGCGGGATTTCTTGCCCTGTCGGCAGTGTTGGCCGTCCAAGCGGTCTTCTTTGCCGATGGCGGAATGATGGCCCTCGGTATGAACATCCTCAATATGGCCGCCATCGGTTGCCTTGTGGCCTATCCGTTGGTGTTCCGTAAGTTGCTCGGCGAGAGTCGCAACCCTTGGCGTACCATTGTGGCCTCGGTGGTGGCCTGCACAGTTGCCACCACACTCGGTGCGGCTGCCGTGGTGGTGGAAAATGGAATTGCAGGCGCAGGTAGCGCACTCCCATTCGGGGAGTTCTTGGGCGCAATGCTTCCCACCCACCTTGCCATTGGAGCCATCGAAGGTGTCATCACAGGTGGCCTGCTGTGGGCTATTAGTGCGGCCAACGCCACCGCCCTCGACTACAACAAGGAGGGTGGCAAGGTGGCCCTTCACAAGCCCGCTGCCACAATGATTGCCTTTGCCATTGGTGCCCTGCTGTTGGGCTTTGGCGTATCTCGCTTTGCATCCTCGGCTCCCGACGGCTTGGAGTGGTCAATGGAACAGGCAGAGGGGGAATTGAGAATTGAGAATTGAGAGCAGAAAGAGCAGAAAGAGCAGAAAGAGCAGAAATGGAGAATATTTACTCTCTACTCTCTACTAATTAAGGAAAAGTCGTCAGACGTTAGACAAACAAAATCACGGGTATCGAAAATGATACCCGTGATTTTATTTTGCACTCTATCGGTTTTTCGGCAACCGAAAGCCTCTCTCTATTGGAGCGTTTCGGCGACCTCCTCGGCACGAGCAAGTGCCTTGTGGATGTGGTCGAGAACATTCTCCTTACCAACCATATCCACAATACCGGCCTTGTAAATCTCGGCATAGACATCAGGGTTTACACCCGAAAGAATAACCTTGCGGCCCTCCTTCAAGGCCGAGTCAATGAAGATTTCGAGGTTGTGGATACCCGTAGCATCAATGAATGTTACCTTACGCATACGGATAATACGGATGGGCATTTTGGAGCGCATATTGGAAATCTCCTCAAACTTGTTGGCAATACCAAAGAAGAAGGGGCCCTCAATCTCATAGACCTCCGTGTGGGCAGGAATGGTGAGTACCTCGTCGCTCTCGCCGTCGTGGTGCACGCCAATCTCGTTCTGTACCACCGAGATAGAGGTGCTCTCCATAACACGTTTCATAAAGAGCACAACGGCCATAACGAGGCCTACCTCAATGGCGATGGTAAGGTCGAAGATGACGGTCAGCAGAAGGGTAACAAAGAGTACGGCAATGTCGCCCCTCGACTGGCGGCACATCGAGCGAATGGTCCTCCAACCACTCATATTGTAGGCCACCACAATCAGCACACCCGCCAAGCAGGGCATAGGGATAAGGCCCACAAGGCCACCCAACAGCAGAAGCACCAAAAGAAGTACCACGGTGTGGACAATACCTGCGATGGGGCTACGGCCACCGTTGTTGATGTTGGCCATAGTACGAGCGATTGCGCCCGTGGCGGGGATACCACCAAAGAAGGGAGTCACAATATTGGCAATACCGTTGCCAATAAGCTCGGTGTTGGAGTTGTGCCTATCGCCCACCACACCGTCGGCAACCATAGCCGAGAGAAGGCTCTCGATGGCACCCAGAATGGCAATGGTGAAGGCCGAAGGCAACACAGCCTGGGCCGTGGAGAAGAATGTTTCGCCCTCGGCAAGTGCAGGGATGCGGAACGAGGGAAGTCCCTTGGGCAGCTCATAGAGGTCGCCAATGGTCTTGATGGAATCCACTCCGGCAAACTCCCTCAAAATCCAGCACACCAGAGTCATAACCACAATGGCCAGCAACGAGCCGGGGATTTTCTTCGAGAAGCGGGGAGTATAGACAATGATGAGGATGCTCAACACGCCCACCAACAGAGCCCACCAATTGATGTTGCCGATGTTCTGGAAGTAGCAAGCCCACTTGTCGATAAAGTTTGCCGGTACGTTCTCGATACCCAAACCGAACAGGTCGTTCATCTGGGTAGAGAAGATGGTGATGGCAATACCGCCCGTGAAGCCTACAATGATGGGATAGGGCATAAATTTGATGACACTACCGAGGTGGAAGACACCCATAGCAATCTGCATCAAACCGGCAATTACTGTGGCAATGGCAAGGCCGGCAAGACCAAACTGCTGGATGATACCATAGACAATCACGATGAAAGCACCCGTGGGGCCACCAATCTGCACCTTCGTACCGCCCAATGCGGAGATGAGGAAACCGGCAATAATGGCCGTTACGAGGCCCTCGGTGGGGCCCACGCCCGAGGCGATACCGAATGCGATTGCGAGTGGAATGGCCACGATGCCGACGATGATACCGGCCATCAGGTCTTTGGAAAATTTCTGGCGATTGTAGCCTTTCAAAGTGGAGAACAATCGGGGCTGAAAATCGATTGCAAAGCGTTGCTTGGACGCCTTTTGGGTGGTAGAAGCCATTGCTAAAAGTTTGAGTGTCAGGGAGGACCCTCCTCCGATGTTTGAGTTATTAAAAATTCTTAAAAATTATGGGTGCAAATATATATCATTTTGCCTATCGTTATCCTCCGCCGTGCGATTTTTTTTGTCAAACAGGTGGTGTTTTTGTGCAACACAAAAAAAACTCTATATTTGTGGGCTAAATAAATGCGTTTGTTTACAAACAAAGACAACCAAATATGAAACATCTGAAATTTATGCTTGCTGTGGTCCTCTCGATGATGACCTTCGGGCTCTGGGCACAGAGCACACGCACCACTTGGACCACCACCGCAAAAGACCTCGGAGAGGGACTCTACGAAATCAACGTAACGGCATCCATCCCCGACGACCTGCACATCTACGCACTCGGCGAGTTGGGCGGCTACAACCCCACAACCATCACCATCGAGCCCACCAAGAAGGTGGAAATCGTGGGCGAGGTTACCCCCTCTCGTGAGCCCCACAAGTACTACGACGAAGTGTTCAAGATGGATATGGGCGACTACTCGGGTGAGGTTACCTTCACCCAGCAGGTGCTCACCCGCAAGGCCGGCAAGGAGCTCAAAGTGCTCATCGAGTGGCAGGAGTGTACCGACCAGACTTGTCAGATGGGCGAGGTGGAGCAGAGCGTTGTTCTCGACGGCTCGGTGGCAGGCAAGAGCAAAAAGGCCGAGGTTGCACCCGCAGAGGGTAGCAACACCACCCACACAGGCAACTTTTGGAGCATCATAATCGAGGCCATCATTTGGGGCTTTGCAGCACTGCTCACCCCTTGTGTGTTCCCAATGGTGCCAATGACCGTGTCGTTCTTTATGAAGGGCTCGGAAAACAAAGCAAGGGCCAAGTTTAGGGCCACAATGTATGGTGTATTCATCGTTGCGCTCTACACCCTGCCCATTGCTGCGCTCATTCTGGTAACCAAACTCGTGGGTGGCGATGCCGTAACGGCCGACATCTTCAACTGGCTCGCTACACACTGGCTGCCCAACATCATCTTCTTTGCCGTGTTTATGATTTTTGCAGCCTCCTTCTTTGGCGCATTCGAGATTGTGCTGCCCTCGAAGTTGGTCAACAAGAGTGACGAGAATGTGGACAAGAAGAAGGGCCTCGGAGGTGTATTCTTCCTTGCCCTCACCCTCGTACTTGTGAGCTTCTCCTGCACGGGCCCCATTGTGGGTAGCGTGTTGATTAAGGCCACCCAGGGCGAGGTACTCACCCCCATCTTTGCAATGTTGGCCTTCTCGTTGGCCTTCTCGCTGCCCTTTGTGCTGTGTGCACTCTTCCCCGGACTGCTCAACAAGATGCCCAAGAGTGGCGGTTGGCTCAACTCGGTGAAGGTTGTACTGGGCTTTGTGGAGGTTGCTCTGGGCTTCAAATTCCTCTCCACCGCCGACCAGGTTTACCACTGGGGCCTGCTCGATAGGGAGGTCTATTTGGCCATCTGGATTGTGGTATTTACGATGATGGGCTTCTATCTGCTGGGCAAACTCCGCTTCAAACACGACTCGGAGGTTAAGTATGTAAGCACCTTCCGCCTCGCACTCGCCATTGGCGTATTTACCTTTGTGGTCTATATGATACCCGGTATGTGGGGCGCACCTTTGAAGGCTCTCTCGGGCTATCTGCCCCCAATGCAGACACAAGACTTTGTGTTGGGTGCAGAGGGCGGTAGCGCAGTGAGCACCACCAAAGCCGACACTCCCACCACCGTAAAATATAGCGACTTTCTCGAACTGCCCCTCGGCTTGAATGGTTTCTTCGACTTGGAGGAGGCCAAAGAGTATGCCGCACAGGTTGGCAAGCCTATATTCCTCGACTTCACGGGCCACGGTTGCGTGAACTGCCGTGAGATGGAGGCAAGGGTGTGGAGCCACCCTGCAGTGAAGGCCAAGTTGGAGAACGACTTTGTGATTTGCGCCCTCTATATGGACGACAAAAAACAGGTGGCCGCAGAGGATTGGGTAATCACCGAGAGTGGCAAGGAATTAAAGACACTCGGCAAAATCAACTCCCACTTTGCGTTGAAGCAGTTTGGAATCAACGCACAGCCCTACTACGTCATCCTCGATGCCGAGGGCAATCAGTTGGGCGACACAAGGGGTTATGACCTCGATGTGGAGGCCTTCTTGGAGTGGATGGATAGCGCAAAATAGGCTGTTAGCCGTTAGCTGTTAGCAAAAAAACTCACGGGTATTAAAAAAGATACCCGTGAGTTTTTTTTGTTTTGGCTGGTATGGGAGGGGTGATAGGGGTGATAGGGGTGATAGGGGTGATAGGGGTGATAGGGGCGATAGGGAGTGTAGGGAGCACCACAACCACTCCTCCCCTAAGTTAGGGGAGGTGCCGTAGGCGGAGGGGTATGCCAGCTAACAGCTAATGGCTAACAGCTAATGGCTAACAGCTAACGTCCCATCAAGTAGTCCGCCACGGCTTGGTAGGCGGGCAGGGATATGTAGTCGTTGAGTGTGTTGCTCGCATTGGGGTTGGAGGCAAGGCGCACGATGACCATCTCTGCCGCAGGGTCCACATAGATAGCCTGGCCGTGGACCCCACGAGCCATATAGGCCCCATTGGCGTTATTGCTCACCCACCACATATTGCGATAGCTCCACCCTGGGAGTTTCTTGCCATAGTCGGAGGCGGCAAAGGGAGCCACGTCGCTGCCAAAGCGAATATCCTCAACCACCTCTGCGGGAATAATCTGGCGGCCGTGCCACCTACCACCCTGCAACATCATCTGTCCGAAGCGTGCCAAATCACGCAACGAAGCGTTGAGTCCTCCACCCGCAAAGGGAGTACCCACAGCATCCACCTGATAGTAGGCATCCTGCTCCATACCCATACGGCCCCAAATGCGCCTCTGCAACTGTTCCGCCACGGTGGCTCCACCCACTCGCTCCACAATCCATCCCAACACCTCGGTATTGACCGTGCGGTAGCCGAACTGCTCGCCGTGGGTGCCACTCTTACGCACAGTGCGCAGGTAGTCGTGGTAGCCCTGTGGCGTGCCCGCAGGGTGGTCGGCAAAGGGGTTGCCTGCGGCAGAGAAGGCCCACACCTCAGCATTGGGGTCGGTGTACTCCTCGGAGTAGCGTATGGCGGTGGTCATATCCATCACCTCCCTCACCGTGGCATCGCCAAAGCCACTACCTGCAAGTTCGGGCAGATAGTAGCTCACAAGTTTCGTGGGGTCCAACTTTCCCTCGGCAACCAACGTGGCCGCCAGAGTACCCGTAAAGGACTTGGTTACGGACATCACAGCGTGGAGGCCCTCGGGCGTAAGGTTCTCAAAGTAACGCTCATAGACCACACGCCCCTTGTGGAGGATGATGACACCATCGGCATAGTTCTGCGCCAGCGACTCACGCCACGTCATTGGCTCGGCGTGGCCGAGGGGTATGAAGGTGAGGCGGTCGATGGCATCCATATCCAACCGATAGCGGAAGGGGGTGATGCGTGCCGTGTTGTTGCGTGGCACATTGGTTGTGGGCAGATATTGCCTCATATGGCACACGCTGTAACGCAGCGCAGGGAAGGTGAAAAAACTACCATCACGGGCCGAAGGAGCCTGCCCAAAGAGCGAAAAAGATGCCATCATTGTCATAGCCAAGAGTGTTGTGATTCGTTTCATAGTAACTTCTTTTAGGGGTAATAAACAAACAAATAACGTGCCTGCGGAATGGAATATTGTGAAGAAAATGGGAAATGGGGAATTACCCCTATCTCTCCCAGAGGCCCCAGTAGCCCCAGCCGTCGGTTGATATTGGAAGAGCGGTAGATGCCAACCGCCTGCCTACGGCAGTCGTGGCAAGACGAACAAACCCCTCCGGCCGTTGGCCACCTCCCCTAACTTAGGGGAGGAGTGATTGGATAGCACGGGTAACAAAAAAGATACCCGTGATTTAGAAGGGGCCCTAAGGGCTTTAAGGACCCTAAGGGCTCTAAGGCCCTTATCCTCCCAGATGACCCAGATGACCCAGCCCACCAACTAGGGCTACAGGGACTACTGAGGCTACTGGGAAAAGAGAATTGAAAATTGAAAATTGAAAATTGAAAATTGAAAATTGAAGCAAATGCGAGTAAGCGAGTGCAGAGATTGCTTGCAAGCTATGCCGAGCGGGAGCATTTTAGAGCAAGCAAAGCTTGGTCAATTGCTGCTCCCCTAAGTTAGGGGAGGAGTGGTTGGGGTGCATCCGACGTTCGTCAGCACTACAAAAAAAACGCAAAGTGCGAGGGGAATTTTGTGCCAAGCAAGAAGGCGAGTCCGCAGTTTGCTTATCGCAAATGAGGAACTCGCCTATCGAAGTGCGGTGCAAAAAAAGCAACAACCATCATCAGCACCACCACAAAAAAACGCAAAGTGTGCGGCAAATGCAAGGCACACAAGAAAGCGGACCCGCAGTTTGCTTGCGCAAATGAGGAGCCCGCTTATCGAAGTGCGGTGCAAAATTCACCCGCAATCTGCGTTTTTTAATTCCAAGGGTATGCCGCAAGAAACACATCCCTACCCGCAAGCGCATCTTTCACAGACACAAGGTCGGATAACTTCACATCGCCCACAACATAGTTCCACTCGCCCGAAGTGTACTGCTCCCTGACGAGTTGGAAATTGAGGAGGTTGCGCTCCTCCTCGGTGCGATAGCGGTAGTAGATGCGGTGGACAACATCGTTGGTGTGGTGGATGGTGGCCCCGGAGTTCATACGCTTATACTCATAGCGGTAGTCGTAGCGACAAGCGGTGATGTCGCTCAACACGGCTGCACCCGTGGGGTGGCCACCCGCACCACGACCAAACATAAACTGTTTGTAGTAGTAGCGGCCCTTGATAACCACGCCATTGAACTCATCCTCAACGCTATAAATATATTTATCCCTCGAAATGAGTTGGGGGACAACCCACAGATAGACACCTCCGTCGTTGCGTTTCTCAACGTGGCCAACGAGTTTGATACGACGTTGTTTCTCGCTCGCAAAGCGGATGTCGGCCTCGTTCATCGTGGAGATACCATAGCGGAAAATATCCTCCGGAGCAACGTATATTCCAAAGGCGTGGATGGTGAGGATGACGAGTTTGAAGAGCGAGTCCCAACCATCGAAGTCCAACGAGGGGTCGCTCTCGGCAAAGCCCAGCTCCTGCGCCAGGCGGAGTGCCTTGTCGTAGGACATATTCTCGTTGAAAATCTTGGAGAGCACAAAGTTGGACGAGCCATTAAGGATACCTTTCACGCTCACCAGCAGGTCGTTATCGTAGTACTCTTCGAGGTTGCGAATCACGGGGATACTGCCACACGCCGAAGCATCATAGAGGAACGGGGTGGCGTTTTTCTTGCCCAACTCAATGAGTTCGGGCAGGTGGTAGGCCAACATTTTTTTGTTGCCGCTAACCACGGGCAGGTGCGCCTCCAATGCACGGCGCACGATGGCATAGGCGGCCTCGGCATCGTCGATGAGTTCGACAATCATATTGATTTCGGGGTCCTCGAAGATGCGGTCGGGCTGGTCGGTGAAGTCGGCAGCCACGCCCCTATCCTTACTCAAATTGCGCACACAGATACGTCGGATGGTAATATCCTTACCCTCCACAGCACCCAACACATCGTAGAGTCCACGCCCCACGCTGCCAAAACCAAAAAGGCCTATGTTGATTTTCTTGTTCATATCTAATTTTGTCTAACGTCCAAAGTCCAACGTCTAACTACTATTGTTTCTATTACTATTTTGCCATAAAGGCCTTGATGATAGCATCCAACTGCTCATACTCCACCAAGAAACCATCGTGGCCAAAGGGCGACTCTATGAGTCGGTAGGTTACATCGGGGATGTTATCCACCAACACCTTGTGGTCCTCGGGCGGGAAGAGTATGTCGCTCGTGATGGCCACCACGAGGGCCTTGGCTTTGATGCCTGCAAGCACCTCCTCCTCGCTCCCTCGGCCTCGTGCAATGTCGTGGCTGTCAACTGCTTGGGTGAGTCGGTAGTAGCAGTGTGCATCAAACCTGCGGCGCAGTTTTTCGCCCTGGTGTTGTTGGTAGGTCGTAACACGGTAGCCACTCAGTTTTTCCCTATCGGGGTCGGTTTGGGTGGCGTTGTAGGCAGAGGCACCTCGGTAGCTCAGCAGTGCGATGCTCCTTGCGACTGCCATACCTGCGGCTCCTGCCGTGGGGCCGTCCTCGCCAAAGGTGCTGTCGGCCTCGATGGCCATCCTCTGCGACTCGTTGAAGGCAATGGCCCACGCCGAGGAGCGTGTGCAGGTGGCAATCAGTGCCACACGCTTTGCAAAATCGGGAGCCGCAATGGCCCACTCCATAGCCTGAAAGCCACCAATGGAACTACCAATGAGCAACTCCACGCTCTCAATGCCGAGCCTCTCGGCAAGTGCTCTGTGGGCAGCCACCATATCCCTCACGGTAACCTGCGGAAAATCGCCCCTCCACGGCCTGCCCGTAGCAGGGTTTACACTCACAGGCGAGGTGCTACCATAGGGCGAAAGCAGGAAGTTGGCGCAGATGACAAACCACCTTGTGGGGTCCAAAAAACGCCCCTCCTCCACCGTGTGGGGCCACCAATCGGCCACTCGGCTGTCGGCCGTAAGTGCGTGGCACACCCATATAACATTGTCCTTCGCAGGGGACAACGTGCCATAGGTGGTGTACTCAACCTCAAACGAGGGGAGCACCCCGCCACATTCCAGCGCAAGAGGTATGTCAAATCGTTCTTTCATCTACTCCATTGCCACTTTGAAGGCCTGTTCGAAGTCGGCAATAAGGTCGTCGGCGTGCTCCAATCCGGGCGAGATGCGCAACAGCGTGGGGGTTACACCTGCGGCCAACTGCTCCTCGTCGGAGAGTTGTTTGTGAGTGGTCGATGCGGGGTGAGTAACCACCGTGATAGAGTCGCCAATCATAGTCATATGTTTCACCAATTTGAGGGCCTCAACAAACTTGATGGTCGTTTCGAGCGTGCCTTTGAGCTCCACCGAGAAGACGGCCGACGAGCCGTGGCGGTAGTACTTTTGGGCGTTCTCATACGAGGGGTGTTCCTCAAAGCCCACCCACAGCACCCTCTTCACGAGGGGGTGTTGGCTGAGGTAGTTGGCCAACTTGGCAGTGGAGGCAACCTCGTGTTCGCACCTGATGGCAAGGGTTTGGAGGCCCAACTGCATCAGGTAGCTATCGAATGCCGAAGGCGAGCAGCCCAAGTCCCTCAGAGCATCCACACGGCATTTGACAATGAAAGCCATAGGGCCAAACGCCTCCCACAACACAAGGCCGTGGTAGCCCTCCGAGGGGCCACACAGTTCGGGAAACTTACCATTGCCCCAATTATATGTGCCGGCATCGACAATCACTCCGCCCATAGCCGTACCGTGGCCATTTATCCACTTTGTGGCACTCTCAACAACAATGTCGGCTCCGTGTTCGATGGGGCGGCAGAGGTAGCCACAGGCACCAAAGGTGTTGTCCACCACAAAGGGGATGTCCCACTTGTGGGCCAACTCGGCCAATGCATCCAAGTCGGGCACCGAGCAGGAGGGGTTACTCATCGACTCCACATAGATAGCCTTGGTGTTCTCGTCGATGAGGCTCTCAAAGGCCTCCACACTATCGTTCTCCGCACGGCGGCAGTCGATACCCATCTTGCGGAAAGTTATCTTGAATTGGTTGAACGTGCCACCATAGAGCAACGGAGCAGCCACAATGTTGTCGCCCGCCTTGCACAGTGAGGTGATAACCACCAGCTGGGCCGACATACCCGACGACACAGCCAATGCGCCCACACCACCTTCGAGTGCCGCCACCTTCTCCTCATAGGCGTTGCTGGTGGGGTTTTGCAGGCGGGTGTAGATGTTGCCAATCTTGGCCAAGTTGAACAGGTCGGCAGCGTAGTCGCACGAAGGGAACTCATAGGCTGCCGTGGGATATATTGCCGCACCACGAGAGTAGGTGCCGTCTTCGTGGCGACCTGCGTGGATTTGGAGCGTTTCAAAGTGGAGTTTTTCCGACATAGTATCTCTATTTATTTTCTGACTTTAACCCTAATCAAGCGCAAATTTATAAAATTTTTCAATAATTCTACTCGCCCCAAGCGTTTATTCGCTGAAAGTTATCTATCTTTGTGGTCGATTAGTTAGATGATGAGGAAATATTGAACATTATACACTGACACCGAATATGAAACACACAAAGGTATTCGATACCAGCGTACAGTTGCTGAAATACAACGTACTCAAAGAGGTAGTACGCCACGCCTACGAAGGCACTCTCGACCGTGCCTACATTGACATCCCCAAAACAATCTCGCCCGGTCCCAAAGCCGAACTGCGTTGCTGCATCTACAAGGAGAGGGCCATTCTCCAAGAGAGGGTGCGTATGGCTTGTGGTGGCGACAAGGACAACCCCAACGTGATTGAGGTTATCGACATCGCCTGCGATGAGTGTCCCGCAAATGCCATTCTCGTAACGCCCGCTTGTCGTGGATGTATCGTCCACAACTGCCGTGAGGTGTGCCCAAAGGATGCAATCAACATCGTGGACAAACGTGCCGTAATCGACCACGACAAGTGTATCGAGTGTGGCAAGTGTACACAAGCCTGCCCCTATGGTGCCATTATCAAGATGGTTAGGCCCTGTATGCAGAGTTGCAAGGTGAAGGCTATCAGTATGACCTCCGAGAAGAAGGCCAAGATTGACAACGACAAGTGCATTATGTGTGGTGCGTGTGTTATCGCCTGCCCCTTTGGTGCTATGGCCGACAAGTCGCTCCTGCTGGATATTATCCATCTGTTGAAGGAGGCCGAAGAGAAAAAGAGCAAAATCTATGCGGTGGTTGCTCCCGCAATCATCAGTCAGTGTCGCTATGGCCGCATTGAGCAGGTGGTTACGGCCATCAAGAAGCTCGGCTTTACGGACGTGGTGGAGGTGGCCCTCGGTGCCGACATCACCCTCTACAAGGAGTCCAAGGAGTGGGAGGAGAAGGGTATTCTCACCACCTCCTGCTGCCCCTCGTTTGTGCGTTTCATCGAAATCAACCACCCCGAACTCAAACAATATGTTTCCCACACACCCTCGCCTATGATTGAGGTGGCAAGGCTCATCAAGAAGAGCGAGCCCGATGCAAAGGTGGTATTCATCGGCCCCTGCGCATCGAAGAAGATGGAGTACACGCTCGACAAGACGGGTGGCGCTATCGACTCGGTGATGTCGTTTGAGGAGTTGCAGGCCTTCCTCGATGCCCGTGGCATTGAGACCACCGAGCAGGAGGATACCCCGCTGAACAACGCATCCTTCTTCGGTCGCATCTTCGCCAAGAGTGGTGGTATCATTCAGGGCCTGCTGAACATCGCCAGCGAGAAGGGACTCGAAAACCTCCGTCCTATCCAGATGAACGGCATCGAGCAGTGCAAGGTCAATATGGCCAAGTTGAAGGTGGGCAAGAGCGAGTTTAACTTCTTTGAGGGTATGGCCTGCGAGGGCGGTTGCTTGAACGGCCCGCTGTGTATCAACCACGGCCCCCGCAATATGGCCGATGTGGACAAATATGGTAGCGATGCCACCGAGAAGACCATCGATAACTCCGTAAAACTCTGGCGCAACGTCATTGGCGAAGAGTAAAGAAGGAATTGAAAATGGAAAATGGAAAATGGAAAATTGAAAATTGACGGTTGACAAAAGCCACGGGTTACAAAAATGTAACCCGTGGCTTTTTTTTAACAGACCTCTCTGGCACTTTGTGCCATCTCCCCTAACTTAGGGGAGAACGATTTCTCCTCCCCTACGACAGGGGAGGTCGGGAGGGGTGGTCGTAATTGCGCTCGGCGGCCTCGCCGAGCAGGAGCGAGTCCGCAGCCTACTTGGCGTAGGTGAGGGACTCGCTCTCTGAATTTTTGTGCAAAAAGCACCCGCCAAAATCAGTTTTTTACCTCTGTGCGATTATGCAATGCGTGCGCAATCGTCAACTCATTGGCATACTCAATCTCGTCGCCAACACCAATACCACGAGCAATCTTGGTGATTTTCAGGTCGGGAAATTGAGCCAAACGACGCATTATATAAAAGAGTGTCGTTTCGCCCTCAACCGTTGCACCAATGGCTAAAATAACCTCCCGAATCTCGCCCCTTGCGATATTCTCCACCAAGAGGTCTATCTTCAAATCGCTGGGCCCTATGCCCTGCATTGGAGAAATCACTCCGCCCAAAACGTGGTAGAGGCCATTGTATTGGTTGGTGTTCTCTATGGACAACACATCGCCAACGTGCTCAACCACACACACCGTAGTCCTATCCCTGCGAGAGTCCGCACAGATGGGGCACACCTCGCCATCGGAGAGATTGTTGCAACGGCTACAAAACCTCACCTCATTACGAAACTTTGTGAGCGCATCGGCAAGTGCAGCCACCTCTTCCGGCTCTCGGTGGAGCAGATGGAGAGCAAGTCGCAAGGCGGTACGGCGGCCCACCGAGGGGAGTTTGGCGAGTTCGCCTACGGCATCGTTAAGCAGTCTTGACATTGGGTTGTAGAATTATCTATTGTTCGGAAAATTAGTCTATTACACTGATAGCCGACGAGGAAATCCACCCCTCGTTACCATCGGCTATGCGTATCTCGTTCCACGCTCCATAGGTGTCCAGCACCTTCACTTTCGTACCCTCGTGGAGGATGAAGATATCCTTGCTGGTACGGTCGGGCGAACTCTTCACCGCAGCGGCCGAGCTGACAACCACAGCCTCCGAGCAGTCGAGCACATCCCTCCTCTCGGCAGCAGCAAACCCTCCCGCAACAAGCATCACCACAGCACCCACAAGTGCCACCACAAAGCCCCCCTTACGCACCCTGCGTTTGGCACCAAGCAGATAGACAAGCCCAAAGGCAAGCGTCAGACCAAGGGCCACAAGCGAAAGCACAGCCCACGAGTCGCTACTCATAGTGTTGCCCAGAGCCGAAAACCACTCTTTGAGGAAAAACTCGGGCACAACCTCAATTTTGTCCTTCACAAAACTATTGGCATAGGCAAGGTTGTAGGCCACATCGCTGTCGGCAGGGGCGAGTTTTTGGGCCTTGTTGTAGTAGAGTATAGCCTCGCCAATCTTGCCACTCTTGAAGTAGGCGTTACCCATATTATAGAACAGTTTGGCACTCGCCCACCCTGCACTGCTGATGGAGTCATAGACCATCAGCGCACCATTGTAGTCGCCTGCGGTGTAGAGCGTGCCTGCCCTCTCCCAGAGGGTGTCGGTGTCAACGGGTTGTGCCTTTGCGGGGATTGTTCCAACAAGCACTCCCAACAGAAGGGTTAAATATGTAAGAATTGTCTTTTTCATCTTCTCTTCTCTTTGTTTCCTTTGGGCTACATCTTATTTACCGATAACTCCCTCCAAGCGGGACACAATATCCACACCTGCAAGGTAGGCCTCCTCCATACGGCCACTCACCGAGGGTGCATATTGGGCATACTCGCAGTCGCTGATGATGGCCACATATTGTTCGGCATCCTCCTGCTCCACACCCTTGCGAGCGAGGTTCTCCCTGATGCTCTCTTTGGTGAGGTCGGCAGCGGGGATGTTGAGTTTGTCGCCCATATAGCCCCAAAGGCCACGCAACATCTCCTCATAGAATCCCTTTTGGTTCTGCTCGTGCATATACCTCTCTGCGGCACGGAACCTCATCAGGGCCACCTTGTTGGCTCTCTTACCCTTCAAAGCCTCCTGATTGCGCAACTCCTTCAAGCGGCCTTTGAGCCACACGCCCAGCACCACCGAGAGGCCAATCATAGCCACTACCAGCAACCAATAGAGGCCACTGAACATAAAGAGTTTACCCTGTGGGCGCAAATCGGCAGGGCCGAGTTTGATGAAGCGAATGTCCCTACCGAGGAATTTGATGTCCTCCTTGGCAATACCACTCACAAGTGCAGCCGTGGGGCCCACAGATGTTGCATTTGCATCGGGTGCCACGTTAACAACCAGTTCGGCCGACGAGAGGGTTACATACTTGGCCAACTTGGGGTTGAAATAGGTGAACTCCACAGCCGGAATCAGAAAATCGCCATCGGCCCTCGCAATCATCGGGTACTCAAATTGGCGGTAGCCCGTAATGCCCGAGCCTGTGGCCTGGATACTCTCGCTACTCTTCACGCTGTACTGCTCAAAAGAGGTGGGCAGTTCAATCTGCGGAGCCTGTATCATAGAGAGGTTACCCTTGCCCGAGATGCGCACGGTGTAGGTTACGGCCGTGTTGGCCTCGATGTGGTCGGCAGGGGGTGTGGTGGTCATCTCCAACTCGCCCACAGCACCGCTGAAACTTGCAGGCGCACCCGCAGGCAGGGCCTTCACGTTGATAGTCAGGGGGCGAGAGGCCACCTTCCTGCGCACCTCCTCAATCTGTGCGCCACCAAAGAAATCCGCAAAGGGGTCGTTCGTGCGGCGGCGTTGCACCTGCAACCTTGCCACCACATTCATCTCCAAAGGCTCGATGGTCAACTCTCCACTCTGCTGTGGGAAGAGAAGGTATTCACCAATGGGGCAGGCATCGTAAATCTTGCCCTTATACTCCTCCCTCACCCAGCGGTTGGCATCAATGTTGAGCCTCTGGGTCCAGAAGCCATTGAACGAAGGCATCTTCTGTCCCTCCACCCCCATCGCTACACGGGTGTAGAACTTGTAGGTTACCCTCACCGGCTCGCCCTTATAGACATTTGTGCGGTCCACCGAAGCCACAATCAGCATATCATCCTCGGCCAGGCGTGAGGCTGCGCTCTGCTCCTCCACTGCTGCCCCACTCTGTCCGCCCGCAGTGGCACTCTCAACGATGGCCTTAACGGTTACGGGCTTGGTGGTGTAGGTCTTACCTCCCGAACGAATGGATGCGCTACCAATGGTGTAGTCGCCCTCGCTCGGGCACAGCACCACAAAACTTGTGGTGTGGCTCACCGTGCGGGTGGTCTTGCCATTGATGATTTGCACACTGCTACCGTGCGACTCCATAGGGCCGGCCATAACATCGAAGCCCTCAAAGGTGGGGGCCTCAAAACCGCTGCCTTTGGCGTTGATGGTAAACTCCACGCTGAAAGGCTCGCCCACGGCTACAACCCTCTGAACATTCACCTCAAAGGATACCTCATCGGCAAAGGCTGCACCCACACAGGCAAACAGCGTGGCAATAAACAGAAGAATTTTCCTCATTCTCAAACTAATCCTATTCAACTTGTTCCATACCATAGCGAGGCCGCCATCGGAAGAGGATAGCAGCCGTCGCCATAATAACGTCCCCAAAGGGGATTTTAGTGCTTAAACTCTGCAAAGAAGTCGTTGCCCTTGTCGTCCACGATGATAAAGGCAGGGAAGTTCTCAACGTAAATCTTCCTCACAGCCTCCATACCCAACTCGGGGAAGTCAACAACCTCAACGCTCTTGATGCTATTCTTGGCCAAAATGGCAGCAGGGCCACCAATGGAGCCGAGGTAGAAGCCGCCGTGTTTCTGGCAAGCATCCGTTACAGCCTGCGAACGGTTACCTTTGGCCACCATAACCATCGAGCCACCCTCGCTCTGGAAGAGGTCAACGTAGGGGTCCATACGACCTGCGGTGGTGGGGCCAAAGCTACCCGATGCCATACCGCTGGGGGTCTTGGCAGGGCCTGCGTAATAGACGGGGTGGTTCTTGAAGTAGTCGGGCATAGGTTTACCCTCGTCCAACATCTGTTTGATGCGTGCGTGGGCAATATCACGAGCCACGATGAGCGTACCCTTGATGTTCAGGCGGGTCTTGATGGGGTATTTCGAGAGGGTCTCCCTCACTTTGTCCATACCCTCGTCGAGGTCAATCTCCACAGCAGGAGCCATAGTGGGTGCGGTGGTGGGCAGGTAGCGTGCGGGGTTCTTCTCCAACTTCTCAATCCAGAGGCCCTCGGCGTTGATTTTGGCCTTGATGTTGCGGTCGGCCGAGCAGCTCACGCCCAAACCTACGGGACACGAAGCAGCGTGGCGAGGCATACGAATAACCCTCACGTCGTGCACGAAGTACTTACCGCCAAACTGCGCACCAATGCCACTCTTCTGGCAGATTTCCAGCACCTTCTGCTCCCACTCCAAATCACGGAAAGCACGGCCACCATCGTTACCGCTGGTGGGCAGGTTATCAAAGTAGCCTGCCGAAGCCTTCTTCACGGCTGCCAAGTTGGCCTCTGCCGAAGTGCCACCCACAACGAGTGCCAAGTGGTAGGGAGGACAAGCCGAAGTGCCGAGGTCTTTGATGTGCTCGGTGATGAATGCGGTGAGCGACTTCTCATTCAGAAGGGCCTTGGTCTGCTGATAGAGGAAGGTCTTGTTGGCCGAGCCGCCACCCTTGGTGATGAAGAGGAATTTGTAGGCATCGCCCTGCTCGGCATAGAGGTCAATCTGTGCGGGGAGGTTGTTGCCGCTGTTGTGCTCATCGGTCATAGTGATAGGCACCACCTGCGAGTAGCGGAGGTTCCTCTCGGCATAGGTCTGATAGACACCCTTGGAGATGTACTCTGCATCGTCCACGCCGGTCCACACATTCTCGCCCTTCTTACCGATAGCAATGGCAGTACCGGTGTCCTGACAGGTGGGCAGTTCGCCCTCGGCGGCCACCACCTGATTCATCAACATAGTGTGGGCAACAAATTTGTCGTTGTCGGTGGCCTCGGGGTCCTCCAAGATGTTGGCCAACTTTTGGAGGTGCGAGCCACGCAAGTAGAACGACACGTCCTCAAAGGCACGCTTGGCCAGAACGGTGAGTCCCTCGGGCTCCACTTTGAGAATCTTGCGGCCATCGCACTCGATGGTCTTCACATAGTCCTTGGTAATGAGTTCATACTCGGTGGTGTCGGCACCGTGCTCGAACATAGGCTGATACTTAAATTCGCTCATAGTCTTTGGTTGAATTTTTTGTGTTATATTTTGCTTATTATCAATTTTTCTTCTCTTGTGGGGCTGCCCCTCGGGAGCCACCCTTTGTCTTGTGCGTAGCACAATCGTACAAAGATAGGATATTTTTTTGTGAAAAATATATCAGAGGGTGAACGATATTCCAAAAAAAGAGTCTATATTTGTAAAAATTTTTAATAATTGACTTACAACAAACACTAAATAACATTCTATTATGGTATCCTACAAAGACTTAGGCCTTGTGAACACCCGTGAGATGTTTGCAGGTGCAATCAAAGGCGGTTACGCTATCCCCGCCTACAACTTCAACAATATGGAGCAGTTGCAGGCTATCATCGCTGCTTGCGTTGAGACCTCCTCGCCCGTAATTCTGCAAGTGTCGGCAGGCGCTCGCAAGTATGCCAACCAGACCCTTCTGCGCTATATGGCACAGGGTGCTGTTGAGTATGCAAAAGAGTTGGGCAAAAACATTCCTATCGCTCTCCACCTCGACCACGGTAGCAGCTTTGAGATTTGCAAATCGTGTATCGATATGGGCTTTTCGAGCGTGATGATCGACGGCAGCCACCTTCCCTACGAGGAGAACGTAGCCCTGACCAAGCAGGTTGTTGACTACGCTCACCAGTTCGATGTAACCGTAGAGGGCGAGTTGGGCGTGTTGGCAGGTATCGAGGACGACGTTGTTGCCGAGCACCACACCTACACCAACCCCGACGACGTTATCGACTTCGTACAGAAGACCGGTGTTGATTCGTTGGCTATCTCGATTGGTACTTCGCACGGTGCCAACAAGTTCAAACCCGAGCAGTGCGTGCGCAACGAGAAGGGCATCCTTGTTCCTCCCCCATTGCGTTTCGACATCCTCAAAGAGATTGAGGAGCGCATCCCCGGTTTCCCCATCGTACTCCACGGTTCGAGCAGCGTACCCCAGGACAAGGTTGCTATCATCAACACCTACGGTGGCGCATTGAAAGATGCAGTGGGTATTCCCGAGGAGCAGCTCAGGGAGGCTGCCAAGAGCGCAGTTTGCAAAATCAACATCGACTCGGATGGTCGTTTGGCTATGACCGCTGCTGTTCGTGAGGTGTTTGCAAAGAGCCCCGCAGAGTTCGACCCCCGCAAGTATCTCGGCCCTGCTCGTGATGCTTTGAAGGAGCTCTATATGAACAAGAACATCAACGTACTCGGCAGCGCAGGCAAAGCAGAGTAATCGGAGTTGATATTCCCAAGAAGAAAGCCACGGGTAACGATTTTGTTACCCGTGGCTTTTATTTTTTTATTTGGTGCGCCCACCTTCTTCACGGGTATCTTTTTTAATACCTGGGAGGTTAGGGAGGTTAGGGAGGTTAGGGAGGTTAGGGAGGTTAGTGAATTTAAGGAGGTTAGAGAGTGTAGGGAATAATTTTCAATTTTCCATTTTCAATTTTCAATTCATAATACGTTTTGCCGTCTTTGGTGTAGCGCACACGTTGGATGGTGTCGGCCTCTATGGTGAGGTCTATGGGGCCCACTGCGCCCCTGCGGTGCAGGCCGATGCGCACGGCAACTCCACGGTCGGTACCCTCGTCGTTCTGGTTGGAGATGAAGTTACCCAGCGAGTAGAACACCGCACCCACAGTTCGGCCCTCCTCATTGCGCTCAACCTCAAAGGGTTGCACAACGTGCGGGTGGGAGCCCACAACCACATCCACTCCCCTACTGCGCATCCACTCGGCCAGAGCCTTCTGTCGGCGTGAGGGCTCTCGGTGGTACTCCTCGCCCCAATGCACAAGGGCCACCACGAGGTCGGCCCTATCCCTCACGGAGTCCACCTTTTGGCCCAGCGTGAGGGTGTCCACCCTTGCCACCTCTACCCCTTCGGCAGGGCGGTTAAGAACATCGGTAGCCGCCACAAAGGCAACCCTAAAACTACCCACACGGGCAATAAGGCCACCCGTGCGCCCTGCCCTCACAGCAGGCACACCCACGCCCACATAGTCCACACCCGCATTATCGAGGGCGGCAAGTGTGTGGAGCACTCCCTCGGCTCCCTTGTCGGTGATGTGGTTATTGGCCAGCGTTACGGCATCCACCCCCACCTCTGCGAGGTCGTGGGCGAGTTGTTCGGGTGTGGCAAATGTGGGGTAGCCACTATATGGTGGCCTTGGCGAGAGGGTTGTTTCGAGGTTGGCGACCACATAGTCGGCCCTGCCAAACAAGGGTCTAACGCCCTCAAAGTGAGGCGTAAAGTCGTAGGCATCCTCGCCCACCTTTGCCGACTCCACTTGTGGCAGGTGGGCCATAATGTCGCCCACAACCACAATCTCCACACTATCCTTCGGGGCGGGCACACACACCGTGCAGGCAGGCCCAATGCCCACTCGCAACTCCGCCACCATCGCCACCACAAAGGCGGAGATAATCAGCGCATAGAATATGTAGCCCGCTGCTCTACGCATTGCTCTATTCAACAAAACAAGGGCCCTCCACTCGGTGGGTGGAGCAGCCCTCGGTTACTATCACTCTTTGGCTCCCTACCAAGCAAACAGGGGATATTCGGCCATCAGTGCATTGACATCCTTGCGCACTGCGGCGATGTTATCCTCGTTCTCGTGGTCGGCGAGCACTCGGTCAATAAGTTCCACGATGTAGTCCATCTTGTCCTCCTTCAAGCCACGGGTGGTGATTGCGGGAGTACCAAAGCGGAGGCCCGAAGTCTGGAAGGGCGAACGACTGTCGAAGGGCACCATATTCTTGTTGGTGGTGATGTCGGCAGCCACCAACACCTTCTCTGCAACCTTACCCGTGAGTTCGGGGAATTTGGTACGCAGGTCGATGAGCATCAAGTGGTTATCCGTGCCACCCGACACCACCTTGTAGCCCCTCTTTTCGAAGGCCTCGGCCATTGCCTGTGCGTTTTTCTGCACCTGCTTCTGGTACTCCACATACTCGGGAGTGAGGGCCTCGCCAAAGGCGACAGCCTTGGCAGCGATGACGTGTTCCAGCGGGCCACCCTGAATACCGGGGAATACGGCCGAGTTGAGAATGGCCGACATCTTCTTCACTACGCCCTTGGGAGTGGTGTAGCCCCAGGGGTTGTCGAAGTCCTCGCCCATAAGGATAATACCGCCACGAGGGCCACGGAGGGTCTTGTGGGTGGTGGAGGTAACGATGTGGGCCCACTTCACGGGGTTTTCCAACAGACCCGCAGCGATAAGTCCTGCGGTGTGTGCCATATCGACCATCAGCAGTGCGCCCACCTTGTCGGCAATCTCACGCATACGCTTGTAGTCCCACTCACGAGAGTAGGCCGAAGCACCACCGATGATGAGTTTGGGTCGGTGTTCGAGAGCGAGAGCCTCCATCTGGTCGTAGTCGATTTGTCCCGTTTCGGGGCTGAGGGTGTAGCCCACAGCCTTGTAGTTCATACCCGACATATTCACTGGCGAGCCGTGCGAAAGGTGTCCGCCGTGTGCCAAGTCGAGGCCCATAAAGGTATCGCCCACCTTCAAGCAAGCGAAGAATACCGCCATATTGGCCTGCGCTCCACTGTGGGGTTGCACGTTGGCATAGGCTGCGCCATAGAGTTTTTTGAGCCTCTCTTGTGCGAGGGTTTCAATCTCGTCAACCACCTCACAACCACCATAGTAGCGTGCAGCGGGATAGCCCTCGGCATACTTGTTTGTCAGGATGGAGCCCATAGCGGCCATCACCTGGTCGCTCACATAGTTCTCCGATGCGATAAGTTCGATACCATTGGTCTGTCGCTCACGCTCTTTGGCGATGAGTTCAAAAATTTCACTCTCTTTGTACATAACTCTTTTGTTGTGTTGAATTGTTTGCCCACAGCCCTCCGACTGTTTATGCCTACAAATGTATGAATTTTCGTTGAGATATTCCATAATTCCCCCCGACTTTTTGTTTTGGCCCCCTTTACACCTATTTTTATATAAAAAGTGAGTGAAAAATTTGGTGGTTTATTTTTTTTGCGTACTTTTGGTTGACCAATCTGGTTGACCAATCAAAAAAACTAATTCATAAAACACAAACAACACTATGCTAAAAGTACAACAAAAGAGCAAGGCTGAGGAGTACGTTACTCCTTTGCTGACCTGTATGGAGGTGGCCATCGAAGAGGGCATTTCCATTTCGGACACAACATTCACCGTACCCGACTTCGGCGATGAGCAGGAGTGGTAATCTAAAAAAAACACGAGTAGAAAGATGAAGAAATTGATGAAATATGGTGCTTTCGCAGCACTTGCAACTTTGGCCCTCGTGCAGAGTGGCTGTATGAACGTGGACGAGGAAATCACCCCCCCCAATGGCGATAATCTCGTAATTATCAACGCATTAGCAGAAGAGCACCGTTCGGAACTTGGCAACAATGGCAAGAGCGTAACGTGGAGCAACGGCGACCAAATCGGTGTGTTCTACTACACCAAGAACTCCGGTGGCACTATCACTAAGCACGCCGACAACAAACCCTACACCGCCACCATCGAGAAGGATGTAACAAAATTCACAGGCGACATTGCGTGGGCAGAAAGTTATCAGGCAGAGAGCCAAAACTTCCAAGCCTATTATCCCTACAATGCAGATGTAAAATCTGCCTCAAAAGCATACGGCATACTTCCCGCAGAGCAGACCTACGACCCCGCAGGTTGGAATATTTCGGACTACGATTTTATGGTCAGCGGCACACACAATGCCACCTATGGTGAGGCTCCCACCATTTCCTTCAAACACCTCTTCTCCATCCTTCGCATCAACATCACCAACGGCACCTCGCAGGAGTTGGTTGTTGAGAAGGTGAAGATTTCGGCCGACGACGAGAGCCTTATTCTTGCCGGCGAGTTTCAGGCTAACATTGGCAAGAGTAACCTCCGTGAGGCTCTGCGCAATGCAAACTCGGAAAGTGGCACCTTAGGCTATTTCACTGCTCCAAGTTCGGAGGTTAGCACCTCTGTTGTTGATGGCGCAGTGGCAGTAGACGATGAGTTGGATGTTCGTCTGATGATTAACGCAGGCTACAAAGATAGCTCCACCACCGACTTCTACCTCGATGGCCAAAAACTCCACTTGGAGATTTACACCACCGGCAACCCCGTGTGGAAGACCGAATTTGAGGGCGGTCCTCTTGACCGTGGTACCCGTGCTGTGAAGAAAGTTACCATCAATGGCTTTGAGGCAGGTGGCGACGACGACACCCCCACCTTCACCGTAAGTTCCATCACTCCCGACTACGACGCCACTTCCGAGCGTTTCTACCTCAACACCATCGCAACCCTCAGTGGCGAGAATCTCCCCGCAGTTACCAAACTCACCGTTGGTGGCAAGGAGGTACCTGCAACCGGTTTGCAGTCGAGCAGCAACACCATTGTCTTCAAGATTCCCGACACCGTGACGTTCACTTCGGCCACCGATTGCGAGGTTAAGGGCTACGACAGCGAGAACGAGTATGAGTTGGGCGAAATCAAAGTATATCCCTTCTTCTACTACAAGGACGTACAACTCGGCTTGGGCTCCAATTCCAGCAAGACCTACACCGACTATGCTGCCCAGAATAGTTTCTTCCTTCCCGACGAAGGCAAGGTTATTTCGGCTGCCGAATGGTATGGCAACAATATTGACAGCTTCGTTATTAATGCAAACGAAGATGCAGATGCAACTACAAATGCTGCTCTGTCGGCCAAAAACAAATTGGATAAGACTCAAATCACAGCCGCCGACCAATACTATGCTATCAAGCCATACTTCTTCTTTGTGGCATTTTCCAGCAATCAACTCGTACTTCCTGCTGCAAGCAATTCCGATACTGTGTTGAAAAACCACTATACCAAAACCGATGACAAGTATTCAAACTTGTTGAGCAAGAGTTTATTCGGCACACCCATTTTGCGATACTCCACTTTGGCCGATACAAACACATTAAGTATTGCCGTAAAAGAGGGTTCCTTTGACTCGTTTGACGAGGATGTCGCAGCCCCTACTGGTTGGAGTGGAGCCCCCGCATTCGACACAACTACCACAGACAATGGCACTTGGACAGAGGGTGCAGTGATATTGACTGGTTACATTTCATACAAGAAAGGCGCAACTTCGTCCAAACTCACCGACTATGCAAAACTCGGACTTATCCACATCAAGGAGATTACCTGCGCTGACAAAGCGGCAGGCACGGCTCTGGCCAGTCGTGAGGGATACATCAAGTTCGACTTCTATTGGTCGAAGCCACTCAACGACAACGCTCCCCTCTATGGCGACGACAGCGTGGCACTGCCCTCTGAGCCCGTAACTCCTCCCACCGAGGAGCCTTGAAGGCCTCCGGTCGTGGAGGACGACGATGATGATCAGGGCAGCTCTGACATCAATACCATCAGTTCCGTAGCCGAACTCGAAGAGTTGATGCCTCTTCACGATGGCGACGTGATTGTGTGGAAAAACGGCACCTACAACAACGTAAACATCACCCTCAGAAGCGAGGGTGATGTTACGGAGGGTATCGTGTTCCGTGCCGAAAGCGACGGAGGTGTGATTTTCACGGGTAGCTCTACCCTGCAAATCAACTCTTCCAACACCACCATCAAGGGTTTCCATTGGAAAGACCCCATAATCAACAGCGAGCACCTCGTGCGTTTTATGACGGGCACCTCCAACAGCACCCTCACCGAGTGTGTCATCAGTGGTAGCAACACCGATGAGAACTACAACAGAAACTGCAAGTGGGTGTCGCTCTATGGTAGTGGCCACACGGTGAAAAACTGTTCGTTCGTTGACAAGAAAGATCGTGGTGCATTGGTTGTTGTGTGGTTCGACGAGGGAGTAACCCCTTCCCACACCATCAAAAACAACTACTTCACCCGTCCCGTAATGCTCATCGACCCCAGCGATAACGAGCCTGCCAACGAGCAGGAGTGCATCCGCATTGGCGACAGCGAAAACTCACTCAGAGATGGTATGGTTACCGTTAGTGGCAACTATTTCTACCGCTGTTGGGGCGAGAGTGCCGAGGTGGTGTCGAGCAAGTCGTGCGCCAACACCTACTCCGGCAACTACTTCAATGAGTGCCGAGGCACACTCACTATGCGCCAAGGCAACGGTTGCCTTGTGGAGGGCAACTACTTCTATGGCGGCCCATACTATGATAGCGACGAAGCAGGCCACATTAAGAATATGGGTGGTGTACGCATCATTGGCGAGGACCACATCGTGAGGAACAACCACTTCGAGAACCTCACCGGCATTGGTTACATGGCGGCCCTCTCGTTGGTGCGTGGTCAGGAGAATGCGGCCCTGAGTGGTTATGCGCAGGTAAAGAACGCCCTTGTGGAGAACAACGTCTTCAACGAGTGTGTGCTTGCAATGCACGTCAACTACGGTGGTGACAAGATGACTCTCCCCGTGGTGGACTCCACCATTCGCAACAACACCCTCGTTTCGACCAACGACGACAACTACATCGTGCGTTGTGAGAACACCGCCACAGTGTCCACCATCAATTGGGAGGGCAACACGCTCTATGGCAGAATCAAAAACAACGACGTCTTCTCCCTCTCCACGACCAATACTTTGCCCACTCTGGAAGATGTATCCGCCAAGCGCAATGCCATCGCAAGCGCAGCGGGCGCAAGTTGGGATTAGGAGGAAAACGAAATAGGGGCAGGCTTCTGTTCCCTACCACTACAACAATGGCAAGGCCACCCGTCGCACAGTCGGGGTGGCCTTGCTGATTTTTTTGTTGAAAAAATCGGGCACGATGTGTGCGACATTTGAGCATAAATGCTTATCTTTGGCTTATCAAAAACCGAAATACTATGGGACTATTGACAGGTAAAGTGGCCCTCATCACGGGCGCAACACGAGGTATCGGACGTGCAATAGCAGTGAAATATGCCTCCGAAGGTGCCGATGTGGCCTTCACATATCTTTCCAGCACATCCGCTGCCGAAGAACTCACACAAGAACTCACCGCCCTTGGCGTTAAGGCCATAGGCTATCGTTCCGATGCCGCCTCCTACGACGAGGCACACACTCTCGTTGCCGAGGTGCAAAAGGAGTTTGGACGCATCGATATCCTCGTTCACAACGCCGGCATCACTCGTGATACGCTGCTGATGCGTATGGGCGAGGAGATGTGGGATGCCGTAATCAACACCAACCTCAAATCGGCCTACAACATCACACACGCCATCAGTGCCGTTATGGCCCGTCAGCGCAGTGGCTCCATCGTCTATATGAGCTCCGTGGTGGGCCTCGGTGGCAACGTCGGCCAAGCCAACTATGCAGCCTCCAAAGCAGGCCTCATCGCTCTGGCCAAATCGGTGGCCAAGGAGTTGGGCGCAAGGGGCGTGAGGGCCAACTGCATCGCACCCGGTTTCATCCAGACCGATATGACCGCTGTGCTCTCGGAGGAGATACGAGCCTCTTTTGTGGACAACATCTCGCTACGCAGGGCCGGAACACCCGAGGATGTGGCAGGTGTGGCACTCTTTTTGGGTAGCGATATGAGTGCCTACGTTACCGGTCAGGTCATCGCCTGCTGTGGCGGAATGAGAGGATAGAGAGGGAATTGAAAATTGAAAATTGAAAATTGAAAATTGAAAAAGTTGCGAGTAAGCGAGAGCAGAGGGTGCTTGCACACTATGACGAGCGAGAGCAACTAAAAGCCACCGAAGGTGGGTTAATTCAAAATTATTCACTAACTACTATATTAGACACAAAAACTATGGCAAGCATTAAAGGTACACAGACCGAGCAGAACCTGCTCAAATCGTTCGCTGGCGAGAGCCAAGCACGCACACGTTACACATTCTTCGCTTCGCAGGCCAAAAAAGAGGGCTATGAGCAAATCGCAGCTATCTTTATGGAGACCGCCGAGCAGGAAAAAGAGCACGCCAAGAGGTTCTTCAAGTTCCTCGAAGGCGGTATGGTGGAGATTACCGCTGCCTACCCCGCAGGCGTAATCGGCGACACCGCAGCCAACCTCGAAGCAGCCGCCGCCGGCGAGAACGAGGAGTGGAGCGAGCTCTACCCCCAATTCGCAGCCATCGCCGACGAGGAGGGTTTCCCCGCAATCGCAGCCGCTTGGCGCAACATCGCCAAGGTGGAGGCCTACCACGAGAAACGCTACCGTTCGCTCTACGCTCGTGTAGCCGATGGCGAGGTATTCCTCCGCAAGGACGAAATCACTTGGCAGTGCCGCAACTGTGGTTTCATCTATGTAGGCAAAGAGGCCCCCAAAGCCTGCCCCGCCTGCTTGCATCCCCAGGCGTACTTCGAGCCCTTGAAGGACAATTTCTAAACAATAAAAACGCCTCTCAATCGAGAGGCGTTTTTATTTTGTCAACCGACAACCGACAACCGACAACCGACTTATATTTGGCGTGGGTGGTTGTTTTTGCCATTCTCATCTTCCGTCTTACGTCCAACTAACTACTCAAGATATTCAATCTCGCTGGGTTACAAAAATGTAACCCGTAAAGAAAGCGAAAACACCAAACAATCACGGGTTTCAAAAATGTAACCCGTGAGATTAGGAAGCACCACGACCACTCCTCTCCTAAGTTAGGGGAGGTGCCCGAAGGGCGGAGAGGTATGTTAGATAAGGGCGATAGAGGCCCTAAGGGCTTTAATGACCCTAAGGGCTTTAAGGCCCTTAAAAAGTCGGACGACGGTTGACGGTTAACGGTCCACTAAAAAACAGACGCCCCGGCCTTCGGCCACCCCCTCTAACTCAGAGGGGGAGTAGTCAAAAGGCACGGGTTACAAAAATGTAACCCATAAAAAAAGTGGGAACACCAAACAATCACGGGTTACAAAAATGTTACCCGTGAAGAAAAAACTCCCCCCCTAAGTTAGGAGAGGATGCCCAACGGGCGGTTGACACAAAAAAAGAGGCGTTCCGACAATCGGAACGCCTCTCTGCCTTATTGATTCTCGGCCCGTTAGTCGCAGAGCGACACACGGCTGAAACCAACAATCTTAGCCTCTGCATCAGCAGCTTTGAGTACCTCCTTAACCGAGGTCTTACCATCGCCCATCTGGTATGCCTGCTCCTCCAAAGTCTGCTCCTTGAAGAATTTCTGCAAGCGACCCTTTGCAATGTTCTCAACCATCTGTGCAGGAAGGTTTGCTGCCTTCTCAGCCGATACGGTCTTGATGATCTCACGAGCCTGCTCTGCCTGCTCTGCGGTGATCCAACCCTTCGACTGGTTCGACTCGATGTGGTCCTCGCTATCAACGTGGGCGGGGTTGATACCTGCCTTCGAAAGAGCAGCATCAACAGCCTTCTGTACCAACTCGTCTTTGGTCTTCTGGATAGCGATGTTCTTCTCCTCGTCGATAACCGACTGGGGAACCAAGTCTGCCGATACAGCAACGGGGTTCATCGATACAACCTGCATTGCAATACCTTTGGCCAACTCCTCATCAACCTCCTTGTTGAAGCCAACGATAGCACCGAGTTTCTTGTTGAAGTGAACGTAGGTTGCGCAGTAGGGAGCCTCAACGCAAGCGTAGAAGGGAATCTCTACCTTCTCACCGGTCTGGCCGGTCTTCTCGGTTACCAAGTCGGCAACGGTGCGACCGTCAGCGGTGGGGCAAGCCAACAGAGCCTCCAAAGTGGCGGCACCGTTTGCTGCTGCAATCTCTACAATGGTGTTTGCGGTTGCGCCAAACGACTCAACCTGTGCAACGAAGTCGGTCTCGCAAGCAAGGCAAGCCAAGTATGCTTTGCCCTCAGCTACCTTTGCTACAACCACACCCTCGGTAGCGGTGCGGTCTGCACGTTTGCTTGCAACGAGTTTACCTTTCTCTCGGATAATCTCAATAGCACGGTTCATATCGCCTGCGGCCTCTTCGAGAGCCTTTTTGCAGTCCATCATACCGGCCTGGGTCATATCACGGAGTTTCTTGATGTCGGCAAGTGTAACAGCCATAGTCTTTTCTCTTTATTAAAAGGTTTAACTTCGTTTGCTTACTCTGCAACTACCTCCTCAGCAGCGGGAGCCTCTGCCTCAACGGCGGGAGTCTCAACCTCTACCTTCACGGTCTTGCGAGTGCGGGGCTTTTTCTCAACCTCCTTGGGAGCCTCCTCAGCCTCTTTCTCTTTCTCAATGCGACGCTCCTCCAAGCCTTCGTTGATAGCAGCACACATTGCGTCGAGAACAACGCCGATACTCTTTGCCTGGTCGTCGTTTGCAGGGATTACATAGTCAATGTCTGTGGGATCACAGCAAGTATCAACCATTGCAAACACGGGGATATTGAGGCGTTTTGCCTCACGAACAGCATTGAACTCCTTCTGAACGTCCACTACAAACAAAGCTGCGGGCAGACGAGTAAGGTCGGCGATAGAGCCAAGGTTTTTCTCCAATTTAGCCCTCTGACGAGCGATTTGGAGTTTCTCACGTTTGGAGAAGTTGTCGTAAGTACCATCGCTGCTCATCTTGTCGATGGTTGCCATCTTCTTGATAGCCTTACGTATGGTGGGGAAGTTAGTGAGCATACCACCGGGCCAACGCTCGGTAACGTAGGGCATGCCAACTGCTTGCACCTTCTCAGCAACAATATCTTTTGCCTGTTTCTTGGTTGCAACGAAGAGAATCCTGCGACCACTCTTTGCAATCTGTTTGATGGCTGCTGCTGCCTCATCGATTTTTACCACAGTTTTGTGGAGGTCGATGATATGGATTCCGCCTTTCTCCATAAAGATATATGGAGCCATTTTAGGATTCCATTTCCTTTTGAGGTGGCCAAAGTGTACGCCAGCCTCCAATAATTGATTAAAATCTGTACGTGCCATTTCTAATCGTAAAGGTTTTTCTTTCTTTTTTTTCTTAAAAAAATCTCTCTTTGGTAACCGCACGGTAGCACCCCCTTGGGATGGTCCGTTCGGTTTTTCGCGAAAGGGCAATCTTTCAGTAGCACACCCTCTATGCTGCCATTGGCTCTTGGGGCTTCCACCTTTCGGCCTCTATGCCGCCGCCACTATGCGGCAACACTGAGGGGTGGTCTGAAAAATTTGTAAACCTCTTTCGTGCAGTCCTTTTGGTGCAGAACGGAGAAAATTAACGTTTGCTGAACTGGAATTTACGGCGAGCACCGGGCTGACCGGGTTTCTTACGCTCAACCTCACGAGCATCACGAGTGAGGAAACCGTTCTTCTTCAAAATCGAACGATTCTCTGCATCAATCTCGCACAAAGCACGTGAAATACCCATACGGGCAGCCTCTGCCTGACCGTGGATGCCACCACCATCGAGGTTGATGTTGATGTCATAGTTCTCCAACTGGTTCAGCACGATGAGGGGCTGTTTTACTACAAACTGGAAAATATCCAGAGGGAAGTAAACCTCGAGGGGCTTTTTGTTGATTGTAATGGTACCGTTACCGGGCTTAACGTAAACTCGAGCAACTGCTGCTTTTCGGCGTCCTATAGTGTTTACAACTTCCATAGTTTAGTTTCGCTTTTGTTTACTTAATCTCGTTGAGTTTAATCTCCTTGGGGCACTGTGCGGCGTGGTTGTGCTCTGCGCCGGCATATACCTTCAAGTTTTTCAAAATAGCAACACCGAGGCGTGTCTTAGGCAACATACCTTTAACGGCGTTCTGAACAAGGAACTCAGGCTTGTGGAGCAAACGCTCTGCGGGGGTAGCGAAACGCTGACCACCGGGGTAGCCTGTGTGGTGTACATAGACCTTATCGGTCATCTTCTTACCCGTCAACCTCACCTTGTCGGCGTTGATTACGATAACATAATCACCGCAATCTACGTGAGGAGTGAAGTCGGGTTTGTTTTTGCCTCGTAAGATTTTCGCAACCTGAGAGGCAAGTCGTCCGAGCACCTGGCCCTCTGCATCGATAACATACCACTGTTTGTTAACAGTTGCAGCGTTGGCCGAGATGGTTTTGTAACTCAAAGAATCCACTTCTTCTGTACGTTTTTAATGGTTAATACTTGAAAATTAATTAGTTGTAATCCCAACCCATAAAATATGGGCCTGCAAAGATACGAATAAAATTGAAAATTGAAAATTGAAAATTGAAAATTTTTGCTTTTTCTTGGGCCGAAAGGCACACAAAGGGCAGAAAGAGCAGAAAGAGCAGAAAGGGACTCCCCTAAACTCCCTAAACTCCCTAAACTCCCTAAACTCCCTAAACTCCCTAAATTCCCTAAGGCCCCTAAGGGCTTTAAGGGCTTTAAGGGCTTTAAGGTTTTTTAGTCGGTTGACGGTCGTCGGCCCACTCAAATTCCCAATATACTCCTATACCGTTCGGGGTTAAGGAGAATGTTCATTGCCTCTTCAAACGAGTCCTCAAAGTGGGTATTAGCCACCCTCACATAGCCCTCGGTGCCCCACAAATTGAGTGCAATGGTGGCCTTGATGTAGTGGCCCAGCAGCCAGCGGCTATCTTCCACACCCTCCTCCACGGGATCCACGCCCTTGGCTACTCCCCTACTGATGCACTCCTCAATCAACTCCGCAGGGGTGTTCCAACCCTCCACAAAACTTTCGAGAATGGGATATTGGGTTGTGAGGGTATCGAGGTGGTCGATGGTATATTCGGCTGCCACATCGCTCACTATCAGCTTCTGATTGAGCAGGTTGGCAAGGGTGTAATTCTTGGTAGTATCGACATCCACATAGACATCCGGAGTGATGCCGCCACCACCCAGCACCGTGCGCCCTGCATTGAGGGTCTTAAACTTGGGGGCCACCACCGCCAACGAATCACGATAGTAGCGGTCGGTCATTCGTTTGGCGTGGTCGAAGTAGTAGTCGCTGCTCTTGCCCTTCTCAAAGGGGCGTTGTATGCACCTACCGCTGGGGGTGTAGTAGTGGCTTGTGGTGATGCGCAGTGCCGAGCCGTCGTCCATAACGACCTGCTTCTGCACCAAGCCCTTACCAAACGATTGGCGGCCCACGATGACTGCTCGGTCATAGTCCTGCAACGCACCGCTGACAAGTTCGCTGGCCGAAGCCGACCCCTCGTCGATGAGCACCACAAGTGGCCCTGTGGTGTAGGTACCCTTACCCTTGGAGTAGTGGTTGTAGGTCTTTTCGGTACGGCCTCGGGTGGATGCCACAAGGCACTTCTTGGGCAGGAAAAATCCCGCCATCTCTATACCCTGCGTAAGCAGTCCGCCACCGTTGCCACGAAGGTCGAGGATGAGTCCACCGCTGATGTTGCCCAACTCCTTGTAGGCCCTCCGCAGTTCATTCATTGTGTTTTCGGCAAAGCGGTTGACCTTGATGTAGCCTATATTATATAAGGTGTAGGCCGCATCCACCGTGGAGATGGGAATCTCGCCCCTTGTGAGCGACAACTCCTCCTGCTCGCCACCCCTCTTCACGACCGAGAGGGTGAGCGACGTGCCCACCTTGCCTCTCACCATTGCGGAGAGGCTATCCCTCGGCACACCCTTGGTGGCAACGCCATTGATTGCCACCACTCGGTCGCCACGCCTGAGGCCAGCCCTATCGGCGGGCGAGTCGGGCACCACATCCATCACACACAACGTATCCCTCACAGGGCTGTACGACACGCCAACACCCCCAAATGAGCCCTCCATAATCTCCATTTCGGCCCTGACCTCTTCGGGCGAGAGGTAGGCGGAGTGTGGGTCGAGGGTGGCGAGGGTGCTTCGTATGGCCTCCTCAACGAGGGCGGGGTTGTCGAGTGGGTCAACGTAGAGCGAGTTGAGATAGTAGTAGAACGAGCCGAATTTTTCCAGCTCGTTCCTAAAACTCTGCCCTGCCGCCGAGCCCACGCCCAACGTCCACAGAGCCACTATTGCAATCAACAATCGCTTCATTACGTTTCTATTTAGACAGTCGTCGGTTGACGGTTGACGTTTTAGTAGTTGGCTCGCCAACTACTAAAACCACTTGGCCAACTCGTCAAAAGGCACCTTCGTCTGTTCGCCCTCCACCATATTCTTCACGGTGGCAACGCCCTCGATGCGCTCGCTCTCACCCACTATTACAACGTAGGGAATAGCCCTCTTATTGGCATACTCCATCTGTTTTTTCATCTTGGCAGCCTCGGGGTAGATGTCGCTCGACACTCCCTCGGCCCTCAGGGCCTTCAACAAACCCATTGCACTCTTCTGCTCCTCGCCGCCAAAGTTGATAAAGAGTACCTTGGTGGTCATCTGCGCCTCCTCGGGGAAGAGGCCCAAGCCGAGCATTACGTCATAGATGCGGTCGGCACCAAAGGAGATACCCACACCGCTGGTATTGGGCAGGCCGAAGATACCCGTGAGGTCGTCGTAGCGACCACCACCGCAGATGCTTCCAATCTGGAAGTCCTTGGCCTTAACCTCAAAAATGGCACCTGTGTAGTAGTTCAGACCACGAGCCAACGAGAGGTCGAGTTCAATCTCCAACTCGGTGCCATAGTCGTCAATCAGGCCGAAGAGTTCCTCCATCTCCTCCACACCTTTGAGGCCCGTCTCGCTCTGGGCGAGGGCACTGCGCAGGGTGGCAAGTTTCTGGGCCGTTGTGCCCTCCAACAGCAAGATGGGTTTGAGTCTTTCGATAGCCTCCTGCTCAATGCCCCTCTCACGGAGTTCGGCCTCCACGTTCTCCATACCAATCTTGTCCAACTTGTCGATGGCAACAGTGATGTCAATCATCTTGTCGGCGTGGCCAATGGCCTCGGCAATACCGAAGAGAATCTTGCGGTTGTTGAGTTTCAACACCACATTGATACCCAGCTTGCGGAACACCGTCTCGACAATCTGCACCAACTCGGCCTCATAGAGGAGCGAGCGGCTACCGATGGCATCCACATCACACTGATAGAACTCCCTATAACGTCCCTTCTGTGGTCTATCGGCCCTCCACACGGGCTGAATCTGGTAACGCTTAAAGGGGAAGGTAATCTCGTTTTGGTGCTGCACCACAAACCTTGCAAAGGGCACCGTAAGGTCGTAGCGGAGTCCCTTCTCGCAAATCTTGGTTGCGAGTGCTGCGGGCGAGCCTTCGAGTTGCTCGGGGGTAACCTTGCCCATAAAGTCGCCCGAGTTGAGAATCTTGAAGAGAAGCTTGTCGCCCTCCTCGCCATACTTACCCATCAGCGTAGAGAGGTTCTCCATTGCGGGTGTTTCCAGAGGTGCGTAGCCGAAGGTGCGAAACACCTCTTTGATGGTGTCGAACATATAGTTTCGCCTGGTCATCTCCACGGGCGAAAAGTCCCTTGTTCCCTTTGGAATGGAAGGTTTTTGAGCCATATTTCCAGAATTGAAAATTGAAAATTGAAAATTGAAAATTGGTGCACCAAGGCGCAGTTTTTAGTTTTCTATCAGTTTGCGGTACTTCACACGGTGGGGAGTGGTGTCGAGGCCTTGGGCCTTCTTGTGCTCCTCATACTCGCTGTATGAGCCCTCGAAATAGACAACCCTGCCGTCGTCCTCAAAGGAGAGGATGTGGGTGGCAACCCTA
>JAZLDY010000024.1:0-15264 GCA_045614965.1 Tidjanibacter sp.
CATCGGGCGCACTCTCGGCATTTTTGGATAACTCCCCCACCGCCGTTGCATTCCACACCGTGGCGCAGGCTCTGCCCGTGGAGGCTGGCGCTAACAATACAGCGGGAGTGAACGCGCTGATACTAAAGGCTATATCGTTGGGTTCGGTATTCTTTGGAGCGATGACCTACATCGGCAACGGACCAAACTTTATGGTCAAGGCAATAGCCGAGCAGGAGGGCGTAAAGATGCCCGATTTCTTCGGTTATATGTGGCGTTTTTCGCTCATCATCCTGCTGCCGGTCTATATCCTTGTGCAGATAGTTTTTCTATAAGAAAAGCGAGTGTTTTCACAAAGTGAGAGTTTCCACCCCGAAACTCTCATTTTTTTTGCCCGCTCATAAACAATTTTGAACCTTGTAATTTGAATTTTGAAAGATATTTATCTATCTTTGCAAAATCGTGCGCCCGCGCGTACGACCCACTTTAGAAACAATAGACAAAAAACAATAATTTTATGGTAGCAGACAAGTACACACCACAAGAGATTGAATCGAAGTGGTATGAGTATTGGATTGAGAACAAACTCTTTCACTCGGAGCCAGATGCTCGCGAGGCTTACACAATCGTTATCCCACCACCCAATGTAACGGGTGTTCTCCATATGGGTCATATGCTCAACAACACATTGCAGGATGTGTTGATGCGTCGTGCGCGTCAGCAGGGCAAGAACGCTTGCTGGGTGCCAGGTACCGACCACGCATCTATCGCAACCGAGGCAAAGGTTGTGGCAAAACTCGCCGCAGAGGGTATCAACAAGGCTGACCTTACTCGCGAGGAGTTCCTCAAGCACGCCTGGGAGTGGAAGGAGAAGCACGGCGGTATCATCCTTCAGCAGTTGCGTAAGTTGGGTGCATCGTGCGACTGGGACCGCACCTGCTTTACTATGGATGAGCCTCGTACGGAGAGCGTCATCAAGACATTCGTTGATCTCTACAACAAGGGCAAGATCTATCGTGGCGTGAGAATGGTAAACTGGGACCCAGCGGCAAAGACTGCCCTCTCGGACGAGGAGGTAATCTACAAGCAGTCGCAGGGTAAACTCTACTACCTGCGTTATATGATTGAGGGCTCTGACCGCTACCTGGTGGTTGCTACAACCCGTCCAGAGACTATCCTGGGCGATACTGCAGTCTGCCTCAACCCTAACGACGAGCGTTATGCCGACATCCCAGCGGGTGCGCGCGTAATCGTTCCTTTGGTGGGTCGCTCTATTCCAATCATCCGCGACGAGTATGTTGATATCGAGTTCGGTACTGGCGCGTTGAAGGTAACGCCAGCACACGATGTGAACGACTATATGCTGGGCGAGAAATATGGCCTCGAAACAATCGACATCTTCAACCCCGACGGCACCATCAACGACAAGGTGGGCCTCTACGTTGGTATGGAGCGCTTCGAGTGCCGCAAGGTTATCGAGGGCGACTTGGAGGCAGCAGGACTCTTGGAGAAGACCGAGGCCTACACCAACAACGTGGGTTACTCGGAGCGCACAGGCGTTGCCATCGAGCCCAAACTCTCTATGCAGTGGTTCCTCTCGATGGACGAGTTGGCCAAGCCCGCAACGGCTGCCGTGATGGAGGATGTCATCAAGTTCGTACCCGAGAAGTACAAAAACACCTACCGCCACTGGATGGAGAACATCAAAGATTGGTGCATCTCTCGTCAGCTGTGGTGGGGCCAGAGGATTCCTGCGTGGTATCTGCCCAAGGGTGGCTTTGTGGTGGCCGAGAACGAGGCCGAGGCTTTGGAGTTGGCAAAGGCCAAGAGTGGCGACCAGAACCTCACCCTTGCCGACCTGCGCCAAGACGAGGACGTGTTGGACACTTGGTTCAGTTCGTGGCTGTGGCCCATCAGTGTCTTTGACGGCATCCGTAATCCCGACAACGAAGAAATCAAATACTACTACCCCACCAACGACCTTGTAACCGGTCCCGACATCATCTTCTTCTGGGTAGCAAGGATGATTATGGCAGGCTATGAGTGGAGGGGTGAGAGGCCCTTCAACCACGTCTATTTCACCGGCATTGTGAGGGATAAGTTGGGTCGCAAGATGTCCAAGCAGCTCGGCAACTCGCCCGATCCGCTGGATCTCATCGCACAGTATGGTGCCGATGGTGTGAGGGTTGCGCTGATGTTGTGCACCTCGGCCGGTAACGACCTGATGTTCGACGAGAGCCTCTGCGAGCAGGGCCGCAACTTCTGCAACAAGATTTGGAACGCCTACCGCCTGCTGGGCACTTGGAGTGTGGACGAGGCTGCCGCACAGCCCGAGCACAGCCCTAAGGCCATCGAGTGGTTTGAGAGCGTGCTCAACAAGGCCACCGTGGAGATTAACGAGCACTTTGCCGCCTACCGCATATCGGATGCTATGATGGCGGCCTACAAACTCTTCTGGGACGATTTCAGCGGTTGGTACTTGGAGATGGTCAAGCCCACCTGGGGCTCACCCATCGACGGAGCAACCATCGGTGCCACCAAGCGTTTCTTTGAGCGACTGCTCGAACTGTTGCACCCCTTTATGCCCTTCGTTACCGAAGAGTTGTGGCAGAACATTGCCGAAAGGAAGGAGGGCGAGAGTGTGATGTTCGCACAGCAGCCCAGCGAACTGCCATACGACGAGAAGATGCTCGCCGAGTTTGACCTCGCAAGGGAGGTGGTGAGTGCGGTGCGCAATATCCGAGCCAAGCAGAACGTTCCCAATAAGGAGCAGGTGGCCTTGGAAGTCATTGCCGACGACAACTACCACCCCGCCTACAACTGCGTGGTGGCCAAGATGGCCAACCTGTCGGGCATCAGCGAGGTGAGCGAGAAGAACCCCACGGCTGCCGCCTTCATTGTTAAGACCACCGAGTACTTTGTGCCTATGAGCGCAAATATCAACGTGGAGGAGGAAATGGCGAAGATGACCAAAGAGTTGGCCCACTACGAGGGCTTCCTCAAAGGCGTGTTGGCCAAGCTGGGCAACGAGAGGTTTGTGGCCAACGCTCCCGCCGCAGTGGTGGAGAACGAGAGGAACAAACAGCGTGATGCCGAGGCCAAAATCGCTGCACTCAAAGAGCGAATGGCAGCGTTGCAGAATTGAGAATTGAGAATTGAGAATTGAGAATTGAGGCAAATGCGAGTAAGCGAGAGCAGAGGCTGCTCGCAGACTTTGCCGAGCGGGAGCATTTTAGACAAAATTCATTTTGTCAATTTTCAATTTAATAACCGAACAAGATTACTCTGTTGACACCAATAATCAAAACAAGCAAAGGAATATAATAAACACTGCGCCCAAAGGCGCACCACAATTTTCAATTTTCAATTTTCAATTTTCAATTTAATAATCGAAGATTATAATGAAACGACTACTCACCATATTAGCGACACTCGTTGTACTGTGCACAGGCTCTGCTCACGCACAGTACAACCAACGCTACATATCGTGGGCGAGTCGTAACTTCCTGGCAGCCGATAACTACAAAGATGCGATTGACATCCTCAACATCCTGCTGCGCACCAACAAGGATTCGCACGAGGCATACTATCTGCGTGGTTATGCCAAGCTCGGTCTGGGCGACCTGCTCGGTGCCGAGGCCGACCTCACAGAAGCACTAAGGCTCAACCCCGTCTATACCGAGGCGTTCCATTACAGGGGCATTGTGCGCTCCGAGTTGGGCAACTACGAGGATGCCGTGGGGGACTTTGCTGCCGCCATAGACCTCAGGCCCGACCTCCCAAACTCCTACTATTCGAGGGGCGTAACCCACCTGCGTAACAAAAACTATGTGAAGTCGCTGGTGGACTTCGACGTCATTCTGCGCTTTACGGACAAGGATGCACAAACCCACATCAACCGTGGTGTGGCATTCCTAAATCTGGCCGACACGCTCGAAGCCCACAAGTGTTTCGACAAGGCCATACGCACCAACAGGGAATACACCGAGGGCTACAACCAGAAGGCTATGTTGCTGATGGCCGAGGGACGGAACAAGGAGGCTTTGGAGAACTTCAACCTGGCTGTGAAATATGACAGCACCTACCTCCAACCACTCTTCAACCGTGCCATTGTGTTGTGCAACTTGGAGCGTTATGAGGAGGCCTTGGAGGACTACAAGAGGGTTGTGGAGATGAACGAGTATGTGGTGGGTGGCTACTACAATATGGCCATCGTCTATGCCATCCGTGGCGAGTGGCCCGAGGCGTTGGAGAACTACAACAAGGTCATCCAACACGCACCCGACAATGTGAAGGGATATTTCAACCGTGCAGGAGTCTATGCCGAGTTGGGGCGTTACGCCGAGGCTTTGGGCGACTACTCCAAGGCCATAGAGCTCTACCCCGACTTCGCCAACGCCTACCTCTCCCGTGCGCTCGTCAAAGACCGCATCCACGACCTGGCAGGCGCAAGCCACGATAGGGCCATAGCCGCACGCAAGATTGAGGAGTATGAGGCCCGCTTGGAGGAAAACCCCGACGAGTTGTCAATCTATGCCGACACCTCACGACACTTCAACCAACTCGTGTCGTTTGAGTCGAAACTGGCCGAAAGGAGGTTGCAGGAGGGACAAGAGGGCGAGATTACCCTGCGCCCGATGTTCCGCTTCACCCTGTCGGCTCCCTCAACCGTGGAGTCGCACCGCTACTATGTGGAGCGTTTGGACACCTTCAAGGAGGATGTTGCCGACACCAACATCGTGTTCAGCAGCTCCGACACCTCACTCACCGAGGAGGAGGTGGCCGCCCTGAACGCCACCTACGAGAAGGAGGCTCTGGGTGAGAGTTGGCAGGCTCTCTTCAAACACGGCATAAGCCAACTGTGCGTAAGGCAGTACACCTCGGCTCTGGGGCTGCTGTCGGATGCCATAGTGTTGCTGCCCGACAACCCGTTCCTCTATCTCAATAGGGCTGTGGCGAGGGCCGAGATGATTGATTTCATCTCGTCCATCAATCGCTCCGACCGCATTTCGATTGACTCGGAGATGAAGCCCGGCCACATTGTGGAGCGCAAATACAACTATGGCGATGCCATTGCCGACCTCAATAGGGCCATAGAGTTGGCACCCGAGGTGGCATACCTATATTATAATAGGGCCAACCTACACGCCCTGTCGGGTGATATGCCCGCCGCCTACGACGACTACACACGAGCCATTGAGTTGGCACCGGAGTTGGCCGAGGCGTGGTTTAACCGAGGACTTGTGCAACTCTATATGAAGGATACTCGCAAGGGCTGCATCGACCTGAGTAAGGCCGGCGAGTTGGGCATAAAGGAGGCCTACACGGTGTTGAAGAGATACAATAGAAATTGAAAATGGAAAATTGAAAATGGAAAACTACTCCTCCCCTAAGTTAGGGGAGGTGGTGCGCAGCACCGGAGGGGTATGCCGTCGGTTGACGGTAGACGGTAGACGGTCGACGAAAGATTATAACATAACAAACTAAATAAACACAAGAACAATGGTAGAAAAATTACAAAAAAAACTTAACGATTCGGCCTTTATTCGTTGGTCGGCACTGATACTCATCGCACTGATGATGTTCTTCGGCTATATGTTTGTGGATATGCTCTCGCCCTTGAAGAGCCAGTTGGATAGCGACCTCGGCTGGAACAGCACCACCTTTGGCACCTACGCTTCGAGCGAGTACTTCCTCAACGTATTCTGCTTCTTCCTCATCTTCGCAGGCGTAATCCTCGACAAGATGGGTATCCGCTTTACGGGTATGTTGTCGGCCTCGCTGATGGTTATCGGTGCCGGTATCAAGTTCTATGGTATGAGCGACCTGTTCATCGGTAGCGATTTGCAGGCTTGGATGGACTCGTGGTGGAAAGCACTGCCCGCAACGGCCAAGATGTCGTGCCTCGGCTTTATGATTTTCGGCTGCGGCTGCGAGATGGCCGGTACGACCGTATCGAAGGCTATCGCCAAGTGGTTCAAAGGCAAGGAGATGGCTATGGCTATGGGACTCGAAATGTCCATCGCACGTCTGGGTGTGTTTGCCGCAATGTGGCTCTCGCCTATGGTCTTTGAGAAGGTTGGTGGTGTGGAGGCTCCCGTGGCATTCGGTGCCATTCTGCTCATCATCGGTCTGTTGTTCTACTCTATCTTTGTGGTTATGGACCGCAAGTTCGACAAGCAGTTGGAGGCCGCAGGCGAACTCACTACCGAGGAGAACGAGGAGGAGTTCAAGTTCAAAGACCTCGGTAAGATTTTTTCGAGCAAGATGTTCTGGTTGGTAGCCCTGCTGTGTGTGCTCTACTACTCGGCAATCTTCCCCTTCCAGCGTTACGCTCCCGACTTCCTCAACACCACTCTCGGTGTGGAGAATGGCGCACAGTTGTTCAGTTGCTTCCCCATCTTGGCGATGGTGCTCACCCCCTTCTTGGGCGCATTCATCGACCGCAAGGGTAAGGCTGCTTCGATGCTGATGCTAGGCTCGCTGATTATGATTGCCTGCCACCTCTCGTTTGCATTCCTGCTGCCCGCATTCCCCAGTAAGTGGTTGGCGGTTACGTTGGTGGTGATTTTGGGTGTGTCGTTCTCGTTGGTACCCGCTGCTCTGTGGCCCTCGGTACCCAAGATTATCGACAACCGCATCCTCGGCTCGGCCTACTGCATCATCTTCTGGATTCAGAACATCGGCCTCTTTGCTGTGCCTATGCTCATCGGTAGCGTGCTGGACAAGACCGAGGGCTACACCGTGCCTATGGTCATCTTCTCGTCGTTTGGCGTGCTGGCACTGCTGTTCAGCCTCTGGCTCAAACGTGAGAACAAGAAACAAAACTTCGGCTTGGAGGAGCCCAACATTAAGTAATTTACACCCCATAGGGTCCACCCTTTGTGGGTGGGCCTTGTGGGACTACACACTTGGCTATGAACACGTTTGGTAGAAATTTCCGACTCTCCATCTGGGGCGAATCCCACGGGCCTGCGTTGGGTGTAGTTCTCGATGGTGTGCCCGCAGGTATCCCCCTCACGGAGGAGGACTTTGCCGCCGACATTGAGCGTCGCAAGGGTGGCAAGAGTGGAACCACACCTCGCACCGAGGGCGACACCCCCACCCTGCTGAGTGGTGTCTATAAGGACTACACTACGGGGGCTCCCCTGCACATACTCTTCCGCAACGAGAATACCCGCAGTGGCGACTATGAGGCATTGGCCTCTACACCACGCCCCGGACACGCCGATTGGGTGGCTGCCCAGAAGTTCGGAGGCTACAACGACCCTCGTGGTGGCGGACACTTCTCGGGCCGACTAACGCTTCCCCTCGTTGCAGCAGGTGTAGTAGCCAAGAAAGTGTTGGCCCACAAGGGTTTGAGCCTCAACATACAGGCCCACATTGTGGAGTTGGGCGGAGAGAAGAGTAGCGAAGTGTGGCCCGAACTAATCGCCCACGCAGGCTCCAAGGGCGACTCGCTCGGAGCCATTGTGGAGTGTTGCGCACAGGGTGTGCCCGTGGGTTGGGGCGAGCCATTTTTCGACTCGTTGGAGGGCGAATTAGCCCACCTGCTATTTGCCATTCCCGGAGTGAGGGGTGTGGAGTTTGGCGAGGGTTTTGAGTCGGCCCGACAGGTAGGCAGCACCCACAACGACCCCATCATTGCACCCGATGGCACCACCGCCACCAACAATGCAGGCGGTATCAATGGGGGCATCAGCAATGGTAACCCCGTGGTGTTCCGTGTGGCCTTCAAGCCCACATCGAGCATCGCCACCACCCAACATTCGCTCAATGTGGCCAGCGGCAAGGTTGAGCCTATGCAGGTGGGTGGTCGCCACGATGTCTGCTTTGCCCTGCGTACCCCTGTGGTGGTGGAGTCGGTGGTGGCCATAGTGTTGGCCAACCACGCATTGTAGGCCCACGCCCTACAAAAGTTCCTGAATCTTATCGGCCGTGGCCTCCCACGAAAAGCGACCACGCTCGCTCTCAACGCCCTTGCGGTAGCGTTGTAGGTTGTCGCCCTCATAGACCTTAGCAATGGCATCCGCCACACTGCGAGGGCTCACATCGGCCAGCACGCCCACTACATCGTCGGGAACAATCTCCTGCAAACCGCCCACACGGGTAACCACCATCGGCACCCCAAAGGCGTAGGCCACCTGCGTTACGCCACTCTGTGTGGCCGACTTATAGGGCAGGGCAACCATATCGGCAGCCGAAAACCACAGAGCAACCTCTCCGTCGGGCACAAAGTCGGTGTGCATCACCACATCGTCCCTCAGGCCCAAGCGGTCAATCTGCGCCCAATACTTGCTATCGTCGCCATAGACCTCGCCCACAACGAGCAGTTTGCGCCCCTCGGTCCTACCCTCCGCCTTCAACAACGCCCACGCATCAAGAAGCACATCGAGGCCCTTGTAGTCCCTCACATAGCCAAAGAACATAACGTAGCTCTGGGTAGCATCCAACCCCAACACCGTGCAGGCCTCCGTGCGGTCAACCTTGGGGCCATAGGTGTCGAAAAGTGGGTGGGGGGAGAAGAGCGCAGGGGCAGTGGGGCGATAAGTGAGCAGGTCCTCGTGCACCGCCTCCGACATATAGATAAACCCATCGCAGGAGTTCAAGAAGTAGCGATTGAGGATGCGGTCGTAGAAATGTGGCTCGTGGGGAGTGATGTTGTCGAGGTGAACGACAACCTTGGTGTGTCCGTTCTTGCGAGCCAGACGGCAGATGGTGCCAAAGCAGGGGGCCATCAGAGGGGTCCAATATTTGAGCACCACCACATCGGGCATCTCCCTGCGGAGTCTGCGCCCCACCTTCAACCACGAGAGGGGATTCACGGTGCTCACCTCACGGGTGATGCGCAAGTCGGAGGGTGCTTCGCCCGTGCGGAATTGACTCTTGCCGGGGAATAGCAGACGTGGGTATTGCAACGAGAAGGTTTTGATACTCACCTCGCCTCCTCGCTCTTGGAACACCCTCGCAAGGGTTTCTATGATGGTCGCCAGCCCACCCCTATACGGATAAGCCGGCCCAATGAATGTAATTTTCATTTGAATTGAGAATTGAGAATTGAGAATTGAGAATTATTTTCCCATCTCAACCTCATTTATTGGTCTTACTACTTTTAATTATTGATGTTAGCAACGAAATCAATTCATCTAAATCACCAAATAGGGAGTCGTGTTCCTCTTTGTTTATGATTTCCGAACCAAACAACACGTCCAACCAATACTCTGTTTCATCTGCTTCTTTAAGAGCTATGGATAATTTGTGTACGAAATCTTCCTTACTTTGAGCATTGCGACTTTCGTAAATGTTTGCACCAATACTCGTACCCGAACGAAGTATCTGGTTAGAAATCACAAGTTCCTTCTTATTATTGCGTAGATATTGAGCAAACTTCACAATCCTAATTGCAAATTGTCTACTCTTAATCCTTATGGTATTGGGCTCTTTCATTGGAAACATAGGGAGAATTCTCAATTGACCAAGCTTCGCTTGCTCTAAAATGCTCTCGCTCGGCACAGGCGTTGCCTGTTTTGTGTAGATGTTAGGTCTGCACACCTTTGAGCCTTTGGATGCAGTCAAGCACCCTCTGCTCTCGCTTACTCGCATTTGCCTCAATTCTCAATTCTCAATTCTCAATTCTCAATTCTATTCCTGCGTCATCTCTTTGAGTTTCTCACGGTAGGCCGTCAGGATGTTCGACTTGCTGATGAAGCCCAAATATTTGTTCTCCTTATCCACCACGGGCAAGTTCCACGCACCCGTAGCCTCAAACTTCTCCAACACACTCGTTGCCGACTCGTTCACAGCAATAATATCCGGTGGGGGTATCATATAGCGAGTTACCGAGTTGGGGTACTTCGTCTGGTCGAACATATCCTTCCTCAGGCGGTCAAACTCCACAACGCCCAGCAGGTGTCCATCCTCCGCCACCACGGGGAAGATGTTGCGCTTGGTGTGGGGGATAACCCTCACCACCATATCGCCCAGCGTGTCGTACTCGCTAACGGCAATAATGTCGCTCTCAACCAACGAGCGAATCGACAGCACCACGCCCACCGCCTGGTCCTTGTCGTGGGTGAGCAGTTGGCCCTTCTTGCGGAGCGACTTGGTGTAGATGGAGTCAGGTTCGAGGTAGTGGTCAATGACATAGGACACACACGACACCAGCATCAGCGGCACAAAGAGTTGGTAGGCACTCGAAATCTCGGCAATGAGGAAGACAGCCGTAAGTGGAGCCTTCATCACTCCCGACATCAGGCCCGCCATACCCACCAGCGAGAAGGCCGCAATGGAGAGGTCCATACCGAAGAAGGTGTTGCACACATAGGCCACCGTGGCACCCGTGAATGCGCCCACAAAGAGCGACGGAGCAAAGGTACCACCCACACCGCCAGAGGCGTTAGTTAGGGCCATAGCCACAACCTTAACAAACATAATGGCAATGAGATAGGCCACAACCACCCAACTGATACCTCGGAAGCGGAAGAAGGGGGAATTGTCGAAGACGGCCTGCACATCACCCTTCATAAAGTGGTGGAACATACCGTAGCCCTCGCCATAGAGAGGCGGGAAGAGCAGGATGAGCAGACCAATACAGAAGCCACCCACGAGCCACTTTTTCCACTGCGCCCCAAGGCGGTCAACAAACTTCTTAACTCGGAAGTTGACCGAGGTGAAGTAGTAGCACATAAGGCCACAAATCACCGCCAGAAGGGTGTAGAGTGGGATGTGCGACATCCTCAACACGCCCGACAGGTCAACCGTCAGCACCGGCTCAAAGCCCCTCACAAAGAATACCAGCGTTACGGCCGACACGGAAGAGATAATCAGTGGCACAAGGGCCGTCATACTCAAATCGAGCATCAGGATTTCCAGCACAAAGATTACACCCGTGATGGGGGCCTTGAAGATTCCCGACAGGGCCGCCGCCACACCGCACGCCAACATCAGTGTCAGGTTGCGGTAGTTCATCTTCATCAGTCGGCCAATGTTGGAGCCGATGGCCGCACCCGTGAGCACAATGGGAGCCTCGGGGCCCACCGAGCCACCAAAGCCGATGGTCAGCGCACCACCCACCACCGACGAGTAGCAGTTGTGGGGTTTTATTTTGGAGGAGGAGGTACTCATCGCTTTGAGCACCTTGGTAACACCCTCCGAGATGTCGTCCTTGACTATGTGGCGCACAAAGAGTGTGGCCAGCACGATACCAATGGCCGGATAGACAAGGTAGAGCCAACCGGTACTCTCCTGTGGGAACCAGCTTGTAAGTCCACCCTTGATGCCCTCCAACAGCCACTCAAAGATGCAGGTAACGCCACCCGCCACAAGGCCGATGATGATGGCCACAACGAAGGTGAGCTGGCGAGTGCTGATGCGCCTCGTCTGCACCATAAACCACAGAGTGGCCCTTTCGAGCAGGCTTTGTTTACCCTCCTTGCGAGGCTTGGTGTGTACTCCGTAGCGTTCCACGATTTTTTGTTTTTAGCTGTTCTAATTATATCTTATATATACAGACGCCCCCACCCTTCGGGCACCCCCTCTAACTCAGAGGGGGACTTTGTTGGATGGTATCGCAAGGTCGGAGAACGTACCGACCTGCCAACTGCACAAGACAGGCCACGCCTGCGCCCCCGCCCTTCGGGCACCCCTTCTAACTCAGAGGGGGACTTTGGTTTTGTAATCGTTTTTGTACCATATCCGTAATTGTGGCAACGACCATATCACTACAATTCCAAAGTATATTGTTGTCTATGCGTAATACCTCTATTCCGTGTGCCTTCAAAAAATTAGTTCTTTGTGTGTCGTGTTTTATTTCCTCCTCGGAGTGGTGTTGGATACCATCCAATTCTATGCAGAGGTGTACTTTGGGACAATAAAAATCCAACACATAAGGTCCAACCGAAAATTGCCTTCGGAATTGCAAGCCACATATCTGCTTACCTTTTATAAGTTTCCAAAGTGCAACTTCTTCTTTTGTAGAAGAGGTTCGTAACTTACGACGCAATGGAGCTTGTGCCGTGAGATTGGTTATTCTTGTTTTGGCCATATTGAACAATTCACAACCCTCTGTCTCCTTGACCGAATAAGTCCCCCTCTGAGTTAGAGGGGGTGCCCGAAGGGCGGGGGCGTCTGTTTTTTGGGGTATTTTGCCCTTGACTACAAAAGTTCTCTGACCGTTAGAAGGAGTAGATACCCATTATCTCCCTCACTGCATCCACCGTCTGCTGTGCGCTGCGGCGAGCCTTCTCGGCACCCATCTGGGCCACCTCGTGGAGATACTTATCGTTGTTGCGAATATCCTCAATGCGTTCACGAATGGGAGCAACCGTTGCGATGATATCCTCGGCCAACTGCTTTTTCAGGTCGCCATAGCGAATCTCGCAGGTGGCATACTTCTCCTTGAAGAAAGCAATGGTGTCGGGAGCCGACACTGCCTCCATAATCGTAAAGATGTTCTGGATAGGCTCCGAGATGGGCGAGTTGGGCTCCGTTGGGCCACTATCGGTTACGGCCTTCATCACCTTCTTACGAATCACATTGTCGGGGTCGGAGAGGTAGATGCCGTTACCCTCGCTCTTACCCATCTTGCCACTACCATCCAGACCAGGGATTTTCACAAGGTCCTTGCCAAAGTTGAAGGGGGCAACCTCCTCGTTGAAGAAATTGGTCTTGTAGAGTTGGTTGAAGCGGTGGGCGAGTTTGCGAGTCATTTCGAGGTGCTGCTCCTGGTCCTTACCCACGGGCACAAAGTCGGCCCTGTGAAGAAGTATGTCGGCAGCCATCAGCACGGGGTAGTTGAGCAGGCCGATGTTGACATTGTTGGGGTTCTTACGCACCTTGTCCTTGAACGATGCGGTGCGCTCCAACTCGCCAACGTAGGCGTGCATACCCAGCAGCAGCGAAAGCTCTGCCACCTGTGGCACGTCGCTCTGGATGTAGATGGTAGCCTTCTCGGGGTCGATGCCTGCGGCGAGGTACTCCGAGAGGATATTCTTCACGTTACCGTGGAGGATGGTTGGGTCGGGATGTGTGGTCAGCGAGTGGTAGTCGGCGATGAAGAAGAAGCACTCGGCCTCGTCTTGGAGTTTCACAAAGTTACGCAGGGCACCAAAGTAGTTGCCCAAGTGAAGTTGTCCGGTGGAACGAATACCACTTAAAACTCGTTTTTTCATACACTAAAATCTATCTTTTGTAGTTATATTCTCTGTTAGAAAGAACAAAAATACACACATTTTGTCAATGTACCCAATATTTTGGTTACTTTTGTAGCGCAAAGTAAGAATAAATTAACCACAGACGATGAAATTATATTGGCGACTTTTGGGTTTTGCACGACCTATCGGCAAGTTTGCAATCCCCTATTTTTTCTACACCATTTTTTACGCCCTATTCAACACATTCAATTTTGTGATGATTATCCCGCTGTTGCGCACCTTGTTTGGCAGCAGCGATGCGGTGGAGCACATCACCACAGCTCCGCAGTTCAGGCTGAGCGTGGACTACCTCACAGAGCTTCTCAACTATTGGCTCTTCTCACTCTATGGTGAGAACTACAACGCTGTGAACATCCTCATCATCTTGGCCGTCTTTGTTACCACCTCGGCCTTCCTGAGCAATATGTTCCGCTATCTGGGCCAGCGCACCATTGAGAATATGCGCATCAACACCCTGCGCAATATGCGTAACCTTGTGTATGGCAACGTAATGGGCCTCAACATCGGCTACTTCACTTCGGCTCGCAAAGGCGATGTGATGTCCCGCATCACCAACGACATTCAGACCGTGAGGTTCTGCATTGTCAACACCCTTCAAGTGGTCTTCCGTGAGCCGTTCCTCATCATCGGCTACATTGTGGCAATGGTTGCCATTTCGTGGGAGCTCACCCTCTTTGCCATTGTCTATCTTCCTTTGGTGGCCCTGGTTATTGGCACCATTGTCAAGAAGTTGCGCTACCCTGCACTCAAATCGCAGGAGTACTTTGGCGAGCTGACCAGCGTGCTCGACGAGTCGCTGTCCGGCACCAAGGTCATCAAGGCCTACACTGCCGAGAATTTCTTCCGCAAGAAGTTCCAAGACATCAACCACATCTACTCCGAACTCGCTCGCAAGATGATGAATCGCCAGCAGTTGGCCTCTCCTATGAGTGAATTCCTCGGCATTGCTGCCGCTGCCGGTCTGCTGATTTTTGGTGGTGCATTGGTGTTGGGTGGCAATGGTAGCCTTGATGGTAGTGGGTTTATTGCCTACATCGCCATCTTCACACAGATTACTCGCCCAATGAGGGCCTTCACAGATGCCTTTGCCAACATCAACCACGGTCTCGCAGCCGGTAGTCGTGTGTTGGAGTTGTTGGACACCGAGAGCGACGTGTGCTCGCCTGCCGATGGTGGTCTTACGCTCGGTGGGCTCAAAGAGAGCATCGAGTTCCGCAATGTACACTTCCAATATGACGACAGCAGGGAGATTATCGGTGGCGTGAGTTTCACGGTCAAGAAGGGCGAAACGGTGGCTTTGGTGGGCTCGTCGGGTGGTGGCAAGAGCACCCTCTCGGACCTCATTCCCCGCTTCTACGACGTTACCGATGGCGAAATCCTCATCGATGGCCACAACATCAAAGAGTACAATGTAACCTCTCTGCGAGAGGCTATGGGTATCGTGTCGCAGGAGACCGTGCTCTTCAACGACACCATTGAGAACAACATACGTTTGGGCAACTTGGAGGCAACGATGGAGCAGATTGAGGCTGCTGCCCGTGTGGCCAACGCCCACGACTTCATCACCGAGAGCCCCGAGGGGTACCAAACCAACATTGGCGACCGAGGCGCAAAACTGTCGGGTGGCCAGCGTCAGAGGTTGAGCATCGCAAGGGCTGTGTTGAAAAACCCCGACATCCTCATCTTGGACGAGGCCACAAGTGCGCTCGACACGGAGAGCGAGAAGTTGGTGCAGGAGGCCCTGGAAAAACTCCTCACGGGCCGTACCTCGGTGGTTATTGCCCACCGCCTGAGTACCATCAAGAATGCCGACAGGATTTTGGTGGTTGACGAGGGCCTCATTGCCGAGGAGGGCACCCACGCCGAGCTTATCGAGCGTGGCGGTATCTATGCCAAACTCGTTGCCCTGCAACAGGTTAATTAGCGAATTCAACATTCGCCCTCCCCTAACTTAGGGGAGCTGTCGCCAAGCGACTGAGGGGTGTGTCAGAAAGGGGCGATAAGGGCGATAGGGGCGATAGGGATGATAAGCCTTGCCCTACTACCCCTACTACCCCTACTACCCCTACTACCC
>JAZLDY010000025.1:0-17788 GCA_045614965.1 Tidjanibacter sp.
ACCGTCTACCGTCTGCATACCCCTCCGCCTACGGCACCTCCCCTACCTTAGGGGAGGAGTTTTCTTTTGCGGGTAACGTTTTTGTAACCCGTGCCTTTCGACTACTCCCCCTCTGAGTTAGAGGGGGTGGCCGAAGGCCGGGGGCGTCTGTCATTCTCCCCTAAGTTAGGGGAGCAGCTTTTCTTCACGGGTTACATTTTTGTTACCCGTGCCATCCGACCACTCCTCCCCTAAGTTAGGGGAGGTGGTGCGTAGCACCGGAGAGGTTTGTTCGTCTTGCCACGACTGCCGCAGGCAGGCGGTTGGCATCTACCGCTTTATCGCTTTTTTACGTCAACCGTCTTTTTCCCAGTAGTCCCAGTAGTCTTAGTTGCCCCAGTTGTCCCAGTGGTAGGCTGGGTCTTCTGGGTCTTCTGGGTCTTCTGGGTCTTCTGGGGCGGCTGGGTCCTCTGGGGCGACTGGGAGAGATAGGGGTGATAGGGGAAATAGGGAGTATAGGGAGTATAGGGAGTATAGGGAGTGTAGTGAGGTTAGTGAGCCCCACGACCACTCCTCCCCTAAGTTAGGGGAGGTGGCACAAAGTGCCGGAGAGGTATGTCAATTTTGAATTTTGAATTTTGAATTTTGAATTCCCTCTCTTCCCTTAAATGATATACACCACCCACGCCAGCAGCCACGCAATGGCCGTATTGTAGAGCAATGTAAACCACATCCAGCCCCTACTTCCCGTCTCGGATTTGATGGTCGCAAGGGTGGCTATGCAGGGGAAAAAGAGCAGAATAAAGACCATAAACGACAGGGCCGAGCGAGGGGTAAAACCGCTGTGGGTGATGATGTTGTCCGACAGCGAGGCTCTGTTTTCGCCACCATACAACACGGCCATTGTGCTCACCACCAACTCCTTGGCAGGTATGCTTGTGATGAGTGCCGCACTCGCCCTCCAATCCAATCCCAAGGGGCGCATAATAGGCTCCACCACCTTGCCCATACGTCCCATAAAGGAGTTTTCAAACTGCTCGGCCGCAGCGTTGGCCTCGGCCACATATTCGCTGGTGGAGTCAACCTCTCCCACCGTAGGCTCTACCGTGGGCCTCGGGAAGTAGCTCAGGAACCATATCACAATGGTTGCCAGCAGGATGGTTGTGCCTATCTTGCGGACATACTGTGCGCACTTGTCCCACATATGTTGCAGCGTGGCCCGCAGGGTGGGCCAGCGGTAGGGTGGGAGTTCCATAACAAAGGGTGTCTCGTCCTTCTTGAACTTCACAAGGCGCAGCAGTTTGGCTGTGAGGAAGGCCACCAACATACCGCCCAGATAGAGCCCAATGAGCACCGTGGCGGCGTGGCGTGGGAAGAAGGTGCCGGCCAGCAGGATGAACACCGGCAGGCGTGCGCTACACGACATAAAGGGTGTAACGAGGATGGTTATGAGCCTACTGCTACGGCTCTCGATGGTGCGTGCGGCCATAATGGCGGGCACGTTGCACCCGAAACCCATAATGAGTGGTATGAACGACTTGCCGTGTAGGCCCATACGGTGCATTAGGCGGTCCATAATGAAGGCCGCACGAGCCATATAGCCCGAGTCCTCCATCAGAGATATAAATAGGTACAGAATGAGAATGTTGGGCAGGAAGACCGCCACGCTACCCACACCTCCGATGATGCCATTCACAACCAAATCTCTCAGCGAACCCGCAGGCATAATGTCCCACAGCCTCTCGCCCAACCAATTAAATCCGCTTTCAATCCACCCCTGCGGATAGGCTCCGAGGGCGAAGGTGGAGTAGAACATCAGCCACACAAGGGCGATGAATATCGGAAAACCGAGCCACTTGTTGGCCACCAAGCGGTCGATGCGACGTGTGCGGCGTGTGGTATCCACGTTGCCCTCTTGGAGGGTCTCCTCCAAAGCACCCGCAATGAAACCATATTTGCGGTCATTGAGTACGCCCTCCACATCGGCACCCAACACCTTGGCCAGCCTCTGGGCCAACCCCTTGGCCAACTCCTCCCAGCGAGGGTAGGAGGGACAGTTTGCCTTCAATAACCCCATAGCCTCCTTGTCGCCTTCGAGCATTTTCAGGGCCCAATAGCGAATGGGGAACTGTTTGGGGGCCTCGCCTGTGGAGCGTATCTCGTCCGAGAGGGTGCGAATGGCCTCCTCGATGTGGCCACCATAGCTGATGTGGACGTGGCGAGCCACCGAGTTGCGCCCCTCGAAGAGTTCGATGATGGTGTCCAGCAGCTCTGTGAGTCCATACCCATTTTTTGCGATGGTGGGTATCATCGGGATTCCGACCATTGCCCCCAGAGCAGTGTAGTCCAACACCGCCCCCTCGGCTTGCAACTCGTCATACATATTCAGGGCTACCACCGTGCGCTGATTGAGGTCGATGAGCTCGGTGGTGAGGAAGAGGTTGCGTTCGAGGTTGCTGGCAACTACTGCATTGACAATCACGTCGGGCATCTGTTCGTAGAGGTGGTGGCGCACATAGACCTCCTCGGGCGAGTAGGCCGAGAGGGAATAGGTGCCCGGCAGGTCGGTGAGGTTTATGCGGTAGCCCTTGTAGGAGAAGCGTGTGCGCTTGGCATCCACGGTAACGCCACTGTAATTACCAACGTGCTCGCTACTGCCCGACAGGGCGTTGAAGAGCGAGGTCTTACCACTGTTGGGGTTGCCCACGAGGGCCACGTTTATCTCGTTGCGACGTGGGGTGTGGGTCGAACGATGGGCGCAGTCGGCAATGCTGCACCCCGCACAAGCGTTGTTGCAGGCAAAGCCACCCACGGGCTCCAAATGTAGGTCGGCCTCCTCACGGGGAAGCACCTCAATCATTGCGGCCTCGCTGAGTCGGAGAGATACATCATAGCCCATAATGTTGTACTTCACGGGGTCGTTGAGTGGCGAGTTTTGCTCGGAACGCACCACCTGACCACGCACAAAGCCCATCTCCATAATGCGCTTGCGGAAGCCTCCGTGGCCGGCTACCTTTATGATTACGGCCTCTTGGCCGGTATGTAGTTGCGAAAGTTTCATTGCTACTAACGATTTTGCACGAGTGCAAAATTAACACTCCTCCACCCACCCGTCAATACCCAAAAGTAGGTAATTAATGTCGACCGTCGACCGTCAACCGACAAAAAATCAATAATTTTCAATTTTCAATTTTCAATTTTCAATTTTATTTGTACTTTTGTGGCCGCAAGCGACTATGGGGGACGGTGAGATTGCATGAACCGTACTGAGTGTCGCCCAAGTATTATTAACTTTTTAACACACAAAACACTATGCAAACCATTCAGATTAAAGGCGTTAAGCGTGAGCAGTTTGGCAAGAAAGGTGCCAAAGACATCCGTCGTGAGAACCTCATCCCCTGCGTTATCTACGGTAACGGTGGCGAGACCATCCACTTCTCCGTTGAGGCAGCAGAGGCAAAGAAGATTCTCTACACTCCCAAAACTTACATCGTAGTTCTCGACATCGATGGTACCGAGGTTAAAGGCGTAATGCGTGAGACCCAGTTCCACCCCGTGAAGGACTACTGCCAGCACATCGACTTCTTCCGTGTAGTTGACGGCAAACCCGTATCGGTTGAGATTCCCGTTGCAGTTGTTGGTAACTCGGAGGGTGTTAAGGCCGGTGGTAAGCTCAAAATCGAGCGTCGCAAACTCACCGTTTCGGGCTTGGAGGAGAACCTCTTGGACGAGCTCGTAGTTGACATCACCGAGTTGGGCGTTGGTAAATCCATCAACGTAGCAGACCTCAACTATGAGGGCTTGAAGATTCTCAATCCTGCAAGCACTCCTGTTGTGTCGGTATTGGCAACTCGTCAGAGCGGTCGCTAAAAAAAGTGCATATAGCGAGCGATTGCTTCGTTGCACTGCGATAAACCACCTCCTCATTTACGAGAGTAAACTGCGGAGGTGGTTTTCTTGTGCGCCTTGCACTCATCTCGCTCTATGTACTTTTTTATTGCTATTGGAGGAAAATGGGGGAAGCGTCATTCTGACGCTGGCACAAAATTCCCCTCACAAAAAGTTGTTTTTTACCGCTATGTAGTGCGCCTTGCACTCATCTCGCTCTATGTACTTTTTTATTGCTATTGGAGGAAAATGGGGAAAGCGTCATTCTGACGCTGGCACAAAATTCCCCTCACAAAAAGTTGTTTTTTACCGCTATGTAGTGCGCCTTGCACTCATCTCGCTCTATGTACTTTTTTATTCTGGGGCATCTGGGGCATCTGGGTCATCTGGGAGTCCTTAGGGCCCTTAAAGCCCTTAAAGCCCTTAAACTCCCTATCACCCCTATTAGTTGCCGGTTGGTCTGCCAACTCTTTGGGCGGCACGCATTTTGAGCCATAAGATATAGAAACAAACAAAACAAGATATGGTCAAGAAAACTAAAAACGAGCAAACAACTGTTAATCAGGAGGTTTGCAACGAGGAAAACACAAACACAACTGCCGAAAATACCACCGCCGAGCAGCCCGAAACTGACAAGGTGGCAGACCCTGCCGACGAGCAGACTGACAAAACGGCACCACAAACTGCCGAGGCTGACGAGTGGAAAGACAAATATCTTCGCCTGAGTGCCGAATTTGACAACTATCGCAAGCGCACCCTCAAAGAGAAAATGGACCTCATTGAGAGTGGTGGCGAGGATGTTATCAAGTTGATGCTCGGTGTGATGGACGACTTTGGTCGTGCCCTTACGGCTATGCAGAACGCCACCGATGTTGCCTCTGTGAGGGAGGGTGTGGAACTTATCTCGCAGAAGATGACCGATGCGCTCAAAGCCAAGGGTGTGAGTGAGATTGAGGCCCTTGGTCAGCCTCTCGACACCGACCTGCACGAGGCGGTGGCCAAGTTCCCCGCAGGCGACGACAAGAAGGGTCTTGTCATTGATGTTGTGCAGAAGGGTTACAAGCTCAAAGAGAAGGTTATACGTTACGCAAAAGTAGTCGTAGGCGAGTAGTGCGAGCGCATCTCGTGGGTAAATTTTGCACCGCTCTTCGATAGCCGACTTCCTCATTTGCGAGGAGCAAACTGCGGAGTCGTCTTCTCGTTTGGCACAAAATTTCCCGCACGATATGCACTCGCAGGGATGTGTGGAGTAAACTGCGGACTTGCTCGCTTGCTCGGCACAAAAATCCCCACACAAGCCCCACTCGCAGGGGGAGGTGGGAGAGTAAACTGCGGACTTACTCGGCACAAAAATCCCCACACAAGCCCCACTCGCAGGGCAGAAAGAGTTGAAAGGAAAATAAAAGTCTGCGCCAAAGGCGCACCTTAATTTTCAATTTTCAATTTTCAATTTTCAATTTCAAAAGTCGGTTGACGGTCGACGAAAAAATATGGCAAAAAGAGATTACTATGAAGTGCTGGGTGTGGAGAAAAACGCCAGCGCAGACGAAATAAAGAAGGCATACCGCAAGGCTGCCGTGAAATATCACCCCGACAAAAACCCCGGCGATAAGGAGGCCGAGGAGAAGTTCAAGGAGGCTGCCGAGGCATACGATGTGCTCTCCAACGAGGACAAGCGTGCCCGCTATGACCAATTTGGCCACGCAGGTATGGATGGCAGTGCCGGTGGCGGCTTTGGTGGCTTTGGTGGCGGAGGGTTCACTATGGAGGACATCTTCCGCAACTTTGGCGACATCTTTGGTGGCCACTTTGGCGGTGGCTTTGGTGGCTTTGGCGGTGGTGGTCGTAGCGGTGGCAGGAGTGTCAACCGTGGTAGCGACCTGAGGGTGAAGGTGCGCCTCACGCTCAAAGAGGTGGCCGAGGGATGCACCAAGAAGATAAAGATTTCCAAACTTATGGCCTGCGACCAATGTGGTGGCACGGGTGCCAAGGACTCCAATTCCTACTCCACTTGCCCCAACTGTAACGGTGCGGGCTACACCATCGAGACAGTAAACAGTTTCTTTGGTAGGGCCCAGACGCAGAGGCCTTGTCCCACTTGTGGTGGCGAGGGTAAGGTCATCACGTCGCCCTGCTCGAAGTGTCGTGGCGAGGGTGTCGTAAGGGGCGAAGAGGTTGTGGAGATTCGCATCCCTGCCGGTGTGGCTGAGGGTATGCAACTCTCGGTGAGTGGCAAAGGTAACGCTGCACGCCACGGTGGTATCAATGGCGACCTGCTGGTGGTCATCGAGGAGGAGCACAACCCCGAACTCATCAGGGATGGTAACGACCTGTTGCACAACCTGAAAATATCCGTAACCACAGCCATCCTCGGTGGCGAGGTAGAGGTGCCCACCATCGACTCCAAGGCTCGCATCAAGATTGCTCCCGGTACGCAGGCGGGCAAGGTTTTGCGCCTGAAAGGCAAGGGCCTGCCGGAGGTTAATGGCTACGGTAGGGGAGATATTCTTGTGATTGTGGATGTGTTCATCCCCACCAAAATCAACAGCGAGGAGAAAAAGCTGCTCGAAAAACTCTCGGCACAGCCCAACTTCAAGAAGATGGATGGGGCTCGTGGTGAGCAGAATATTTTTGAGCGTATGCGCAATTTTTTCGGATAAAATAACGTATTTTTGTAGGCGGCTCTTTGGGCCGTTTGCGAAGTACAACAACCATAAATAGGACGACGATGTTTGGAATAGGCCAGTCACTAAGGCGCAAACCACGCCAATTTAACTACAACCCACGCTACTACGATGCCGAGCAGGAGGCTCGCAATCAACGCCGTATCGAACTCGGACACGCTCCGAGAGAGGCAGAGGGTGTGGAACGTAAGCCCGGCGACATCCTGCGTGCACGCAGCGAACGCCGCCAGCAGGAGGCCGAGCGCAATATGGCTTCTCGCAGGCAGAGCAACAAGACAAGGATGTTGTTGGTGGCTGTGCTGATTATTGGTATGGTGCTGCTGACTCGGTCGATTATTGAGACTTTCAATTTCTAAACACAGTGTAAGGTTATTCGCTCCTGCCCGTGCGAGAACGTATGGGTGGGAGTTTCCCCATTTATAGAGAGAAGAATGAAGATTAGACTTTTGCCCGATTGTGTGTCGAACCAGATTGCTGCCGGAGAGGTTGTTGGCAACCCCTCGTCGGTGGTTAAGGAGATGGCCGAGAACGCCATTGATGCGGGTGCTACGCTCGTAACGGTGGGTTTTAGGGCCGACGGCAGGGAACTCATACAGGTAACCGACAATGGCGAAGGTATGGAGCCTGCCGATGCAAGGCTCGCATTCGACAAACACGCCACGAGTAAAATCTCCTCGTTGGACGACATCTATCGCCTTTCGACCTTTGGATTCAGGGGCGAGGCGTTGGCTTCGATTGCTGCTGTGTCGCAGGTGGAACTCACCACTCGCACGGCCGACGACGAGTTGGGCGTGAGGATTGTTGTGGAGGGTGGTAGGTTTGTATCGCAGGAGGCGGTGGTGGCACCCAAGGGTAGTACCTTCAAGGTGCGCAACTTGTTCTTCAATGTGCCTGCCCGCAGGAAGTTTATTGAGGATAGCGAGAAGGAGGCCGCCAAGATTAAGGCCGAATTTCGTAGGGTTGCCCTGTGCCATCCCGAGGTGGGCTTTGCGCTCTACAAGGACGATGCTCCACTCTACAACCTTCCAATCTCTTCGCTCAAAGGTCGCATTGCGGGGCTTATGGGCAAGGCGGTGGCTGCCAACCTTTTGGAGGTGGGCACGGCCACTTCGCTTGTGAAGGTGGAGGGTTTTGTGTGCCGCCCCGAGGTGGCCAAGAAGAGGGGTGCCGACCAATACCTCTTCATCAACGGCAGATTTTTCAAGAGCCCCTACCTGCACAAGGCGGTGGTGATGGCCTACGATAAGCTCATTCCCGCAGGCGTGCAACCATCCTATTTCCTCTATCTGACGGTGGATACCGACAGGGTGGATGTGAATGTGCACCCCCAAAAAACAGAGGTTAAGTTCTCGGACGAGGGGGCCATCTGGCAAATTCTCAATGCCGCAGTGAGGGAGTCGCTGGCCAAGACGGGCGTTATCCCGATGATGGACTTCGAGGATGAGGGCGAGGTGGAAATCCCCGTGTTTAACTCCAACAGGAGTGGTGGCTTGCAGGAGCCTTCCACCACGACAAACCCATTCTACAACCCCTTCAAGAACGAGCCTCGTGTGGGCGGTGGTAGTGGTAGGAGCAGTGTGCTTATGGGTGGCGGTCTGCACGATGTGGAAAGTGGCTTTAATGCCCCCTATCCCAAAGGTGTGGAGTCGGACGAGGAGCGAGAATATGACAGCTCCATTATGGAGTTTATCGAGGGCGATACGGATGCTTTCGGACAGGGCGAGCTGGGCTTGGAGATTGAGTCGAAGGGCTTTGTGGGTGCGTTACCATTGGCGGGTGGCTATGTTGCGACCACCATCGACGGACGTTTGGCGGTGGTCAATGTGGCCCGTGCGAGCGAGGTGGTGCGCTACCGACACTATATGACAATGCTCTCCAATGGCAACTCTATGGGCCAAACGCTATTGTTTCCCGAAAGGCTTGTGCTGTCGGCCGACGATGTGGAGGTGTTGGGCGAGAACTACGACAACTTTGTTGCCTTCGGATTTGACTACACCATCCAAGATGCCAACACTGTGGAGTTCTCGGCTCTGCCTGCCGATGTGAGCCTCGAAGAGCTGGAAGAGGTTGTCTATGATATGATTGACTCATTCAAAGACAATAGTGGACTTTCGCAACAACGCCGCAGGGAGAATGCGGCAATGCTCCTCTCACGCAGTCGTGGGCATAAACCTCTCTCACAGACCGAGGTGGAGGCCTTGCTGGCAAACCTCGATGGGTGTGCCGATTGTAGCCTCACACCCGACGGTAGGGCTGTGGTGAAGGTCTTTGGCGAGGGCGAGATGAAGGGGATGTTTTGAGAATTGAGAATTGAGAGTTGAGAGTTAAAAGTTAAGGTGCGCCCTTGGGTGCACCTTTTTTTCGCACCTTTATATAAAAAGGTGCAAAAAAAGAGGGGCTTGGAAAAACCCAAGCCCCAACTTTTCATTTATGCGTGAAGAAGAATTCTACCACTCCTCCTCCTCAGACTCCTCAAGCAAAGGAAGACCTGCGAAGGTACGAACGTTGATCTTCTTGCACTGACGGAAGGTCCTGTAACCATTCTCATCCTCGGTGCACCAAGTGATGTAGATATACTTGCTATTGTAGATCGAATTGTCATCAACGATAGTGTAAGTAGTCTCGCCATCAGGAACCATCGCGTAACCGTACTGGATGTAGTAATCGGGATAGGTCGAGGTGTACTGGCTAACAACATACTGCATCAGAGAGAAAGGATTGTTATAAGTATCCTCATACGACTCATCGAATACAGCAACGTAGGTAGTAGCAGCGTCAGCCGAAGGAGTAACCTTAATGTCAATGGTGTAGCAGTTCCAGTCGGGATTCGACGACGACTCGTAGGTCAGTTCGCAGCTTACCAACTCTACAGTAGGCTCACCGATTGCATAACCCTCTTCTGCGGGCTCATCACCATCAGCATCGTAGAGGAATGCTACGTCCATCGAAGGAACATACTCGCAACCAACGGGTTTCGATACGTTACCCTCTGCATCGTAAGCGATAACTACGAAGTGGTAGGTCGAGTTGTAGTAGAGGCCCTCGATAACGAGTTTGCCATCAACGAGCTGATCGGGAGTTACCTCTTTGTAGTAGTAGGTCGAAGTAGCGGTAGCGATGTATTTACCAGCTGCATCTACCGAACCACCGTAGGTATAGTCCCAGGTGTACTCAGCGTTGGTGTTGCAGTAGCGGTACTTAACAGCCTCACCACCCTCGGTCGAGAGAGCGATCGAAACGGTCTTATCTTTAACCTCAGCAACTGCGTTTACAGTGAAGGTCTCGCTGAACGAGAATACTTTGGTAGTGAAGGTCTCAACAGCAACCTCGCCATACTGACCGGTAGCGTCAACTGCAACGGCTGCGAAGCGGATGGTCTCACCCTGGTTCAAAGCGGTCAAGTTGTAGGTGAACGAAGTGGTAGTCCTCATATAACCACCAGTCATAACAGCAGCTGCCCACTGGTCGTTGCTCCAAGTATCCATCTCCTCTTTCCAAGCAGCCTCACGGTAGTAGTTGTAGTAAACAACTTTTGCGCCCTCAGCGTTGAAGGTACCTTTCACGTTGTTGTAACCGAGGTCACCCTCTGCAACGGTAATGGTAGGAACGATGGTACCACCCGAAACAGCATCACCAGTCGAGAGGAAGTAAACCTGAGCATCATCGAAGGTGTACTCGCTCCTGGGCTTGCCATCTACCAAAGGAAGAACTGCGAGGTAGTACTCGCTACCGGGCATAGCCTCAATCTTGCTTGCCCAACCATCGGGATCATAACCGTAGTCGAAGAGCGAACCCGAGAACGAAGCCTCGTTCCTCTCGAAACCGAAGTAGCCCTGCGAACCGCTCTGCCACCTACCGAACTCCCACTCGCCATCTGCGTAGTCAGCCTCAGCGAAATAAACCTGGCAACCAGCATAGCCGGAGTTGATAACGTCGATCTGGATATCGAATGCGCTGGTCGAAACAACTTTTACGGAGAACTCACGCTGAACGTAGGTAGTGTAAACTACATCGTCTGCGTTGATCACCCAAGGATCCCAGTAGCCCTGACCCTGTGTGAAGGGAGTAACCCAGAGAACATACTCAACACCGGGCTCAAACTCGAAGCCGTAGTCCTCAGCGGTAAGAGTAACGGTCAATACGGGGTTCTCTGCATCTACCACATTGTAGTTGTAGTCGTTAGCATAGAAGTACTCATAGCCACCGTACATACCGCCGATACCTGCATTTGCAATGTACTCAGCAGCGTTACCCTCAGGTTTGGGCATAAAACCGTAAGCCAACATGGGGTGAACATTGTAGATCATACCCATATCGTTGAGCTCCATAGTCATCTCGTTGGTAACAACGATGTTGCCATCCTCAACTGCGATGCCGTAGCCTTTAGCTGCCGAAACAACGAGTTTGCCAAAGACAGCTTTGTTCTCGTTGGTGATAGCCAAAACTTTTACATAACCAACCTCATCAGCACCAGCCTCGATAGCCTCAGCTGCGGGAGCGGTAACAATCATCTTGGTGCCGTTAACGTCAACTTTCCAACCCTCAGGTTTCGAGATAACTGCAACGTCAGCAACCGAAACCATGGTAAGACCTACCTCTGCCTGAGCAGCGGGAGCCAAGAACAATTTACCCGATTTTACATCGAATTTGAACTCCTCAGGAAGCGAAGTGGTGAACGACTGACCACCGTTAAGAACGAAGGTAATCGATTTGCCATCCTCCGAAACGGTTACGCTCTGGAACAAACCAAGGTCGCCACCGCCACCAAGTTTGTGCCAAGTCTGACCACCGTCGAACGACACCTCGTTTGCACCGTTCTCGTCCTGACGTACCTGAGTAGCTGCGGGGATCTCAGGAACTACAGTTGCGTGGTGAGCATAGTACTTGTTACCATCAGCATCGGTGAGAGCTACGGGAGCACCGTTTACGATCTGTGCCCAGTAGTAGTTTCCCCTCTCGTCTGCCTGAACGGTCAAAAGACCCTCGTTGTTCTCGGTGAACTGAGGATAGATAGTGATCTCCTCACCATCTTTGGTGGTCAAAGTGTACGAACCATCCTCGTTTGCAGTGTAGTCCAAGATAGCGATCTTGTCCTCAACAGCGTCGATAGCGTCGTTCAACTCTGCTACCTTTGCGTCGATAAGGTCCTTCAGAGCTTTAACCTCGTTGCCGAGTTTGATCTCCAAAGCCTCTACGCGAGTTTTCAAGTCCTCGATGTCTGCTTTGATCTGGGTGTCGTCGTAAGGCTGCGAGCAGGATACTGCCAAGGTCGCAACGCCAACCACTGCACACATAGCGAGGGTTTTCAGATTACGGAAAAATCTTTTCATAAAGATAAATAATTTAAGTTAATAAAAATAGGTGAATTGTTGCCATTTCAACACGATACTCCCCGCAAATCCACCAGCCCCAAATGGAAACAGGCGAATTTGAACGTGGAAATATTAACACAAATATAACATTGTTTTTTTATCTGAGCAAATTTTCTCACTTTTTTGTCAAAAATCCCTCACTTTTTTATCACTATTCAGCACAATTGAACACAAAAAATCCCTCCTTGGTGATAAGGAGGGATTTGAAAGTGTTTTTCGGAGAAAAATCTCACTATTTACCTGTAGCCTTGGGGTGAGCCGAGAACTTAGCGTAGTCGAGGTTGATGGTGGTCGATTTACCTACACGTTTGGGGCTCACTGCGGGCTCTGCCTGGGGTTTGAGCTGCCTGCGGGTCAAGATCTCAGGGTTGCCTGCCGACTTCAAAGGAGCCGAGCTCTTAGGATACCAATAATCCAAGGTGCGCCACTCGCCATTGTCGTAGATGAGGTGGATCATATCGCCAAGGATGAGGTTATCGGGGGTACCGCCAAGAGGAATACAGAGTGCAACCTCTTTATCGCCGCGGATATCCACGCTGATGGGGTTACCAAGCGAAGGACCACCATTCACCTTGAACTCCATACAGTAGTCATACCAAGCGCTCAACACTGCTGCCTCGTTGCGGAAGTATTTCTTGTCACCGAGGTTATTGAGGCCAAGACTCTGGTTGCTCGAATCGCCTGTGAGGTAATATACACCCCAGCAATCCTGAACGTGCTGAATGAGGAAGTAAGGATAACCATTTGCATCGGTCTCACCGGTGATCTTCGCAACAGGATTATCGCCACCCTCAAGCTTCTGGGTGTTGCCATAAGCGAACTTAACCTCGCCCAAGACACCGTTCCAGTCCTCTGCAACGTATGCAATACCATACTCCGACTCAGCATTGAGAACGTCGGTCCACTGCATGTGGCCACTCTCCTCGGTGGGCCAGCGGTTTGCATACATATCGTAGTAGATATAGTCGAGAAGCTCCTCGCGCGACGACCTCTCGTTGGGATAGGTGAAGAGAACCTTACCATCCATATCTCTCTCAACCCACGATGCCAAGCCGTTCTCATCCACAACCTTCTCGCCGAAGCCAACGATGTACTGGAAGTGAACTGCAGCGGTATTCTCAATCGAGTAGTCGAAGTTGAGAACGAGTTTGTTTGCATCCTCAGGCTCCAAGGTCAAGACAACATCACCCTGACCAAGTTCGGGAGTATCGGTAACGAGTGCTTTGGTGTGGAAGGGACCGAAGAATTTCACGGGAGCAAGCTCCATATAACTGTTCAATGCGGTGTATGCGATGTAGTACTCGGTGTCGGGCTTACCAATCATAAGGGTCTCCCTTGCGGTGTAGTCGCCACCTGCTGCATAGTTCCAGTTGGTGAAGCCCCAGCAGCTACCTGCGGTAAGGGCCTGGATCTGCAATGCATAAGCTGCCATCTGTGCCTCGTCGTACGCCATAATCTCTGCAGCCTCCGACGACTCGATAAGGCTCATATATGCGTTACCGCAACCTGCGGGCATATAGCACTCTACCCAGAAGTGGCTTGCTGCAATCCTATCCTCAGGAACGGTGATGTTTGCCTCAGCATCCTCGGTGATATCGGGGCGCCTCTTAGGATTGAAGATGAGGCTCTGGAACTCCTGCGAGGGGGTGAAGTTCGCATCCAAACCGATGGCGGTAGCCATATAGTTGTGGTCGGGATCGGGGTTCATACCGAAGTTGATCGAGAAGGAGTGGGGATCGATACCGTTTGCGTCGATAGGAGCGTTGATATCGGTGGGCTCATAGATAGCGTTACGCATAAAGTCGATGTAGAGTTTATCGCCGTATGCGTCGATGTAGGGCTGCAAGTCGTTCTGGTCGGAGCACCACTGGTAGTAGTGTTTCACGTCGTCGTTACCTGCACTATAGTGGAGCACGCCACGGGTGTAGCCACATTCAGCCTCGATCTTCACCTGGGGATCACCAACGAGATCGTGGTAGGGGGTGCGGATGTAGCACAAAGTCAAATCGCCCTGCTCTGCACCCTCGGTGTCGAAGCAACCAACAACTGCAACAACATACTCGCAGTCGGGCACAACCTTAGCCTGCGAATAGGGTGTGTTCATCCAGTCGAACTCGTGGCTCAAGAAGTCCTCCATATTATTGGTCGAGAAGATGTAGCCACCAGCACCTGCCGAGTCAAAGATGAAACCACGGATCAGAGTCTCTACGCTCTTCTGCGACAAGGGGAACTGAAGACCCTGGCTCTTTGCAGTCTCAAAAAGCGAGTTGTAAAGACGGCAGAGAGGATATACATCCAAACGGTAGGACTGAATCGATGCACCGGGGCGAACGAGGAATTTGAAGTTATTGGTCTCTTTGCCAACTACATAGATGCTTACGCCATCCTCATCTGCCTCAACCTTATCGGCAATGTAATTAACAGGAGTAATGATGTTGGGACGCATAATAGCCTCAGGACCCTCTGCGATAACAATCTCATTACCAGGGCCATCGGGGCCAGGCTCTGGGCCAGGTTTAGGCTCTACGCACGAATACAATGCCAATGCGCCCATTGCCATTGCACACAAAATGTTAAGTAATTTTTTCATAGTCTTTTATGTTTGATTTAGTTTTGGTTAATATTCTTACTCTGTGAGGTATTTGTAATCCACGCTCTGGCCCAACTCACACTCTGCCACGTTATTAACATAGCCGTCGGGGGTAATTGCAAGAGCCACGATGGTCATATCCTCCCTCTTCCACTCGGCAGGGAGGGTGTAGGTATAGCTCTTCGAGCCCTCGGTCTCAACCGCAAGGCTGCCGAGCGAGTCACCCCTCCAATGTGCGCTCAGAAGGGTACGCGCAACGTGTTTGTGGCTCCAATCCGCATAGGTGTTTGCGCCATCGTTCTGGGGGCCGACAACATTATTCTCCACGAGCCACACGCTCACGCGGTAGTCGCCTGCAATCTCGGCAAAGAGGGTTACATCCACAGTCAGCTCATCGCCACTGAGGCTACTTGCCACCTTCACGTCGCACTGCGCGGGATACTCATCAACCGACATATTGAGGCTCTCGCGGATCTTCTCCTGACTCTCGGTCAGCAGGCCGCCATTCCTCAAATCGGTGACAAATGCGGGGAACGAGCCCAAGCCGAAAGCACCGTGAATATCATTGGTAACACTAAGAGCCATAGGGTCTTTACCTCCCGTGCCATCGTGCAGAGCCATAATGGTCACGATATCGCGCCAGCCCGCATAGGGGTTGGAGATAAGGCCCTCAAGTGTCCTATAACCCTCAGGGCAGAAGGAGCACCAAGCACCCGTGAAGTCCATAATGCAGATGTGTCTGTCGAAACGCGAGGTGTGGTTGCTAACATAAGCCACAGCCGTAACCTTAACCTCCTCCGACTCCATATCGAGGTAGGTAGCCTTGAAGATATACTCGCCAGCCTCGGAGGTCTTGAAGGAGTTGACACCCCTACCACCCCAAATCTGCTCAGCGGGGCTTACAAGCGAGATCATCGACTCGGCGGTCACCACATTGGCACCATAGAGCACCTCGAAGGTAACCTCCTCCCTGCCATCGGCAGTGATGGAGAGTGTCGAGGGAACGAGCTGCAACTGCACGCTATCATCCACCTGACCGTGGCACGACGCGAGGCCTACGATTGCAGCCAATAGAAGCGATATTTTACTCAAAAGTTTCATCTTCTCTTCTATCTCTTTTATTTAACAAGGTAATCTACACTACCGCCCACGGGGCACTGTGCGCTATTGTTCACGACGAAGCTGCCGCCGCCATCATACGACGAGAAGGCTGCAACAACAACCCTCATATTCTCCACATCGTAGCCACGGGGGATATCGAGGGTATTGGTAGCCACGCTCTCCACGCCCACCTGCATACTCATACCATCGTTGAAGTTGGCACCAAAGCAGTTGTCGCTGCTCGAAACCACCCTCACGACGTTGTTGTGCTTATAGTCCGCTGCATCAGGGCCCTCAACACCATATTGGTAGCTCTGGAAGTTATCCTCCACGAGGAAGATCTGGTAGCGGTACTTGCTGGGGGTATTGGAGGTGATCTTGGTCTTGACGGTCACCTTACGCGAAGCACTATCGTACTCCGACTCGATAGCCACACCGCAGGTTGCGGGGTAGTTCTCCTCCACCCTATCCAGAATCGACACAATCTGATCATACTGCGACACGGTGATATACTCCTTGTCAATAATCAGGTTGGCATTGAACTGGGGAAGGCCCGAAACACCCGTACGGCAGATCTGCTTGTAGTAGGTCTCGGTCATAGGGTGAGTCATCTCATCGGCATAGTTGAAATCCTGGTGGAACGATACAACATTCAACCTATTGGGGAATTTTTCCTGCACCTGTTTGAGTGAGCTCGCAAGGAAGGGACACGAAGTACAGCCAATCGAAGTGAATTGGAAACCGAGAATCTGCTGAACATAGCCCTTCTTCTCGCCATCGGCAGTCATCGCGCGAGCCTCAACCTGCACGCTGTTGTCGGTATAGTAGCGGGTGCCGTCGTAGTAATACTCGGCGGTGAAGGTATAGAGGCCTGCCACGCTGGTCGAGAAGGTATTGACACCATAGTTACCGAGCTTGCCGTTACGCACGAGCTGCAAAGTCCTCTGGGTGCTCACATCCTCGCTACCGAGCATAACCTTGAAGGTTACCAAGTCGGTACCATCGGCAGCAATGGAGGTCTTGTCTGCAAAGATCCTCAACACGCCTTCGGGCACCTCAATCTCATCGCTCTGGCCGTGGCACGAGCTGAGGCCCATAGAGCCCACAACCATCAGCAAAGCAGCCACATAGCCCCAAAATTTCTTCATCATTTTCATCTATCTATGGGGGTTACTTTTTACTCGTTATATACATAATCAACGCTGCTGCCCATTGCGCACTCGTTGGCATTGTCGATCATCTGTGCGCCGTGTGCATTGCTGTGTGCAAAGACAACAACTTTCAGATCCTTAGCAGCATAGTCGGTCACCTTGGTGGTGAAAGTCTTGGTGTGCTCCTGACCTTTGGTGAGCGCAACCTTGTCGCTACCCATCTTGATGAAGTTGTTCGATGCGGCAACGATAACATCGTTATAGACGGGCTCATTACCCGAAGCATCATACTGATTGTCTGCCAAAACAGCCCAAGCGAGGTCGTAGGTTGCATCCTTATCGGCCTTCACGGCAGCCTCGATAGTCACATTACCCGAAGCGTCGATGCTTGCCGAGGAGATCTTCACACCACAAGTTGCGGGAGTTTTGCTCAAAATCTCGGTGATGTAGGAGGTGATTGCATACTGTGCCCTATCGCCCTTGATGTACGACATATCGTAAACAAGATTGGGTACCGCACCAGTGGTGAAGCCAAAGTTCAAGAAGAGCGACGATGCCAAGTCCTTGCTATTGACATTGATAGCATATTTATCGTTGAAGTGACAAGCCGTAAGAACGATGTTCTTGCCATACTCACCTGCACAGAACTCATTGAGAGCTGCGGTCATCGAGGGACAGTTGGTACACCAAGTACCCGTCAGCTGAACGAGGCACACCTTCTGGAGGAAGGTCTCGTAGAGCTTACGATTCTGCACCTTGATAGTCACAGTGTTGGAGCTCTTCTGGCCCTTCACGGATGCGTAGAAGGTATATTCACCGTTGCGGATCGAGGAGAAGGTGCGGGTTTCACGGGGCAAGCGAGCCTCGGTAGCCTCATCGATGAAGTAGATCTTGCTGAGCATCTCCTCATCGGCGGTGAGATCGTTACCTGCGCTATCCTTCACAACGAAGGTTGCCACATCCTCACCATTGGCCTCAATGACGGTCTTATCGACCTCGATAGTATAGGTGCCATCGGGGGTA
>JAZLDY010000026.1:0-2373 GCA_045614965.1 Tidjanibacter sp.
ATCAGTTTGCGGTACTTCACACGGTGGGGAGTGGTGTCGAGGCCTTGGGCCTTCTTGTGCTCCTCATACTCGCTGTATGAGCCCTCGAAATAGACAACCCTGCCGTCGTCCTCAAAGGAGAGGATGTGGGTGGCAACCCTATCCAAGAACCACCTATCGTGCGAGATTACCACAGCACAGCCCGCAAAATTGTCAAGACCCTCCTCCAATGCACGCAGAGTGTTTACGTCGATGTCGTTGGTGGGCTCATCCAAGAGGAGCACGTTGCCCTCCTCTTTGAGCGCAAGTGCCAAGTGGAGGCGGTTACGCTCGCCACCCGACAGCACGCCACACTTCTTCTCCTGGTCGGCACCGCTGAAATTGAACCTGCCCACATAGGCACGGGCGTTAATCTGTCGGCCCCCCAGGGTGATGAGTTCGCTATTCTGCGAGATAACCTCAAAGACGGTCTTCTCGGGGTCGATGCTCTTGTGTTGCTGGTCCACATAGGCGAGTTTTACCGTCTCGCCAATGCGGAACGAGCCGCTGGTGGGCTCCTCCAAACCCATAATCATACGGAACAGAGTGGTCTTACCCGTACCATTGGCACCAATCACGCCCACAATACCTGCGGGAGGCAGCACAAAGTTGAGTCCCTCATACAAAACCCTGTCGCCAAAGGCCTTCGATACGTCGTGGGCCTCGATGACCACATTACCCAAGCGGGGACCATTGGGGATGTAGATTTCGAGCTTCTCCTCCTTCTGCTTGGTGTCCTCGTTGAGCAGTTTATCGTAGGCACCCAAACGGGCTTTGCTCTTGGCGTGGCGGGCCTTGGGGCTCATACGCACCCACTCCAACTCCCTCTCCAATGCCTTGCGACGTTTGCTCTCCTGCTTCTCCTCCATAGCCAAGCGGGTGCTCTTCTGGTCGAGCCAGCTGGAATAGTTACCCTTCCAGGGAATACCCTCGCCACGGTCGAGTTCGAGAATCCAACCTGCCACATTGTCGAGGAAATAGCGGTCGTGGGTTACGGCAATGACCGTACCCTTATACTGATTGAGGTGCTGTTCGAGCCAATCGATACTCTCGGCGTCGAGGTGGTTGGTGGGCTCGTCCAACAGCAGCACATCGGGCTCCTGCAACAGCAGGCGGCACAAAGCTACCCTCCTGCGCTCACCACCCGAGAGGTGGTCAACCAACGCATCGGGGTCGGGACAACGCAGAGCATCCATTGCACGCTCCAACACGCTGTCAATCTCCCAGCCGTTCACATTGTCGATAGCCTCGGTGAGTTCGCCCTGACGCTCGATGAGGCGGGCCATCTGGTCGTCGTCCATAGGCTCCATAAACTTGGCGTTTATCTCCTCATACTCTTTGAGCAGGGCCACAGTGGCGGCACAACCCTCCTCCACTACCTCACGCACCGTCTTGCCGGCTTGGAGCTGAGGCTCCTGTTCGAGGTAGCCCACCGAGTAGCCGGGCGAGAACACCACCTCGCCTTGGAAACTCTTGTCGAGTCCGGCGATGATTTTCATAAGGGTTGACTTACCCGAGCCGTTCAAACCCACGATGCCGATTTTGGCACCATAGAAGAACGAGAGGTAGATGTTGTTGAGAATTTTGCGGTTGTTGTTGAGCACCTTGCTCACACCGACCATTGAGAAAATAATCTTTTCGTCTGCCATTTGTGTATGTTTATTTTTCGTTTTTGCGCATTTGGCACAAAGATACCTATAAAAAATGAGAATTGAAAATGGAAAATGGAAAATGGAAAATTCCGCCAAAGGGGGGCTAGGGGCGATAGGGGTGATAGGGGCTTTAAGGTCCCTAAGGTCTTTAAGGACCCTATCTCTCCCAGCCGCCCCAGAAGACCCAGAAGACCCAGCCCACCAACTGGGACTACTGGGACTACTGAGGCTACTGGGAAAAGGGAATGGAAAATGGAAAATGGAAAATGGAAAATGGAAAATGGAAAATTGCTGCTCCCCTAAGTTAGGGGAGCTGTCGCAAAGCGACTGAGGGGTATGTTAGAAAGGGGCCTTAGGGGCAATAGGGGCTTTAAGGTCCCTATTACCCCTATTACCCCTATTACCCCTATTACCCCTATCACCCCTATCTCCCCTATCTCTCCCAGTCGCCCCAGCCGCCCCAGCCGCCCCAGCCGTCGGTTAACATTGGAAAAGCGGTAGATGCCAACCGCCTGCCGACGGCAGTCGTGGCAAGACGGGCATACCCCTCCGCCTTCGGCCACCCCCTCTAACTCAGAGGGGGAGTAGTCGAAAGGCACGGGTTACAAAAACGTTACCCGCAAAAGAAAACTCCTCCCCTAAGGTAGGGGAGGTGCCGTAGGCGGAGGGGTATGCAGACGGTAGACGGTTGACGGTTGACGGT
>JAZLDY010000027.1:0-6223 GCA_045614965.1 Tidjanibacter sp.
CATTTTCATTTTCATTTTCATTTTCATTAGCTTCCGCTTTGCTTTCGGTTTGGTTTACGCTTGGTTTAGCTTTGCTTTCCTCTTGCTTTGGTTTTGCTTCCGTTTTGCTTTCGGGGTGGTTCTCTTTGGGTGTGGAGTTGGACTTGCGAGCCTCGCCACCACGAGTGCCATTGGCATAGCGACGATTGTTGGCTTCGAGGTTGGGCATAAAGGCCATAATGAGCAATCGGGCATAGAGGGACATATCCTCGGTGTCGGGTGTTGTGCCGTTGAGTGAGTACTCCATAATGGCCTTATAGACTGTGAGTTGGTCGTCGGCAGGGAGCATCGAGATGGCCTCGTAGTAGGAGCGATAGAAGGTGAAGCCCTTGCGCTCTTGGGAGGGTTGAATGGTAGTGTTCATAATGGTATTTTTTTTAGTTGTGTTGGGGATTTTTTTATTCTACTACAAAGATACAACAGAAATCGCAAAAAAGTTTCTACATTTTTTGAACTATTTGATTGTCAGGGAATTGAGAATTGAGAATTGAGAATTGGGAATTGACAAAATGAAATTTTGTCTAAAATGCTCTCGCTCGGCAAAGTCTGCGAGCAGCCTCTGCTCTCGCTTACTCGCATTTGCGAGAATTGAGAATTAACAGACCTCTCTGGCACTTTGTGCCATCTCCCCTAACTTAGGGGAGAGAAACAGACGCCCCCGCCTTTCAGGCACCCCCTCTAACTTAGGGGAGGAGTGGTCGTGGTGCTCCCTAAACTCACCACACACCCTAAACTCCCTACATTCACTAAACTCCCTAAGGCCCCTACACCCCACCTCACGGGTAACAAAAACGTAACCCGTGAAGAGGGCAGGCCCTTTCCGAGGTCTTGGGTATTAAAAAAGATACCCGTGAAGAAAAAACTCCTCCCCTAAGTTAGGGGAGGTGCCACAAAGTGGCGGAGGGGTATGCCTGACGGTTGACGGTAGACGGTAGACGGTCGTCGTTATTAAAATTTGTTAATAACTTTTTGGCTGCGGGGATAAGTTTTGGGCACGAAAGTCGTTATATTTGTAGCATAATTGCATAGTGTGCCTATCTGTGCGCCAACAAGAGGTGGTGAGCGGTCGTGGCTATGCTATACAAGAAGCATTTTGTTGGATATAATTGATTTGATATATGCGTAAGAAAGATAATGTAGAAGTGGAGATTGTGGCCGGTATTGCCGATGCTGCCGAGGGCTTCCAGCAGGTCATTCCCATTGTGGGCGATGAGGATGAACTCTCGGAGGGTGTGGTTATTCCCGACGTGTTACCCATCCTTTCGTTGCGCTCCTCGGTGTTGTTTCCGGGTGCCATTACCCCCATCACCGTAGGGCGTGCCAAGTCGATGAAACTCATCAGGGATGTGGAGCAGAACTCCGGTGTGCTGGGCGCAGTGTTGCAGAGGGAGGCCGATGTGGAGCAGCCCGCAGCCGACGATATGTATCGTGTGGGTACTGCTGCACGCATCCTCAAAGTGCTCGAAATGCCCAATGGCAATCTCACGGTCATCCTGCACGGCTTGGAGAAGATTGAGGTGCTCGAATATATGCAGTCGGAGCCCTATTTCAAGGCCACGGTCAATGTCCTCAAAGATGTTGCTCCCGAGCGTAATAATGTTGAGTTTGATGCACTTGTGGATTCCATCCGTGATGTGGCCCTCAATGTCATCAGCATCTCGCCCAACATCCCCAAGGAGGCAACCTTTGCCATCAAGAATATCGACTCCAAGAGGGGTATCATCAACTTCATCTGCTCCAATATGGACTTCACGGATGCCGACCGCCAGAGGCTGTTGGAGGCACCCGGACTGCTGGCTCGCAGCCGTAAGTTGCTCGAAATACTCGTTAGGGAGCAGCAACTCGTGGAACTGAAAAACAGGATTCAGTCGAAGGTTAAACGAGATATTGACCAGCAGCAGAAGGAGTATTACCTCCACCAACAGATGCGCACCATTCAGGAGGAGCTGGGCGAAACCGACGAGGGCGACATTGCCAAACTCAGGGAGCGTGCCAAGGCCAAGAAGTGGACCGAGGAGGTGGCCAAACAATTTGAGCGTGAGGTGGTTAAGTTGGAGCGACTGAACCCCGCTGTGGCCGAGTACTCGGTGCAGATGAACTACCTCGAAACGATGTTGGAGCTTCCCTGGGGCGAGTGCACCGAGGATAATATGGACCTCGCTCGTGCACGCCAGAGGCTCGACGAGGACCACTATGGTCTGGACGAGGTGAAGGAGCGCATCCTCGAACACCTCTCGGTCATCAAACTCAAAGGCGACCTCAAATCGCCCATCCTCTGTCTTTATGGCCCTCCGGGTGTGGGTAAGACCTCGTTGGGTAGGAGTGTGGCAGAGGCTCTGGGTAGGAAGTTTGGCCGCATTTCGTTGGGTGGCCTGCACGACGAGTCGGAGATTAGGGGCCACAGGCGTACCTACATCGGCTCGATGCCCGGACGTATCATCGAAACCATCAAACGCTGCGGTTCGTCCAACCCTGTGATTATCCTTGACGAGGTGGACAAGGTGAGCCGTAGCAACCACGGCGACCCTTCGAGTGCGCTGTTGGAGGTGTTGGACCCCGAACAGAACAGCACCTTCCACGACAACTATATTGATGTGGACTACGACCTCTCGAAGGTGCTCTTCATTGCCACGGCCAACAATGTGGGCAACATCAGTGCCGCCCTCAGGGACCGTATGGAGATGATTAACATCGCAGGCTACATCCTCGATGAGAAGCTCGAAATTGCCGAGCGACACCTCGTTCGCAAACAGTGTGAGGCTCACGGAGTTAAGCCCGAGCAACTGACCCTCGGCCGTGAGGTGCTGACCACCATCGTTGAGGACTACACCCGTGAGAGTGGTGTGCGCTCGTTGGACAAACAACTCGCCAAGATTGCCCGCCATAGGGCCAAACAGATTGGCTTTGAGGAGCAGTATGAGCCCGCAGTGAGCGTGGAGGATGTACGCAAGATTTTGGGCGTGCCTAAATTCCAGAGGGACCGCTACGATTTGGGTGGTATGGTTGGCGTTGTTACGGGTTTGGCGTGGACCGAGGTGGGAGGCGACATCCTCTACATCGAGTCGGTGCTCACCCCCGGTAAGGGCACTCTGAACCTTACGGGTAACCTGGGCGACGTGATGAAGGAGTCGGCCACCATTGCGTGGGAGTGGGTGAAGGCCCACCACGCCGAGTTGGGCATTGCCGCCGAGTTGTTTGAGAAGCACGACCTCAATATCCACGTCCCCGAGGGAGCCATTCCCAAGGACGGCCCAAGTGCGGGTATCACTATGGTTACGAGTATCGTTTCGACCTACACGGGCCGTAGGGTAGTGGAGCGTATTGCTATGACGGGCGAGACCACCCTGCGTGGTCGTGTACTACCTGTTGGCGGTATTAAGGAGAAGATTTTGGCCGCCAAGAGGGCGGGTATCAGCCACCTTATTTTGTGTGAGGACAACCGCAAGGATATCTCGGAGATAAAGGCGGAGTACCTCGAAGGACTCACTTTCGACTACGTTAGGAGTGTGGATGAGGTGCTTGCGCTGGCACTTGAAAAATAGTCGGGAACTCCCGACTATTTTTTTTGTCCACCGTCCACCGTCGGTTGAAATTGAAAATTGAAAATGGAAAATGGAAAATTGAAGCAAATGCGAGTAAGCGAGAGCAGAGGGTGCTTGCACACTATGCAGAGCGGGAGCATTTTAGAGCAAGCGAAGCTTGGTCAATTACTCCCCTCTGAGTTAGAGGGGGTGCCTGAAAGGCGGGGGCGTCTGTTGTTCTCCCCTAAGTTAGGGGAGGTGCCACAAAGTGGCGGAGGGGTATGCTGTCGGTCGACGGTCGACGGTAGTCGGTTGACAAAAAAACACACGGGTAACTCGCAAAAGTTACCCGTGTGTTTTTTCTTTATCGGTCGGAGGCTAACTCTCAATCTGCATCTCGCACAACTCCTCACCGGTAATGTGCACGACCTCTCCGTCTTGCACCACCACCAAGTTGCCATCCTCACGAATGGTCTTTTCAATCAGACGTTTGTGCGCCAGACGCACTCCATTGTCGATTTTTTCCTGCAATTGCTGTATTTCCAAATCGCTCATAGGTTGTTCATTATCTTGTTAAAAGCAACCTCGTCGCACACCTCTTTGATTTCGCTCTTGGTACCCCAAGCTATGCGCTTTACGGCCTCTGCTCCACTGTTGTCATAGATGGTCCACAGGTCGCAAATTGGCATATAGAGAGCCTTGAAGTTGCTGATGCCCGCATCGTAACGGCGACGAATAACGTCCTCCGGAATGTTGTGGCCTCCCTCTTGTACCCTCGTTGCGACACGCTCGATGGCAAGTTCGGGTGTCGGCAGCCAAAAGAAAAGTAGTGTTACGAAGTACTGTTTTGCGTGTGCTTGTTCAATAAATTTGGTGTATGAACGTGATGCGAGGGTGGTCTCAAAGGCGAAGTCTTCGTCCTGACACAGCAGGTCGTCCATCCTTTGTAGCATCAACCTGCCGGCCTCAATGGCCATCCTTTCGGGATTGAAGGGCGAGAGTCCCTTGGCAATCTCATCAGCGTTCACAAACTCACGACAGCCCAACATATCGGGCAATACGGTGTAGGAAGCGGTAGTCTTGCCCGCACCATTACACCCTGCTATGATATAGACCTGTCGCATTTGTTTCTCTTTTTCGTTCGGTGCAAACTAACCGAATGTAAACGCAAATGTAAAAAACTTTTTTTAATTTGACAAATACCGAGCCGAAAAGAACGCCAACCGTCAACCGTCTACCGTCAACCGTCAACCGTCAACCGTCAACCGTCAACCGTCTTTTTATGGACCTTAAAGTCCTTAAAGCCCTTAAAGTCCTTAAAGTCCTTAAAGTCCTTTCCTCCTACTTTTTCCTCTGGGCCAGAAAGTCGCACATACCATCGAGGGCGGTGCGATAGGGCGAGTCGGGATAGTGGGAGAGCGCATCTTTGGCCGCCACAAGATATTCGTTCATAATCTTCTCTGCCCCTGCCGTGCCGTTATATTTCACAATCTTGGCATTTATTTCTGCAATGGCCTCATCGTCGCCCTTGCCCACAAGCCTACGGGTGGAGGCCTCCTCCTCGGGACTCATTACACGCATTGCTTCCAAGAGTGGGAGAGTGATTTTGTGCTCCCTGAGGTCGGCGCAAGTGGGCTTGCCGGTTTGGCCGGCAGCGGCGTAGTCGAGTATGTCGTCCTTGATTTGGAAGGCCATACCGATATTGCGCCCAAACTCGTATGCCTTGTCAACCTCCGCAGCGGGCGCACCTGCGGCCAGCGCACCTACTCCACAACTTATGGCCAGCAGCGAGGCGGTCTTTTTGTCGATGATGTCGTAGTATTTCTCGTGGGTCATACCGAGGGTTTTGGTCTGCTCGTCCTGGATAACTTCGCCCTCGCAGAGCCACTTGATGGAGTGGGAGACATAGGTGAGGATGTCGAACTCCAAACTCTCCATACCCAACTCAAAGATGCGTGAGAGGATGAAATCGCCCGTGAGAATGGCGTTGCGCTTGCCCCACTTCTGGTTGATGGACGACTGCCCGTGGCGCAATTCGGCTCGGTCAATCACGTCGTCGTGCACGAGCGAGGCGGTGTGTATTAGCTCGATGAGCGCAGCGGCCAAGTGTACACGCTTGCCAAAGGGCCTGCCGCCATTGTGCATCCCGGCAAAGAGCATCACAAGGGTAGGACGCACACCCTTACCTCTGGTGTCGAAAATGTATTTGAGGATGTCGTCGAAGTAGCGACTGTCGGAGTGTAGAGCCTCACGCAGGAAACTCTCATAGGCCCCCATCTCGCCCTCCAACGGAGCCTTAATCTCACTAAGGGTGATATGTTTGTTGCTGTTCATTCTGTGTTTGGGTTGCAAATGTGATGCAAATGTAGCGATAAATTTGGAAAAGAGAAAGAGAGGAATGGAATTGAAAATTGAAAATTGAAAATTGAAAATTGAAAATGGAAAATTGAAAATTATTCCCTAAACTCACTACACTCACTACACTCCCTACACTCCCTAAACTCCCTAAGACCCCTACACCCCACCTCACGGGTAACAAAAACGTAACTCAAGAGCAGAAAGGGCAGGAAGGGGTTGCTGGGGTGGTTGGGGTGATTGGGGTGGTTGGGGTGATTGGGGTGGTTGGGGCCCTAGGGTCCTTAGGAAGAAGTCGTCAGCCGGCG
>JAZLDY010000028.1:0-1792 GCA_045614965.1 Tidjanibacter sp.
TGTTCGTCTTGCCACGACTGCCGTAGGCAGGCGGTTGGCATCTACCGCTCTTCCAATGTCAACCGATGGTTGGGACATCTGGGTCATCTGGGGCGGCTGGGAGTTATAGGGCCCTTATGGGCCTTAAAGTCCTTAGGGCCCCTATCGCCCCTATCGCCCCTATCGCCCTTAAAGGCCTTAGGGAGTTTAGGGAGTGTAGGGAATTTAGGGAGCGTAGGGAGGGGAAATTTTGAATTTTGAATTTTGAATTTTGAATATTATCACTACATTTGCCCACGCTATTCGGAACTTAAATAGAGATGTAAAGTTGTCTTAAATGGAGATATAAGGTTATGTGGATTTGGTTAGCACTCATTTCGTCGGTTATGCTTGGCTTCTACGATGTGGCCAAGAAACGCTCGGTTACGTGTAATGCCGTATTGCCGGTGTTGACTATTGCCACCTCCATTTCGGCACTCATCTTCTTCCCCGTGATACTCTCTTCGGAGTTCTCGTTGGGGTGGTTTGAGGGCACGAGGTTTGATGTGGAGCCTATGAGTGTGGGCCAGCACTTGTTGGTGGCTTTGAAGGCGGCCATTGTGGCGGCCACTTGGTTGTGTGGCTACTTGGCAGTCAAGTACTTACCCCTGACCATAACCTCGCCCATCTATGCCCTGCGCCCCGTGTTGGTGTTGCTTGGCTCCATCCTGATTTTTGGCGAGAGGCTCAATGCCTACCAGTGGACGGGTGTGGTGGTGGCTTTTGTGGCCTTCTACCTGATGAATCGTTCCGGACTCAAAGAGGGTATCAAGTTCACCAACAACAGGGGTATGATGTACCTCTTTGCGGCGGTGTTGTTGGGTGTGGGTAGCGCATTCTGCGACAAGATTCTGATGAAGGGCATTGCGGCTGCTTCGGTGCAGTCGTGGTGCAACCTCTATATTGCTCTGCTCAACTGCGTGATGATGTTTGCGGTGTGGTGGCCACAGAGAAAAGAGCAACCTTTCCATTGGACGTGGAGCATTGTGCTCATCTCGGTATTCCTCTCCATTGCCGACTTTTGCTACTTCAACGCCCTCTCGCAGGAGGGTGCGCTGCTGGCGGTGGTGTCGCTCATCAGGCGTGGTTCGGTGATTGTGTCGTTCACGCTGGGAGCGATATTCTTCAAGGAGCGCAACATCAAGTCCAAAGCCTTGGCCCTTGCCATTCTTCTCATTGGCCTTGGGTTGTTGCTTTGTGGCAGCCTTTAAGATAGTATCCCACTGAATACAAATATGGGCCCAACCAAAGCGTTTTGGTTGGGCCTAATTCTTTTGTTTCGGTCCTATTTTTGCCTATTTACTCCTTTGGAGTAATAATTCTCAATTCTTAATTCTCAATTCTCAATTTATATGCCTGATCGTCTGGAACAGCTCAATGCGCTGATGACGAAAGAACTGAGCAACATCCTGAAGCGGGAACGTCACAACGAAAACAAGGTCTATCTGTATAGCCTAGGCGAATACTGGACCGCATTCGAACGCTCCGCCTACCTGCTCGACCAACTTTCGAAGACCGAACCCCTGGTTCTTTACATGGAAGAATACCCCTTCCCGATTGTCATGTGTACGGCTCACGACCGCGATGTCAATGTTTTGTGCCGCAAGGGTAGGAGCGCTGCGGAACATCGCGACTATCGTGAGTTCGTTACCCGTCCGCTCGACCCCCAAGTCTATGCCGCCTGGTACAGACACCACACCGAAGAATAAAATAAAACTATCGTCTTCCTCTTTCGATTGTCATCCAGAGCAAAGCGAAGGATCTCGATAACATA
>JAZLDY010000029.1:0-89810 GCA_045614965.1 Tidjanibacter sp.
TGAGGGTACCGAGAACGAGAGCGGTGCAGTGTTCAATGTGATTGCAAGTGCAGACGACGAGAACCGTACTGCATATAGCGAGATCGAGGTTGATGGCAAACTTACACTTACCGCTTCGTGGAAGGCTGCCGATAAGATTGAGGTGCTCTCCGTTGTGGATGGTGCAGAGTATGAGGCTCTTACCTATGCAGCTAATGCTGATGGTGCACAGGTTGCCTTCTCGCCCGCAGGGGCTGCACTCACCAAAAAAGAGAATGGCCAGTACTACAAGTTCTACTCCTACTACCACTATTGGAACTACGACAACGACGGCAAAAACGGCAAAGACGGTATCAGCGAATTGTCGTGGGAAGATGGCGTGCCCTACCTCACTTGCCATATGAATGGCGCTGTAAATAATGGATATCTTCAAGGCGCAGTAGATGACGATGGTACTCCGAGGCTTTACCGCAACGATGTGCTTTGGGCAACTCCCGTGGAGGTGGCTAACCCCTCGGGCAATGTTGACCTCAACTTCCAGTTCAACCACGCATTTGCAGTGTTGGAGTTAAAACTTAACACAACAGGCGCTACTGATATCAATGTTACAAGGGTTCAAGTAGACCTCCCTGGCATTGTGGCTTCGAATGTTAAGGTCAATCTTGCTACCGGCGAGTTGGCAGTAAGTAGTCCAATGGAGTATTGCTGGATGAATTTCAACAAAGTTCCCACTTTGAAGGCTAATGGTGCAAGCACCTATTCTTGCTATATGACCATTCTTCCTGGTCACGCAAGCAAAAAATTCACCATTACCGTGAAAGATGAGGATGGCAATACATATACCTTTGAGAGGACCCCCAGCAAGGATATTCTTGCCGGCCAGAGGGCTGTGTTGGCCATTAGTCTGGGAGAGCCCGACCCCGCACCTACGGGTGTTAAGTCCACTACTCCCACGCTTGTTTGGAGTAAGAAACTCAATGAGATTGAGGGTGTGTTGAATCACCTCAATGTGAATGGTTTGGCTGTTTCGGGCGACTATCTACTCCTTAGCGAGAATGGCAACTCAAATCCTGTATATCTCAATGCAAGCGACGGTGAGAAAGTGGGTACAATGGATGTTTCGGCCGTAACCGCTTTGAGTACTAACTACTATGCAACCAACGATGAGGGTGGCTACATTTGGATTTCTACTCCCGTAAATCGTAATGCAGCATCCTACTACCTCTTTGCTGCCGACAATGTAACCTCCGCTCCTACCCAAATGTATACCGAAACATCTATCAATGTAGAGAGGTATGGTTGGAAGATTTCTGTTTCTGGCAGCAAGGCAAATAAAGCCCTTGTGGTTACTCCATACTTTAATGCAAATGCTTATGGAACGAAGTATGTACGCCGTTTCTATTGGAGTGGCTCCACAACTACCCGTGTCGAGAAGAATACTATCACGGGTATGTCTGCAAACTCTGACTATACCTTTGCACACGGTCTTGATGGAAATAGCAAGATGCAGGGTGCAGATGCAATGAATGCAAGTGCAGACAAGGCTTCCGACTTGTTCTTGCTTGCAAGTAATAAATCAAACAATAAGAGGTATCTTGAATGGGTTACTTTGGCATATGATGGTTCAGCATGGACGCACAGAGGAACTAAGGTTGATGATATTGAGTTGATATACGCTGACTCAAAAGGTACCGCTTCGTTTGTTACAGCACTTGATTATGTTGAATTTAATGGTGCTAAGTATTTGGCATATAATACTGTAAATAGCACCTCTGGTCTGTGGGGTTCCGATAGGGCTTTCCTTGTAGAGATTGGTAATGATGCATTTGGAGAACCTGCTCCAATATTTGGAAATCACGTACATGGTGCTGCATCAGTAAGCGATAAGACACAGGCCAATACCAACGTTTTGGCAGATGTTCAGTTGCACGCTTCGGCCGATGGCAACTACCTCTATGCCTATGTGATGTTTGCAGGCGGTGAGGTTGCTTGCTACAGCTACGAGGCTGCTAAATAGCCAATAGCAACATTGCGGACGTTTCCGCACACAATTTGAATCCTCGGGGTGGGCCACACATCGGCCCACCCCGAGTTTTTTTTACCCCCCTCCTCACCGCTTTTTTCACCCCTCCCTCCTCACCGCTTTTTTTACCTCCCCTCCTCACCGCTTTTTTTAAGGTCCTTAAGGTCCTTAAAGCCCTTAGAGCCCCTAAGGCCCCTTTTTTTCTCGGGTTACATTTTTGTAACCCGCAAAAAAGAACTCCCCCTCTGAGTTAGAGGGGGTGCCGTAGGCGGAGGCGTCTGTTTTTTCGTCAACCGCCAATCGTCAACCGTCAACCGTCAACCGTCAACCGTCAACCGTCAACCGACAGCATACCCCTCAGTCGCTTTGCGACAGCTCCCCTACCTTAGGGGAGCAGCTTTTTTCTTGGGTATCTTTTTTAATACCCAAGACCTCGGAGGGGCCCCCACCTTTTTCACGGGTTGCTTTTTTGTTACCCGTGTCATCCGACCACTCCTCCCCTAAGTTAGGGGAGGTGGTGCGTAGCACCGGAGAGGTCTGTTCTCCTCCCCTACGACAGGGGAGGATGGGAGGGGTGGTCGAAATTGCGCTCGGCGGCCTCGCCGAGCAGCAGAATGGGGCCGTCGGACAGAAAGTATATTTTTGCGCTTTTTGAGGTGTTGTTGTCGCTTTTTGTATTGGCTTTGTCGCAAAAATGCCATAACTTTGTAGGTGAGTTGGAGTGTGGTGGCCTGTCGCCCCTGCTCCCGTCAAGACTAACCACCTACGATATGATGAAAAAGCAACTTTACGCCCTCGCAATTTGTGCCGCATCGCTGCTCACAGCCTGCTGTGGCGCAAGCAAACTCCCCCAAGAGATTCGCCAATATTTCAACGTCCCCGCCGAGTGGCAGGGCGACTTTGGCGACTATCGCTCGCCCCTCGTATTCGAGAATGGCGACACCGTGCGCACCGCCGAGCAGTGGGCTCTCCGCAGGGAGGAAATCAAAAACTATTGGCACAACAAAATGGGGGAGTGGCCCGAGATTATCTACAATCAGCCACTCACCAAACTCGATACCGTGGAGATGGAAGAGGGTATCATTCGTCATCGTGTGAGTTTTATGTGGACTCCCAACGAGCAGACCGAAGGCTACCTGCTTATTCCCACGGCCCCCAAAGGCCCCAAACCTGCCGTAGTGGTGGTCTATTATGAGCCCGAGTCGGCGCTCGGCTTTGAGGGTGTTAGGCCCTACCGTGACTTTGCCATTCAACTTGCACGCAGGGGCTTTGTGGCACTTTCCATTGGCACCACCGAAACTTCACGTACTCGCACCTATTCCATTCGTTACCCCGCCAAAGGCGAAGAGGTCGTTGAGCCTCTCTCGATGCTCGGCTATGCCGCCGCAAATGCCTATGAGGCTCTCGCTCTCGAAAAGAGCGTCAACCCCGAAAAGGTGGCAGTTGTGGGCCACTCCTATGGTGGTAAGTGGGCAATGTTTGCTGCCTGTCTGTATGAGAAGTTTGCCTGCACCGCTTGGGGTGACCCCGGCATTGTCTTCTCCGAGGAGAAGGGTGGCTATGTGAACTATTGGGAGCCTTGGTATCTCGGCTCGCTCGGCACCTACGAGTATATGAAGGCTGAGGGCCACGACCTCCACGAGTTGCACGCACTGATGGCTCCAAGGCCATTCCTCGTGTCGGGCGGCTACTCCGACGAACCCAAGCAGTGGAGGGCGCTCAACCACTCCGTTGAGGTCAACAAACTCCTCGGCTACAAGGAGCGTGTGGGTATGACCAACCGAGAGTCGCACAGCCCCGACGAGGAAGCAAACGAGGTTATCTACAAATTTTTTGAAAGCCACCTCAAATAGGTGATCTACACTCGCAAAAAACGAAATACAAACTAAACAACAATAAAACTATGGCAACTCAAAATGTAACAACAAACTCAAAAGCAGGCTACATCCGCTCGCTATTTATGTGCGGTTGCTTGTTCTTCATCTTCGGCTTTGTGTCGTGGGTGAACTCCATTCTGATTCCCTACTTCAAGGTGGCGTGCGACCTCAAAAGCGAGGTGCAGGTCTATCTGGTAACCTTCGCATTCTACATCGCCTACCTGCTGATGACCATCCCCGCATCGGTGTTGCTCAACAAGATTGGCTTCAAGAAGGGTGTGAAGGTTGGTCTGTGGATTATGGCCTTCGGTGCGTTTATGTTCACCCCCGCCGCCCTCACCCGCACCTATTGGGTGTTCCTCGTTGGTCTGTTCAGCTTGGGTACGGGCTTGGCTATTCTCCAAACCGCTGCCAACCCATTTGTAACAATCATTGGCCCCATCGAAAGTGCCGCACGAAGGATTAGCATTATGGGTATCTGCAACAAGTTCGCAGGTATCATCTCGCCCTTCATCTTCTCGGCGCTGGTTATCCGTCAGAGCGACAAAATCATTATGGAGCAGGTGGGTAACGGTACCCTCGTGGGTGCCGCCAAAGAGGCCGCACTCGACCAACTTATCAGCGGTGTGATTGTTCCCTACATCTGCTTGGGCCTTATTCTGTTCGCTTTCGGTATCATCTTCTATCGCTCCTCCATTCCGGACATCAACCCCAGCAAGGACAACAAGGCCGAAGAGGGCGAAGGCACCGAGCGCAAGAGTATCTTTGCATACCCCTACCTCATCCTCGGTATGTTGGCAATGTTCTGCCACACCGGCTCGCAGGTTGTGTCGATTGATACATCTATCCGTTACGCAAGCACAATGGGCGTGGGTATGAGTGAGGCGCAAATCCTCCCCTCGCTCACGTTGGCCTGCATCCTTATCGGCTATCTGTGCGGTATCGCACTCATCCCCAAATACCTCAAACAGCAGAAGGCTCTGGTGATTTGTACCACCCTCGGACTCGTCCTCTCGCTGTTGGTGGTGCTCACCTCGGGTGCAGTGAGGGTGTTTGGTTTGGACACCGACATCTCGTTGTGGTTCCTGGTGCTGCTGGGCATTCCCAACTCGCTCATCTACGCAGGTATTTGGCCTTTGGCTATCCGCAACTTGGGTAAGTACACAAGCCTTGGCTCCTCGATGTTGGTGATGGGCTTGTGCGGTAACGCTATCCTGCCTATGATTTATGCGGCAGTGGCCGATAAGTTCGACTTCCAGACAGGCTATTGGGTGCTGATTCCCTGCTTCCTCTACCTGATTTTCTACGCAACCATTGGTCATAAGATTGAGCATTGGTGCCCCCGAAAGGCTAAATAATTGGGGATAGTATGAAGAGAATTTCCATCATAAATGGCACAGTGATTAGCGGCGGTAGGACTACGGCCGCTAATGTGCTGCTTGAAGGCGGCAAGGTTGCCTATGTTGGCCCCGAGGTTGCGGAGGCCGATGAGAATACGGTTGTGATTGACGCAAAAGGTAGGTGGGTGTCGGCCGGTTTTATCGACCTGCACACACACGGTGCTGGCGGTGCCGACTTTATGGACGGCACGGTGGAAGCCTATGAGGCCGCCCTGGTGAAACACGCCGAGCACGGCACCACGCTCCTCTATCCCACAACCCTTTCGAGCACTACCGAGTCGCTCTATGAGGCCCTCGAACTCTACAAGGAGGCCAAGAGGGCCAATCTTGGCGGTGCAGCAATGGGTGGTTTGCACCTCGAAGGCCCCTATTTCGCCTACGAGATGAAGGGCGCACAAGACCCCCGCTTTTTGCGTAATCCGGAGCCCAAGGAGTATATGGGCTTGCTCGACGAGGCCGATGGAGATATTGCTCGTTGGAGCCTTGCACCCGAGTTGGAGGGCGCACCCGCAATGGGCGAGGAGTTGCGTAAGAGGGGTGTGCTGATGGCTATGGGCCACACCAACGCAACCTTCGATGAGTGCGAGGTGGCCTACAAGGCGGGCTTTACCCACCTGACTCACTTCTACTCGTGTATGAGCACCATCACCCGCCGCAACGCCTACCGCTATGCGGGTGTGATAGAGTGGGGATACTACACCGACGGAGCAACGGTGGAGATTATCGGCGACGGCATCCACGTTCCCCAGAGTCTGCTGAAACTGATGTTCAAGGTGAAGGGTGCAGACAAGATTGCACTGATTACCGACTCGATGCGTGGCGCAGGTATGCCCGATGGAATCTATCTGTTGGGTGGCTTGAAGGATGGCCAAGAGGTGGTGGTGGAGGATGGTGTTGCCAAACTCCTCGACCGCAGTGCCTTTGCAGGTAGTGTGGCCACAATGGATAGGGTGGTGCGCACGGTGCGCAACCTCACAGAACTACCCCTCGAAGAGGTGGTGCTGAGCGCAACAGAGGTGCCTGCACGCATTATGGGCGTGGACGACAAAAAGGGCTCTTTGGCAGTGGGGAAAGATGCAGATGTTGTTATTTTCGATGAAAATGTCAATATTTGTACCACCATTGTCGAGGGACGTATTGTCTATGACAATAGGGCATAGAAAACGGGAGTTTTGAACTCTTAAAAAAACGAAAGAATGGTGATGAAGAAATTTTTTGGATATGTGGCTATGGCTGCGATGATGATTGTTGGAGTGGGTTGCGCCCCCAAAGAGGAGGTGGCACAGAGTAGGCTCGTGGTGCTTGACCCCGGCCACTTCCACGCCAGCCTGTTGCAGAAAAACGAGTTGCCGGCATTTGCCCCCACAGTGGCTGTGTATGCACCCGAGGGCGCAGAGTTGGAGCAGTATGTTGGCTTTGTTGAGGGCTACAATAGCAGGGAGAACAACCCCACACATTGGGTGCTTGACACCTACGCAGGGGAGGACTACCTCGACCGTATGGTGGCCGAACACAAGGGCGATGTGGTGGTGCTGGCAGGCAACAACCGCAAGAAAACCCAATATATCTATGCCGCAGTTGAGGCGGGCTATAACGTGTTGGCCGACAAGCCTATGGCTATCAGCACGGACGACTACACGCTGCTCAAAAAAGCATACGCTCTGGCGGCAGAGAAGGGTGTTGTGATTTATGAGATGATGACCGAGAGGTATGACGTGAAGAACATCTTGGAGAAGAAGATTCTTGCCAACGAAGCCCTCTTCGGTACTCTCACACAGGGTACTCCCGAAGAGCCTGCTGTCTATCAGGAGAGCGTTCACCACTTCTGCAAAATGGTGTCGGGCAAACCTTCGGTAAGGCCTGCGTGGTACTACGACGTGGAGCAGCAGGGCGAGGGTATTGCCGACGTAACCACCCACCTCATCGACCAGGTGGCTTGGCAGTGCTTCCCCGAGCAGAGCGTTGGGGTGGAGGATGTGGCTGTTGTGAGTGCCGAACATTGGCCCACACGCATCACTGCTGCACAGTATGAACAGTCAACCGGAAGGAAGGAGTGGCCCGGGTATCTGCTGAAAGATGTCAAACGAGGCGTGCTTAATGTGAATGCCAACGGTGTGATTAACTCCGTGATGAAGGGCGTTTGTGTGCAGATGAAGGTTGTGTGGAACTTTGTGGCTCCACAGGGCAGCGGCGACACTTCAACCTCCGTGAAGAAGGGCACAAAGGCAACGGTTATGCAGTTGCAGAATGTGGATAATGGCTATGTTAAAACCCTCTATGTGGAGCCTGCACAGGGTGTGGATGTAGAGGCGTTCAAGGCTGCGCTGACGGCTTTCGAGCAGGAGTTGCAGGAGGAGATGCCCGGTGTGTGCTTTGTGGAGGAGGCCGAAGGTCGCTATCGTGCCAACATTCCAAAGGAGATGTACCTTGCCCACGAAGACCACTTCGGTAAGGTTGCAGAGGCATTCCTCGGCTACAAGAATGGCAAGGAGTTGCCTCAATGGGAGGTGGATAACACGCTCTCGAAATACTATATCACCACAGAGGCTGTGAGGGTGGCTAATGAGTAGGCCACATAGGGAGTGAAACCACAGCACCAAGGGCGGAGATATGTTGGTCAATAACGCAAAATACTACGAGGGGGAGAAGATGTTTCACGGCTTCATTCCCCACATTATGGGAACACGTTTCGACCTGCTGATGCTCCACCCCGACGGCGAGGATGCCGACCTGCTATGGTGGCGAGTGATGGATCGCTTGGAGGTGCTGGATGGTATGCTCAACCGCTTTGACCCTCGCAGCGAGGTGGCCCGACTCAACGACCTCTGCCCAACGGAGGAGTGGACGGAGGTGAGCGAAGAACTCGGACGCATCATTGGGCTGTGTGGGGAGTATTACCACAAGACCGAACGATTGTTTGATGTTACACTGAGGGACTTCGCTCTGGTGGAGTGGAATGAGGAGTGCAGAAGTGTGAGGTTTGCCGAGGAGGGTGTGAGCCTCGACTTTGGAGGCTTTGCCAAAGGGTATGCCCTCTCGGAGGTGAAACGATTGTTGGAAGAGGAGGGCGTGGAGTGTGCTTTTGTGGACTTTGGGCGCAGTTCGCTCTTGGCTCTCGGACACCACCCCTACGGCGATTGCTGGAAGGTGGCCTTCAATAACCCCTACACGGGGGAACTTGTGAGGGAGTTTGCTCTGAGGGATGTGTCGATGTCAACCTCGGGCAATACGGCCGACTACTCGGGACACATCATCAACCCCGCCACGGGCGAGTATGAGCACTCGCAGACGGCCTCCACGGTGTTGGCCTCCAACCCGCTGGATGCAGAGGTGCTTTCGACTGTGTGGCTTGTGGCAGGAGAGCAGGAGCGAGAGGCAATAGCGAGAAGATTTGAGAATATTGAGTGTGAATTGTACGAACTTTAAGCATAAGATGAAAGAGATAAATCAACAGTTGGGAGTGGATTTGAGTTTGAGGAAGTTTATCCGTAACCTCGGATACCTTTCGGGTGGTGCTGCGCTGCTGGCAACAACCCCTTGGCTCAAATCGTGTACGCCCGAAAAGCTCAAAGAGATTGGTGGCCACAAGGCCCGTGTGGCACTTATTGGTACGGGAAGTAGGGGTATGTACCACGCCCACAACCTGCTGCTCATCCCCCACGCAGAGGTGGTTGCGGTGTGCGACAACTACGAGCCCCACCTCCGACAGGCCGCCGAGTTCTTCCCCAAGGCAAAGACTTATAGCGACTACCGCCGACTGTTGGAGGACAAGGATATCGACGGCGTGATTATCTCCACTCCGCTGAATTGGCACGCACCAATCGTGTTGGATGCTTTGCAGGCAGGTAAACACGTCTTTTGCGAGAAGGCTATGGCTCTCACGATGGACGAGTGTAAGGCCATCTGGGAGGCCTACCAAAAGACCGATAGGGTACTCTACTTCTGTATGCAGAGGATGTATGACGAGAAGTACATTAAGGGTATGCAGATGATACACTCGGGCCTCATTGGAGATGTTGTGGGTATGCGTTGCCATTGGTTCCGCAATGCCGATTGGCGTAGGCCGGTGCCCTCGCCCGAGTTGGAGAAGAAGATAAATTGGAGGCTCTATAAGGAGTCGTCGGGTGGTCTGATGACCGAGCTTGCCAGCCACCAATTGGAGATTTGTACCTGGGCCGCTTCGCACAAGATGCCGGTGTCGATTATGGGACTTGGCGATATTGTCCATTGGAAAGATGGTAGGGAGGTCTATGACAATGTGAATGTGCTCTACCGCTACTCCAATGGTGTGAAGATTAACTACGAGTCGCTCATCTCCAATAAGTACAACGGTATGGAGGACCAGATTCTGGGCACCAAAGGAACGATGGAGATGGCCAAAGGCATATATTACCTCGAAGAGGATAACGAACTTTCGGGTATGCGCCAACTTTTGGAGAGCGTTAAGGATAAGGCGCTTGCATCCATACCGGCCGCCGGCCCCTCGTGGAGGCCCGAAACAAAGTCGGCCTATGTGCCCCACTCGATTACTCGTGGCGAGGTGCACGTCAACCACGGTCAGAGTACTGTTGGTGTGGATAAGGATGGCTCCGATATTATCCTTTCGGCTTTCTGCCAATCGTGCATCACGGGCGAGAAGGCCAAGGATGTGGTAGAGGAGGCATATTGCTCCACAATGTTGTGCTTGTTGGGCAATAAGGCTATGGAGGAGAAGACCCTCATTAGTTTCCCCGAGGAGTACAAAATTCCGTATATGAAGTTCTAAATCATTGCACGTTTGGCAATCAAAGAAGAGATTGAATATGAAAGATATTGTTATCACATCAAAGAGGCTTGTTTGTGAAATGTGGATATTGGTGGGTTGCTTTGTGGCCGCCAATGTGGTGAATGTGTGCGCAATAGTTGGCTACGACAGACCGTGGAGCGAGTTGTATTCCCAGATAGGATTTGTTGCGGCTACCTGCCTGCTTATCTACCTACTGCTGTGGGTTTTACGAGGGGTGGTTGCTCTTGGTGTGTGCTTGTTTGGGAGATTGAAGCGATGATATTTGCGCTTTTTGAATAGTGGTTGTCGTTAATAGAAGAGCGAAAACAAAAATTAAGACTTAACTTTGGAACATCAAATAAACTGCTAAAACTATGACTACGAGGAGAGATTTTCTGAAAACCGCCCTGGCGGGAGGCGCAGCTTTGACGCTGGGAGGTATTGCACCCGGCTTTTCCGCCAAATCGTATAGTAACATTGCCGGTGCCAACGATAAGATTCGTATCGGTATGATTGGTGTGAACTCACGAGGTAAGGGTATTGCCAGTGGTTTGGCTAAACTGCCCGAGTGTGAGATTACCTACATTTGCGATGTGGATAGCCGTGCTATCGAGAAATGCCAAGAGGTTGTTCGCAAAATCACCGGTAAGACCCCCAAGGGTATCAAAGATTTGAGGGAGATGGTGCAGAAGGAGGATGTGGATGCAGTAGTAGTTGCAACCCCCGACCACTGGCACGCTCCTGCTGCCATTATCGCAATGCAGGCAGGCAAACACGTCTATCTGGAAAAACCCACTTCGCACAACCCCGCAGAGAACGAGATGTTGATTCGTGCTGCTGCCAAGTATGGTGTGGTTGTTCAGGTTGGTAACCAACGCCGTTCGTGGCCCAATGTTAAGGCCGGTGTTGAGGAGGTGCTGTCTGGCAATCTCGGTGCTGTACGTTATGCCAAGGCGTGGTATGTAAACCAGCGTAAGAGCATTGGCGTTGGCAAACCTGCTCCCGTGCCCGAGTGGCTCGATTGGGATTTGTGGCAGGGCCCCGCACCTCGTAGGGAGTTCAAGGACAACATCGTTCACTATAATTGGCACTGGTTCTGGCACTGGGGAACCGGCGAGGCTCTCAACAATGGTACCCACTTTGTGGATATGCTGCGTTGGGGCTTGGATGTTGAGTGGCCTACAAGGGTTGACTCCATCGGTGGCCGCTACTTCTATGAGGACGATTGGGAATTTGCCGACACACAACTGATTACCTACCAGTTTGGCGACAAGGCAAGTTGCTCGTGGGAGGGCCGTAGTTGCCAATCGCACCCTGTGGATGGTCAGGGCCTTGGTGTTGCCTTCTATGGCGAGAAGGGTACCTTGTTCCTCTCGGGTGGCAATGACTATAAAATCAAGGACCACAAGGGTAAGATTATTAAGGACGTTAAGAGTAACCTCGCATTTGAGGAGGGCAACTTGTTGAATCCTTCGGAGGCATTGGATGCATTCCACTTCCGCAACTGGTTTGATGGTATCCGCAAGGGTGCTAAACTCAACTCTCCTCTGGTGGATGCCTGCATAAGCACCCAGTTGGTACAGTTTGGTAACATCGCACAGGAGGTTGGCCACTCGTTGGATATCGATCCTATGACCGGTCGCATCCTCAACGACGACAAGGAGGTGCGCAAGTTGTGGAGCCGCAAGTATGAGAAGGGCTGGGAGCCTAAAATCAAATAGCAGCGTAGACTAACGGATGAGATAGTATAAGGTTAGTATTATTGGGAGGCGGCTGTGAGTGGCAGTGAAAGACTGCAAACTCACAGCCGTTTTTTTTGTGTCTAAAAAGGGAGTTTAGGGAGTTTAGGGAGCTTAGGGAAATTAGGGAGATTAGTAGTGAGATTAGGGGTTGCAAATGCACGCCCCCCTAAAATTCCCCAAAACAGCTAATGGCTAACGGCTAACAGCTAAATTAGAACGGGTAGCCGATACCGAAGTTTAGTGCGGTGTTGTTCCACTTGGGGTTGGCAATAACCCACCTTTCGCCCTCCGGCTTGTTGGGGTTGTGGAGCTGAATACCCCAATCGAGGCGCAATACCAACACCGTGAGGTTGAGCCTTAAACCAACACCCGTGTTGAGCGCAATTTGGGGAACAAAGGAGCCAAAGTGGAAGTCGGCACCATCTGGCACACCGTGGATGTCGGGTGTGTACCACACATTGCCGGCATCCATAAACACGGCACCATCGAAGATGCTCCAAATGGGAAATCTCAACTCAGCGTTGGCCTCCAAGCGGAGGTTACCGAATTGGCTGGGGTAGCCACTATTGACCTCGGGCGAACTTCCGGGGCCAATGGTCCTCACGCTCCAACCTCGCATACTGTTCACACCACCCGCATAGAAGAGCCTATCGGCAGGAAGGGACTCGTGGCGAGAGTTGCCATAGGGGTAGATGATGCCACCAAAGAAGCGATAGACAAAGTTGCTCTTCTCGCCAATGCCTATGGATTGTGCCCACGAGAGGTCGGTGCGGATGTATTGGGCGTATGGTATGCCAAACATTGTGTAGTGGCCATCGCTCTTTGTGCTACCCAACAGTTGCTTTATGCCCGAAATGAGGTTGCCACTTGTGCCGATGTTGGCCCTCAGGTCAACATAATCACGCTTGGCGGTGATGTGCTGCTCGCCATAGTGGAACGAGCCCGAAAGACCGGCCATCATCTGTGTAGTGTAACTATCCCTCAGATAGGGGTTTTGGAGCCTGTCGAGGAACGACTGATTGACGTGGTTCATCTTCACAAGGCTCACGTCAAAGGGGCGTAGGGAGTAGTGGAACTTGGGCCCATAACTCCAAGTGTAGCCGAATGTTACGTTGGAGAGCACTCGGTCGTAATAACGCCTATTTTGGTCGTTGATGGAGAATTCGAGCCTTGTTTTGGCATTCTGCACCTTGCCTGCGGGGTCCAAGTCGCCGGGGAAGAGGAACTGCGGGAAGGTGAGGCCCACACGACCTCCCAACTCCACCGAGTTGCGATTGAATGTGGGGTCGGCAACTTTGAGAAATTCATAACCGAAGGTGAAACTCAAATCAAACAACTCTGCCCCTCGGAAGGCGTTGCGGTTTTGATAACCCACAGTTGTTGCCACTCCATAGAAACTCGACGTTGTGGAGGCCTCCAATTCAACCTTGTAATTCTGCCTTTGTGCCGGAGTGAGCCTAATCTCACAATCGAGAACACCCTCGGTGGTCTCAGCCGTGTCGCTCCAATGTTCGCCAATGAAAGTTACGGGTGTGAGAGGCTCGGTGGTGGGCGAGAAGAGTATGTTGGCACTACGGATGTAGTCCATACTCATCAGGTTGTCGTAGGTGGAATTTACCCTCGCATTGCTATACAGAGCCCCTTGTTGTAGTTTTACAAACTTGCGCAAAACCGATGGGCGCAGGTTGGGCGTGCCATCGGTGTAGATGATTTCGAGCCCCTTGTAGGAGAGGGTGTCGAGCGACAGTAGGTAGTCGGGGTCGGTGGCAGCACGAGTGGCATCATAGGAGGGCAATACCTTGATTTTGCCCAAACGATACAGGGGGTAGTTCTCCCTTATGGGGCGGCCCTGGTTGTCGTATCCCTTCGTGCGACCATCAATCACCATCGCCACATCGGCCCTGTGATTGCCAATGGTGGTATCTACTCGGAACTCAATGTCGGCCACACTAAAATCGTAGTATCCGCTGTCGTGCAACTGCTGCGCTATGCGGTTGCGCTCGGTGCCGAGCATTTCGAGGTCGAGAACACCGCCCTGCTTGATGAGCGAAGTGGTGGTGTCGGCAGCCAACACCTTGGCCATAAAACCATCCTCCACTTGGCTCTCCACCCTGGCAATACGATAGGGCTCGCCTTGGAAGGTGGTGTAGGTAACCGCAGCGGTGCGATTCTTGGGGTTTAGGCGGAAGGAGTACTCCTCCACAGCATCAAAAAAACCTCGTGAGGCAATGTAGGCCTCAATGTTGGCGGCACTCAATCGGCTCTGGGTGGTGTCGAGAATCACGGGCTCGGCTCCCACGTTGCGCAGGAATTTGTCCCACCACTTGGCACCCACCGTGTCGGCTTGGCAATATATCCACGCACGGATGCCCCAAAGGTCCATCGAGGGGTGTTGACGTATGTATTTGTTGATTTCGGCACTCGTGATGCGCTCGTTGCGAGGGGTCTCCTCGTCGGCCTCCACGGTGTTCTTGGTGAGCATATAGGCACCATCGGGAAGGTAGCCCTTGATGTTGCACGAACCGAGCAACGCCACCAACAACACACACCATACGATGAGATATGTACGCCTGCGTAACGACATTTTGTGAGTCCGAAAAATAGGTTTTAACGTACAAATATACAAAAGTTTCAGTATATTTGTCAATCAAACGGCCATTTTGAATGAAAACAAAGTTTTGGAAATACGAGGGAGCTGGCAACGATTTTGTGTTGCTCGACGGCAGAGGTACAAATTTTGAGCCGAGCGAGGAGTTTATTCGTGCCATCTGCTCACGTCGTACGGGTGTGGGTGCCGATGGCGCAATGGTGCTTGCCGACTCGGAGAGGTGCGACTTCGCTATGCACTACTACAACTCCGATGGCCCCGAGGCCACAATGTGTGGCAATGGCGGTAGGTGTATCGCTTGGTTTGCCGACCTGCTGGGCATCGGTGGCGATAGGAAAACCTTTGAGGCAATCGATGGAATCCACACTGCCGAGATACTCTCACGCAATGGCGCAACGGCCCAGGTACGCTTGCAGATGATTGATGTTGAGAGTGTTGAGGTTGATGCAGAGGGCGACATTCTGCTCAATACCGGCTCGCCACACCTTGTGAGGGTGGTGGACGATTTGGATATGGACGTGGTTGGCGTGGGTGCCTGCTTGCGCTATGGGCCCAAGTGTGCCCCCACAAATGGTGCCAACATCAACTTTGTGAAGGTGCTGGGCGAGGGTAGGCTTGCACTGCGCACCTACGAGCGTGGCGTGGAGGACGAAACCCTTGCTTGTGGCACGGGAGCAACGGCCACCGCCATAGCCATTTGCCACACCTTGCAACCCACTGTGCGCCACTTCGACCTTGCAGCACAAGGGGGCGATTTGTCGGTTGACTTCTCCACCGATGGTTGTGGCCACTACACCGACATTCATCTGACCGGGCCGGCGAGGTTGGTTTTCTGTGGCGAGTTTTGAAAAAACGCAGATTGCGGGTGAATTTTGCACCGCACTTCGATAGGCGAGTTCCTCATTTGCGAGAGCAAACTGCGGACTCGCCTTCTTGCTTAGCACAAAATTCACCTCGCACTTTGCGTTTTTTTGTGGTGCTTTCAAACGTCAGATAGCACGCCGACCACTCCTCCCCTAAGTTAGGGGAGGTGCCCGAAGGCGGAGGGGTATGTTTTACAAAACAGCCTATGGCTACTGCGGATTCGCTTGCTTGTTAGGCAAATCCCTCTCAGTCGATTTTCACCACGTTGCCTTTGGGGTTAAAGGTCAGCTCGGTGCCGTCGGAGAGCTCCACTTCGTGGCCCTCGCCCTCCTGTTCGATGCTCATAATAACCACGTTGGGGTACTGCTCCCAAACGTAGGTGGTGATGTATTCGGGGATAATCTCCACGGGGATAGAGTCGTTGCGGAGTTTGATTTTGGTCCACTGACCTTTGGAGTCGAAGTTGATTTTGCTGCCGTCGGTGAAGAGTACATTGTAGGAGGCTCCGCCGTGGTGGTGCTTGTGCATACGGATTTTCTTCACGGTGTCCTTTGCAAAATACTCTTTGATGAACTCCTGTGCGGGTTGGGGGAGTTGCTTGGTGGATATTTCGGCTGCCACCACACCCATCACCACCGCAAGGGTGGCCACTGCTGCTAACATCACTTTTTTCATAATCGTTGCGTTTTTTTGTTGGTTAAAAGGTTAAAAATGAAATACGCAGTCTTTATTCCAAGAATGGTGCAAAAGGTGATGTGCGAGAAAAAAATCACAATAAAAACCACTTCGTTGGAGTGTGGCACGGAGTTTGCGACAATGTAGGGCGTAGTTGAATACTACAAGGTTTCTTCATTTATTTAAGTTTGGGTTAGTAGTTTTGAAAAGGTAGCCGTTGTGATAACGCCTACCTTTTTTTTGTTTTGGTTGAGTGATTTTGGGAGTGTAGGGAGTGTAGGGAGTGTAGGGAGTGTAGGGAAGAGTCCTTAATGCCCTTAACTTCTCTAACCTCCCTAACCTCCCTAACTTCTCTAAATTCCCTAAATTCCCTTGATTCCCCTATTCTGCACCCTCATTCTATACATACGCTCCTTGAATCCACCCTCATTCACAAAGCGGCTAGATAGTGATTTGAGTAGCTGATGTAAGAGATAATCCTCTTGTTTGATGAGAATGATTGCCATATTTGCCACCGTGTCGAGAGGGCGTGATTTTGCGATAGTCAGAATGTGGGCATTGTTTCCTTCAATGCCAAGTTTGCGCATCGCTACATACTCTTTCGATGTTGCTTCCCATTGCGCATAGCCATTGACACGCAAGAAATCCTCATAGTCAGATAGTAGCTCTTGAAAACTTGCTTTGGCAACATTCAGCAATTTAATGCCCATTTCGAGTGAGGTTTCAATGTCGGCATTACCCTCTACAATGTTTTGTTTTCCAGAGCGAGCAGCTTGCACCATTTGGTCAATCGTACGATTGCCTTTTTCGAAGGCGGCGTGTGCAAAGTGATATGTTATATCAAAAAGCAGTTCAGCTTTACGATAACATATTAAATTGTGATGGTCGCCTTGACGTTTGATTAACTCGTTGGTGTTCATTGCAAAAGTCTTTCCTACAAAAATATTGTATTTGCAAGACTCTTGCAAGAGCTGCTTGGTTTTTTGTGGGGAGATTAGGGAATTTAGTGAAATTAGGGAGTTTAAGGAATTGCAAATACCATTTCCCTAACCTCTCAACACTCCCTAATCTCCCTATGTTCAAGTACAGGTGTTGCTTGTCCTATTTGTTGTCCTATTTGCCAAAACGAAAACCCAATCTAACGTACCCCATATGAGCCGCATCATTTACGATTATACTTTCATAACCAGCACCAAGTGTAAATCGCTTAATATCAATGCCTAATCCAACTCGATAACGGAAACCGTTGATCTCGCCAAGGGCTTCACCTACTCCGAAGAAACCGCCGAATGAGCAGTCGGCATAAGGAGTTGCATTTTGTTTTTGCATTAAGTTATATTTGATGTTAACTCCAAGCGGTATGTATGCCTCAAAAATAGTTCTCGTTTCACTATGATAAATAGGATAAGAACTGTGATAGATATAACGTGTAAAGCATGAATAGAAGCCTGTTTCAACACCCAAGTATAACCCCCTCTCACTAACTTTTGTTCCGATGCTGACGTTTAATGCGGGGCCTGCTCCATCGGCAGTAAATATTACACCTAAGGTTGCGTAACCACAGACGTTGTTAGAGATGTTAGATTGCGGTATTGTACTCATTACATCTTTTTCGCCATTCTCGTACTTTATATAGAAAATTTGCGACTTTGATGTAGTGTAAGTGGGGCCTTCCATATTGCTCCAACGTTTGTATCCTACCTCGTCTTGTGAAATAGAGACAATCTTTGCTTTTAACTCGGTAGCATCCTTAAAAATAATAACATCTTGTGCTTTTAGCGCAGACGAAACAATAATGCATAATGCAAGTGGTAATAATCTTTTCATGTTGTTTTTGTGTTTTAAGTTAAACAATAAGGTTTCGTAGTCAGCAGATGACAACCGTTTAACTTAAATAGGTGGAGTCCTAAAAAAGAAACGTGGGTGCGCCTGATGTAACAAGGTACGACCAAGCACCCACAAAAACACAAGCACAACCCACGCCATACAGCGTGAGCATTCAGCGTGCCTATTGGTGTTTTTGTTTCTAAAAATTGGTCGTTTTTGTTACAAACCCAACAGCCCTAAATGCCATCTATAAACACTGCGTATTCCGCAATGCCACTACAAATATAAGATTTTTTTTAGACAATCGCACTTCTTCCCATTTTTACTTTGCCCCAACCCCACAATTTTGCATTTTCAATTTTCCATTTTCAATTCGTTGTAGTACTTTTGTGCTGTTATGGGACGAATTTTGGCAATAGACTACGGTTTGAAGCGTACGGGTGTGGCGGTGAGCGACCCGTTGCGCATCATTGCCGGTGGGCTCGACACCGTGCCTACCGCCACTCTCGAAGCGTGGCTCGCACAATATTTCGCCCAAAATGAGGTTGATATTATTGTGGTGGGCAAGCCTACCCAGATGAACGGCAACCCCAGCCAGTCGTGGGCAGCCATTGAGCCCTTCGTGGAACGTTTGCGCAAACAGTACCCCACAAAGCAGGTCGTTCTCCACGACGAGAGGTTTACCTCCGTAATCGCCCACCGAGCAATGATTGACGGCGGTATAAAGAAGATGGCCCGCAGGGACAAGGCTGTGGTGGACAAGATTAGTGCAACCATAATTTTGCAGAGTTTTATGGACTCCGCAGAGTATAAAATGATGTTTTAAGACTATGATTTACCCTATTTATATATATGGTTCGGGCGTGCTGCGCAAGGAGTGCGTGGAGATAGACAAGGACTATCCCGAACTCGACAAACTCGTGGAGGATATGTTCGCCACGATGTATGCTTCGCAGGGCGTGGGCCTTGCGGCTCCGCAGATTGGTAAGGACATCAGGCTCTTTGTGGCCGACGGCACCCCCTTTGAGGATGTGGACCCCACGGCCAAGGAGTTCAAGAGGGTGTGTATCAACCCCGAAATTGTAGAGGAGAGCGATATGGAGGTGCTGATGAATGAGGGCTGCCTCTCGGTGCCGGGCATCCACGAGGACGTGTATAGGCCCGAGGAGGTTACGTTACGTTACTACGACCTCGACTTTGTGGAGCACGAGGAGCACCTCACCGGTTGGCCCGCACGCATCGTTCAGCACGAGTACGACCACCTGGACGGCTATGTTTTCACGGATAGGCTGAGTAATATTCGCAAGACCCTGCTGCGCAACAAACTCGCATCGATGGCGAAGGGCAAGTTCACTTGCGCCTACCGCACCAAACAGCGATAAAGAGGACCCCTTTTGTGCCGATTGTGTGGTGATAATCGGGGCGGTAGAGTAAAAAAGTGGGCAAAGAATTTGCAGAAACAGAAATTTGCCTTATCTTTGCACCGCTTTTGGACTGAAAGCGTGTGTTGATTCGCTAGCTCAGCTGGTAGAGCACAGCACTTTTAATGCTGGGGTCCTGGGTTCGAGCCCCAGGCGAATCACCGAAGAGGCGGAAGACTTGAAAAGGTCTTCCGCTTTTTTATTGGTGTGCGTTGTGGTGGGGCTCGAACTGCTCGGCGAGGCCGCCGAGCGTAATTACGACCACCCCTCCCGTCCTCCCCTTTCGTAGGGGAGGGGTGTGTGAGGATGGAAGTTGAGGGCAGAACGGGCAGAAAGGGGAAGCTGCTCCCCTAAGGTAGGGGAGCTGTCGCAAAGCGACTGAGGGGTATGGTAGGTAGGGAAGGTGTCCGTCTTGCCACGACTGCCGTAGGCAGGCGGTTGGCATCTACCGCTCTTTATGTCAATCGACGGCTGGGGCCTCTGGATCTTCTGGGAGATGTTTGCTCTCCTCCCCTAACTCAGGGGAGGAGTGGTTGTGGTACTTCCTAACCTCCCTACGCTCCCTAAACCCCCTAAGGCCCCTACACTCCTACCACCTCACGGGTAACAAAAACATTACCCGTGAAGAAGGGGAGTCCCCTCCGAGGTCTTGGGTATTAAAAAAGATACCCGTGATTAAGAAAGGGCCTTAAAGTCCTTAAAGTCCCTATTGCCCCTATTGCCCCTATCATCCCAGTAGTCCCAGTAGTCCCAGCCGTCCCAGCCGCCCCCAGGCCCTTGCCGATTGACAAAAAACCTCCCCATCAACTGTTGAGGGGGAGGTTTTTGTGTTGTTGTCCGATTGGTTTAGAATGGGGGCTCGCCGTGTTCGGAGGGGTCGAAGGGGTTGTTGAAATAGATGTCGTCGGCCCTCAGTAGGCGGAATTGTTCTTTGAGCCTCTGGTCGAAGCTCTCGATATCTTTCTGCTCTCGTGCGGTCCAAGCGTTCTCCGCAAGGGCGATGATGCGAGGATAGACGAGGTAGTCCAATCGGTCGGGGGTGTCAACCCTTTCGGTCCACATATTGGCCTGAATACCAAGTATTTTACCGCCTTTGGAGAAGTCTACGTCAAACTCCGAGTAGTCCCAATCATAGACCTTGCGGTAGGAGTTCACGCCAAACTTCTTCCAACCCACACCGTGCACTTGGAGCGAGTCTTGGGCGTAGTCGAAATACATAGGCAGACGGGGCGAGAATACAATGTTGTAGTTTTTCTCCACGGCCTTGCGAATCACCTCCACCCTATTGGGCCTCCACGCATAGATGATGGTCTTGTCGCTGGGCAGGTCAAGGCCTGCGAGTTCGTCCCACGCAGCAATGCGGTTGTTCATCTGGAAGAGTGAGTCGGCCACACGGTGGGCGAAATAGTGCTCCACGTCGAGGAAAGAGGAGAGGTTTTCACGCTTCATCAGAGCCTGAATGTCGGCATTGTCGTTCCATACGCTGTTGCCATCTCGGAGTTCGTCGCCACCGATGTGTATGGTTTGGAAGGGGAAGAGCGCATCGACCTCTTTGAGTATTCGGTTGATGAAATAATATAGCTCCTCTTTGCCGGGGTTGAGTGTGTAGTTGGGCTTGCGTGAGCCTTTTGCGCCGCCGCTAAATTCGGGATAGGCCTTGACCATTGCGGTAGCGTGTCCGGGCATATCAATCTCTGGGAGAATCTCGATGCCACGCTCGTAGGCGTAGGCCACGATTTCACGCACTTCGTCCTGTGTGTAGTATTGAGCCGGTGCAAAGGGGTCTGTGTTGTGCCCAATGCCACCGATTAGAGCCAATTTGGGATAGGCTTTGATTTCCACTCTCCACCCCTGCTCGTCGGATAGGTGCCAATGCAGACGGTTGAGTTTGTAGAGGGCCATATAGTCGATGAGTTGTTTCACCTTCTGTTTGCCGAAGAAGTGCCTTGCCTCATCGAGCATAAAACCTCGCCAACCGAAGCGTGGCGAGTCGCTGATGTGCCAACCTTGCAGAGTGATTTTTTCGTCTTGTGGTTTGGCGTTGAGAGCGTCGTGATAGTAAAAGGGATTCCAAGTATCTCTGCTGATGTAACCCTTGGAGGTGTGATAGGCGAGCCTTGCGAGTTGCAGGAGCGACATTGTGGCGTTAATCATACCCTTGCGCTCGGAGGCTTGCAGGGTGATTACGCTGTTGTCGATGTGGAGAGCGTAGGCCTCCTCACCGAGTTTTTTTGCACGTTGTAGAACGATTCTCGTTCCCGAAAGCCCCTTGTGGGGGCCTTCGGGATTGAGAATGGGAGAGATACCACACTGCACCAAGAGTTCGCCTTGGAGCAACTGCGCTTGTGGCGCAAACTCTTCGTCGTAGAAGATTGCCGTGCGGTTGTCGAGTGTGAACGAAGCGTCCACAGCGACAGCCTCCACAGGTTTGGGAACGAGTGGACACTCGGTTGTTTGAGCAAAAGTTGCCGTTGCGAGCGTTGCTACTGCCAACAGCGAAAGGAGTTTGCGTATCATAGCGTTGTGGTCTTTTATTGGTAGTTCAACAAACTATTAGAAAAGCTTCTGCGCACCTTTGTCCTTGTAGGCCTCGGTCTGCTCGAAGATACCTTTCTCAACGTCGATGGTCTTCAAGTAGGTACTTACGCTACCACTCTTGGCTACGTAAGTTTTGAGGGTTTGGTAAGGACCAGGTTGATTTCTGTTGAAATAATCAATGGAGTTGTTTGTATCGGCAACGTTACCTGTAATTGTGTAGGGGAATTCGTCGCTATCTTCGGGTGAATCACCAATAAAACAAGTGCCTGTATTTGCTGTTGCACAGAAAATATTGTCTTTAGCAGTCAATGAGTTCATATCATAACTCAAGAATGTTTGAGGTCGGATATTGTAGAAGGTGTTGTTGTTGAGAGTAAAATCAGTTTGTTGTGTACCACTTGTTGGTTTAACCTTGGTGGAAGACATAAGTTTGAGTTGTCCCACATTACCTGTGGAACTGTAAATAGCGTTATTTTCAAAGACAATCTCCTTATAATCACTCCAATAAGGATTCGTTGCGAGATAACAGAAGTGCATCTCACGAGAGCCTGAAATCTCAATATGAGAGTTGACTATCTTTAAACTCTTGAAACCACGATATGTAGCAGTAGACTGTGCAATAAAAGAATACTTAGAAGCACCTGAGAACTCAAACTTACAGTTGTCAAAATGCAAGTAGTCAACCACGTTGGTAGAGGATGTGTTGGAGAAGGTTCCAGAAGTATTGTCATCTATCAAGAAAGATATTCCTCGAATAGCCATACCACCACCTCCGAGTATTCGGAAATTCTTATTACCGGCACTTGAATGAGTCATTGTTAATGACAGAACCTCATTGTCGTAGCGACTGCACAATAAGACATTTGCAGCAGCATCGGCCGTACCAATGTTCATAAATGACCTTGAGAAGAATTTATAGTTGCCCACTTTGTCAAGGAAGAACACCAACTTGCCGGTCTTGTTATACAACTTGTCGAAGAGGTCGAAGTCTGCGCCATTGGTTTGGAGCAACTGACCGGCTACGCCAGTGGAGGCTTTGCTGTACTCAACGCCTGCGATGGTGATGGACTTGCCGGCCTCCCAGAGTTTCCAGTTGTCAATCCAGCCGTCAATAACGCCCAAGTTGCGCTGTTGGTTGCGGTCGAGGGCAATGGCACCCGACGAGTAAACCTCGCCCTGGTAGTCGGTCATAGCCTCGTCGCCATAGAGGGTGATGGTGTAGCCCTGCGAGAGGTTTACGCCCTGGGGAAGAGCAACGAAGTTCTCGCCCGTGGTGATGGGGATAACAATCTCGGTTGCCGAGCCTGTGGCCACAGTACCCACACCGGTTGCGGGGTCAACCTCAACGGTGGTACCAAATTTCTCACCATTCCTACCCTCCAATTTTGCATACTTCACAGCCTCCTTCTTCACGGTGAAGCGGAGCAGGTTGCTGGTGTTCTTGAAGACTGCGGGGGTTACGGGGTTGCTGATAGCAGCAACGCTGACAATCTGTTTGCCTGCGCTCTGGGTGATGGGGAAGTTGAGCACCACCTTGTCGCCGGCAGCGGCGTTCCACGCATCTGCGGGGGTTACAGCCACATAGGAGTCAGCCTCAGGGTCTACCTGTGCGCTGAACGTAACATTTGCACCATTCACCTCTTTGATGGTGGCATTCACATAGTTGGTACCGTCCCATACACCAATGGTGTCGTCGGCCTTCCAAGCCACAGCACCACCTGCGGAGGGAGTTGTGCGGACTACTGCGTCGAGCGAAGCGGTGAATACTACCTCGCTACCATTCACAGCGGGGCCGTTATTGTTGATATCGTCCATATTGTCGTTCTCGCAACCGACAAATGCAAAGGCTGCCACTGCGGCCAATGCCAAAGTATAAAGTTTTTTCATAGCGTTCATTCTCCGTTTTTTTTAGTGTACCCAAATGTAGTCCTCTTCTTCGAAGTATTCAATCTCGGCCATAGTGTCGCTGATTGCGATACCTTCGTTCAGCTCAACCTCCTCAACATAGAGGTCGGGGCTCTCATAAAGTCTTTTGGTTTTCATAGAAAAAAGTTTTTGGTGTTTTGACGGCTATGGCCGACAACCATCAGATTGTCGGCCAACAGCCTCGGTTTTAGGGTTATTTGTTTATTGTTTTACTGTCAAACTTACGTCGTCGATGTTTACCTGGCACCTGATGGTTTTCAAGTTCGCATCAAACTCGGGAGTCAGGGCGAAGAACAGGGCTGCATTCTTGAAGCTCTTACCGGGGTTGGCCTCGATAATCTTCGGAAGGTCGAGAGTCATTGTGTACTCCACCCACTCGTCTTTCTTCTCGATGGTGATGCTCTCCTCGTAGGTGTAGTCGGTATAGACATTAGCACCGGTGCTCGAAACAATACCTGCGGTGATGGTCTTGGCTCCATTATCCTTGTTCTGCCAAGTCTTCGAGGGCAGGTAGTACCAGAACTTCAAGGTGTAGGTCTTGGTGTCGTCCAACGAAATCTTCTGACCAGCACTCATCAGGTGGTGCATATTGTTATTGGTGTAGTGTTGGAAGTTGTCGAGCTCTGTCGAAAGGCGACCGTCGGTAGCATAGAGGCCCAACGACTGCTTGCCACCGTGGGCAACCGATGCGCCCGATGCGGTGTAGCCCATCTCGGGACCATCGATGTAGGCAAACCAGTGCCATCCGCCTGCAATGAAGCGCAGGAACCATTGGCCCTCACCAACAATGGTGTTGGCAGCAAGGGTGGGGTGCGAAGTCTGGAAGGTGGGGTCGAAGAAGCTCTTCACACGGGGCAACTTCACTATCGAATTGGCGTGGAGTGCGGGGGCGGTGGAGGTAACCTCGGGGATGGTCTCGAAGTCGCCATTTGCAACGAGTACACCGGTCTGGCCCTCGTCATCGCCCTCGTCATCGCCACCTTCGGGTGTGTACTCGGGAATCACGTCCACCTTGTACTCTGCGGGCAGAGTTTTGTCGATTACGCTCTTGTGGTTCTCATAGAAGGTCTTGATGGCCTTCACGATGGCGTTGTTCTCATCCCAAGAGCTGCCGCCACCGCCAACGATGATAACACCATCGCAGTATTGCCACAAGTGCTCCAAACCTGCCAAGAAGGTCTCCTCCTTGATGGTCTGACCGCAACCCTCAAAGGTTTCGGGGTGGCTCTTGTCGCCGGTATAGGTGGTGCTAATCAGGGCATACACCTTCTTGGTGTTGTCGTTCCACATTGCCTCCTCAAACACCTGCAAGCAGTCGTTCCTCCAATAGTCGAGGTCGTCGTCAATCATATTCACAACGGGCACAAGCACGTCGGCATACTGACGCAATGCACGGGTGGGCTCAACAGCATACCTCAACCAGCTGTCCTTGCGGGCAAACTCGGTCTTGTAGTGATACTGACCCTGAATCTGTGTAAGCGCAGTGGGGCCTACGCCTGCAAAGCCCAATACAGTCTCGCTATTGTTGGCCTTGAAGGTTTCGTTAATCTTGTCGAAGCGGTTTACCATAATGATGTTGGCGCTGCTGCGGTCAACAATCCAACTACCCTGCGAGAATACGGTGAAGTTCTTCACGTTCTTTGCAACGTGGGCAATCTTGTCGTAGTCAGGCTCGTAGATGTCGTTGTAGATTTCGGGCACCGATACGTTGCGATACTCGATGTAGTTGATAGGCTGCATACCATAAGTGCGCATATCGGCGGGCTTGTTGGTGTATTTCATTCCATCATAGAGGGCAAACTCGCTGGGCTCACGAGGTTCGAGAGAGCTTGTCTTTGCCTCTTCGAGCACGATGTTGTCGTAGTGCCTATTGACGAGGTCTTTCACAGCACCATAGAACTCCTGCACCCTGGGGTCGTTCCAAGGCACTTCGCTCTTGCCGTCGGTATCTTTACCATTCGACCACAGGATGATACCATCGAGGTACTCATAGCAAGCCTCCAACATAATGTCGGCCTTCTCCTTGGTAACGAACTGCATATACTCGGGGTTGCTGGCGTGGTTGTAGTAGTTGGACCAAATGTAACCCACAATCTTCTTTTCGGGATAGTGCTGCCTGATGTAGGCAACGGTGGTCTTCAAGTCCTCAACCCACTGGTTCATATCCGAAGAGTAGGCATAGAGCGAAGGATACAACACGTCGCACACCTCACCAACGCCAATACGGCCCTCGTTGTTGTGCTTGGTCCAGCCGTCCAAAATTTCCTGTTCGCTCCAATCTTTCCTGTAACCACGATAGACGTTGAGGTTGCTCGCAGGTGCGCCATAGTTACCAATGGTACAATCGGGAATGGCCTCCTTGAACATATTGAACACGATGCTCAACTGCTCCTTGATATAAGAGAAGTCTTTTTTGTCGTACCAGCACTCAATGTCAAGACTGATGGTCTTCACACCCGTCAGTTTGCAAATGTTGATTTGCTGTTTGATTTTGTCCATATCCAACTGCTCGTTGGTTACCAAGAAAGCCTCATAGATAAGACTGAAAGGCGAAATCATATCGCCTTGGAGTTCGGGCTTACCCTCGTGGAACAAACCATCATAGATGGTAAACTCCTTTTTGGTACCCGTGGGGCCGTCCTCGCCACCTTCGGGTACACGACCGGGGCCGTTGTTCGGCTCGGGGTCCTTACATCCTGCCAAAGCGAGAATCATCGCTGCGATGGCACTTAGCCATCTGAGATTCGTAAGTTTCATTGGTTTTGTTGTTTTTGGTAATTAGTTGATTATTTGTTTGTGTCCAATTCTATGTTTTTGTAGTGGTTTGCCACAAAGGTTCTAATGGCCCGTTCGATGCCCTGAATACGCTCGTCCTGCCACTCAATCTTGGGGCTGTCGTAGTCCCTGTGGCTGCGACCGTGGGCCCAGAGTACCACTCCGTCGAGATATTTATAGGAGGCCTCCAACATTGCAAGGAAGTTCTCCTCGCTGATGACCTGCATATAATACGGGTTGGTCTTCCAGTCGTAATACTGTGGCCACAGGTAGCCCACAATCTCCTTGTCGGGGTAGTGCTCCCTGATGTACTCAACGGTGGTTGCGAGGTCTTTCTCCCACTGCTCCACGTCGGGGGTCATCGCATAGAAGCAGGGATACAACACATCGCACACCTCGCCGGCAGGCAGTCGGTTGTTATCTCTCTTCCAACGTGCAATCTTCTCCTCCTCGGTGGTGTCCTTCATAGTCTCCACATAGCGGAGAATGCAAAGGGAGCCGATGGGTACGCCATAGTTGCCGAGCCTTGCGCCCGGAATCTCCGCCTTGAATGCGTCAAAGACCTCTTTGAGTCCCTCCTTGACGTAGCCTTCCGAGCGGCCATTGCTTGCCCAGTACCACGACTCGATGTCGGTACACACGGCCAACACGCCACTCTCTTTGGCTTTGGCTACGGCTTTGGCCACCTTCTCGTGGTCAATCTCGTCGTTGGTCAGCAGGCTCGACTCATAGAAGAGTTCTATGGGCGAGAGTTTCAACTCCGAAAGGTCGGGTTTGCCGGGATATTTGAGTCGGTCGTAGATGTGAAACGGCTTGTCTCGCAGGGGCTCCTGCTCCACACACGAGGCCGCACACATCACCACGAGGCCCAATATCAACGTTCTAACTATCTTTTTCATCTCTCTGTTTGTTTTTAGGAGAGTTTTGTTGGATGATTAGTAACCGGGGTTGTTCTGCCAGCCACGCAATTGGCACTGCCTTGCGGGGATGGGGAAGAGGTAGTTCTGGTAGTTTACGTTCAGGCGTGCGTCAACGTCGGGGTTTTTGCTCACCATCTCATCAACCTTCTCTGTCCTGACAAGTTGGAACCAACGCTTAAACTCAAAGACATTCTCCCAGCCATACTCGTCAAAGACGGCCTTCTCAAATGCCTCAGGCGAGAGGCCCGAGAGTTGTTGGTGGGGGATGTCGCCAAAGGCCCTATCACGCACCTGGTTGATGCAGTCGTAGGCGAGTTGGCTCACTTGGCCCGTACCCGTAGCCTTCACGCTTGCCTCGGCATAGAGGAGAAGAACATCGGCATAGCGATACACGGGAGTGATACCCTCCGAGAGTTGACTCTTCGTGCTGGTGTCGCCCTCGATGCCGTACTTTCCGCAACCACCAAAGTTGCGATACTTGCGAATGTAGGGAGCCTTGGGACCGAAGTTCTGCCAAGTGATGGTCTGCTTGGTGTCTTTGTGAATCGTTTCGGTTGTGAAGCAGAACTCTTTGCGCTTGTCGTTGGGATAGTTTGCAAAGAAGACGGGGTCTGCTGCATAGTCCGACCAACCGTCCTCCTCGTAGCCGAGGTAGGAGATTGCATATTGGCTGGGCAGATAGGAGAGCGAGTGGTGGAGAGTGAAGATGTGCTCGGTTTTGTCGTAGCAACTGCTCTTCAACCACAGGGTTTTGTACTCCTTCACGAGGCTGTGTGGGCCCTCGTCGATGACCTTTTTCAGCACCTCGGCAGCCGCAGCATATTTGTCGGTCTGTTTGAGAGGCCAGCCTGCCATATGCATATACACGTCGCCCAACACTGTTCTTGCAGCCCACTTGGTGGGGGCCTGTCCCCTCTCATCACGGCTGGTTGCGGGCAAGAGATTGATGGCCTCCAAGAGGTCGGGAACGATGATGCGCTCATAGATGTCTTTGGTGCTCACACGAGGCATTGCATCGTTGCCATTGATGTCGCTACCCGAAGATGCATCAACGGGAGCAGGAGCATCGCCCCACATCCTTACGACGTAGAAATACATCAGAGCCCTCATAAAGAGTGCCTCGCCGAGATAGATGTCGCTCTTGTCTGCGCTCAGCGTTGTGTTGTTATCGATGAGCGAGATGATGTTGTTGGCATTGAAGATTGTGGCATAGAAATGTTTCCACAAGGGGGCAATGTCGAGGTTGTTAGCAGGCACCCTCATTTGGTCGTCTTCCACCAGACGACTCTTGGCTGCGTCGCCCGCAATCATATCATCACCGGCAAGGAGCAGCGATGCCATTCGGCAGTTGAAACCGAAGTTCTCGCCCCACCAGCTCTGGTAGAGTCCGTTAGCATTATTTTCGAGTGTTTGCTCCGTTACGGGCAGTGTTTGGTCGGTGAGGCTACTCTGCGGTTCTTGCAGAAGGTCCACACACGAGGTAAGTGCCACGAGAGCGAATAGGATAAATATCTGTTTTTTCATAGTTCGTGGTCGATTAGAAGGTTAGATTTACACCGAAGATGAAGCCGGTTTGTGCGGGATAGGTACCTGCATCAAGACCGGGACGGAGAGGATTGCTGATAGCCATCTCAGGGTCGTTACCGGAGTAGCCCGTAAAGGTGGCGAGGTTTTTGGCCGAGAGGTAAACCCTTGCGGCGCTCATACCAAGTTTTTTCAGCATATCGCTTGTGAGGTTATAGCCCAGAGTGATGCTCTTGATTTTCACAAAGTCGCCCTTTTCTACGAATGTGGACGAAGCCACCTGCTCATAGGAGGTGATAGCATCACGATTGGGACCGAAGCTTGCAATCTTCGCATCCTCGTTGGTGGTCTGTACCCACCTGTCGGCCAATGCGGGGGTGGGGGCGAGCTGGCTGGTAAGCCTTGCTGCGGGGTAGTTGTAGATGTCGAAACCGTGGTAGCCAATCAGGAAGATGTTGAGGTCAAAGTTCTTCCATTGGAGGCTGTTGTTCAAGCCCCAGTTGAATTTGGGCTGACCGTTACCGATGATAACGTAGTCATCGGCATCGATAATCTTGTTGTCGTCGGTGTCGTAGTAGCGGTAGGCACCGGGACGAACTTTGGGGAAGACCTTGTCGGCTTGCAGTTCGGGGTTATTGAAGTCCTCTGTGCTCCACACGCCCAACGATTTCAGACCATAGATGGAGCCGATAGGTTGTCCCTCGTAGTAGCGGTAGAAGGCGTTGCCCCAACCGGTGCCGAGTTCCATATAGTCCGATTCAATGTCGCCAAGCTCCACAATCACAGCCTCGTTGTGTGCAAGTGTCAGGTCGGCCTTCCAGAAGAAGTCTTTGGTGTTCACGGGGATAACGCCCAGGGTGGCCTCAAAACCTTTGTTGTTGATGGTTGCAGCATTACGCAAGCCCGAGGAACGGCCCATATCGTCGGGCAGAATCACGGTGTTGATTGCGTTGGCCGTAGTCTTGTCGTAGTAGTCGGCATTGAGGGTAACCCTACCGCCAAACAGCGAGAGGTCCAAACCGAGGTTGTGTTGGCTGGTCTTCTCCCAACGGAGGTTGGGGTTGCCTATGTTGAGCGAATAGACGGTGCCGTTGTTACCAATGGTTGCGTTGTAGGTGGAGAATGCCGAGTAGGCAGCCACTGCTTGGTTACCCGACACACCATAGCCATAACGCAGTTTGAGTTGGTCGAGGGCCTCGACGTTCTCCATAAAGGACTCTTCTTTGATGTTCCACGCTGCACTGAACGAGGGGAAGGTGTCCCACCTGTGCTGGTAGGCCAACAGCGACGAGCCGTCCCTACGAATGGTGGCGGTCAGCATATAGCGGTTCATCAACACATAGTTCACACGGCCGAAATATGAGATTGCCGTGGAACGACTAACGCTCTGCTCGGTGATTTTGCTCAACTCGGAGAGCATCAGGTTTTTCCAACCAATCTGGGTGGAGGTCATACCCTCGGCCGAGAGTCCGAGTTTGAGAGTATTGCTAAGGCTCTGCTCCGCACCGATGGTGGCGTTGATACGGTGGTTTTCGTTGAACTCTTTGGTGTAGTTCAGGGTGGTTGTCATCCTCCAACCCCACGAGTTGGTGTCGGTGTAGGTTGCCTGCGACTTGCCTTTGAGAAGGCCCTGATAACTGAGTTCGCTGCTGGTGGTACCCACATAGGAGTTGGAAATGCTCAACTGCTGCTCGTTGCGGAAAGTGAGGCCCGGCAACACCTCCCAATTCAAATAGGCCTGAATCCAGTTGTTGAAGCCCTGATTGAGGTTGTTGTTGCGTTTCTGCTCGTCAATGAAGACCATTGGGTTGGTCATATTCGAGTTGGAGATGGTACCCGATGTGGGCTTCGAGTAGTCGAGGATTACCTGCTCGTTCTCGTCATACAACACGTTTCCATTCTCGTCCTTCATTGTTTCGTAGGGGAGGACGGTCTGTGGGAACTCCTGTGCAAGAGTGAGGATACTCGACGAGCCGGAGAAACCATTGGTTGTGGAGTCGTACATACGGCCCGAGAAGTTGGCACCAATGGAGAGTTTTTTCGACAAGTCGGAGTCGATTTTCAGACGATAGTTGAGGTTGTCGTGCTGTGAGATGCCGATGATACCCTCGTTGTGGGTGTATTGTGCGGAGAAGAGATACCTCATCTTCTCGCTCGAACCCTTGATGCTCACATCGTGCGACTGACTGAGGGCATAGTCGTTTACGATTGCGCCCATATAGTCAAACAGGTCGTAGCCATTGACAAAGTTGGTGATTTGGTTTTGTGTGTAAAGGCTCTTCTTGTAGAAGGTGCGATACCACTCGTTGGCCATATTGGCAAACTCGCCCACCTCCATAATTTCGGGCAGGTCGCTTGCCACACCCACATTCACATAGCCATTGTAGTCCACCGACACTTTGTTGTCGGAGGGGGTTTTGGTTGTGATGAGGATTACACCATTAGCACCCCTCGAACCATAGATGGCCGTGGAGGAGGCATCTTTGAGGATTTCGATGGATTTGATGTCGGAGGGGCTCACCGAGTTGAGGTTGCCACCGGGGAAGCCGTCGATAACCACCAGTGGACCACCGTCGGCTTTGATGGAGTTCACACCCCTGACACGCATTGTGGGGGCCGAGCCTGCTGCACCGGAGGAGTTCACAATGTTAAGACCTGCAACCCTGCCCTGCAACATATCGCCCACCTGACTTGCGGGCATCTTTTTGAGGGTCTCTTCGGCATTGATGGAGGCCACAGCACCCGTAAGGTCGCTCTTGCGCTGTACGCCATAGCCCACAACCACAATCTCCTCCAACGACTCTGCGTCTTCTTTCAACACAACGTCGATGGTTGTGCGGTTGGCCACATTGACTTCTTGGGTGGCCATACCCATATAGGAGAAGATGAGTACATCGTTAGCCTTGGCACTGATGGTGTAGGAGCCATCCAGGCCGGTAACGGTACCAACTCCGTAGTTGCTTTTCAACACGACCGAGACACCCAAGATGGGCTCTCCTGCCGAGTTTTTCACCACGCCACCAACATTCACTTGCGCAAACAAGCTACCCGTTAGTGTGCAGATTGCCAACAAAAGGGTGGCAAATCTGGCAGTCCATTGCTGTTTCATTTTTTTTGAAAGGTAGGTTAATAAAGTAATAAAATGCAGTTTCGGTTATGTCCTATTTTCCCCAGGACTCACGGAGGGTGTAACACACCCACCTAATTCACAACAAAGGTATCTATTGTGCAGAATAAATTACGTTCAAAAAACGACAATCGCACCTCAAAAAACGCAAAATTACCCCCCCCTCCTCAAAAAGCGTAGGAAACGAAGTGCATTTTTCCTCAATGTGGTGTGTGATTTTTCACTCTTTTGATGTTGAAAACAAAAAGTCCCGTTGGTTGAGATTGTTGTTTTGAATATATTTTATACTTTTGTTGTGGTCTAAATTCCTCCTATTTCGCAAAGTGAACATAAACTATAACCAAAGTTTGATAGTATGACTAAACGTACCTATTTATTATTATGCCTGCTGTTGACAACAATGGGGGCGATGGCTCAACTCTCCCTGCCCAACGTGTTTGACGACGATATGGTGCTGCAACAAGGCAAGAGGGTTTGTGTGTGGGGCGAGGCTCGCCCTACTGCAAAAGTCAGTGTTTCGTTTGCAGGACAGAGGGTCGCAACGGTGGCCGATGCGGAGGGTCGGTGGCGACTCTATTTGGACGAGATGACCGCCTCGGCCGAGCCACGCACGCTGGTTGTTAGTAGCGGTAAGGAGAAGAAGGTATATAAGAATGTGCTTGTGGGCGAGGTGTGGCTCGCTTCGGGCCAGAGCAATATGGAGTACTCTATGGGTAACCACAACCACTATCCCCGCCCTGCACGAGGCGATAGGGATGTGTTGATGAAGGCCCACTATGAGGCCAATGATGCGCTTGTGAGGGTGCTCTATGTGAGCCGCAATATGAGTGTCGATACCCTGCCCACAACGGGTTGGCACACTGTGGGTTACGAGTCGTTGAAGCCCGTGTCGGCTGCCGGCTATTTCTTTGCCAAAGAGTTGGCCGACAGCCTGAAAGTGCCCATCGGTCTCATCTCCTCGTCGTGGGGAGGTACACCCGTGGAGGAGTGGACTCCGAGGGAGGCTTTCGAGAAGTCGCAATTTGGCAAGGATGTGGACTCCAAGGGCTTCTATGGCAATGTGAAGGTGGCTTGGCGTTACGACCACCTTATCGCCCCTATGGTGCCCTACACCCTGCGTGGTTTTTTGTGGTACAATGGTGAGCAGAATCTTATGACGGGCGACACGGACATCTATGCCGACAAGCAGATGTTGATGGTGGATGCGTGGCGTGAGGTGTGGGGCGACGAGCAGATGCCATTCTACTATGTGCAACTTGCCCCCTATGCCTACTCCCACAGGCGCACCCTCGCCACCCCTTTAACTTGGGCAACCCTTCCCCTCTTCTGGGAGGCCCAAAAGAGGGCTCTTGCGCAACCCCATACGGGTATGGTGTCAACCTTTGACCTCGTGGATGACGTGTCCGAAATACACCCTCCCTACAAATGGATTGTGGGTAGTCGTTTGGCAAAAATGGCTCTTGCAAGGAGCTATGGTTTTGAGAATATCGAGCCGGAAGGCCCTGTGTTTAAGGGATATACCATCGAGGGCGACCAAGTGGTTGTGGAGTTCGACAATGTGAGTGGCGGGCTGAAAACCTCCGACTCCTCCACTGCTCCCACCTTCTTCTGCCTGGCCGGGGCCGATGGGCGTTTCTTCCCTGCGGAGGCCAAGATTATCAGCCCCACAAAGATAGCGTTGACCAGCACAAGGGTAAAGGCTTCAAGGGTGGTGGATGTTTGCTTCGGTTGGGACGAAGAGTCGGGCCACAATTTGCACGGTGGCAACGGCCTGCCTGCACAACCCTTCAACACCCTCTTTATGCGACAGCAGTAGGGTGGGGCCAATACACGGCCTTGGGCCACACAACACAAAAGGCAGAGAGTTTTCGCTCTCTGCCTTTTCTTTTATCTGCCCCGAAAGTGGGCTATCAGACACTTTTGTTTAGTTGCCCTTTTTGAGGATGCGCACCACTTTGCGGGAACGCTGAGTCATATAGACACTCTCGTCCTCGGCAAACTTGTGGATGTCCTCGGCCTTGTAGCCACGAATGGTCAGCAACTCCATATCCGTATTGTACTTAACCTCAAAGCCCTTCTCGTGGAGGTCGTCGACAATCTCCGTCAGGTAGCGTGAGGAGTCGATGCACAAAGCCATACTGATTGCCGAATTTTGCACCAGGTGCACCTTTGCTCTGCGCTTCTCCATCGTGGCAAAAATCTCTGCCATACGCTCCTCCAAGATGAACGAGTAGTCCTTGGGCTTGATGGACAAGAGCGTTTGGTTCTTTTTCAGAATGAGGATGGGTACATCAATGGGTTTGGAGATGCTCTCCTTGATGACACTACCCGGCAACGAGGGGTTTACAAAGCACCTCACATAGAGTGGAATGTTCTTATTTTGAAGTGGTTTGATGGTCTTGGGGTGGATAATCTGCGCACCGCTGTATGCCAACTCGATAGCATCGAGGTAGGTGAGTTCGGGGATGTAGGTTACGTTGTCGAAAATCTTGGGGTCGCCATTGAGGATACCCTCCACGTCCTTCCAAATCGACACGCTCTCGGCATCGAGAATGTAGCCCGCAACGGCTGCCGAGTAGTCGGAGCCCTCACGTCCAATGGTGGTGGTTGCACCCTGCTCGGTGGCTCCAATGAAACCCTGACCTACGATGATGCGCTCGTCGGACAACTCCACCGCTTTGCGCAGTCTGGGGGTGGAAGCCTCAATGTCGATGTTTGCATCACGGAAGCGGTTGGTCGTGAGAAACATACGCCTCATATCGAGCCACTCGCAACCGATGCCGTCGTGGTTGAGGTAGTCGCTCACGATGGCGGTGGAGATAAGTTCGCCGAAGCTGACGATGCGGTCGTACCACTCCTCATAGCTCTTGCTTGCGGGGTTGGCAACGGTGATAATCTCCTCCAACTCCTCATAGAAGCCCCTCACCCTTTGTGGCAAGTGGGGCTCTCCCCACAGGTCGGCAAGGATGCCTGCGTGATAATCAACCACTGCCTGCATTGCCACCACTGCTTCGCCCGTGCGACCGCCCCAAAAGGCGTCCACGATTTTCTCCAACGCATTGGTTGTCTTGCCCATAGCCGACACCACGATAAACAACCTGCCCTCGGTCTGTCGTGCAATGTTTGCGAGATTTCTCACACCTGCGGCCTCCTTAACAGAGGCACCTCCGAATTTGTAAATCTTCATTTATTCGCTTTTGTTTTCGCTCTTGTTGTTGTAGAATTTGTACATCTCCTCACAAGCAAGCGACATCTTCGTTACGGAGAAGTCCTCGCCCTGGGGGAATACAAACATTGTGTCCGTGAGGGTGCTCAGGTCGATACAATCACGGTGCCACTTGCGGAAGTCATACTCGATGTGAATCGAGTAGCGGGCCTGTGCAGGGATTTGCATCTCATACTGCACGCCGTCAAACTCGCCCACGAGGTGGAAACCGGTCATATCGTGGGTGAACATACCTTCGCCCACATCAATAAATCTCTTGGGGTTGGGCAGCGAGCGCACGTCGGATTTAATCTTGATACCGTAGGTGCCGGCCTCTACCTCCTTGCGCACATTCTCCCTCTCCCACTCATACCAATCGGGGATGTGCGAGAAGTATGTTTCGCCCTCGGTGGCCTCCAACTGACCATACTCGTTCATATACCAGCGGTGGCCACACTCCTTGCACCACACCTCGGCACCCTCCGATGTCATACGATACTCCTTACCGCAGTGGGGGCACTGATAGAGAACGTGGTGAAGTCCCTCGGCACGGTTTTTCTTGACCATACGGATTTGGTTGTCCCTCTGCCAAGCGAAGTCGTCATAGACAAACTCCCTGTCGATAACCTCCATAATCTGGTTGTAGTCCATCTTCTCAATCTCCTCCACATCGAGGATTTTCTTCATCGTTGCGGTGGTTTTGATGAGTCTGTCGCCGGTGTGCCAGAAGGGTGAGTTGATGTGGTTGCCCTGTGTGATGAGGGTTACCACGGGCATTTTGAGCAACTTGACAAGCTTACCCAACGAAGGGGGAAGGATGGCGTTGGTGCCACACAACGAGTAGCGTGCTTCGGGATAGAAGGCCACGATTTTCTTGCGGTCGGCCACGCCACGCAGTTGGCGCACAAGGCGGGTGTCGTTGGTAAACTTACGCTTGGGGATACATCCAACTCTTGCCATCAGCCACGACAACAAACCACCAATGCCCACAAAGCCGTCGATGGCTACGATGTAGTAGGCGTGGTTGGGGAAGGTGGCCTTGATGGCGACCATAAAGTCGTAGAAGGCGTTGTGGTTACACAGCAACAGGTAGGGCCTTTTCACACCCTCCATACCGATTTTCTTCACAGTAGTACGGTGGAGCCAAGTTACGGGGAACGAAGCTATCCACATTACGGGGCGCAACCACCACGAAATCTTGCGTGGTTTGCGGGCCATATCGAGGCGCTTTACGCCCTCCAAAGGCATCGAAATTGCTTTCTCTTTGTTCATAAAAAAATATTTTTTCTCCCTTAATAGGCTACAAATATAGTACAATTTTGAAAAAGGTCGGTATTTGGGGTGGTATTCCCGTCTATTTTTTGCATATTTGCACGATATATCAATTTTAGACGTTATGTACACAGAACTGAAAAATAGGATTGAACGTGCGTGGGAGGATGCAACTCTTCTCCACGAGCCCGAGATTTTGGACGCCATCGAACAGGTTGTGGCTCTGCTCGACAAGGGCGAGTTGCGAGTGGCCGAGCCCAAGGAGGATGGCACCTGGCAGGTGAACGAGTGGGTCAAGAAGGCTGTTATTCTCTACTTCCCCACCCACGAGATGACCACCTCCAATGCCGGCGACTTGGAGTTTTACGACAAGTTGCCCCTCAAACGAGGCTACAAGGAACTTGGCGTGAGGGTGGTGCCCCACGCAGTGGCTCGCTATGGTGCCTATCTGGCCAAGGGTGTGATTATGATGCCCTCCTATGTCAACATAGGTGCCTATGTGGACAGTGGCACTATGGTCGATACTTGGGCCACGGTTGGCTCGTGCGCCCAGATTGGCAAGGGTGTACACCTAAGCGGTGGCGTGGGTGTCGGTGGCGTGTTGGAGCCCGTGCAGGCAGCCCCCGTGATTGTTGAGGACAACTGCTTCCTCGGGTCGAGGTGTATTGTGGTGGAGGGTGCACACATTGGCCGTGAGGCTGTGCTGGGTGCCAACACTGTGATTACGGCCTCCACAAAGATTATTGACGTTACGGGGCCCGAGCCTGTGGAGTATAAGGGCTATGTGCCTCCTCGCTCGGTGGTTATCCCCGGCAGTTATACCCGCAAGTATCCCGCAGGAGAGTATCAGGTAACCTGTGCGCTCATCATTGGACAGCGCAAGGAGAGCACCGACAAGAAGACCTCTCTGAACGATGCACTCCGTGAGTTTGGCGTGTCGGTATAACGTCGACCGTCGACCGTCGACCGTCAACCGTCGACCGTCAACCGTCAACCGACAACCGTCAATTCAAAATGTTCCCACCCCTTTTCTCGGGTATCTTTTTTAATACCCGAGAGGTTGGGGAGTATTAGGAAGGTTTGGGAGCACCACAACCACCCCTCTCCTAAGTTAGGAGAGGTGCCCGAAGGGCGGAGAGGTGTGTCAATTTTCCATTTTCCATTTTCCATTTTCAATTTGAACAATGGCAGTTTTTGTATTCAAACAGATGGGCTCCACCAATGCCGAGTGTAAGAACCCCTGCTATGCACACGGCGACGCTGTGGTGGCGGTGGAGCAGACCGCAGGCAGGGGACAGAGGGGTAATGTGTGGAGCAGTAAGGCGGGCGAGAATTTGACCTTCTCGCTGGTGTGGGAGGCCGATTTTTTGGCCGCCCGAGAGCAGTTTTTACTCTCCGAGGCAGTGGCCCTTGCGCTTGTGGACACCCTTGCGGGCTATGGCTTGGAGGCCACCATCAAGTGGCCCAACGATATCTATGTGGGCCACAAGAAGATTTGCGGCATACTCATAGAGCACGACCTGGGCATAGCCGGCCGCCTTGCCCGTACCATTGTGGGCATTGGCCTAAACGTGAACCAAACCGAGTTTGAGGAGTGGATTCCCAACCCCACCTCCATTGCCCTGCTCACGGGCGAGAGGAGGGGTACGAACGATGTGTTTGGCGACCTCTACGAGGCGTTGGAACGTAGGTTTGAGCAGTTGAAGAGCGCACCGGAGAGAGTGCAGACCGACTATCTGGCCCGACTCTACCGCCTCAACAAACCCTCCACCTATGCGCTTCCCGATGGCAAACAGTTCAGGGGGACCATCAAGGATGTTCGCCCCACGGGAGAACTGATGGTGGAGCACGAAGAGGGAGGCTTTGTAAAGCCCTATCTTTTCAAGGAGATTGAGTTTGTCTTGAACGGCCGTTAGACTTTTTTCAATCGTGTGATGCAACTTTTTGAGGGCTCTGTGCATCATACACAATAGATGACACAAAACATTGACACAGGAGCAAATCATAGAGGGTTGTCGCAGGGGCGACAACGATGCTCGCAAGGCACTCTACCAGCACTACGCCCCACTGATGTTTGGCGTGGTGAGGAGGTATGTGAGTGAGCGAGCCGCCGCCGAGGATATCCTGCACGATGGTTTTGTGGTGCTCTATACCAAGATTGGCGATTGGAGGGGCGAGGGGCCTTTTGATGCTTGGTGCAGGCGCATATTTGTAAACGCCGCCCTTTCGTTTCTGCGTAAGAAGAGTAACCTTGGGGCCGAGGTAGACATTGGCGATTTGCCGCCCAATAGGATAGAGGGGGTGAGGCCGCAAGCTCTGGAACGGCTCTCGGCCGAGGAACTCAAACGGGCCATAGACAGCCTGCCCGACGGATATAGAACGGTGCTAAACCTCTATGCTATTGAGGGATACACCCACGCCGAGATAGGCCAAATGTTGGGCATTAGCGAGGTTACAAGTCGCTCGCAATACATCAGGGCCAAGACACGATTGGCCGAAAGACTTGGAATGACGAACAAGAACAAACAAAACAATGGAGAAGGATAAGCGTGATAAATTTGAACAGCTCCTTATGGAGCGACTTGGGGAGTTCCGAGAGGAGCCTTCCGAGGGGCTGTTCGACCGCATCGAGGCAAGCCTTCTCGATGTACAGATGGCTCCACAAGTGGTGGAGGAAGCTCTGCAGGTGGTCGTTAGGACTCCTCTGTGGCGTAGGCCTGCTGTGAGGTGGGCCCTCTCGGTGGCTGCTGCGGTGGTTTTGTTTGGCGTGGTGCTTTTTGTTGGTAGGGATAGTGGTGTTCCCCAAGAGGTGCTTTTGACGGAGAGCGTGGAGGCCACAATTCAGACCACTCCTATTGTGGAATTGGTGGCGCAAGAGGCCACGGTGGAGGATATTGTAGCCAAGGTGTCTGCTCCCAAGGTGGATGTTAAGAGGGTGGCAACGGTGGCTAATGACTCCCTGGTGGCTGTGGCTGTGGTAGAGGCCGAAGAGCAACAACCTCTGTCTGCTGCCGAGCAGAAGGCCGAGGAGAGCCGCCCCCCGAAGCGCACTTCTTCCTATAAGGCCACACGAGCCCACCACCCCCGCAAGAGCGACGAGGAGATTGAGGCCTATTGGAGGGCTATCCTCGGACTTGATGAGGAGCCTCGCAAGCTTGGCCTTGCTCACCCAACCGAGGTGTCGCTCTATGCAGCCAATGTGGGCTTCAATCAGGGCGATATGATTCTTCGCAACATTGCGAGTGGCTCAATGGTTGTCAACGAACACAGCCTTCCCTATGGCGATGCGGGCCTGTCGGGAACAAATGTTTTCAAGGCACCCCAGAGAAACAATCGACTCAAACACTATATGCCCGTGTCGGTGGGCCTTACAGCAAGCTATGCACTTGCCGATTGGATTGCTCTGGAAACGGGCCTTGTTTACACCCACCTCTACTCCCGTAGCGACAACGAGGGGCAGATGAGCAACTATGTCTGCAAGCGAGATATGCACTATTTGGGCATTCCCTTGGGTGCTTCGTTCCGCTTTGCCGGTTGGGATAGGTGGGGCTTGTATGGCAAGTTGGGGGCAACCTTTGAGCAATGTGTGAGCGCAAAGGATTCCTATTTTGTCAATGGCAAGAAGGATATTGTTACCAACCTCAACACTTCGGGGTTGCAGTTGTCGTTGGATGCCGCTGCGGGTGTCAACTATATGTTGTGGGGCGGTGTGGGACTCTATGGCGAGGCCGGAGTATCCTATTGGCAATCGCTTGCACAGCACCCCGATAACTATCGCACGGAGAACCCGTTGAGCCTGACGTGTAGGGTTGGCGTGAGGTTTACGTTCCGTTAGGGGGTGTGCAGAGAGATAAATTGAGAAAAACAGATAGAAACTATGAAGAAAATTTTTTGCAAAATTGCACTTTTGACTGCCGTGGTTTTTGGCACGGCTTCTTGCTCGGATTGGCTCGATATTGACGAGAGCCAAAACCGATATGTTTCGTTGGGTGAGTTGGACCCCGTAACCCGCACCATTAAGGGCGACTATGGCGAACTGCTGCGCATTGTGGAGGTTGGCCCGAGTGCATCCGACGAGGTGGAGGGGACAGCAAAGAGAAGGGTGTGCTTCAACTACTCGGTGCTGAAACGCAATGCCGACGCACAAAATAGTGTCAACATCCGCATCAACGAGTTCTATCCTTTGGTGGTTGAGGGCATTAGGTCGCTCTCGGTGCTCGATGAGAATGAGCGTGCCGAGTTGGGTAAAACACCCGCAACACCTGTACAAGCGGCCATCAGTGGTGGTTTTGTGAATGTCCAGATGGCCTATGTAACAATGGATGCCGAGGGTGTGGACTTTGAGTGGGAACTCGTTTATGACGACACCGAGGGTGCATCCACCGACAATACTCTCGTGCTGCAAATCTGCCACAAGGGTAAAGATGTAACCAAGCAACCCTCCGACAATAGTAGTTACTCCTATCAATGGGCCTCCTTTGAGTTGAGCGAAGAGGTGCTCGAAAGGTATGGCAACAAGACCTCCTACGACCTGATGGTGGTCTTCCGCTATAAGTGGTGGAACAATGCAGGCGAGATTGTGGACAATGTGGTAAACCTTGCCCCCTCTCCTTATAGCCTCTAATGGGGGCGGGAGCGTGAAAATCGACTTTCTCCGACTGAAAGTTTAATATATGTGTGTGGTGAGAGCCGACTTGTGATTTGCAAGTCGGCTTTTTTGTGTACCTTTGTGGCAAAGAATAACGAAGAAACGGATGGAACAGAAGAAGGAACGTGTGGTTGTGGGACTCTCCGGAGGTGTTGACTCGTCGGTGGCTGCGTGGCTCTTGAAGGAGCAGGGCTACGATGTGGTGGGCCTCTTTATGGTCAATTGGCACGACACGGTGGGTACACTCAGTGGCGAGTGCCCTTGGGAGGACGACAGGCTCTTTGCCGAGTTGGTGGCCAAGAGGCTCGACATTCCGTTCCGTATGGTTGACCTGAGCGAGCAGTATAGGGAGAGGGTGGTAGATTATATGTTCTCCGAGTATGAGAAGGGGCGCACTCCCAATCCCGATGTGCTGTGTAATAGGGAGATAAAGTTCGACGTTTTCCTCAAAGAGGCCCTCAAATTGGGGGCCGATTGGGTGGCTACGGGCCACTACTGCCGTGTGGAACATTGTGCCGATGGCACACACCGACTGCTGGCAGGCACCGATGGCAACAAGGACCAGAGTTACTTCCTTTGCCAACTATCCCAAGAGCAACTCTCTCGTGCACTCTTCCCCGTGGGCGATATGCTCAAACCGCAGGTGAGGGAGATTGCCACCGAGCGACACCTTGCCACGGCCAAGAGGAAGGACTCGCAGGGTATCTGCTTTGTGGGCAAGGTGGATTTGCCCGTGTTTTTGCAACAAAAACTGCGCTCACGCAAGGGGCGTATTGTGGAGATTGCGGCCGATTGGGAGGGCTATCGCTCGGAGGGCGAGGAGAGTGGTTTGGCCGAGAGGCTCGACCTTGCTACGCTTGCTGCACCATACAGTTACGAGCCGGCCAATGGGCGCAAGGTGGGCACCCACGGTGGCGCACACTTCTACACCATAGGCCAACGCCACGGCTTGGGTGTTGGAGGCACGGCACTGCCTCTGTTTGTAATCAGTACCGACGTGGAACGAAACATTGTCTATGTTGGTCAGGGCCACAACCACCCCGGTCTTATGCGCCGTGCGCTGCACATTGCCCCCGAGGAGATACATTGGGTGAGGGAAGATTTGAGGATGGCGGTGGGCGATGCCCCTCGCCGCTATAAGGCCCGCATACGTTATCGCCAACCGCTGCAAGATGCCACCCTCTATATGTGCGAGGAGGGAGCCTACCTGCTCTTCGACGAGCCACAGAGAGGTATCACCGCAGGCCAATTTGCCGCTTGGTACGATGGGGACGAACTTGTCGGTTCGGGCGTGATTGCCAAATAATAAAAAAGGGACTGTGCAGTCCCTTTTTTGTTTGTATATGCCACTGTGTTGTTACTCCTCCCAGCAGCCAACAATCTCGCCCACAAAGACGTGGTGGAAGTCGCCATTGGGATAGACCGTATCACGCAGAGCCTCAATTACAAAGTCCTCCGGCTTGAAGGTGCCATCGAAGAGTTTGCGGCACTCCATAACGAGGGTTGCCTCCTCAAAGGTGGGGTTGCCCATCTCGGTAAATGCGGGAGTGAGTCCCGAAGCAGCCACCTTGTCGCCATCACGGCCCGAGCGTGAGCCGAGCAGTTGGAGCGCAGGGCGGTGCTCCTCGCCAAAGAACGAGAGGGTGAAGTGGCTCTCACGCTGCACAAAGCCCAATGTGTGTCGCTGGGGGCGGATGAAGACATAAACCACCGGCTTGTTCCACAACACACCAAAGCCACCCCAACTTGCGGTCATCGTGTTGAAGCTCTCTGTGTTGCCAGCGGTGATGAGTGTCCACCTTTCGCCAATCAGTTTGAAGGGATTGTGGGTGAGTTGCTCGGGGGCTATGGGTTTCAGTTTCGCTGCCATAACAACATTCCCCAATTATACGAGAACCTTTGCAATGAATTTCCTCACGGGAGCATCTGCAATGCCGGGTGCGTGTCCGTCCTCGGGCCAGAAGATTGCCACCTGACCGGGTTTGAGGGTAACGTAGTTTTCGGGCTTGTCGTCCGAGAAGATTACGTCCTTCACCTCGTTGTAGTCGGTAGTCCAGTGCTCAATCTCTTCGAGGGGTTTCCAGCCCATTGTCTCCTTGCCTTCGAGGATAACCTGCACGTCGATATATTTGCGGTGAGCCTCCAAGGGCATCTCCTCTTTGGTACCCACCTTGGGGCAGGCGTTGTTCACATAGAGGGTGTCGCCAAGGATGTCGTGGCGTCCCAGGGGCATTTCGGCCATATTGTGTGTTTCGAGCCACTCAAAGAGGGTCTTGAACAGGGGGTTGAGTTTCTCCAACTCTTTGCGGTTGTTGAGATTCGAAAGTACCATAGTTTTTCAAATTTATTAGTTATCAGTTGTCAGTTATCAGTTACTCTTTGGCGGTTGACCTTATGTAGTCGTGGATGGCTTTGGCAGCCTTACGTCCTGCGCCCATTGCGAGGATTACGGTAGCGGCACCCGTAACGGCATCGCCACCTGCAAACACACCCTCTCGTGTGGTTGCGCCCTCCTCGGTGGCCACAAGGCAGCCCCTACGGTTACGCTCCAAGCCCTCGGTGGTGGATGCAATCAGTGGGTTAGGCGAGGTGCCAAGTGCCATAATCACGGTGTCGCACTCCAAGTCGAACTCCGAGCCCTCAACGACAACGGGCGACCTACGGCCACTCTCGTCCGGCTCGCCCAACTCCATACGCACACACCTGAGGGCCTTCACCCACCCCTTCTCGTCGCCCACTACGGCCACAGGGTTGGTGAGCATTGCAAACTGCACTCCCTCCTCTTTGGCGTGGTGTACCTCCTCCACACGGGCGGGCAACTCGGCCTCCGAACGGCGGTAGATGATGTAGGCATCGGCACCGAGCCTCTTGGCCGACCTCACAGCATCCATCGCCACATTGCCGCCGCCCACCACGGCCACCTTCTCGCCCCTCCTTACGGGGGTGTCGAAGCGGTCGGGGTCGTAGGCACCCATAAGGTTGATGCGGGTGAGGAATTCGTTGGCCGAGAAAACTCCGTTGAGGTTCTCGCCCTCGATGCCCATAAACTTCGGAAGGCCCGCACCCGAGCCGATAAACACAGCATCGAAGCCCTCCTCGTCCATCAGGCTGTCGATGGTTACGGTGCGACCTACGATGGTGTTCTTCTCAAACTTAACTCCGAGCCTTGCAACCTTCTCAATCTCCCTCTCCACGATGCGCTCTTTGGGCAGGCGGAATTCGGGGATACCATAGCTCAACACACCACCCAAGCGGTGCAGAGCCTCAAAGACGGTTACCTCATAGCCCCACTTTGCCAAGTCGGCAGCACAAGCAAGGCCTGCGGGGCCACTGCCCACCACGGCCACCTTCTTGCCATTCTTCTCAATCTCCACCTTCTCGGTGGTGCCGTTTTCGAGTTGCCAATCGCCCACAAACCTTTCGAGTTTGCCGATGGCCACCGGCTCGTTCTTGATGCCCACAATACACGAGCCCTCACATTGGCTCTCCTGGGGACACACCCTGCCGCAAATGGAGGGCAACAAGGAGTCCTCAGCAATGATGTTTGCAGCCATCGAGAGGTCGCCCTCGGCTATGGCAGCGATGAAGTGGGGAATCTGGATACCCACAGGGCACGCCTTAACACAACGGGGGTTGCGGCAGTGGAGGCAACGGCTCGCCTCCCTCTGGGCCTCTTCGAGGTTGAAGCCATAGCACACCTCCTCAAAGTTGGCGGCACGCTGGGTGGGGTCCTGCTCCCTTACGGGAGTTCGTGATATGATGTTTGCCATATATCCTTATGCTTATTTTCGTTACTACTTATCCAAACCGATGCGGCACTTGTGGTCTTTGTAACGCTCCAAGCGGCGTTGCTCCTCGGTGCGATACTGACCACTACGGCGCATAGCCTCGTCGAAATCCACCTCGTGAGCATCAAACTCGGGGCCATCCACACAGGTAAACTTGGTCTTACCACCCACACTCACCCTGCACGCTCCACACATACCCGTACCGTCAACCATCAGCGAGTTGAGCGATGCAATGGTGGGAATACCGAGTTTCTTGGTGGTGAGTGCCACAAACTTCATCATAATCATTGGGCCTATGGTGATGACCGTATCGTAGTGCTTGCCCTTGTTCAGCACAAGGTCCTCCAGGCAGGCCGTAACGAGGCCCTTGAAGCCCTCCGAGCCATCGTCGGTGGCAATGTAGAGGTTCGTGGCCACAGCCTTCATCTCGTCCGTAAGGATGAGAATGTCTTTGGTCTTGGCACCAATAATCACATCGGCCTCCACACCGTGCTTGTGCAGCCACTTAACCTGTGGATAGACAGGCGCAGTGCCCACACCACCTGCAATGAAGAGCAGCCTCTTGCCTTTGAGCTCCTCGATGTTCTCATAGACGAAGTCCGAAGGCCTTCCCAGAGGGCCGGCAAAGTCCTCAATGTAGTCGCCCTCGGCAATCTCACACAATTTGAGGGTGGACACACCGAGAGTCTGTACAACAATCTGCACACTACCACGCTCGGTGTCGTAGTCGGAGATGGTCAAGGGGATGCGCTCGCCCTCTTTGGTTGCCCTGACAATGACGAACTGTCCGGGGTGTGCCGACTTGGCAACCCTCGGAGCGTGGATGTCCATCAGGTAGATGTTCTCCGCAAGTTTCTCTTTTCTTAAAATCTGGTACATATAGTTATTGTCAACCGTCGGCCGACCTCCGTCAACCGACCATTAAGTGTTGCTAATTGTTTGTTCTTTTTGTTGCCGTTGCTCCGAAGCGCAACTCCCTTACGGGGCGTGCGGGGTCGTTCACCACAATCATTCCGCCTCCAAAGAGTGTGTCGTAGGTGCCAACGGGCACTTCCAACACAACCTCCACCTCCACCGTTTCGCTCGGTGCGATGGTCGCACCCTCGGGGAGCATAATCTTGGTGCCCTCTCTGGGGGTTACGTTGCGTACCACCAGCGGAGCCGTTCCCTCGTTGGTGATTCTTATCACACATCGCTGCACGCTCGGCACCTCCACCTCCCCAAAGTCGTGCCACGAAGGCTCAATTACCGCCCGTGGTTTGTGGGGTGCACTCTTGTCGAAGCGGTCCACTCCAAAGGCTGTGGTGGTGAAAATCTCATTGCTCTTGGTGCCATTTATCAAAACACCCACCCTGTCCCTCAGCAGCCCATAGCGAGGCTCCTCCTCCGAGAGCAGATAGGTTGCCGTTGCCAAAGCCACCTCTTTTGGGGCGAGAGTGTCGGGCAGGAACAACTCCAACAACCCACTGCGCTCCTCCCATAGAGGCTCTATGCGCACACCCTTGTCGGAGGTGTTCACAATGGCTATGGTCATACTCTTCGAGCCCCCCTGCTCCACGTTGCCAAAGGCCTTGTAGGTGGCATCGGCCCTCACTCCACCACCGAGAGCATAGGGATAGACATCCTCATCGGAGCGTTTGCGTTCCTTAACTGCCCCCTTGATGCGCAGGATGGTGCGCCCACGCCCTTGGTCATAGACGATGGTGATACGCTTGTCGAACCTGCCGGGGCGACCTTCGGGGTCGAAGGTTATGGTGAACTGCTCCGAGGCTCCTGCTTTCAGTGGCCTGCGAGAGTAGTCGCCCGTGGTGCATCCGCACGAGGAATAAACTCTTTCGATTGATACGGGGTAGGGGGCAGTGTTGGTGTAGTGGAACGTGTGGCTAACCTTGCCGTCCTCCTCCTTGATGCGTCCAAAATTCCACTCCACTTCCTCGAATGAGAGGGAGGTGGCGGTGGTGTCGGCCGGTTGTGCCACCACGAGGGCCGCACTCACAAGGGCCAAAAACGCAACAAACAATCTTTTCATAACACACAAAGGTATCTATTTTAGGTGAGAAATCAACACAAAAAGCGGAGTAAACTTAGGCTTGGCGAAATTTTTTTGAAAAAATATGCGGTTTTTGTTTGCAGTAAAGAAATTTTGCCATATATTTGCACTCGCAAAACGGGAAACACCGTGAGCAGACAGATTAAAATTCCTCAGTAGCTCAGTTGGTTAGAGCACCTGACTGTTAATCAGGGGGTCCTAGGTTCAAGTCCTAGCTGAGGAGCAAAACGGAGAAGCAACTGCTTCTCCGTTTTTTTTTTATGCCATTAGCCGTTGGCCGTTAGTCGTTAGTCGTTAGTCGATTTCTTCTTCGCTATTTTGTCGATGATGGCAGCAATGGCTCCGTCGCCCGTTACATTGGTGGCAGTACCGAAAGAGTCCATCGCAATATAGATGGCAATCATCAATCCCATCATCGTTTGGTCAAAGCCGAGAACGCTTTGCAAAATGCCCACCGAAGCCATAATCGCTCCACCCGGTACACCCGGGGCGGCAATCATCGTGATACCCAGCATACAGATAAATCCCACCATTGTCAGCGGGTCAACCGTTGTCCCCGTCAACATCATAATAGCCAGCGAGCACGACACGATTTTGAGCGTGCTGCCCGATAGGTGGATGGTGGCACACAGGGGTACAACAAAACCCGCAATGGAGGGCGAGATGTTGTTCTGGATGGTCTGTTTGAGGGTTACGGGGATGGTGGCTGCGCTCGACGATGTGCCCAGAGCCGTGAAGTAGGCAGGCATCATTGTACGGAGCATTTTCAGTGGGTTGCGCTTGGTGATGACACCCGCAATGGAGAACTGAATGAGTAGCAGCACGGCGGTCATCAGGAAGATGACAATCACAAGTTTCAGGAACACACCCAACACACCCACCACCTGACCATTGGTGGTCATCGAGAGGAAGATGCCAAAGATGTAGAGTGGCAACAGAGGGATGATGACCTTCTCGATGGTTTTGATGATAATCTTCTCGAAGTCGTCAAAGGCCTTTTTGAGTGTCGTGCCCTCGATTATTGTGAGTCCAATGCCGATGACAAAGGCTGCCACAAGTGCGCTCATTACGCTCAAAATGGGCGGCATATCAATCGTGAAATATGGTGCAAAGCCACTGCCCGCATCGCCCACCTCCGCAAGGGATGTCCCTTTGAGAAGCGAGGGGTAGATGGCCTCACACGTTCCCCACGCAAAAAAGCCACTAAACAGAGTGAACACATAGGCCAGCAGTGCAGTGATGGCCAGCAGTCGGCCTGCACCCCTGCCCACGTTTGCAATGCCGGGCACAATGAGGCCCAGAATCAACAACGGTACAATGAATCCCAAAAAGTTGCCAAAGAGTCCGTTGAAGGTGGCAAACACCCTGCTGAGCCACTGCGGAAACCAGAGGCCACAGAGGATGCCCAGAATGATGGCGATGACAATTTTGCCGAGTAGGGAGATGCGTGGAAGTTTCATATCCGATAGGTTTTAGTTCTACTGTGCGTTCACAAATATAAACATTTCTTCTCACAAAACAAAACACACCTCTTGCAGGCGGTGGGATGTGTGGGATTTGGGCCACAAAAAAACTCGGGTAACGAAAAAGTTACCCGAGCTTTAATAGTGGTATCTGTGTGGCCTTGGTGTGTGCCACGAAGGGTTTTGATGGGCCCTATTAGTATCCCATACCGCCTGCGGGCATTGCAGGTGCGGGGTTCTCCTCTTTCTTCTCGGCCAGCACACACTCGGTGGTGAGGAACATCGAAGCAATCGATGCGGCGTTCTCCAACGCAACCCTCGCAACCTTGGTGGGGTCAATAATGCCGGCCTCAAACATATCCTCATAGCGGTCGCTACGGGCGTTGTAGCCAAACGAGCCTTTGCCCTCTTTAATCTTGTTGACCACAACCGAGCCCTCGCCGCCGGCGTTGGCCACGATTTGGCGCAGGGGCTCCTCGATGGCCCTACGCACAATGGCAATACCGGTGGTCTCGTCGTCGTTGTCGCCCCTCAGGTTGGCAATGGCATCGGCTGCACGGATGTAGGCAACGCCACCTCCGGGGATGATACCCTCCTCAATGGCGGCACGGGTGGCGGCCAAAGCGTCGTCCACACGGTCTTTCTTCTCCTTCATCTCCACCTCGGTTGCGGCACCAACGTAGAGAACTGCCACGCCACCTGCCAATTTGGCAAGCCTCTCCTGCAACTTCTCCCTGTCGTAGTCGCTGGTGGCACTCTCCATCTGGTTGCGAATCTGTGCCACACGAGCAGCGATAGCCACCTCGGCACCTGCGCCATCAACGATGGTGGTGTTGTCCTTGGTGATGGTTACCTTGTCGGCCACACCCAACATCTCAACAGTTGCGGCATCCAAACGCAGGCCTTTGTCCTCGGTGATTACCGTACCGCCCGTGAGGGTTGCGATGTCTTCCAACATCTCCTTGCGCCTGTCGCCAAAGCCGGGAGCCTTAACGGCGGCAATCTTGATGGTGCCACGCAGTTTGTTCACAACAAGTGCGCTGAGTGCCTCGCCATCCACATCCTCGGCGATGATGAGCAACGAGCGACCATTCTGTGCCACGGGCTCCAACACGCCCATAATCTCCTTCATTGTGGAGATTTTCTTGTCGGTGATGAGGATGTAGGGCCTCTCCAACACGGCCTCCATCTTCTCGGTGTCGGTTACGAAGTAGGCCGAGATGTAGCCCCTGTCGAACTGCATACCCTCAACCACCTCAACGTGGGTGTCGGTACCTTTGGCCTCCTCAACGGTAATCACGCCCTCTTTCTTTACCTTACCCACAGCCTCGGCAATGAGTCGTCCGATGCTGCTGTCGTTGTTGGCGGAGATGGTAGCCACCTGCTCCACCTTTTCGAGGTTGTCGCCAACCACCTGACTCTGGCTCTTGATGTTCTCAACCACAGCACTCACAGCCTTGTCGATACCCCTTTTGAGGTCCATAGGGTTGGCACCTGCGGTTACGTTCTTGATACCCACACCGATAATGGCTTGTGCCAACACGGTAGCGGTGGTGGTACCGTCGCCTGCATCATCGTTGGTTTTGCTGGCCACATCCTTCACGAGCTGTGCACCGATGTTTGCGAAGTTGTCCTCCAACTCCACCTCTTTGGCCACGCTCACACCATCTTTGGTGATGTGGGGTGCGCCAAATTTCTTATCAATAATCACGTTGCGACCTTTGGGGCCGAGTGTTACCTTCACTGCATTTGCGAGGGCATCAACACCCTCTTTGAGAAGCTCACGAGCCTCCACGTTGTATTTAATCTCTTTTGCCATAGCTTATTCAAATTGAGAATTGAGAATTGAGAATTGAAATTGAGAATTATCCCAGCACGGCCATAATATCAGCCTGCTTCATAATAAGATAGTCCTCGCCGTCGATGTGGATTTCGGTGCCGGCATATTTGCCATACAATACGGTGTCGCCCTCGGCTACCTCCATCTTAACCTCGGCAGTGCCGGGGCCTACGGCCACAACCTTGCCGGTGAGTGGTTTCTCTTTTGCTGTGTCGGGGATGAACAGACCGCCTGCGGTCTTCTCCTCTGCGGGATTGGGCAGAACGAGTACCCTATCCGAAAGTGGTTTTACGCTCATAGTGTTTTTGTGTTTTTATGTTTGTTTTTTGTCTTTTTGCTTTCTGTTCCACCAATGGGGCAAACAGTGTGCCAAACCAATTTTTGTGCCATTTTGACACGTTGGAGTCTGCGCAGTGGCCACTATTTACCCTGCTCCCCCAAAATCTCAAAGGCTTTTAGCAGGGTGGGGTCGGCAGGCCATATCTGGGAGAAATAGCCGTTGTCTTGCAACTCGGTGTTGCGTGCGATGTAGGCCCTCAGGAGCGACTCAATCAACACCCTCGATGTGGCAATCTCCTCCCTGTTGGGTTTAATTCCCTTCTCGTCGGCATACGCCACAAAGTCTTCCAAGAGGGTGGTGTCGGCAGCAAGGAAGGCCTCCAACTGCTCGGCAGTGCGGATGTTGTTTATCTGCCTACGGTGTTTGTCGGCATAGTCGAGCGTGTAGCGGTAGAGGATGTTGAAGCCCGTTACGGCATAGTAATAAGGGGTCATATCGAGCGTGTCGAGTGGCACAAACACGTCGGGCATAATGCCACCGCCACCATAGACGGTCTTACCTCCGGGGGTGGTGAAGCGGAGCGAGTCGGCAAAGTGGATGCTGTCGGCCGAGAAGAACTGACCACTCTCGTAGCGGTTGAGGATGTCCTCGTTGTAGCCACCCTCGCCACGCACAAAGGGTTTTTGGATGGAACGGCCCGTGGGGGTGTAATACTTGGCCACCGTGAGCCTTATGGCCGAGCCGTCGGAGAAAGGTATTTGGCTCTGCACAAGTCCCTTGCCAAACGACCTACGGCCCACGATGGTACCCCTGTCGTTGTCCTGCAACGCACCGGCCACAATCTCGCTGCTCGATGCGCTATACTCGTCAATCAGCACCACGAGTGGCAACTCCGTGAGTCGGCCACCGCCCGTACTGTACTCCTTCTGTTGTCCTCCGAGTCGGTCTTCGGTATAGACCATAAGCTTACCTTTGGGCAGAAACTCGTTGGTCATCAGTATTGCTTGGTCCAAGTAGCCGCCACTATTGCCCCTGAGGTCAAAAATGAGGCTCTTCATACCTTGCTTTTTGAGTCCCTCAACAGCCTCCACAAACTCGGTGTGGGTGGTGCGTGCAAAACTCGTCAGCCTCACATAGCCCACCTCGGGGCGAATCATAAAGGCCGCATCAATGCTCTTTACGGGAATCTTATCTCTGGTGATGGTTACATCCACAAGGCCCTCCACATTCTGCCTTTCGATACCGATGGTAACCTTCGAGCCACGCTTGCCACGCAGTCGGTTGACAATTTTGTTTTGCTCAATCTTGCGCCCTGCAACGGTGTCGCCATCGATGGTTACAATGCGGTCGCCGGGCAGCACTCCCGCCTTGTAACTTGGGCCACCGGCAATGATGTTGAGCACCACCACCGTATCGGTTGCCATATTGAACACAACGCCAATGCCGTCGAACTCGCCCTCCAAAGGCTCGTTGACCTGTTGCATCTCGCTGGCGGGGATGTATGTGGAGTGGGGGTCCAACTGCTCCATAAGGAGTGGCATCAGGGCCTCCACAATGGCGTTGCGATCGACCGAATCGACATACACCCTATCCACAAGGCTCAGTGTGAGGTCAATCTTGGAGGCACTACGCAGGGGCGAAGCCGCAGAGGTGGTAGCCTTTGGGGTGGTTGCTTTGGGTGCGGTGGCATAGCCCAACCACGAGCCCGCAACCACTGCGCAAGCAATGGCCACAACTACCCACCACGATATATTTTTTCTATTTGCGTTCAATCTCAATTTTGAATTTTGAATTCCCAATGGTCTATTTGTTCTTAAACTTGTAGGATAGGCCCAACGTCGCCGAGTATTGATACTGTGGCTTGGGGCTTGCCGTTTTCAGGTAGTAGAACACACCATAGAGTTGTATGCTCATATACTTCGACAAGTTGACATCCACCGTGTTGTCCCACCTCACTGTTGGGGGTGTGGCAAGGTCGTTGAAGCCATAGAAGCCATAGAGAGTACTGCGGTAGCGCAACACCTTCTTGAAGAAATGTTTGTCGTAGGAGATGTTGACCGAGGGACCAATCATACTGTAAATCTTCTCGCCCGCAGGTACACCATTAAGCCCCTGCTCATTGAGCCTCTCGTCCAACATCGACACCATATTGCCCGCAATGGGCGAGAGAGATACCTTATAGGGGGCACCTTTGGGGGCATAGGTGAAACCTCCCGACACGTCAAAATAGCCGGGCGACATAAATGCCGATTTGAGGGTGTTGTCGGTGCGGGACACAAAACCGTCGGTAAATTGGGTGCGGAAGTTGATGGTTACCGAATAGGACCAACCGCTGCGCTGAATATCCCACGAAAGGAGCTCTTTGATTTTTATCTCATCGACGTTCTTGAAGGGTATTTTGTCGATGTAGTTACTTCCGTAGCGGGCATTCACCGTAAGGTCGCTGGCAAACTTGTGGTGTTTGTATTGGTGGCGCAAAAAGAGGGTTGCCAGACCGGAGAAGGTGTTGTTTCCGCCCGCTGTCCAGTTGTCGAATTGGAGTGTCGAAGTTTGGAATGTGGTCTGTATTTCGAGTGTGTTGCGCTGCTTGCGTATGCGCCTGCGCTCGGCCAGCCAAGCGGCGTGGTCGTAGTAGTCGTTCTGAATCTTGTTGTCCACAAAACCACCGAAAGCCTTATAGGGGTCGCTTTTGACCTCTTGTCGTTGTTCGGGCTGGCGGCGTTGGATGGTGAATTGGGCATCGGCACGCCCCACAAAGCCCACCAACGCCACAACCAACACAGCTATTTTGCGCACAACATTTCTCATAAGCTACTCCTATATGCCCATAAAAATATATGATTGCACAAAGATAACGATTTAAGCGAAAAATCCGTACATTTGTAGTGGAGTAAAATTGCACACAAAAACATTTATTATAGGATGAAATACTTTGGAGCACACGTCAGCGCAGCAGGGGGAGTTCAGAATGCCCCCATAAATGCGCACAACATAGGGGCTACGGCCTTTGCACTCTTCACCAAAAACCAACGCCAATGGTTTGCACCCTCGCTCTCGGAGCGAGATGTTGAGGCCTTCCGTGAGGAGTGCGAGAGGTTGGGCTACAAACCCTTTCAGATTCTTCCCCACGACTCCTACCTCATCAATCTCGGACACCCCGACGAGGAAGGCCTGCTCAAATCCCGTGGCTCGTTTATTGAGGAAATGGCTCGCTGTGAGCAGTTGGGCCTCGATAGGCTTAATTTTCACCCGGGTAGCCACTTGGGGCGCATAGGGCTTGACGAGTGCCTCGACCGTGTGGCCGAGAGCATCAACATTGCCCTTGACAAGACCAAGGGGGTTACGGCTGTGATTGAGAACACCGCAGGTCAGGGCTCCAATGTGGGCTTTGCGTTTGAGCACATCGCCCACATTATAGACCGTGTGGAGGACAAGTCGAGGGTGGGCTATTGCATAGACACCTGCCACGCCTTTGCCGCAGGCTACGACCTCTCGTCGGCCGAGGCTTGCGAGAAGACCTTTGCACAGATTGACAACATCATATCGCTCGACTACCTGCGTGGTATGCACCTCAACGAGGCTATGCGCCCGCTGGGTAGCCACATCGACCGCCACGAAAGGCTCGGGCACGGACAAATTGGCTGGGAGTGTTTTGAGTACATCGCTCGCAACCCACGATTTGACAATATGCCCCTTGTGCTCGAAACCATCGACGAGAGCCTTTGGCCCGAGGAGATTGCCCGCTTGAAGGCTCTTGCAGGAGTTTAGGGAGTTTAGGGAGATTAGGGAGTTTAGGGAGTGTTTATCTCTAACCTCCCTAAATTCTTTACATTCCCTAAATTCTCCTATTTCCCACGCCCCCTAATAGAAAAACTGTGAGGCTTCGGCGGCGGCATTGCCGAGGGTGTCGGCAGCGTGGAGGGCGTTGCGGGTGGTGTTGGTGCCATATTTGCGGCGCAGGGTGCCACGCTCTGCTGTGCGTGGGTTGGTAGTGCCCACCAATTTGCGTAGTGCCGCCACGGCATTCTCCCCTTCGAGTAGTATGGCAATGATGGGCCCCGAGGTCATCAGGTCGATTAGCTCTTCCCAAAATGGCTCTCCTCGGTGGGCCTCATAGAAACGCTCGGCTGCGTTGCGGTCGAGTGTTACGAGCCTCATTTGCAGGATGTCGAAACCAGACTCCAATAGGTCGTTGATGATTTTGCCCTCGGTACGATTGCGCATCGCATCGGGCTTGATGATGCAAAAAGTCCTCTCTTTCATAACACCCCTCCCCTCTGCAAAAAGTGTTCCTATATAACCGTCAACCGACAATAAACAAGCCACGGGTAACGGAATCGTTACCCGTGGCTGTTTTCTCTTGTGTCTGATTAGTTGAGGTCCAGGAGTCCCTCAGGGAGGGAGAAGTGGACGGTGCGTTGGGTGGGGGAGTACTCCACAATGAAATCATCCACCGCAGGGATGATAACCTCCCTATCGTTGATGTCGATATAGAAGAGAGGATTCCAATCGTCGTCCTCAAAGTCCACTATCTTGCCACTCTCCTCGTGGCCCTCAAAGGTGGCTGTGAAGCCCACAAAGTCCTCCAAGTAGAGTTCGTCGTCCTCATCAAAGGATGTTTCCTCTTCGGGCTCCTCAAAGCCCAACAGAAGTTCTTTGCCGATGAGTTCGGCAGCACGGTATGGGGTGTCGAGGTCGGCAAACCTCACCACAGCACCACTCTTACCCCTACGTTCGAAGTGGTCGAAAAAAAGAGGAACCACCAGCTTGTCCACATAGACAAACAGCGGTTCCTCTGTTGTGAAGTCCGAAGGAAAAGTGTCGTAGAGGTTCAATGTGAGTTCGCCGTGAGTACCGAAACTCTTACCGACTTTGGCTACTGCAAACTCTTTCATTGTGGTCTTCTCTGTCGGCCTTGTGTGGTGCACGCAGCCTGATAAATACTCCTCTCTTGTTGCAAAAACTCCCTCTCTTCCTTCAAACTGTGTTTACCGGACCTTCGTGGGGGCTTTTGACTATGCCTCCTCGGTTGCGGTCTCCTCGGTTGCCTCCTCAGCAGCAGCCTCCTCGGCGGCGGCAGCGGCAGCAGCCTTCTTCTCAGCTACTTTGGCAGCGATAGCCTCTTTGGTCTTTGCCTCCTCTGCGAGTGCAGCCTTGTGAGCAGCTACCTTGTCAGCGGCAATCTTACCAGCCTTTGCAGCGATTTTTGCGTTCTTCTCGTCCATCCACTTGTTGAACTTAGCCTCTGCGGTAGCCTCGTCAAATGCGCCTTTGGCTACACCACCAAGGAGGTGTTTTTTGTACAAAACGCCCTTGTAGGAGAGGATTGCACGGCAAGTATCAGTGGGTTGTGCGCCTTTCTGCAACCAGTCGAGTGCTTTGTCAGCATTCAACTCGATTGTAGCAGGATTGGTATTAGGGTTGTAAGTACCAAGTTTTTCGATGAACTTACCATCGCGTGGCGCCCTGCTATCTGCGGCAACGATGTGGTAGAAAGCGTAGCCTTTCTTACCGTGGCGTGCCAAACGAATTTTTACAGACATTGTGCGTAAAAGTTTAGTTGTTAATAATTTAGTTGTCTATTGCCGATGGCTTTTACACCAATCAGCCCGCAAAGATACAAATAAAATTGAAAATTGAAAATTGAAAATTGAAAATTATTGATTTTTATCGATTTACTATAACTCTCAATTCTCAATTCTCAATTCTCAATTCTCAATTACATCTCCTCTTCCACGTTCCACACAAAGGCCCTCATACCTTGCAGTTGGGTATCTTTGTCGATGGCACGCAGGGCCTCCATTGTGGGTGCAATTTTGGAGTCCTCCACCACGGCTATAACCGTGGTGTTCATCGCAGGCCAAGTGTGGCTACCCATATGTGGCTCGCCTGTGTAGGAGCCCCTACCGTGGGTGAGCGGAAAGAGGGTGTAGCCCCTGATGCCCTGCTCGTCGAGGAGTGCCTCAATGCGTTCGGTCATCGCCTGATTGTAGGATATAAATAGTGCTTTCATATATCGTTATTCTGCTTTTTTGTCGGTTTAACCATTCTGCTCATTGCTCTCGGCAATGGCCTTCATCTTCTCCTCATACTTGCGTTGCGCACGAGCCTTGTGACGTGCTTGTGCCTTTTCGCTACGGCCCATAAATATATAATATAGTATGGGCACAGCCACAAGTGTCAACACCAACGAGAAGGTCAGACCACCGATGATGGTGATACCCATCGGTTGCCACAACTCCGCACCATTACCCAAGCCCAAAGCCATAGGCAACATACCGAGTACGGTGGTGAGCGAGGTCATCAACACGGGGCGCAGACGGCTCTTGCCGGCCTGCACAACCGCATCATACATCCCCACGCCCCTCTCACGCAGCAGGTTTGTGAAGTCCACCATCACAATACCGTTCTTCACTACAATACCCACCAGCATCACAATAGCAATCAGTGCCATAAGGCTCAGCGGGGTGTTGGTTATCCACAGCGCAATGGCCGAGCCGGGGAGTGCATAGAGGATGGTGAACATAATGATAAAGGGCATCACAAACGACTCAAACTGTGTGGCCATAACGATATACACCAGCAGCACAATGAGTACCATCAGCAGGCCAATGTCGGCAAAAGACTCCTGTTGGTCCTCGAAGTCGCCACCGATGGTGGTATAGACATCCTCGGGCATAGGGTAGTCGGCCAGCACCTCGTTAATTCTCGCCACCATTTGTCCGAGTGCCACCTTATCGCCGAGTGCCACATTGGCGGTTACGAGCCTCTGGCGGTTTTGGCGTTCGATGGTGGGTGGTGCATAGGTCTCCACCACCTTGCCAATATCTCGTACCCTCACACCCTGACCACGCTGGTTATAGACGAGGATGTTCTCCACATCTTCCAACGAGAGTCGGTCCTCCTTGTTGTAACGCACCTTGATATAGTACTCCTCACCATCCTCACGATAGATGGAGGCGGTCATACCATTGATGCGGTTACGAATGGCACTTGCCACGGTGGAGGAGTTAAGACCGTAGTAGGCCAAGCGGTTGCGGTCGAACTCCACATTATACTCGGGCCTCATATCGTCCCTCGACACACGCACGTCCCTTGCGCCCTCCAAGCGGGAGAATTGCTCCACAAGGTCGCCGGCAATTTGGTTGGTGCGCTCGATGTCGTGGCCGAAAATCTGCACCTGCACCGAACTGCTACCACCCATCATACCGCCACCTGTGCTAACGTGGGAGCGTTTAATCTCCGGAATACCGGCAAGGTCGGCACGGAATTCATCGGCAATCTGGAACACGGTGCGCTCCCTCTCTTGCGGGTCGGTCAGGCGGAAGGTGTAGTTGATGATGTTGCTACCCGTGGTGCTCATTGCGGCAAACACATTGGAGGTGCTCGACGAGCCTGCACTCGTGGAGAGCAGCACCACTTCGGGATACTTGGCATAGACGATGGAGTCGATACGGCGAGCCACAGCCGAGGTGTAGCCCACGCTGAGGTTTTGGTCGAGGGTGATGGTTGCGCTCATCTGGTCGCCATCGCTACTCGGCATAAACTCCGTGGGAATCTTGGTGGCAAAGAGCCACAAACCAAAGCCCAGCAGCACCATAGGCACAAAGAATACCAACTTCTTGTGGCGGAGGGCCCAACGAAGGATTTTCTCGTAGGCCCTATCGAGCCAACCGAGGAAGCGGTCGATGGGTTTATAGACGATGCCTATGCCCTTATAGACGTGTTGGTTGTTCTCGATGCGGAGCAGTTTGGCCGAGAGCATAGGGGTAAGCGAAATGGCCGCAATGGTGGAGGTTGTTACCACCAACGACACAATCCAACCCAACTGCTGGAACATCACACCTGCCATACCTTTAACCATTGTCAGGGGCAGGAACACGGCCACAACAACCAGTGTGGTTGCAATAACCGACAGCCACACCTCATTGGTACCATAGATTGCCGCCTCACGAGGTTTACTTCCCCTCTCGATGTGGGTGGTGATGTTCTCCAATACCACAATGGCATCATCTACAACCATACCGATTGCAATCGAAAGCGACGACAGGGAGATGATGTTGAGTGTTCCGCCCGTGAGGTGGAGGTAGATGAACGACACCACCAACGAGATGGGAATGGTAAGGCAGATAATCAGTGTTGCCCTCCATCTTCCGAGGAAGAAGAGCACCACCAAAATCACAAACAAGAAGGCGAACATCACCGTATCGGTCAGTGTGTCGATACTATCCTTGATGTTCTTCGACGAGTCGCCCAAGATGTGTATTGTTACATCCGAGGGGAGGTTGCGCTCAATCTCGGGCAACATCTTTTTGACCTTCTCGATAATCTTCACGGTGTTGGCACCCGATTGTTTCTGAATCATCACCCTCACACCCTTCTCGCCGTTGAGCCTCTCGTCGAGGGTCTCCTCTTCGAGGGTGTCCTTAATTTCGGCAATATCTCGCAGATAGACCTCCTGGCCACCCATATTGCTGATGAGGATGGTTTTCAGGTCGTCGGAGGAGTTGAACTCTCCGTCGGCCTTGATGTTGTAGGTGTGGTTGCCGATGTCGAGCGTACCACCCGAGGTGTTGACGTTCTCTTGTGCGATGATTGCGCCAATCTGCTCCACCGACAGACCATAGGCTTCGAGCTTCACGGGGTCCACATTCACTTGGATTTCCCTCACAGGGGCACCCATAATGCCCACCGAGCCCACGCCATCAATGCGGCTGAGTCGGTTGGAGAACTGCTCTTCGAGGATTTTGTTGAGCGCAGGATAACTCTCCTCGGCTGTGATGGCGAACGACATAATTGGCATCAGCGAGGAGTTGAAGCGGAACAAAATGGGCTCCTCGGCATCATCCGGCATATACTCCGAGAGTCGTCCTATGGCATCACGGATGTCGTTGGAGGCCTCATCGAGATTGGTTCCCCACTCAAATTCGAGCGACACGAGCGACACTCCGTCGCTCGACTTGGAGGTAATCTCTTTGAGGTTGCTCACGGTGTTCAGACCGTCCTCAATGCGCCTTGTGATGTTGTTCTCCACATCCTCGGCATTGGCACCCTGATAGGTTGTGATGACCGAAATGGACGGTAGGTCCATCTCGGGCAACATATCAATTGCCAGGTTGTTCAACGAAAAGAGACCAAACACAATCACAGCCACAAAGATTAGGGCTGTGGATATCGGTTTCTTTACGGAAGTTTCGTATATCTTCATTGTTCTGTTTTTTCTCGTTGTTGTTTGCTTCTAATGGCTTTGTGGCGGTCCTATTTCACCACCTCAACGGTGGTGCCGTTTTTGATTTTGGATAGGGCGGTGATGGCAACCTCTTCGCCCTCGGCTACGCCCGAGAGAATCTCCACCTGTTGGCCCACCTGGCGACCGAGGGTTACAACCCTACGCTCGGCAACACCGTCCTTGATGACATAGACGTAGCGGTCGTTCACACCCATCTGCTTCTGCACAGCCACGTCGGGCACCACAAGGCTCTTGCGGTTACCCATATTAAATTCCGTGCGGGCAAACATACCGGGGCGCAAAATCTCCTTGGCATTGGGTACAAGTACCTCCACATTGAAGGTGTGGGTGGTGGCGTTGATGGCGGGATAGACAATGTTCACCTCGCCCTCAAACTCCCTATCGGGATAGACCTCGGCCAAAACCTTAACCTTCATACCTTTATATACTTGTGGGTAGTACTGCTCCGAGAGGGCCACGATTGCTTTGAGGCGGTTGATTTGCATCACCTGCAACACACCCACGCCACCATCGGCATTACCGCCCATAGTGAACAAGTCGCCCGGCTCGTTGTAGCGGCCCGTGATGACACCATCGATGGGCGAACGAAGTTCGATGTTGCGCTCCAAGTTGGCGATGTTCTCCTCCATAACCGACACAGAGGTCTCCAACTCGTCAATCTGCGAACGGCTCACGCCACCTGCCTCATACACGCTACGCATACGAGCGAGGTTCTGTTTGGCATTTTTGAGTTGTGCGGCGGTCTGGTTGTATTGGTTCCTATCGAGGGTGGCCACAAGTTGTCCCTCCTTGACGTGGTCGCCCACGTCAACCCTAATCTCGTCGATACGGAGGGCCATTTGGGGAGTGATGAAGGTCTTTTTGTAGGGCAGCAGGGTGGTCGTGAAGTCAACCGTTTGTGCCACCTCCACATTCTCCACGGGTGCAACCTTTGTCAGTACAGCGGTCTGCTGGGTGAGTACAGCCTCAACACTACTCTTTGTCTTGTTGCCCACGCAACCAGCAAGGGCGAGGGTGGCCACTGCGGCCACTGCAATCAAAATACTACGTTTCATAAACTTTGCTGTCTAACGTCAATATCTCTGACGTCAAAAAAATATATTATTTACTATGTTCTCAATTTTCAAAACAGACGCCCCCGCTGCTGCGCAGCACCCCCTCTAACTTAGAGGGGGACCTTCTTATTCTCGGGTATCTTTTTTAATACCCGAAATAAAAATGCGCCGCAGGCACCTTAATTTTCCATTTTCAATTTTCAATTTTCAAACCCTTTGCCGATGATTTTCTCATAGTCGGCCCTGGCGGCCAAAAAGTCATAGATGGCTTGCGAGTAGTTCAGACGTGCCTGCGTGAGCGACAACTCCGAGGAGTTGAGTTCGAGGATGGTGCCCGTGCCGGCGTTGTAGCGCACCTGGGCAATCTCGTAGGCTTTGGCTGCCTGACGTACCGTAATCTCGTTGCTGGTCATCTTCTCCTTGGCTGTCAGGATGTTGTTGAAGGCACTCTCCACCTGCACATTCACGCTCTGGGCAAGGTAGTCCCTTTGGAGCGAGAGTTGGTGAAGGGTGTTGCGAATCTCGTGTGCTTTGTTGAGGTTGCGACCACCCGAAAAGAGGGGGATGCTGATGGATATGCCCGCCGAAAGGGGCTTCTGCCACCACCACTCCTTCTTGGTTGTGGGCGCAGAGGAGCCTCCACCCATACCGCCCATACTTCCACCGATAATCTCGCCAAAGTTCATCGAGTTGTCGTTACCGGAGTACATAAAGGTAGAGAAGGCTGCAATGGTCGGCAGGCGGCTTGCGTTGGTCATTCGGAGCTGGTGTTCCAGCAGTTTGCGCTGAAATTCCAACGAGCGCAGGTCGGTATTGTTGGACAAGTCCACACTGTCGGTGGGGATGATTGCCAGGGCCACCTCCTCGGCAAAGTCGTCCAGGGTGCCCTCCAAAACAAAGTCGCTCTGGGCAGGCAGGCCGAGATACATCTTAAAGAGGAGCTTTGTGGCCTTGATTGAGTTCTCCGTTTGCACAATGTTGGGCCTCAGGTTGCTCAACTGCACCTGTGCCGACAGAAGGTCATACTCGCTGGCAAGGCCCTGCTGGTACATCTTCTCGGTGTTGGCCACCGTCTCGGCAATGGACTTCTCGCTCTCCTTCAAAACCGAACGCGACTGCTCGGCCAGCAGAATGTTGTAATATCCTTTTTTGACCTCGTTGGTGAGATTGATTTTCGACGAACGTGCACTCTCAACCGCCTGCTCCATCTGTGTACGATTCATTTTGAGCGTCTCATAGACGGTGGGGGCATAGAGTGGTAGGGAGAGTGAGGCGGTGTTGTTGATGGTGTTGTCGGCACCAAACGAAAGGCCTTTGGCCATCTCCTGCTTAACGATGCTGTATGAGTATTGACTCTGTACCGACACGTTGGGCAGCAGGCTGCCGATGGTCTGCTTGCGCACCCAATCCTGACGCTCAATCTCCAAGCCCGACACCACAATCGTAGGGTTGTCGCTCAGAGCTATTTCGAGAGCTTTGTCGAGAGTGAGAGTGAGTGTTTGTGCTCCTGCGAGCCCCACGGATAGGCCCACCAGCGAAATGCACAATGTGAAAAATCTCTTCATAATCATTATCTATATATGTTCTATTTTTCTTATTCTTATAACCTATTTATTGCCAGCAATGTAGCTCATCGTAGGAAAGGTGGCGCAAAGGTAGTCAGAAAACTCAAAAACCACAACGTTTTTTTCTCTCTTCTTATTGCGTGTCAATGTTGATTTGTACCTCAAAAAAGTGTACAAAAAAAGGTTACGTTTAATTGAAACGCAACCTTTTTTCCCAAACAGGGGATAGAATCACTTCTTGCCCTGTTTCTACTAACCTAAAACTACTAACCTAAATGAACCTTAAAACTTCGCTGCAAAGATAAGGGCATTTTGTGCAATTTTCCAAATATATTAAAATTTTTTAATAATAATTTAACATTGGAAACAGTGTTAATTTATGCAGACAAGGGGTTATTGCGTTGGTTTTCAACACAATAGGTTGGTTTTGAAATAAAACAACGATTTTTGTTACCTGAGAAGTTTAAGTAACCTTGCAAGCACCATTTCGGGCGATATGCGGGTCATACACTCATAGTGTCCAAAGAGGCAGGCCCTACGTCCGTCGGCCGAGCAAGGGCGACACGGAAGCTCCACTTGCACCGCATAAGTGGGGTTTTGTCCATAGCCGCAAGACTCTATGAATGGGTGAGTTGCGCCCCAGATTGATACCGCCGGAGTGCCCACCAACGAGGCCAAACTCAACACCGGATGGTCAACCGTAACCACTGCATCGAGTGTCGAAATGAGGTCCATTTGCTCGCTCAGCGAGGCTCTCTCGGCCACGGACACCACCGATGGGAAAAGAGTCTCCATTCCCTCACAAAATTGTTTTTGATAGGTGCCACTTCCAAAAACGAACACTTTTTCGTAGCGTGCAGCGAGTTGCTTTATCAATTCGGCAGATTGGTCTATGGGGTAACAATTCCCTTTGCGGTGCGACAGCAGGGCAACACCTATCCATCGGCCACTCTTCTCGCCTGCCAGAATGGAGGCAATGTGTGGGGGCTCGCCTGTGCGCTTACGGCGCACGGGGGCAGGCATACTGAATGGTAGGCCGAGTCGCTCAAATACATCTCGTGAGCGTTGCGACAGGGGAGAGAGTTGCACCATCACCTTGCGGAATTTGCGGGTGAGGAGTTTGCGCTCAATCTTGCCACGCTCTATTGTGGAGGTTAGCCTGCGCCACGGAGTGGGGCAGAAACGTAGCCTGCGACTGCGTGGGGAGGCTTCAAGGTCGGCAACTCCGTCAACCCTAAGCCTTTGGATGTCGCCCCAGAGTTTCAGCCCTCCCAACACGCCCCTGTATTTGGCATCGTCGGCCAGCAGAAATTCCAACCCCGACACACCTCTGAACAGAGGTAGGAGTGCAGAGGAGGTCAGCACGGTGAGTTTGATGTTGGGGTAATCACGCTTCAATCCTCGCAGGGCGTGCACACACATTGCCGCCTTTGCCACGTCGGTAAGGCGGACAACAAGGATGTGTTCTATGGGCCTCTGTTTTTTCATCGTTGCGTGAGTGGTGATTGTGGCTACAAAGGTAGGAATTTTATGCGGACAACCACCCACTCAGCGACCAAAAAATAAAAGTGCGGCCCTCATCCAAAGGCCACACTTTCACTTTATCACCAATTCTTTCAATACCTATGCTCCCACAATCAGGTATGCTGCCACCGAGCAGAGCGTCAGCACCAAGCCCACCAACGATTCGTAGGGGATGAGCCTCAGTCGCTCCTTGATACCCATCTCCACCGAGCCACCCGTGGCGTGGAAGAACGATCCGTGGGGTAGGTGGTCGAGCACCGTAGCACCGGCGTTAATCATCGCAGCACCCCACACGGCACCCACACCCGAGGCGAGAATGGCACTGCCAAACGAGGCCGAAGCCACCGTTGCACCTGCTGTGGTGGAGGCTGTGGCGGCCGACATCAGTGCGCCCGACAGGGGGGCAAGCAACACACGTCCACCCTCGCCACTACCCATCAGCGAGATGAGCATATCGGTAAGTGCCGAAGCCTTGATGATGCCCGCAATGGCTCCCGTGCCAACCAACAGCACAGCCACCACCGACATCTTCTCCAAGCCATACCTCACACTTTCGCTCGCACCGTTCCACGTCCTTGTGGTCAGAATGCCCACGATTCCGCCCACGGGGAGCGCAATCAGAGGGTCAACCACAACGCCCACAAGGGGCCTCAGCGAGAGGAGCACAATGGCCACCAAAGGGCCGGCAATGCTTGCCCAAAACGAGGGTAATTTTTTGCCGTCATCTCCACACTGTTCCCTAACAGACTCTTTCGTATAGAGGTCTTTGTTGGGCATCAGGGGGATGATGAGGTAGATTGTTACCAGCAGGCCCACAATGGCAGGAATCACTCCTGCGCCCATCACCGACGAAAGTGGGGCGTCCATATTCTCGGCAGCAATGATGGTGTTGGGATTGGGGGAGATGATGTTGCCACACTTGCCACCACCCACCATTGCAAGCAGAATTTTCAGTCGGGAAGCACCCACCTTTTGGCCAATCATTATGGCCACGGGGGCTACGGTGATGACGGCAACGTCGATGAACACGCCCACGGCAGTCAGCAACATCACCGACAGTGCAAGAGCCAAGTAGATATGTTTTTGGCCGAGTTTGCTGACAATGGTGTGTGAGATACTCTCCGCTGCACCACTCTTAATCAGCACGCCCGAAAGCACACCTGCGGCCAAAATTCTCACAATGGCGGGGGTGATGTCCTTCACACCACTCACCATTGTTGTTGCTGTGGCTTCGAGTCCCAGCCCTCCGAGAAGGCCGCCCACCAATGCGCCCAACAGCAGGCTATACACGGGCGATACTTTGCGAATAATAAGCACAATGGCAACCCCAAGGCCCACCAATGCGCCAATGGCACTCATCATAGTTGTTCTATTGTTTTGTGGTAAATAGTTTAACAATCTGTGTGGCCGTGCGTGTGAGGTTCTCCCTTGCCACCTCGGGGCGCATAGCCTCTTCCAATGATATGGGGCCCGACACTATGGGAAGGATAGCCGCAAAGCCACTCTCGGAGAGCTCCTTGCACCACGCCACGCCACCACCTATGGCCACCACTGGGATACCCTGCAAAGAGGCCCTCTCCAACACTCCGCTGGGTGCTTTGCCCATAACGGTCTGGCGGTCCACACGGCCCTCGCCCGTGATGACAAGGTCGCTCCCTTCAATCACTTTGTCGAATTGGAGCGCATCCATAACCATACCGATACCCCTTTGGAGCCTTGCTCCGAGTAGGGCCACAAAGCCGGCACCAAGTCCGCCCGCCGCACCTGCCCCCTCCATTGGGGCTACATCGAGTCCGTTGTGTTGTCTGACAATGTGGGCAAAGTTGCGCAGTCCCTCGTCGAGCAGTTCGACCATCTGTGGTGTTGCACCCTTCTGGGGAGCATAGACATAGGCCGCACCATTGGGCCCACAGAGTGGGTTGGTAACATCGCAAGCCACTGTGAACTCACACTCGGCCAACTCTTCCATTACGCCACTCGGGTCAATGGACCTGATTTTTGAAAGGTTGCCACCACAAGGCTCCACTACCTCTCCATCCTTGTCCACAAAGCGATAACCCAAGGCGTGGAGCATACCCACACCTGCATCGTTGGTTGCACTTCCGCCAATGCCCACCAAAAACCTACGGCACCCCCTGCGGATAGCATCGGCAATGATTTCGCCCGTGCCAAGTGTGGAGGTCAGCATAGGGTTGCGCTCTTCGGGGGAGAGTAGCGGTAGGCCGCTTGCGGAGGCCATCTCCACCACAGCCAAACGCTTGTCAGCAACCACACCATAGCGTGCCACGGTTGGTGTGCCAAGTGGGCCCGACACGGCAATCTCCACAATCTCACCACCCAGACTATCCACAATGGCCTCCACGGTGCCCTCGCCACCATCGGCAATGCTCACCTTGCACACCTCGCAGTGGGGACACACGCTCCTCACGCCTGCCTCCACCGCCTCGGCCACCTCACGAGAGGATAGCGAGCCCTTGAACGAATCTACCGCTATGGTTACCTTTTTCATATTAAAATAACGTCTAATAAAATTGAAAATTGAAAATTGAAAATGGAAAATTAAGGTGCGCCAAAGGCGCAGTTTTCTATTTTCATTTACCTTTCTTCACGGGTATCTTTTTTAATACCCGTGCCATCCGATAACTCCTCCCCTAAGTTAGGGGAGGTGGTCGAAGACCGGAGGGGTATGTTAGCTAACAGTTAATAGCAAATAGCTGATTGCTAATTCCGAAAGCTCTCTTCTAACTCTCAATAATCTTCTTTGCATCGGGGGCCACCACAAAGGGGAGGGCTTCGAGGGTGGGCCTATACTTGATGTGAAGTTCCCTCACCACCTCAATCTCGTCGGCCGAAGGCTCGGTGGGGTAGCACTCCTTGCCGAAGGTCCACTCCCATTCCCACACTTTGCTCTCCTCCTCAAAGGCCTTTTGGTCGAAGGGTTTGCCCTCGGTCATCGCACTTCTCACGGCCGCAAAGAAACGCTCCCAGCGGGGGATGTAGAAGCCACCCACCATACCCGACCATTGGCGGCAGGCGTAGTCCCTGATGCGGCAATCTTTGTTACCCCAAGTGGTAAGCAAATTTCGTGCATTTTGCTCATACACTGCCTTCTCGCTTTGGGTGTGTCCCATCGCTTTGGCATCCTCCAACCACCTTCCGAGCAAGAACTCCTTGCGTGAGGATAGCAGACGCTCGAAGTCGCAAAGGTAGGATAAATAGTTGGCCACTGCAACATCCAAGGCCTCCACACTGCCACTCTCGTAGGCCTTTGCGCAGGCTTGTTGCAACACGGTGGCGTGGTTGGCCATCACCTGACGGGTGATATCTACAAGGTCGTAGCGGTAGCCCTCGCTGTCGGCAAAGCGGTCGGCACACTCCACCAACAAGTCCCACGCCTCGGCGAGTTCCATCTGGTCGTAGTGGAGTTTGACGTTGGTTGTTCCGCCGGGGTTGAGTTTGAAGGAGGGACGGCCGGTGATGATGGATTCGGGGCCTCCGTTGGTAACATCGTTGTTATAGACACTCTCGGTGATGATGCTCCACGCCTTTTCGGCACGCTCATCACGCTCTCCATACCTCTCTTCGAGGTAGTCGGTGGTGAATGCCTCAATATCAATGGGCTCACTCCTCCACACATTCTCCAACATCATCGCAAACATCAGGGGGTTGTGTTCGATGCCCTCGGGTGTGAGTCCAATGCCACAGAACTCTCCCGAACGTGGGGAGGCGAGTGCGGCTGCGGGCCCTGCGGCCACACGGGCGGAGTTGCCCGAAAGGGTGATGTTTTGGCCGAAGTTGTGGAGCATACACCATATCCAAGGCTTACCGTAATATGCCTCGGTGCGCTGCCATACGGGGAAACGCTCGCTCCACAGGTCGAGGATAATCATACCGTCGTTGGGCACAGCACCCAGCAGGGCTTTGATTTCGGGCTCGCCCCAGAAGTCGTCGGAGTGGTGGAACAACCAACCCTGCATTACCCACACAGCCTCGCTGTCGGCGGCTCTCATCGACTCGAAGACCTTGCGACTCATACCGGCAAGGTAGGCCGAGTCGGTGCTTGGTGGGTCGTTTTCGTTGAATGTGTCGGCCGAGTAGAGGTGGTTGGTGCCATAGAGTGCGGCCTGCTCACGGATGAACATCTCGCCAATGGTGTCGAACATCTCCTCCTCGGGGTCCATAACGGCCACTTCGGGGAAGTTCACCCACGAGGTTTTGCGCACCTTCACATCGGGGAATTTATGCTCAAAGGCGGGCGGAACGTGGCCCGTGAAGGCGGGTAGCACGGGGGTCATACCGAGTGCTCGCTCGCTGCGAAGGATGAATTTTTGTAGCCTTTCGTGCTGACGGAAGAACCTCTGTGGCAGCGGACCACCCCAACCGTCGAGGTTGCCCATCCAAAACCAGTTGAAATAGGCCGGGCCGCTGAAAAAACTTTCGAGTTCTTTGTCCGTAAAGCCCAACTTCTTATAGACCCTCTGCCACACGGAGTTTTGGCCCGTAACGGCCAAGGGCATATTGATACCGTTGAGAGCCATAAAGTCTATCTCCCACTGCCAACGCTCCTTGTCCCACCAACTCATCGTGTAGTTGAAGGTGCAGTAGTTGAAGCAGTAGCGATACTTGTAGGGGGTTGTTTTGACCACCCTCTCGGTGGGTAGGGGTAACTCTTCGGGGAGTTCCACATTGGAGCCACACCAACTGATGTGGCAACCACACCACTCTTGGAGGTAGTGGTTCAGTGCGCTTGCCACGCCCACACCGTCGCCACCTTCGAGGACAACCCTACCATCCTCGGCCCAGAGCGCAAAGTAGTCGTGTCCGTTGAGCTGCTTCTCGGTGATGACCACCTTGAAATCGCTCTGTCGTCCGCCCGTAACCCTCCCAACGAGGGCCTCGGCAGCCTTGGTTTGTTCGTCGAGCGAAAAGATGGTTTGGGTGGCATCGGGGCTGCAACTGCTCCCCACGATAAGGGCCAGAATGGTGGCAATGATTATGGCGTATCTCTTCATATTTCAGTGTGTTATTTGTAGCGATTAACCAGCGTGCGAGCCAACTCCACGGGGTCGCCCTCGGGGGTGGCAAAACGAGTGATGGGGGTGTTTATCCACTCCTCTTCCCACCTGTCGGTGGCCTCTTGACCCTCGGAGAAGAATATTTCCAAGCGGGGGATGTAGTATGCACCCACCATATCGCTCCACAGCCTTGCGGCATAGTCCTCCTGCCAGCCGCCCCAAGTGGCGATGAGCCTCTTGGCGTTGGCCTCGGCACCATTTTGGGCCTCCACATCGGGGGATGACTTGCGAGCCAATGTAACCCAATTTTCGAGTCTGTGGTTGGGGTGGTGGGCCAAGAGGGCATCCACACCTCGGAGTATCTCAATGGTGGCTTTGAGTTCTTTTTGAGCAGCCGCTTTGCGCCCCTTTTGGTGGAGCGAGAGGGCTTTTTCGTAGTGGCGGTCGGCAACCTCCGAGAGCCACATTGCGCTCATCTCCACCACGTCGTTCACATAGAGGGGCGAGGCTCCACACTCTCCCTCGGCGGCCAATAAGTGCTCCACGCCCTCGCCAAAGAGGTCGTTGATGTCGTGGGCACTACGGCGACGCTTGTCGTGGGTTACGGTCTGCCAAGTGAAACGGGGGTAGGAGTAGAGCGACGAATAGACACTGCCACGGAAGGCCTCCCAAGCGGCCTTGACCTCCTCGGTGTAGGCTCCATAGCGGGCTGTGCAGAACTGTGCAAGCCACTCGTCGAGGTTGATGGCCTCGGTGGTCCAACCCATATCGGCCAAGAGTTCATAGACAACCTCGTTGTTTTCGAGGCCTTCGGGTGCCGAGCCAAAGCCCACCAAGTTGCCCTTGCGGGGCGAGGCGAGTGCCTCGGCCGAAGAGGTGGCATACATTTCGAGTTCGCCCGTGGGCAACACCTTGCCACCGAAGTTGGGCACATAACTGAATATCCACTGCTTGCCGTAGAAACCATCCTGCACTTTCCACGTCTGCTCGGTCTTCCACACCCACTTGGGGTAGTCGCAACCGAGGTCGATGATTATCATCCTGTCGTCGGGCACACGGCTCAGCAGGGCCTGCATACTCTCCTTGTCCCAAAAGTCGTGCTGATAGCCGAAGGTCCAACCCTGCGTTACCCACACGGCATCGGGGTCGCCAGCGGTGATGGAGTTGTAGATGGCCTCTCCGTAGTCGGCCAACAGGGCGTGCTTACCCTCGGTGTCGCCCTCCGCTACGGGCAGGCGCATCTCGTTGAAGCTGTCGGAGAGGTAGTATTTTGCATCGCCAAACTCCTTTTCCCACTCCTCCACGAAGAGTTTGCCAATCTTGCTAAACCAAGGCGACGAGGGGGCCAATACCACAGCGTTGAACGACTTGTCGAAGCCACCCCAAAGGAGTTGGTTGTATGTGATGTCGGGATTTTTTGCAATGAATGCAGGGGGTACGAAACCTGCGAAAGCGGGTGCTACGGGGGCCATACCGAGTTCTCTCATACGGTCGAGTATCTTGTGTTGGAGGGCAATCTGGCTCTCGTGCCACTCGTCAGTGAGGGGACCGTCGAAGGAGTTGAGGTTGCCCATACGGTGCCAAGGCAGGTGTGCCGCACCGGTAAAGAATGCGTTGGCCTCCTCGGGCGAGAGGCCGAGTTTTACCCACACACGCTTGGCAATGGCCTCGCTGGCCACACTCGCCAAGGGGAAGTTCACGCCGTGCAGAGCCATCCAGTCCAACTCCTGCTCCCAACGCTCCCAATCCCAATAGGGGGCGGTGTAGCCAAAGGTGCACACGTTCAGGAAGTAGCGCAAGGAGTAGGGCGACGAGCCACTCTCGGCATAGTCGGGCCACTGGGTGGGTAGGTTGAGGTGCTTGCCACTCCACACCACTTGTGCGTTGCAGGCACGGTGGAGATAGTGGTTGAAGGCATAGCACAGAGCCGTAGGCGAGGAGCCCTCGATGGTGAGGTGTCCGCCCGTGGCCGAGATGTTGTAGGTATCCAGCCCCTCTGCGTTGGGGGCGGTAAGGTTGAGTGTGAGGTTTTGGGGCACCACTCCGAGTGTGCGCTCAATCACACCTTGTGCCGCAGCGACCTGCTTGGTGCGCTCCTTGTGGGCACTACATCCTGCCATTGTGGCACACACTAAAATAATGAGTAGAAATCGTTGCAGCAGTTTCATCGTTTTTTGGGATTTTGTGGGTTAAAAAGTGTGGTTTTTTGAGAAAAAAGAAAACTTTGCCGATGCGGAGTGTTTGTCTCCCCGCACCGGCAAAGTAGTTGGTTATGAGTGCTTATTTAGCAACAATCATCTGGCTCTTGATGTTCAAGTAGCAGGGTTTGAGATAGAGTTGCTCCGACAATGTTGCATCAAGATATTTCTTGCCGGTAGCCTCATCGGTTACAAATGCAGCCGAATCATCAGGCAACTGAACAATCTGGATAATACCATAGCTGAAAGGCACACCCTCTTTTGCAGTGCGGGGGCTGCGAATAATGAGGTAGTCGCCTGCACGGAAGTTCTCGGTAAGAGGCTTAGCCATTGAAGTGTGGCCAGCAGAGCCCCAACGACGATACATATTCTTGTTGCTCAACGAGGTAGGCTCGTTCTCAACTCCGAGGGTGCTGTTGTCGAGTACCCTCTGGATCTCACCCAACTGATAGTGTGCCCTCATCTGGTCTGCCAATGTCTTAATCTCCTCGGGAATAGCCATAAACAGACTGTCAACAAATTTATACTCATCCTCATCGTAATTTGTACCATCCCACGAACCAACAATACGGCTCATACCAACTTCGTCTGCGATGGCTTTGTCGAGGAAGTGCTCGCCATACTTTGCAACATCGCACTGACGACCAATAGTACCGGCATTAAGCCTCTCGATAGTACAGAACATATAACCCCTTTCACTTCCGAATACAACGTTGTTGGAGGTGTTCATAAGAGCGTTGCAGAAGCAGAGCGAACCCTCTTTACCATTAGTGGGAAGAAGCTCGTTGAGCGAAACGATGTGTTTCAAGGTGCCATTTACGTTCACACCATGCATCGAAATGAACGAAGGAGTGTCGCTACCTGCACCGGTGTTCTCATCGGGATAGAGCTCGGGGTTGTTCTCGTGGTTGTCAATCTTCTTGTCGGCCATAATGGTTGCAGTGGGCTCGCACCAAGCACCATAGTTCCACTCGCCCTCAACTGCGCCAAGTGCGTAGTAGAAAGCAGCGGCTTTGTTACCGGCAACAACTTTAACCTCAACGTGGGTAGCCTCTTTGGTGTCGGCAAACCAGAGCTGGTCAACCTCTGTACCCTCCTGTTCGAGAGTCTGTGCGCTACCTTTGGCAACATAGCTCTCGCCACTCTTAGCAACACCGGTCAGAACAACCTCGGTGAGTGCTACACTCGAAGTACCTTTGATTGCGATGGGCGAACCATAGGCTACACCCTCGGCGATAGCAGCCTCAACACCCTCGGCGAGTGTGAGAGTTGCTTCGAGTTTGTCCTGGCCACCTTCGGACTCCTTGTCGCAAGCCACCAGTGCTACTGCCAGCATTGCAATTGCAAATAAAGTTTTTTTCATAGCAAATAATGTTTTAGAAAAAAGGTTAATAAATAAAGTTGTTAATAGGTTTGTTTTGTTTGGTTTATGTTGTTTGGTTTATTTGATGTCGATAACCGATAGGACGGGGAAGTGGTCCGAAAGGGTGCACCACTCAACCACCTCCGTCTTGCGCAACTCCACAGGGCGGGCACCACGATAGAAGATGTAGTCAATCTTTATCTTGGGCTCCTTGGTGCTGTATGTCTTCTCCTCGTTGGTCATATTTTTCCACCCTGCCTTCACGAGTGTCTGCATCTCCTTGGTGTGGGGCTCGGCATTCATATCGCCCACCAAAATCACGGGGTAGGGCCACCCTTCGAAGTAGCGGTTGATGAACTCCACCTGCTCCATTCGTGCCTCGCTCGACGACACCTCCAAGTGGGTACACACAAAGGTCAGAAGGTCGCCACTTGGCAGTTCGGCTGTGGCAACCAATAGGGTGCGCTGTTCGGTCTTGGGCTTTTGGGGGAGCAACACACGCTCGCTCTTGATGATAGGGTAGCGGCTCAGGATACCCACGCCATAATATCCACCCTTGTAGTTGATGGCCTTACCATAGAGGCCAAACATACCGGCACGGTGGGCAATCTCGCTCACGAACTTCACACCGTGTTGGTGGGGTGCTCTCTCCCTCTTGGTGGCCCAATCACACTCCTGCAAGGCCACAAAGTCGGCCTCCTGCGATGCCACAAAGTCGCCCAACTGCTCCACGGTGGCAAGTTCGCCAAAGCGCAGGTTGTAGCTCAAAATCTTCAAAGGCTCCTCGGCCCTCGCCAAAAGGCTCACGGCAAGGACAGCCATTAGTGTCAATAGTGTTTTCTTCATATCCGTTGGTTAGAAAAATTTCTCCATTGTTACCTTCCAATAGGGAAGATTTATTGTTTTCAGCCTCTCAATCGAACGGCACACATACATCGCAGGGCAGAGCACCATTAGGTCATAGGCTGTGCCCTCGCTCCCTGCAAAGGCCACTCGGTAGCCCGAAAAGTTCTTTTTGAGCCACTCCTCCACGTCGGCCTTCTTGTCGGTGGCCACCCTTGCCAACAGCACACCGTCGCTCTGCAACTCCACCCCAAAGGCCTCCACAGCCGCAGCCACCTGCTCGGTGGTGTCGAAGGTGGCGTTGAAGAGGGTGATGGTGGCAGGCTTGGAGAGTCCGATGGCTACGCTGATACCCGACAAGTGGAGGTCATCTGTGGCCACGCCCACGATGGACGAACTCTTGTAGCGGCTCACAACGCCCGTGCCTTTGGTGGAGTTCTCACCCGTAGCCTCCGTGGGGAGGAAATATGCGTTGGCCTTGTTGTCGTAGGCAACCTTCACAGCGGCCACACCCTTGCCCACCTCAAAGTCGCAACGGTCGAAGAGGTAGAATGTCGATTTGGGAGCCGTTTGGTTGCCCACAAATTGGCTCGCCACACCCACATCACGCTGGCCACTGAAAAATGGCTCATCCTCCAAGGTGGAGAAAAAATCTACCCTGAAAAGATTTGCCGTTACGGGCACCTCGGGTATCTCGGGGGCTACATATTCACCCCCATTGTTCGTTCCGCCACCTTGCGTTCCGCCATTGTCATCGGGCGTTGGGGTGCAACCGGCCAATGTTGCCACAAGGAGCAACACCGGCCACTGCACGGCGAGAAGTTGTTTGATTGTGCGTGTCATATCTTCTCGTAGGTCTTATTCGTTAGGAAATGTGTAGGTTACGTCGGCTACAATGAAGCGGTGGTCCGACAATTCGGGGCAGTCGAGAATGGTGTAACTCTCCACCGTCCAACCCGTCTTGGGCGAGGCCATAACATAGTCGAGCCTTTGGGCCGCATAGGTAATCTCCGGACGGCTCGAAGGGTAGGTGTTGCCATAGCCCTTGCCGAGGTCTTTCCAGCGGTAGGCAGAGTAGGTGATGGGGTCGCTACTCTCGTTGGCGTTGAAGTCGCCCACGAGGAGTGTGGGGATTGTGTCGCCCTCGGCAAAGATGTTTTTGTTCACATCGGCGAGGTGCTGGATGGTCATCTGCGCACTCTCCAATGCGAGGTGGGTGGTGGCAACCCTCACACACTCGCCCTCGGGAAGTTGAACATAAATCCACCCCGAAGCCCTCGGCTCCCTTGCGCCCGAGAGGTTGGTTACAATCTTGGTCATCTTGTAGAATGGCCACCTACTCAACAGGGCCGTACCAAAGCCACCGCCCTGGTAGTTCATCGAGTGGCAGAAATAGGGCATCATACCCGTAGCCATTGCCACCTCGTTGAGCCAATCTCGGCCACCATTGCGGGTGGTCATCTGGTCCACCTCCTGCAAGCACACCACATCGGGCTCATATTGGGCAATCAGTTCGGCATAGGGGGCCGACAGAAAACCGCAATACCTGCCGCCCTCCTTGATGTTCATCGACATCACACGGAGCGACACGCTCCTCTGGGCACTCACGCTGAGCACCGCCCCAAGAAGCACAATGGCAAGTGTCAATATTCTCTTGTTCATACTCATTTCCGTTTGTTGGTTACGGATGAAATGTTGTTTTTTGGTTACTCTCACTCCTCACTACCAACCGGGGTTGTTGGGGGCAAGGTTGGGGTTGAGTTGCATCTGCTTGAAAGGAATGGAGAGCAGATAGTGCTTGCTGGGGTTGAATGTACGGCCCGTTTCGAGCAACAAATACTGTTCGCCATCGATGGTTACCCATTGCAGCTTGCTCAAATCAACCTTCAATCTCGATTGGTCAAGCCACCTGCGGTTTACACCCACGAGGTCCTCGCCCAGAGTCTTGCCCTCACGCCAACGGATGATGTCGAAGTAGCGGTGGCCCTCAAAGAAGAGTTCCACGTTGCGCTCCCTGCGAATCTCGGTGCAGATGTCGCTACCGGCGGGCAGTTTGCCCAACTCCATAGGCACCATCCCAACCCTCTTGCGCAGCAGGTTGATGGACTTGTCAAGGTCGTCTTGGGTGAGTTTACCATCCAACTGTTTGGCTTCGGCATAGTTGAGCAGCACCTCGGCATAGCGCATCAGGACGATGTCGTTGTCGTCGTGGTTTACATACTTAACCGTCGAAGGCTCAACATACTTACGCATATAGTAGCCCGAATAGGTCATTGCACCCGTCTTGTCGTTAATCAACAAGGGGTAGTGATAGGTGCTCTTGTCGTTGCTGGTGGTATCACCGTCGGGGCCTCCGGTCCAAGGGGTGCCGGGAGCCAGAATGGTCTGACACATACGGGGGTCCCTATTCTTGAACACATCCTCGTAGGAGTTGCATTGTTTGGGGTCCCAAATCTGGCCATCGGCTGTAAGGTAGAGTTCGATAGCCTTCTTGGTGGGCACAAAACGGGCAAAGTCGCCAGGCACCCAATTCTCTCTCGAAAGGTTGTGGGAAGTGCGTGCATCCTCGCCGAGGTTGTAGTTGTACACATAGGCCAAGATGGTCTCTTTGTTGTTGGCGTTACGGGAGGCACGTCCGGTGTAGTTGAAGAGGTTGTAGTAGTCCTCGTCGGGTTTGCCGGTGGTGTAGAGTTCGTGGTAGGGGTTCTCCATTGCCCTCTCGCAAGCATCCACAGCATCGGCATAGCGACCATTGTAGAGATAGATGCGGGAAAGAAGCAGAAGGGCTGCGGCCTGAGATACTCGGCCAAACTCCTCGCTTGCAGCGGCGATATACTCGGGCAGAGCCTTGTAGTGGTCTTCGAGGTCTTTGGTTATCTTCTCAACAACCACCTCTCGCTTGTCCCTGCCACGATAGACATCGGGCGACTCCACGTTGAGTACCTCGGTGATGTAGGGAACATCGCCAAAGTAGTTGGTCAGAATCCAATAGTTGTAGGCACGGTAGAAATAGGCCTCGGCTGCATACCTATCCTTAATCTCCTGCTTCACATTTGTTGCCCTTTGGTAGTTGGCCAAGAAATAGTTGACACGTCCGATGCTATTGTAGGCACCGGCCCAAATAGAGTTGAGGTTACTATTGTTGGTTGCGTAGTTGCCGCCACCGATGGTACGGAAGGCGGTGGTTACTGCCCAAGGGGCGTAGTCGGCCATAATCTCAGTCATATTGATCCAATACTTACCCTCCAACGAAGAGGTGAAGGTGTTGGCCACACTCTGCAAGTGGGACTCATCCTGCCAGAAGTTTTCGTCGGTGATTTGGTCAAATTGCGGACGCTCCAAAAAGTCGTCGTTGCAACCTGTCAGAAGTGCCACAGAGGCAACCAGCAAACCATATATAATCTTTTTCATAGCGTTCTGTCTTGTTTCGTTTGTTCTACACTTTGTTGTCCATTACTTCTCCTCCTATCGGAAGGTTACACTCAGACCGAGCACACAGGTCTTAACCTGTGGGTAGTAGCCACCACTCGAAACGGGAGTCTCGGGGTCGTAGGCATAGAAGAAGTCGCTCACGGTGAGGAGGTTGTCGGCCGAAATGTAGATGCGGCACTTTTCAACCTTTGCCTTCTTGGTCAGAGCCGAAGGCAGTGTGTAGCCCAACTGGATGTTCTTCAAACGGAGGTAGGAAGCATCCTCCAACCAGAAGGTCGAGAAGGTCTCCTGATTGAACTTGGTGTTGTAGGTCAAGCGGGGGTAGGAGGCGTTGGCATTGGGGTTCTCCTTGTAGTGGTAACGGTCGAGGTGTACCTTCTGTGGGTAGGCCGCCATATCCTGCAAGGCGTGGCGTGCGGAGCCTTTCAGGAAGCCATCACACTTGCCAACACCCTGGATGTTGAAACTGAAATCGAAGCCCTTCCACGCCACATCGCCACGGAAACTGTATGTGTAGCGGGGGATGTTGCTACCGATAATCTTCTTGTCATACTCGGGCGAGATACGTCCGTCGGGTTTGCCATTGGGGCCACTGATGTCCCTATATTTGATATCACCGGGCTGGTAGTCGTTACCCAGCACCACGGGGATATTGGGCAGGGCGGCCTTGCCGGTGGCAGCGTCGTAGATTTTGAAATCCTCGGGAGTCATCAGGCCGATAGCCTCGTAGCCATAGAAGGCATCAATGGGGTAGTCCACAATCCTCACTTGGTCGCCACTCAAATCGGGGGCGTTGCCTGCAAGGTCAGTAATCTTGTTCTTCACATCCGAGAGGTTGAAGCCAAAACCATAGCGCACACCGCCAACCTTGTCCCTCCAAGCCATATCAATCTCCCAACCGGTGTTGTTCATCTTGCCGGCATTCTCCTCCGAGGGGGTTGCGCCAATCTGCGAGGGGTAGTTGAGTTTCAAGAGGATACCATCGGTGTCTTTCGTAAACCAGTCAAACGTAACCGAGAGGCGGTTGTGGAGCATTTGGAGGTCAAAACCGAAGTCCAACATTGTGATTGTCTCCCAAGTCAACAGAGGGTTGGAGAGCACCGACTGGGTGTAGCCTGTGGTTGCGTTGGCACCGATGAGCGAAATCTCGTCGGTGTAGGCGGTGAGGTTGGACATATAGGGGGTGTTGGACGAGCCAACGTATTGGTTGCCGAGTTTACCCCACGAAGCCCTCAGTTTGAGGTTGTCGAGCCACTCGTCGGTGGAGGCCATAAACTGCTCTTCGCTTATCCTCCAACCACCCGAGAACGAGGGGAACAAGCCCGCACGGTTATCACGGTGGAAGCGAGAGGAGAGGTCGTAGCGCACGTTCATCTCCAAGAGGTAACGCTCGTCGTAGTTGTAGCTCACACGTCCAAAGCCCGAACGGATGGCCCACTGCTTGGCCGACGAGTCGTTGCTCATACTTGTCGAGCTACCCAGATTGATTGTGGGGTTATACTCCGTTACAAGGTTGTTGCGTGAGGCCTCAAATTGGCGATACACATACCACTCTTGCGACATACCAACCACGCCGCTGATGTTGTGTTTGCCAATGTTGAAGTCGAAGTTGCTCTGCAAAATGAAGGTCTGTTGTTGGGCCCTCATATCAATATTCTTTATGGAGTTGGGCGAGTTGACCTCCACAGTTGCGCCCGTGTCGGGGTTCACAAAGCGGATGGTCTTTTTGAGGATATCACGCAGGGAGTTGGTGGAGGTGAGGTTGTAGGTTGCGCTCACGTTCCAATGCTTGTTGATATCATAGCGCAGCACCTCCAAGATTGACACCTCCTCTGCCGAGGTGTTGCTGTGGCCACCATCGGTGAGGGTTGCCACGGGGTTGGTGTTGCCACCACCATAGGCCCAAGTGCCATCCGTGTAGCGAATGGGGCTGTTGGGCATAATACGCATAGCGGTATAGATTGCACCACCACCGCTTACCAGCGAGTTGATGGGGGCTGTGATGTTGCGAGAGGTGTAGCCCACGTTGGACGAGAGGGTGAGCTTGTCGAGGAGTTTGGTGTCCATCTTGTAGCGCAGGTTGTGCCTCTGCTCGCCTGTGGTACGTCCTGCGGTCAGACCATCTTGGTCGAAGAAGCGATAGGAGAGCATATAGCCACTATCGCCCATACTGCCATTGACACTCAAACCATAGTTCTGCTGCATTGCATAGGGCTTCAACACGGCACCAAGCCAATCGGTGTCGGCGAAGTTGTTGGGGTCGGAGCCGGTGCGAACTTTCTCAAAAGCATCGTCGAGCCACGCAATGGAGGTGCCAACATTGGCCCTTGCCTCGTTGTCGAGGGTCATAAACTCAATGGCGTTGGCCATCTCGGGCAGTCGGGTAGGGGTCTGAACGCCAACGTAGGAGTTGAACACCACCGAAGGGCGCACCTTCTCTCCACTCGACAACTTCTTGGTCGTAACCAACAACACACCATTTGCACCCCTCGCACCATAAATCGAGGCCGAGGCTGCATCCTTCAACACCGACACGCTCTCGATATCCTCGGGGTTGAGGACCGAGATGTCGCCCTCCACACCGTCAATCAGAATCAGTGGGTTGGAGTTGCCGAGTGTACCCACACCACGCACCCTGATTGTGGTGTCCGAAGCACCGGGTTGTGCCGAGGCACTTGTGATGGTAACACCGGGCAGGGCTCCTTGAAGGCCGTTGGCTACGTTGGAAACGGGACGTGATTCGAGCTCCTCACTACTGACCATCGACACCGAGCCGGTGAGGTTTACCTTCTTTTGGGTACCATAGCCCACCACCACTACCTCCTCCATTTGGAGAACATCCTCTGCCAAGGCAATGCGCATCTGGGTACGGCTTCCCACCTTCTCCTGGCGGGTGGTGTAGCCCAGACTCGAAAACTCCAACACATCGTTGGGTCGTGCGGCGATGGAGAAGCGGCCCTTTGAGTCGGTGATGGCAACCGTGTTGCTGTCAACAATCATCACCACCACACCAACAATAGGAGCACCGGAGTTGTCAACCACAACACCACTCACCTCGCCATTGGCCTCCTTAACAGGGGCACTCTGCTGGGGCTTTTTGGATACAACAATGGTGTTGCCCTGAATCTCATACTTCACATCTTGGCCGGCGAGAATCTGTCCGATGGCCTCTTCCAAATTGCCGGCATTGAGACTTACACTCTTGTTGGTGTCCACCTCGCCCACTTGGTAGAAGAAGGTGTAGCCACTCTGCTCCGAGAGGCTCTCCATTGCGCTCTTAACGCTCACTTTGTTGAGTTTGAGCGAAACTGCCTTGGGTTGTGCAAAAGCGGCAACCGACAATAGCAACACGCCAAAGAGCATAAAAATGTTCTTTTTCATAACTTGGTAGATTATTTTGTAGTAGAATTATTTGAAAACCGCTTGAAAATGTGCGACAGACTCCACACAAGAAAAGGATAATAAGCAGTTTTTTCCTATCTTTGCGCAAAATCTTCGCTGATGTCAGACGACAAAAGGGCATAGAGTTGAGGGTTTTTACGGGCCGAGGAATGTGCGAGATTCCTCGGCTCAACTTTTCTCAACTCTATGTGTTATTCAGTTGTGTGCTTGTTTGTTGCGGTGATATTTCTCAATGTTCGTTTCTGTAAGGTTAATACTCTATTAGGTTGATTGGTCTTTTGTGTTAGTACAGTGTAATGTGTCGGCCATTGATGGAGTAGCTAATCTGGCTGGCCGAGGAGAGAATGTCGAGCACCTCCTCAATGGATAGTTGACGAGATGGCAACTTGCCATAGAACTTATACTCCTTCAACTCCTCTCTTTGGATGCCGATTTCCACTCCATAGCACCTCTCCAACTCCCTTGCAATGTCGGCCAGAGGCTCCTCGTCGAAGAAGAGATAGCCCTCCCTCCATTGGGTGTTGTCGGCAGCGGAGGTCTTCTCCACCACCATTGCGTGGCTCTGTTTGTTGATTACGGCCCTTGTGTCGGGGGTTATCTCAACGTGTATTTGGTCGTGGTTGTTGACAACGTCCACCTTACCCTCCACGAGGGTTACGGCCGCCTCCTGATTCTCCTTGTAGTCGCAGAGGTTAAACTTGGTGCCGAGTACCCTCACGGTCATCTGCTCCGAGGTTACCACAAAGGGAACACTCTCGTTGCGCTCCACCTCAAAGTAGCCCTCGCCGTGGAGTGCCACGTTGCGGTTGTCCATACCGAAGCCCTGGGAATAGACGATGCGTGAGCCGGCATTGAGCACCACCAACGAGCCGTCGGGCAGCACCACTTCGGCCGTTGAGCCAATGGGTGCCTCGGTGGTTATCTCGGCAAAGCGCACCTCCACATCCCTGCGGCCACTCACATAGGCTCCCGCCACCAGCACCACAGCCACAACCGCTGCTACGGCATAGCGAGCCACGGGCATTAGCCTATGACACAAGCCCCTACGCTCGGCCTTGCGAACTCTCTTGATGAATCGTTCATAGCCTTTGCGGGAGTCGAATACGAGGTTGCGATTGGCAGCCGAGAGCGAGAACCACACCTCCCTGATGCGCTCGAAAAGTTGGGCATTTTCGGCACACGCAGACACCCACCCATTCAGGGCGGTCATATCCTCCGGAGTGATTGTATCGGTCAGATAGGCCTCCAATAGGCCCTCGATTTTTTCGTTCAGTAGGTTCATTGTTTGATTTGGCTGTTATATATAAGACGAAATTCGCAGCCACAAGGGTAGTGCTGCGAGTGAAAAAATGTGCTAAAAAATGATTAAGCCCACACCTATTATTATAAGGTAGCGTTCCAAGTGGGCATAGATGCGGGCGATTGCGCCCTTCATATGGTACTTTACGGTGTTGATGGAGATGCCCAGCGAGTCGGCAATCTCCTGGTAGGACTTGCCCTCAAAGCGGCTCTTCTCAAAGACCGCACGGCACTCCGAGGGGAGCGACTCCACAGCCTCCACCACCTTGTCCTCCAACTCCTTTTCGAGCAGGATGCCTAATGGGTGGTTTTCGTCCACCCCATCAAATGACACATATTCCTCGTCGGAATTATCAATATTACCCCCCCCAGTGGCTGATACTGTGCGCCTTACATATTGCGAGGCGAGCAGGTCGAGGCATTTGTTGCGCACGGCACGAATGAGGTAGCGGCGAATGGGCCCCTGAATGTTGAGCTGCTCACGTCGCTCCCAGATGTGGAAGATGGTGTCGCCAACGATGCTCTCGGCAATGTATTGGTCTTTGACGTAGTCGTAGGCCACACGACACAACACCTCGTAGTGCCTATCGTAGATTGCTCGGTAGGCCCACTCTTCGCCATCGCTGATGGCTCGGTTTATGTTGTCGTGTGGTTTGTTCATAACTCCTTATAGTTTAGCAACAAACACCCTCTCGTCGGTAAATACGGGCGAGTAGTGTGGCTCGTGGTCATAGAGGCCATACATAGCCGAGCCGGAGCCCGACATCGACACATACAACGCCCCGCTTTGCATCAACGCACGGCGTATGTTTTTCAGTGGCAGGTGGCTTTCAAACAGCGAAGCCTCAAAGTCGTTCACAATCTCCCTCTGCCACTCCTCTCGGGGCAAGCGCAGACGCTCTTCGAGTGGGGTGGAGGGGATGTGGGGAGTAACCCCTGCGTAGGCCTCCGCTGTGGGTATCCCAAAGGAGGGCTTGCTGACCACACACCACAGCCCTTCGGCAGGGTTGGTGGTGGGGCACAATATCTCGCCACGTCCTCTGCAAAACATTGGTTGTGAGGTGATAAAGAAAGGCACATCGCTTCCCAACTCGGCAGCCAAACTCTCCAATTCGGAGGTCGTGAGCCCCAACGAATAGACCTCGTTGAGGGCCACCAACGTCATCGCTGCATCGGCACTTCCACCGCCCAGACCGGCCCCAAAGGGTATCTGTTTGTCGAGCCTGATGTGGGCACCACCAATGCCATAGCGACTCCTCAGCAACATCCACGCCCTCACGACAAGGTTGCGGTCGGAGGAGCAGTCGAGCGTGATACCCTCCGCTTCGAGGTGTATGGCCCCATCAATCGTTGGCACCACTTCGAGGGTGTCGCCCACGCCCCTGAATGGCAACATCAGGGTATCAATTTCGTGGTAGCCGTCTTCTCGGCGGCTGAGGATGTCGAGTCCGAGATTTATCTTCGGGTGTGCAGTAACAATCATTTTCCGTGCCTTTGTTCTATGACTACAAAGATAATTATTTTACCTTTGCCACAAAATTTTTAGGCACAATGATTTTTCGTACCGAAATAGAAATCCGTCCCAGTGAGAAGAAAATTTCTCACAGCAGCCGAATCGTAACCATTGGCTCGTGTTTTGCCGACAATGTGGCGGCCAAGATGACCTTGGGCGGCCTCTCGGTGGTGGCCAACCCGCTGGGCGAGGTTTTCAACCCACAGAGTGTTGGGGCAACCGTCAGGAGGCTCTCCGAGGGTGCTCTCTTCTCGGCCGACGACCTCTGTCAGAGGGGCGATGTGTGGTTTTCGTATGACACCCACGGACTCTTTGACGGCACCGATAGGGAGGCTGTTTTGGGCCGCCTTAATGGGGCTGTGGAGCGTGGCCACGAGGCTCTGAAAAGTGCAGATACTGTGGTAATTACACTTGGCACGGCTTGGGTGTTTGAGCGCAATGGGGCGGTTGTGGCCAACTGCCACAAGATGCCTTCGTGTGGGTTTGTGCGTCGCAGGCTCTCGGTTGAGGAGGTGGTGAAGAGTCTGGTCGGAATGGCCGAGGGGTGCCTGTGTGGTAAACGCATAATTCTCACCGTCAGCCCCGTGCGCCACTTGGCCGATGGGTTGGAGGGCAATGCCGTGTCGAAGGCCGTGTTGAGGTTGGCGGCGGAGCAGGTGGTGGAGAGGTGCCCCAATGTGGAGTACTTCCCTGCCTATGAGATTGTGCTCGACGATTTGAGGGACTACCGTTTTGTGGCAGCCGACCTTGTACACCCCTCGCAGGAGGCTGTGGACTATGTGTGGGAGAGGTTTGAGGAGTGTTATTTTACGCCCCACACGGCGGCACTCTACCGCAGGGTGGAGGCCGTTCGCAAGGCAGCGCAGCACCGCCCACTTCACCCCGATAGCGAGGAGTGGGTGCGCTTCAAAGCCACAATGCTACGCAAGACAGAGGCCCTTGGGGCCGAGTTGCCGGAGTGTGATTTGAGCCACGAAAAGGAATTTTTTGGGGAATAAGAACGGTTTTTGATGTAAGAAGGGGGCAAAATCGCAATAAATGCCCTATCTTTACACGTTTATTTTTAACGCAATAACACAGATAACAGATATGACGGAATATAAGGATAGTGTTCAGGAGGAGATTATCGCCGACTTTGAGATGTTCGACGACCCCGATGACAAATTGCAATACCTTATCGATATGGCCGACTTGTGTGTGGAAATCAACCCACAGCACAAAACCGAGCAATATCTCATTGATGGTTGCCAATCGAGGGTGTGGATTGATGCCGAGATGAGGGAGGACGGCAAGGTCTATTTCTCGGCCGATGCCGATGCGCTCATCGTGAAGGGCATTGCGGGCCTGTTGACCCGTGCGCTTGGTGGCCGCACTCCACAGGAGATTCTCTCCACCGAACTCTATTTTATTGACCGCATAGGCATCCGTTCCTACCTCTCGCCAACCCGAGCCAATGGCCTGGGCGAGATGCTCAATCAGATGAAACGATATGCTGTGGCCTTTGGTGCCACAAAATAGTTCTCCGCTATGATGACACCCGAAGAGATTCAAAACACAGAGCGACAGATTGTCGATGTGCTCAAAAACATATACGACCCCGAGATTCCCGTAAACATCTACGACCTCGGCTTGGTCTATGAGATTGACTACGCTCCCGATGGTGTGGCCAATATCCGTATGACCCTCACCGCCCCCAACTGCCCAATGGCCGACTACCTCGTTGAGGAGGTACACACGCAGGTCAAGAAGGTGCGTGGCGTTGAGGAGGTAATCGTGGAGATTGTCTTCGACCCGCCTTGGGATAAGGAGATGATGAGCGAGGAGGCCCTGATGGCACTCGGAATGTTGTAGGAGGGGATTAGCAGATAATTTTGGAGTCCTTTCGTTCACATACCGATTGCCCGATGTTGTTGGCGAGCTGCGATGCGCTCCACCGAACAAAGGTGGTAGAGGGCCTGCTGATGCGTAGGCTTATGCGCAAAAGCCAAAGAGTGCTCGAAATGTGGGAGAGGGCCAAGAGGGATTGGAATCAGACTCTCTACGAAATGGCGGCCTATGCAATGGGGGCACCTCGAAATAGTGGTGCATTCAGTGAGTTGGCATCGAGGGCTACGTTTCGTATGTGTTCGAGGGAGAAGGGGCGCAGTAGTGGCGTTGAGGCTCTTCTTCTTGGTGCCTCCGGATTGCTCGGTGGGGAGTATTTCGACGAACACCTCCTGACGTTACAAAGGGAGTTTGAGTATCTGGTAACAAAATATGACATCAACCCGATGTCGGTGGGCGAGTGGGACCGTAGTGCGGGCTATCCGGCGGGTAATCCCGTGATAAGAATTGCGCAGTTTGCGGCCATAGTGTCGAGCCCCGAGTTTGATTTTGATAGTGTGGTCGCTTGCCGCACCATCGAAGATGTGGCAAGGCTGCTCTCGGCCGAGGTGGACGACTATTGGCAGAAGCACTACACTCCCAATGGAGCATCGCTCGGAATTCCCAAACGATTGGGGCGTGAGAAGATTGTGGTGATGGCCATCAACTTTGTTGTGCCCTTGCAGTTTGCCTATGCCGAGGTGATGAAGAAAGACTCGGTGAAGGAGAGGGCTATGGCCTTGTTGGAGAGTCTGCCCTCCGAGCACAACCGCATTGTTAGTAGGTGGACGGGCGAGGGTGTTCCCTGCACTTCGGCCTTTGAGTCGCAGGCACTCATAGAGTTGGAAACATTTTGCAAGGAGGGGCTGTGTGGCGAGTGCCCTCTTGCAAAACAGATAAAAAGAGCGTAACTTTACACGATTTATTTGCCTTTGACAGCGAGTGTTGAGGGTGATGTTGTTGATTTATAGATAATTACACACAATATGAATGTAGTTCAATCCATCCTTAAACTGTTCTTCGGAACAAAGAGCGACAAGGACCGCAAGGAAATTCAACCCTATGTGGATAAAATTCTCGCTCTCTACCCTTCGATTGATGCGCTGGATAACGATGCACTCCGTGGTCGTTCCGAAGCCCTCAAAGCACAAATTGCCAACTTCATCCGCCCCGAAGAGGAGCGCATTGCTGCCCTCAAAGCGGAGTTGGAGGGCGATTTGAGCATCGAGAAGAAGAGCGACATCTCCAAGGAGATAGACAACCTCACCAAAGAGGTTGACGAGAAAATCGAAAAGAAACTCGACGAGATACTCCCCGAGGCTTTTGCCATTATGAAATCCACCGCCCGTAGGTTTGCCGAGGGCGAAACGGTGGTGGTTACGGCCAACGACTTCGACCGCAACCTGGCAGCCGACAGGGACTTTGTGAGCATCGAGGGCGACAAGGCTGTGTGGAACACCACTTGGACCGCAGGTGGTAACGACATCAAGTGGGATATGGTACACTACGACTGCCAGCTCTTTGGTGGCGTGGTGTTGCACAAGGGTAAGATTGCAGAGATGGCAACCGGTGAGGGTAAAACCCTGGTGGCTACTCTTCCCGTATTCCTCAATGCATTGGCCGGCAAGGGTGTGCACGTGGTTACCGTCAACGACTACCTCGCAAAACGAGACTGCGAGTGGATGGGCCCTATGTATCAATTCCACGGCCTGTCGGTGGAGTGTATCGACAACTACCGCCCCAACTCCGAGGAGCGTCGTAAGGCCTATGCTGCCAACATCACCTTTGGTACCAACAACGAGTTCGGTTTCGACTACCTGAGGGACAATATGTCCATTCAGGCCACCGAGTTGGTGCAGAAGAAGCACCACTTTGCCATCGTGGATGAGGTGGACTCGGTGTTGATTGACGATGCTCGTACTCCTCTGATTATCTCCGGTCCCGTGCCTCGTGGCGACGACCAACTCTTTGACCAATATAGGGATATCGTGGAGAGGCTCTACTCGTTGCAGCGTAATCTGGCCAACGACTGCCTCGTGAAGGCCAAGAAACTCATCGCTGAGGGTAAGACCGACGAGGGTGGTATATGGCTGCTCCGTTCACACAAGGGCCTGCCCAAAAATAAGGCACTCATCAAATTCCTCTCCGAGCAGGGTATGAAGGTACTGCTGCAAAAGACCGAGGCTATCTATATGCAGAACCACAACGAGAGGATGCCCGAGATTACCGACGAGCTCTTCTTTGTGATTGACGAGAAACTCAACACCGTGGAGCTCACCGACAAGGGCCACCAGATGTTGGCTGATGCCGTTGGCGAGGATAGGTTCTTCGTGTTGCCCGACATCGGCTCGGAGGTTGCTGCGCTCGAAAAGAGCGAACTTTCGGCAGAGGAGAGGGCACAGAAGAAGGATGCTGTGTTGGCCGACTATGCCATCAAGAGCGAGAGGGTACACACCGTAAACCAACTCCTCAAAGCATATAGTATGTTTGAGAAGGATGTGGAGTATGTCCTCATCGACAACAAGGTGAAGATTGTGGACGAGCAGACGGGCCGTATTATGGAGGGCCGCCGCTACTCCGATGGTCTGCACCAAGCAATCGAGGCCAAAGAGAGGGTGAAGGTTGAGGCCGCAACCCAAACCTTTGCTACCATCACTCTGCAAAACTACTTCCGTATGTACCACAAACTCGGTGGTATGACCGGTACGGCCGAAACGGAGGCAAGTGAGTTTTGGAGCATCTATAAACTCGACGTTGTGGTTATCCCCACCAATAGGCCCATCGCAAGGGACGATAGGGACGACCTTGTCTATAAGACCAAGAGGGAGAAATACAACGCCGTTGTGGAGGAGGTTGTAAAACTCGTGGGCGAGGGTAGGCCCGTGCTCGTGGGTACCACCTCGGTTGAGGTGTCGGAGTTGTTGAGCCGCATCCTCAAAATACGCCACATCAAACACAATGTCCTCAATGCTAAACAGCACGCCTTGGAGGCACAGGTAGTAGCCGAGGCAGGTAGGGCCGGTCAGGTAACCATCGCTACCAATATGGCAGGTCGTGGTACCGATATCAAACTCACTCCCGAGGTTAAGGAGGCAGGCGGCCTTGCTATCATCGGTACCGAACGCCACGAGAGCCGCCGTGTGGACCGTCAGCTGAGAGGTCGTGCCGGTCGTCAGGGCGACCCCGGTACTTCGCAGTTCTTCGTGTCGTTGGAGGACGACCTGATGCGTCTGTTCGGTAGCGACCGCATCGCTACAATGATGGACAAGATGGGCCTCCAAGAGGGCGAGGTTATCCAGGCAGGTATGATGTCGAAGGCCATCGAGAGGGCCCAGAAGAAGGTGGAGGAGAACCACTTTGGCGTGCGTAAACGCCTGCTCGAATACGACGACGTGATGAACTCGCAGAGGACGGTTATCTACACCCAGCGTCGCCACGCACTCCACGGCGAGAGGGTGGAGATTGACCTCAATAATATGATGCTCGACTTTGCCGACACCTTCGTTGAGAACACACAGGGGGCAGACTTCGAGGACTTCTCCATCGAACTTATCCGCCAGGTGGCAATGCAGCCCACCTTCGACGAGGCCACCTACAACAAGGCCAACAAGGAGGAACTCGCACAACTCATCGTTGAGGACCTCCGCACTGCCTACGCCCGCAGGGCACAGGTGGTGGCACAGACCGCAATGCCTGTGCTGAAAAATGTGGTTGAGAAGCAGGGCGACCAGGTGGAGACACTCTTTGTGCCCATCACCAATGGTACCCTCGTCTATAACGTGGCTACCAACTTGAAGAGGGCTGTGGAGAGCGATGGTGCCGAAATCTACAAGATGTTCACCAAACTCGCAATGCTCACCACCATCGACGATAATTGGCGTGAGCACCTGCGTGCTATGGACGACCTCAAACAGAGCGTACAGAACGCATCCTACGAGCAGAAAGACCCGCTGTTGATTTACAAGTTGGAGGCCTATAATCTGTTCCGTGCGATGATTGACAAGATTAACCGTGAGGTGCTGTCCATCCTTTTGAAGGGCTATATTCCCACTCGTGAGAATGCCAACGACCGCTTGCGCCAACGTCAGCAGAACCAGCAGAAGGTTGACGTGAACAAGTTGCAGGCATCTCGTATGGCAGCTGCGGCTGCGGCAGGTCAGGGCGAGAAGAGTCGTCCGATGCCCGTACACGTTGAGAAGAAGGTGCGACCCAACGATCCTTGTCCTTGTGGGTCGGGGAAGAAGTATAAGCACTGCCACGGCGCATAGAAAAAAACGCAGATTGCGGGTGAATTTTGCACCAAAATTCAGAGAGCGAGTTCCTCACCTACGTTGGTAGGCTGCGGACTCGCTCCTTCTTTTGGCACAAAATGCCCTCCGCACTTTGCGTTTTTTTGTCAACCGTCAACCGACGACCGTCAACCGACGACCGTCTTTCCCCCAGTATCCTCAGTGGTCTTAGTTGCCCTAGTTAGTGGGAGTGGGCTGGGGCTTCTGGGTCATCTGGGGTGGCTGGGAGTGATAGGGGAAATAGGGAGTATAGGGAGTATAGGGAGTATAGGGAGTGTAGTGAGGTTTGGGAGCCCCACAACCACTCCTCCCCTAAGTTAGGGGAGGTGCCGAAGGCGGAGAGGTATGTTCTCCTCCCCTACGAAAGGGGAGGTCGGGAGGGGTGGTCGTAATTGCGCTCGGCGTTCTCGCCGAGCAGGAGGTCGGGAGGGGTGGTCGTAATTGCGCTCGGCGGCCTCGCCGAGCAGGAGGTGCCGAAGGCGGAGAGGTCTGTTCGTCTTGCCACGACTGCCGTAGGCAGGCGGTTGGCATCTACCGCTTTATCGCTTTTTTACGTCAACCGCCTTTTCCCCGGTAGTCCCAGTTGCCATAGTTGCCCCAGTGGGCTCAGTTGGTGGGCTGGGACCTCTGGGTCTTCTGGGTCTTCTGGGGCGGCTGGGAGA
>JAZLDY010000030.1:0-53475 GCA_045614965.1 Tidjanibacter sp.
CAAAGGCTTGCTGTCGGCGGGACGCTCTGATAGCTCTACCTCGGTAATCTTGGGGATAATTTCGCCACCCTTTTCAACATAGACCATATCGCCCACCCTCACATCCAGCAGTGCGATTTGGTCGGCATTGTGGAGCGATGCACGCTTAACGATGGTGCCTGCAAGTTGCACAGGCGCGAGGTTGGCAACGGGCGTTATGGCACGCGTGCGTCCCACCTGAAAATCGACCGACATCAGACGCGAGAGTGCCTGTTCGGCCTTGAATTTGTATGCCACCGCCCAGCGAGGAGCCTTGGCTGTGGAGCCGAGGGAGCGTTGGACTGCATAGTCATTGACCTTGATGACCGCGCCATCGGTATCGTATGGGAGCGAGGAACGCTCACTATCTGTGCGAGTTATAAAGTCGGCAATCTGCTCCCACGAGGTGCATTTCACCATACGGTCGGAGATTTTCAGCCCCCACCCTCGAGCCTCTTGGAGGTTGTCCCAATGGTTTTCGTGTGGGAGTCCCTCGCCCACCATATAATAGAGGTAGCAGTCGAGCCCACGACGCGCCACCTCGGCGGAGGATTGGAGTTTGATGGTGCCCGCAGCTGCATTTCGGGGGTTGGCGAAGGGGTTTTCGCCCGCCTCTTCGCGCTCGGCATTGAGGCGGGTGAAGGATGCGTGGGGCATAATCACCTCACCGCGCATTTCGAGATATGGGGGGATGTTTTCGCCCTGCAAAACGAGGGGCACGGTGCGAATGGTGCGGATGTTGGCGGTCACGTCGTCACCGCGAGTGCCGTCACCGCGCGTCACTGCGCGTACAAGTTGGCCATTTTCGTAGATTATAGAGATGGCGGTGCCGTCGAATTTGAGCTCACAGACGAACTCCACCGCCCCTTTTTCGCGCTCGATGCGTGCCACGAAGTCGTGGAGCTCTTCGAGGGAGTAGGTATTGGCGAGGGAGAGCATCGGGAAACGGTGGGCCACAGAGTTGAAGGTGTTGGCCAAATCGCTACCCACGCGCTGCGACGGCGAGTTGGGATCGAAGAACTCCGGATGGAGAGCTTCGAGCTGTTGCAACTCTCGCAGGAGTGCGTCGTATTCGTAGTCGGAGACTTCGGATGTTGCCTCGACGTAGTATTTGTGGTTGAGGTAGTTAAGTCGGTTTCGGAGTTGTTCTATTTTGTGTTGCATAGTGTCATAAAATTTGCAGTGTAAAGGTACGAATTTTGGTTGAGAAAACGGCCACCTTGTGCGAGAAAAAACTCAAAAAAGGAAAAAAGTTATTAACAACCGCACCGAATAAGAAAATTTGCCTTATAATTGCGGAAATTTTTGAGCAAAAACGTAAAGATATATGGCAACAAAAGTAGTTAAAAGACGCTCCGTAGTGAGCTTTGCGAACCTTCCCGAGGAGTTACAGGAGGAGGTTAAGAAGTTGTATCCCTATGGCTATAACGAGGCTATGATGCGCATCGAGAAGCCGAATGGTGATTTTTTCTATGCTGTACCATTTGAGACCGAGGAGGTGAGCTACTTGGTGAAGGTTGCGGTGAAGATCGACGACCACATTGAGGAGGAGGAAGATAAGGACTATTACAGCGACGACTTGAAGGGTGCGGATGAACTTGCCGACCGCGAGGAGGACGAGGACATCGACAATTTCAGGGATGAGATTTAGAAAACAACCCGCCAGCATTTGGCGGGTTGTTTTTTTAATTCAAAATCATTCCCTCTCATAAGTTAGGAGAGGGTCCGCGTAGCGGGGGTGAGGTCTGTTTGACGTTAGACGTTAGACATTAGACGTTTGACGCGAAAAAATTTCGCAAAATTTTTCGCTTATTATATAAATTTGTATACCTTTGCGCGCAGAAACGCGCAGGAGAGAGGGCAACACCCGCGCAAGTTGCAGTGAATCAAAACTATAACACAAAATACAAACAAATTTTTATTTATTAACTTTTTTTTACAAACTAAACAAACAAAATGAAAAAACAGTACACACAACCCGAGCTCTACGTTGAGAACGTAGTAGTGGAGAATGGTATTGCCGCAAGCTATGGTGTTACATCCATCGACAATTGGACAGAGGATGATGACACTCTTGCATTCTAATTTATTAACCCAAAAAAGAGAAGAAACAATGAAAAAAATTATGCTTGCTTTGGGTTTGATGTTTGCAACACTTACCCTCACCAATTGCTCGAACGAGATTGACGAAAATATCAACTCGAACAACACCAACAAAGAATTTGCAATTTTTGCTAACATTCCTGACACCAAAACCGCTATTGATGGTATGGAGACTAGCTGGGTTGCAGGTGACGCACTCACTTTGTTCCACTACGATGGCGCGACCTACACCTACGACGCATCTTTCACCAATAGCGAGGAGAATTTGAATAAATTCGAGGGCACAGAGCCTACCTTGGATGCAGAAACCGAATACACTTGGTATGCAATTTATCCTGCTAATACTTACAATAGTTATAGTGGTAGAACTCCCGAAAATACCGCTTATGATAACGTAGGTTATGCTAGCTACACACAGAATGGCTACAATAGCACTGCTCACGTTTGCGGAGACAATGCACCTTTGTGGGGTAAAACCACTACTGCTGCGGGCGAGAACTCTGTTCAGTTCGAAATGCACCACCTCTGCTCGATGTTGGCTGTTAATGTAACCAATGCACACGATGCAAATATCACCATCAATAAGGTTACTTTTGCGTCTGACACCCACGATTTTGTAGGTACCTACCACCTCAATCTCACTGGCGAGCAAGTTGAATATACCAGTAGTGGTGCTAGCTATGTTTTCAAAGCAGCCACAGTAACTGTTAACAATGCAGCAGAATTGGAAACTAATGGTCAAGCTATCGTATATCTTCCCATCAAACCCTTCACTACCACAGATGGTGAGAAACTCACTCTTACTGTATACACAGATAAGGGCACCAAGGAGAGTACTATTACCTGCGGAGCAACTGCTACCGAATTTGTTGCAGGTAAAATCAAAACCGTAACCATTGCTGTTGATGGCCTTGGCGAAAATGGCGCAGAGCTTCCTTTGGTTGAAGATTTCAGCTGGACTACTGCTGATTCGAATGAAAGTTCTGAAATAAAAACTGCCCCCGAGGGCTGGAGCTACACCAAAGTTTACAATGCCGCAAATGTAGGTGAAGTTAAATATGGTACAGGTTCGGTTGCTGGTGCCATAACACTTCCTGCACTTAATCTTTCCAAGGGTGAATATACAGTTATCATCAATGCAAAGGCATATGGTACCGATACTGCAAAACTTAATATCCTCACCGATGGAGAGCAGATTGGACAAATTACTTTAACAGCAAACTATACGCCATACTATGTATATGGTAACGCAGCAACCGCAGGCTCTGTAATTACTATTGAGGCTACCAATGCGAGCAAATGTCGTGGCTACATTTCTGACATCCAAGTAGTTAATGGCAGAGTTGAGCCCACTGCTGAAATTCACGCAACTACTAGTGGTGCGACCAACTACACCAATACTACCGATGGTACCACTGCAACTTTGAATGGTACATACACCACTGCAAACCTTGCTGGCGACGAGACAATCGCTGTTGGTTTCGAGTACAAACTCACAAGTGCTGCTAATTACACTTCGGTTACTGCTACCGACAATAGTGGCGTATTCTCCTACAATCTCACCGGTTTGACTAATGAAGCAGAGTATACCTTCCGTGCTTGGGCATCTCTCGATGGTGGCACCACCAAAGTATATGGTGAGGCTGATACATTTACTCCCGAGAAGAAAGCAGAGGGCGTAACCATTATTACCGAATCTGTAACTATCAAAGATCTCGGTTATGGCAATGCAGAAGAGATTTCTACCGAGCAAATCACTGCAAATGTAACCGCCACTTTTGCAGTAAATTCAGGTTCGACAACACCCAAGTATTATAATACTGGTAACGGATTCAGGCTCTATGGTAAAAACTCTATGACGATTGCCGTGCCCGAAGGTAAATCTATTGTTTCTATCACATTGACATTCACCCAGACAGCCACACTTAATGCCGATTGTGGAAGCTACACCCTTACAAATAAAGAAGGTGTTTGGACTGGCGAAAGTAATAAAGTAACTTTCACAAATCCTGCTGCCTCTGGCCACTGCCGAATTTCCGCAATTTCAGTTTCATACAAATGAGACCCATCCGGCGGGGGCGCCGGTGGTGAAGAGCCAATAGAACCAGAGCCCGAGCCGGAATTAGTCGTGAGTGTGACCTCCCAAACCGCATCAGGTGTGGACACAGACGGTGCGACACTCACAGCGCAAGTGACCGCAACACGCGGGTCCCAAATCGTGAACCCCACTTCGGTGGGGTTCCGTTTTGGAACCTCTAACACTGCGCTAAACAGCACCCAAACTGCTACACCAGACGCAAACGGAAACTTCACAGCGACTCTCTCCGGACTCGCACACTCAACAAAATACTACTGGGTGGCTTACGCCACAGTGGAGGGAACGGAATACACCTCAACACAAAAGTATTTCACAACTACAACCCCCACACCAGAGGTAACAGTAACTTCCATATCCTACACCGATCTCTCGGCTGGATATGCACCAACCGCGGATAGGGCCTACCTCTCCGCAACATACACAGCAACTCTCGCAGGCGAAGGCATCGCTCCAACCGCAGTGGGTTTCTACTACGGCGTAGACACAACCCTCGATAGCGCAACCAAGATTACCGTAACGCAGGCCAAGCTCACAAGCGGTGAAGGTTCGTACTACTACTGGTTGGATGGGCTGACGCCCGACACCAAGTATTACTGGTGGGCGTGGGTTGAGGTCGATGGCGAAGAGAAAAAATCAACTCGCAAGCAGTTCACAACCGAGGCGGCAGCCAACACCACGCCCGTAGTGGATGCAACCTGGCTCGAACTGCCCGCAGTAATGGATGGTACAGACTATGAGGGGGCAACCGTATGGACCGTCAAAGATGGCACCACACGAAACTACACCATAGCCTACGACACATCCAAGTATGCAACCTACTGGGTGGCCTACAACTTGAAGGCAAGCCATATGGGTAGCCTCGAAAGGCCCACAAAATGGACCTACGACTACTCAACAGGTGCGCCCGCAACCTCCAAGCAGGTAAATGTGGACAACACCTACGCCACCTACAACAATGGCGATGGTCACGCAAAAGGACATATGATTCCCAATGCTTCGCGCAACGGTAATGCAACAATGCAGGCACAAACATTCCAATATCCCAACTCCGTGCCACAGTGGCACAACGGATTCAACAGCGGAATGTGGAGCTCACTCGAAGGTGCTCTGCAAACTATCGGTAAGTCGGAGGAAATATTTATCGTAACCGGAACCGCCTTCAAAAAAGTCGGGGAAAGCAAAACCATAAAGTATACCTCCACTCCAAGCGACAGCGGTAAAAGCGTGCCCATACCTAACTACTTCTACAAAGTAGTGCTCAAAGTGAACAAGAATGGCTCGACAGTGACTGACGCAAAAGCTATCGGTTTCTGGTTCGACAACAAGTCCTACTCCAACAGCACTTACAGCACCTATGCTGTGAGCGTCGACCAAATCGAGGAGTGGACAGGCCTGAACTTCTTTGTGAACCTCTCCGACACAATCGAAGAGATCGCAGAGAGCAACGAAAGTTGGAGTTCCTTCCAGGGCTTCTAAAATCAAGGCGCAAGCAAAAAAAAGACCGACTTTTCAGTCGGTCTTTTTTCGTATCTACACCCGAGGTCAATGGGTGAGTTCCAACGCCCCAAAGGTCGCCGTCGCGCTGTCGGAGTTGCTGCCACTGCTCACAGCCACACCCAAGCACACCTCATTGGGCATACCCGCAATTTCGCCACTCTTAATCTCCGTCCAGCTCGCACCATCGTCCGCAGAGATGAGGGCCGTAACCTTATCGCCCACCCTCTCCAAGCGAAGCAGTGCGCCCGCAGCACAAGCACCGCCCGACTTCTTCGCCGAGTTGCCCTCCGCAAAGCGGTAGTGGCTATAAAACTCCGACATCGTGGCTCCCGAAGTCACATAAAGCATACTCGTACCGCTCGCCTCGGGATTCACATTCAGCATCAAGCACGCCGCACTCTGGTTGCCATCCTTCTTCGACTCATAGTCCTCCAAGCGCACCGTGGCCGTGAAGTCGCCACTCACCTTGCGCCACACATAGCCGAACTTCTGGGCACCGCTCTCGAACTTGCCGTTGGCCGTAAGCGTCACACCGCCCGCGGCACTCATCGAAGCACTCGCAGTCGCATCGCCAACAGCCGTAAGTGTCCAACCCTCGCCCAAAGGCTCGCCCGTGGGCTCACTCGGGGTGTCGGGCTCCGTATTATCATCGCCCGAGCCGTCATCGCCCGCGTCGCCACCTCCCGAAGTGCTCATTCCGCCATTGTCCACAGGCACAGGTGCCGTAGCATAGCCCGACAAGCGACCTACACCCGCACCACTCTTCACAATCTCCGCAATCTCCTCCGCACTATCCACAACATAGGCATATGAAGGCTTGAAATCCTCATAGGTGAGTGGCGTAGCGAGCTTCTCACCACCATATTTCACATACTCCACGTTGGTGAATGGGTAGGGATCCGATGCGTCAGCAGGGATGTTCGTATAGTAGTTTTCGAGCGCGTAGGCATAGCCCGCAACGCTACCCGTCAAATTGGAAACCCAGCTGCTACCGCTCTTCTTCGCAGGGAATGTGCAAATATCTATCGGCAACCTCACGCCATCAAACGAGTTGTGCTCCACCAACACCTTCGCGCCATAGGCACTACCCACGCCATAGGTCGAAACATTGTCGTAGAAGTTGTTGAAAACGTGGGCCCTGCCAAACCTCACCCTCGGATGGCGAGAGTTGCTGTGGTCAAACCAATTGTGGTGCATAGTAATCGTTATACCCTCGTCGGCCGAAGCACTATTGGAGTGGCCCACAAGGCTGCTCTTCTGCGTCTGGCGGTAGTGGCACCACGAAATGGTCACACCACTTGTCTGGTGGGTAACATCGCACGAGCCGTCTTCGTAGTCCTTGGTCTGATTGACGCTCTCGAAGGTGCAGTGATCAACCCACACATTTCGGCTCTCTTGCATAGAGATGCCATCGGCACCATTGTCGGCCTTGGGCTGAACGATATAGACGTTGCGGATGATGATATTAGTGGCCTCGTTAAGGAAGAAGCCCACGTTTTGCATACGGAACGAGTTGGTGCCGTAGATGGTGATGTTGGAGGTGCGTTTGATGTCAAACCACGGGCTACCCGAAGCACGCCCATCGTCCTTTGTGAACGTACCACTCAACCACACCACAGCAGGCTCTGCGCTCTTGTTCTTCTCCCTGAGTTTGAGCCACTCACAGAAAGCCTTGCCATTGTTGAAGTGATAGACCTTGCCACCCTCGCCACCGGTGGTCTTTTCGCCATAGCCGATGAGCGCATCCAGCGGCACATTACCCACCACGGGCGGAACGATGGGCTCGCTCGGCTCGGTGGGCGTATCGGGGTCGGTGGGCACATCAGGCTCACTTGGAGTTTCCGGCTCGGTGGGTTCCTCCGGCTCGGTTGGAGTATCGGGAATATCGGGGTCGGTAGGCTCCGAAGGTGTATCGGGGTCGGTGGGCTCCTGTGGAGTTTCCGTATCGTCGGGATTTGGTACAGGAGTTGGCTCCGGCTCATTACCACAGCCAACAATCAGTGCCGCAACAAGCATTGCGCACAATAGAGATTTACGTTTCATATTAGGTTGTGTTGTTAAGTTATCTCTCATTCGGTGGGCATCACCACCCTTGGCAATACACCCATAAGGTGGGCCAGCACCATTCCGTAGTTAGTCATCGGCACACCCTGCTGCTCTGCCCTTGCGAGTCTTGACAAAACGTGGCGGCGGTTGAACATACACGCTCCGCAGTGTATCACAAGGTCGTAGGTGCTCAAATCGGCAGGAAAGTCATCGCCACCCACAACATCCACGCTCAATCCCTCGCCTACTCTCTTCCTGAGCAGTCGGGGCAGTTTCACACGGCCGATGTCCTCACTTGCAGGTGCGTGGCTACACGCCTCGGCAATCAGCACCCTCGACTGCTCGGTGAGGCTGTCAACCACCTTGGCCCCCTCCACAAAGGCCTCCCTATCGCCCTTATAGCAGGCCATCAGTACCGAAAACGAGGTCAAAGGTACGCCCGCAGGCAACACCTCGGCCACACGGTCAAAGACCTGCGAGTCGGTAATCACAAGGTCGGGCGGAATGGTCAGCCCTGCCAAAGTTTGCGACAGTTCTTCGGGGCGGCAGCACAACGACACACACCCCCTATCGAGCAACTCCCTGAGGGTCTGCACCTGCGGGAGGATAATGCGCCCCTTGGGGGCTTGCTCGTCCTGTGGCATCACAAGCACAACCCTATCGCCACTCTTCACAAGGTTACCCACAATGCTCCTCTCGGCACTCTTTACCTCGCCCACCACCTTTGCAATCTCTCCCAACAAGGAGTCAATACCACTCCTTTCGGTTGCACTCACAAGCAGTGGCTCACGTTCGAGCTGCTCCCTGATGGAATGTGCCGTATTCTCGGCCGACACCAGCATATCACTCTTGCCGAGCACCACAATCACGGGTACTTTGCGCTGCTCAAACATCCCAAGCCACTCCTTCTCCAACGAGTAGTCGGTCTGTGCACCGCACACCAACACAGCAACGTCGCTCCTATCGGCGGCCCTCACTGCTTGCTCTCTGCGTGCATCGCCCAACACGCTGCGGTCGTCAAAGCCTGCCGTATCAATGAGGGCACACGCACCCAGAGAGCCAATCTCCATACTCTTCACCACTGGGTCGGTGGTGGTGCCCGCAACGTCGCTCACAATCACAACCGTTTGGCCACTGATGGCATTTATCAGCGACGACTTGCCCGCATTACAGCGGCCAAAGAAGCCTATGTGGAGGCGTAGGGCTTTGGGAGTGGTATTCATAAGTGTCTATTATCTACAAAGATAGAAATTAAAATCTAAAATCACGCTCTCCTTGCTCAATCTTCACAAGGTTTTCCTCCGCAATCCTCCTCACGTTGGGGTGTGGCACACGACCAAGTTCGTCGGCAATGACCTTCAAACCCACCCTCAGCGTTTCGGGCGAGGCGTAGTCCACAAGGTACTCCTTCAAGGTCATCAGTGCGTTGGGCTGGCAGCAGTTGGCAATCTGTCCGTTCTTCACGAGGGTCATAAACCTATCGCCCGTGCGACCCTCACGGTAGCAGGCCGTACAAAAACTCGGCACATAGCCACCCTCCAACAGCCACCTTACAATCTCATCCAACGTGCGGGTGTCGCTCACATCGAATTGTGCGGTGGAGTGTGCCTCCTCCCTCTGGCCATCAACATAGCCCCCCACGCCCGTAGAGGAGCCACCACTAATCTGCGACACGCCCAATTCGAGAGCCTTGGCCCTCGAAGCCACATTCTCCCTCGTGGAGATAATCATACCCGTATAGGGTACCGTAACTCTCAACACCGCCACAATCTTGTGGAACACCTCGTCGGGCACAGCGTCCTTGTAGTCGCCCACATCCACTCCATCAGCAGGGCAGATGCGTGGAACGCTGATGGTATGGGGGCCCACACCACAAGCCGCTTCGAGATGTTCGGCGTGCATCACAAGGCCCACAAAGTCGTAGCGGTAGCCCTCCAAGCCAAACAGAACACCAATGCCCACATCGTCAAGGCCGCCCTCCATAGCCCTATCCATAGCCTCGGTGTGCCAAGCATAGTTGCTCTTGGGGCCTCGTGGGTGGAGCGTTTCATAGCGGGCCTTATTGTAGGTCTCCTGAAAGAGGATATAGGTGCCAATGCCTGCATCTTTCAACCTGCGGTAGTTCTCAACCGTTGTAGCAGCAATGTTCACATTCACCCTACGGATGGCTCCGTTGCGGTGGCGAATGGAGTAGATGGTTTGGATGCTCTCCAAGATGTACTCAATGGGGTTGTGCAATGGGTCCTCGCCCGCCTCCAAAGCCAAACGCTTGTGGCCCATATCCTGCAACGCCACCACCTCGGCCTCAATCTCACGTTGGGTGAGTTTACGGCGAGGTATGGTCTTATTGGCAATGTGGTAGGGGCAGTAGGTGCAACTATTCACACAGTAGTTGGACAAATAAAGCGGTGCGAACATCACAATTCGGTTGCCATAGAAGCGTTGTTTAATCTCCTTTGCCAGAGTGTAGATGCGTTCATTGAGGTCCTCCTCTTCGCACTCCAACAGCACCGCAGCCTCCCTGTGCGAAAGGCCCCTACACTCGGCCGCCTTCTCAATGATACTCTCAATGAGGGGGCGGTTATTCCTATTTTCGGCAGCCCATTGCATCGTGGCCACAATCTCCTCGTGGTCGATGAATTCCTCTGCCTTATGTGATTTTACATTATACATAGTCTGAATTGAGATAATTTTACTTACTCCAACATATCTCGTAATCGATGGAGTCAAGGTTCGCCCGAAGGGACTCTATGCCTTCGGCAGCCTCACTACCGGTGTTCTTCTTGTGGTCATAGATGGCATACTGCGCTCTATATCGCTGTGGCGTAAGGTTTGGCATCACCACATTCGCCCCCGCCAACACACCCCTCACTGTACCCTCGCCATCGGCCGAAGCAAGGGCCGTAGTGGCCGGTATCATAGCCGTAGGCAGCAGCAAGCGCACCAGAGCAATCATCAACAAAGTTCTCTCCACACTCCCCCTCGGCCACTCGGCAAAGGGAGTTTGTCCCTGCGGCATAAAGGGGCCAATGCCCACCATATCGGGTTGCAGGTCGGCCAAATAACGAAGGTCTGCCACAAGGTCTTCGGCCCTCTGGTGGGGGCTTCCCACCATCATACCTGCGCCCGTCTGGTAGCCCAACTCTTTGAGCCACCCGAGGCACTCTCGGCGGTGGTGGAAGTCCATACGTTCGGGGTGCAGGAGTCCATAGTGTCCCTCCGAGGCGGTTTCGTGGCGCAGCAGGTAGCGGTCGGCACCAGCCTTGCGCCACCTATCATAGACCTCCCTGGGTTGCTCGCCCAGCGACAGCGTAACGGCCACATCGGGAAATTCGGCTTTGAGGGTGCGAACAACACTCTCCACCTTCTCCACCCTATCCCTGACCTGTCCGCCCTGCAATACAAAGGTGCGCAGTCCCAGAGAGTATCCCTCGTGGCAAGCCTCAACAATCTCCTCCGAGGTCATCTCATAGCGGCACAGTTCACGGTTTTCGGCCCGCAGTCCACAGTAGAGGCATCCGCCCTCGCACCTCGACCACACCTCCACAAGTCCACGCAGCCAAACCCTCTTTCCGAAGTGTTCCTCGCTTGTGGCCCTCGCTGCGCTACACACCCTTGCGACACTCTCTGGCCCGCACTCCTCAATGAGCCGCACAAGAGATTGATCGGGGGGCACATCGCCCTGCCTTAAAGAGCCTATTATGTGGTCGATATAATCCAATGGTTAAACTTTCTCTCACACAAAAAACATTACAATACCCATCACCGCAACAGCCACTCCCAACCACTGCACCTTCGAGAGGCGTTCCTTGAAAGCCACCGTTCCCACAACGGCCACAAGGGCTACAATGGTGGTGTGGTAGGTGGGAAAGAAAATGCTTGCAGGCACCTCGGCAAGGCCCCTCAACATTCCCCACGTTACAAAGAAGTTGGACACTCCAAGGGTTACTCCGCCCACAAGTGCGCCCCACTCAAAGCCTTTTTTATCCTTCCTAACCATCAGTGCCACAGCTGCAAACACCACGGCAAAGAGGAATATGATGGCACTAAACACTGCCGACTCCTGCGGCGCAATCAGCACACTCTGCGCCCATTTGAGGCCAAAGTTGTTCACTCCAAACAGCACCCACACGCCCAATGGGTAGAGCAGCAGCGAGGCTCGTTGGAGTCGTTGTTGTCCCCTCTTCTCGCCCGACGGCACAAACATCATAACCATAGCGGCCAAAATCACCGCCACCGCCACCCAACGAGGCGCATCGCCCTCCGGAAAGAGCATAAAACTACACACCACGGGTATCACCAGCGACACCCTTGATGCAACAGTTGTAAGCGTAACGCCCGTGAGGGCCGTGGAGCGAGCCATCAGCACAAAGGCTCCCACAAAAGTCGCACCTAGCAAAACCGCTGTGCCCCAAGAGGCTGCGCCCGTGGGCACCACAAAGTCGCCCGACACACACGCAAAGGCGGTGCCGAGAGCAAATGCGGTGAGGTAATTGAAAGCAATCGCTTGCAAAGAGTCCACCCCTCTGCAAGCGAATAACTTAAAAAATACCGAATAAGTTGCTCCGCAAACTATTGCAAGGAGTAGGTATAACATCTACGGCGTTTGTGATTCTTGTGCTCAAATGCCTTCCACTGGCTCTGAACCTCCACGTTGGTTTCGAGTTCGGGGCCGGTCTCGGCAATCTTCATTCCATTCTTAATTGCACCGGCAAGGCCCTCACGCAACAAAATTGCGTTCACACCCTTACCCTGATATTCGGGTTTTACACCAATGCTATAAAAGTCGAGCGTCTTGCTCTTCTTCAAATCCCTGAAAATGCGGAACACACCAAAGGGGAACAAGCGACCCTTCGACTCCCTCACAGCCTTGCTAATCGAAGGAGCCATAAAGCTATAACCAATGATGTTGTCCTCCTTGTCGGTAACCACCGCAACATAGTCGGGGTTGCCCACCAGCATAATCAGTTTCGAGAAGTCGAGAAGTTGTTTCTCGCTCAACCACACCACACCAAACAGTTTGGCAAAAGCCTCGTTGAGAATTTGCAGCGCAGGAATGATGTAGGGTTTAATATCCTTAATCTTCTTGAACTTCAAGACTTTATATCCATACCTCTCGATGGCCATATTAGCCACCCTGTCGAGCCTCTCGTTCATCTTATCGGGGATGGTAATCTGGAACTCCTTCCAATCGACCTTCTTGGTCATACCCAATCTCTCGAAGTGGTTGACGTAGTAGGGATAGTTGTAAGGAGTAACATACATATCCTCCTCCTCGAAGCCCTCAATCACAAGGCCCTGTTTGTCGAGGTCGGAGAAGCCGATGGGGCCGATAATCTCGTTCATACCGCACTCCTTGGCATACTCCACAACCTTTGCAAACAATGCATCAACTACCTCCGCATCGTCCACAAAGTCAAACCTCGTGAAGCGCATCTGCTTAACGTCCATCTTCTCGTTGTAGGCCTTATTGAGCACACCCGCAGCACGGCCAACAACCTTACCATCCCTCAGCGCAAGCCACATCTTGCACTCGGCATAGGCAAAAGCACCGTTCTGCTTGGGGTCAAACTCGCTATCCTCGTCCATATAGAGTGCCGGCACAAAATAGGGGCAATCTTTGTAGAGCTTGATTGGGAATTTGATAAACCTCTTCTTATCCCTTTTGTTTTTTACTTCCCTTATTTCCAACATAAGTTCACTGTGTTTAAGTTAATATTTTCGTATGTTTCTCCCTTTATGTTTACCTATCTACTTGCCAATGAGAACCTTAATATTCTCAATGAGCATCTTCACAGCCACCGAATTGAAGCCGCCCTCGGGGATAATCACGTCGGCATACTTCTTCGAAGGCTCCACAAACTCCTCGTGCATAGGTTTAACGGTGGTGGTGTATTGGTCGATTACCGACTCCATCGAGCGACCCCTCTCCCTCACATCACGCACAATCCTGCGAGCCAACCTCACGTCGGCATCGGTATCTACAAAGACCTTGATGTCCATCAAATCTCTCAACTCCTTGTTCTCGAAGATGAGGATACCATCGACGATGATAACCTTGGAGGGTTTGACAGCCACCTTCTCGTCGGTGCGGTTGTGCTCCACAAACGAATAGACGGGCCTCTCGATGGCCACACCCTCTTTGAGTGCTTTGATGTGCTCGACCATCATATCCGTATCGAACGACTGGGGGTGGTCGTAGTTAAGTTTGGTACGCTCCTCGTAGGTCAGGTTGGGGAACGATTTGTAGTAGTAGTCGTGGCACAGAGTTGCCACATCATCTCCTGCGAAAGCCTCCTGCAATCGCTTCACAAGCGTACTCTTACCGCTACCGGTACCGCCTGCAACTCCAATGATTGTTACATTCATACGAATGGAAAATGGAAAATTGAAAATTGAAAATTATTGTTCCCTTAATCTCTCTAATTTAACTCTGGGCATCTCTGGGGCTACTAGGACCACTAGGACTTCTAGGGCTACTAATAAATTCCACACAATGCACCACCGCAAAAGCGATAGAATCGAGGAAATTCAAGGCCTGCGAAGCGTGAGAAACCGCAGTTTGCTGATGCAAATGAGGATTTCGAACGCAAGCATAACGCAGAATTTACCGATTATCTCGCTTTTGCATTAAGCGTCGATTTTTGCGTACTTGGCATGCTTCTCAATAAACTCACGGCGAGGACCAACCTCATCACCCATAAGCATCGAGAAAATCCTATCAGCCTCGGCAGCATTCTCAATGGACACCTGCTTCAAAATGCGGGTTGCGGGGTCCATTGTGGTCTCCCACAACTGGTGCTCGTTCATCTCACCAAGACCTTTGTACCTCTGCACCGTTACACCCTTGGTACCCAACTCGGCAGTAATCTTCATCCTCTCCTCGTCGGTCCAGCAGTAGTGTTTAGCGTTGCCCTTCTTCACAAGGTAGAGAGGGGGCATAGCGATATAGACGTGGCCCTGCTCGATGAGCTCCTTCATCTTGCGGAAGAAGAAGGTCAGCATAAGGGTTGCAATGTGGCTACCATCCACATCCGCATCGGTCATAATGATAATCTTGTCGTAGCGGAGTTTTTCGAGGTTGAGTGCCTTGGGGTCCTCCTCGGTACCGATGGTTACACCCAGCGCAGTAAACATATTCTTAATCTCCTGGTTCTCCCACATACGGTGCTCCTGAACCTTCTCGATATTCAGAATCTTACCCCTCAAAGGCATAATGGCCTGATACTCACGGTTGCGGCCCTGCTTGGCAGTACCACCTGCCGAATCACCCTCGACGAAGAAAATCTCGGCCTTGCTCCTATCCCTCGTTGCGCAGTCGGCCAACTTACCGGGCAGGCCCGAGCCGGACAACACAGTCTTGCGCTGCACCAACTCCCTTGCGTGGCGAGCAGCGTGGCGAGCCGTAGCTGCCAGCACAACCTTGTCAACAATAGCCTTGGCATCCTTGGGATGCTCTTCGAGGTAGTTCGTCAGGGCCTGCGAGATGGCCTGGTCCACAGCAGCCGACACCTCGTCGTTACCAAGTTTGGTCTTGGTCTGACCCTCAAACTGGGGCTCGGCAACCTTAACCGACACCACAGCAGTCAAACCCTCACGGAAGTCGTCGCCCGAAATGTCGAACTTAATCTTCGACAACATACCGTTCTCCTCGGCATATTTTTTCATCGTACGGGTGAGTGCCCTACGGAAGCCCGTGAGGTGGGTACCACCCTCGATGGTGTTGATGTTATTAACGTAGGAGTGTACATTCTCCGAGAAGCTGTCGTTATACTGCATAGCCACCTCAACGGGGGTACCGTTCTTCTCGGTGTCGATGTAGATGATGTCGTCGATAATCTTCTGGCCACGGCTCTGGTCGAGATACTCCACAAAACCCTTCAAGCCATTATCGGAGTAGAAGTGCTCGTGGAGGAAGTTACCCTCCTCATCTTTCTCCCTGCGGTCGGTAATATCGAGGTTGATACCCTTGTTAAGGAATGCCAACTCACGCAACCTTGTAGCCAAAATCTCATAGCGATAGGTGGTGGCGGTAAAGATGTCGCCATCGGGTTTGAACTTGATGGTGGTACCCGTGCGGTCCGTCTCGCCAATAATCTTCAACTCCGAGGTGGTAACACCACGGCTGAAAGTCATCTGGTGAATCTTACCATCCCTGCACACCGTAGCAACCAGCTCGGTAGAGAGTGCGTTCACACACGACACACCCACACCGTGCAAACCACCCGACACCTTGTAGGAGTCTTTGCTAAACTTACCGCCGGCGTGGAGAATGGTCAATACAACCTCCAAGGCCGACTTGCCCTCCTGCTCGTGGATACCAACAGGAATACCACGACCGTTATCCTCAACGGTAATAGAGTTATCCTCGTTGATGGTTACTTTGATGTCGGTACAATAGCCCGCCAAAGCCTCGTCGATGGAGTTGTCCACCACCTCATAAACCAAGTGGTGCAGACCCCTCTCGCCAATATCTCCAATGTACATTGCAGGACGTTTGCGAACTGCTTCGAGGCCCTCCAACACCTGAATACTTGATGCAGAATACTCCTCTTGTGCTACTTTTTTCTCTTCGATGTTCTCCATTTTTGTCTTTTGTATTTATATCTTTTGTTCTACGTTTCTTCCAATTTATTTCCGCACGAGAGCATCACCCCCTCGCACACCTCTGCCCTACGCCAAAAGGGCCTTAATGTCTATCTCCTCCACACGCCCCTTGGCAAAGCGGAATGTGCGTGAGGGATAGTGTTCAATGTTGGCAATGTTGTGTGTTGACATCACAATCGAACACCCACTCTCCACAATCCTACGGAACAGAGCCATAATTTCATCTGCCGCCTTGGGGTCCAGATTGCCCGTAGGCTCGTCGGCAAGAATAATCTTAGGAGAGTTAATCAGTGCCCTTGCAATCACAAGCCTCTGCTGCTCGCCACCCGAGAGTTCAAAGGGCATTTTGTACTCCTTGTTACGAAGGCCCACAACGCCCAGCACCTCTTCAATTCGTGCAGCAATGTCGCCCTCGTTTTTCCACCCCGTGGCACGCATTACAAAGCGCAGGTTGTCGTAAACATTTCGGTCGGTCAAAAGTTGGTAATCTTGAAACACAATGCCAATCCTTCGGCGCAACTTATAGACATCCCTACGGCGCAGCCTTCGCAAGTCGAAGCCCGCAATCTCACCCTCGCCCTCCAACAGCGGAAGCTCGGCATAGAGAGTTTTCAGCAAAGAGCTCTTGCCACTGCCGACACGGCCGATGAAATAGACCATTTCGCCCTCGCCCACAGAGATATTCACCCCCGACAACACCTGCTGCGCATCTCTCCACGAGAGCCTACCGGCATCATCATCGGGCTGATAAACAACCACATCTTTGAGTTCTATCACATTATCCTTGGCCATAGGGCAAAAACCTGTTTGTTAAAAACAAACAAAGGTACAAAGAAAAATCGAGATTTGAAAATTGAGAATTGAGATTTTGTCAAAAACACACACTTTTTTCATCCTCAAATCGACATTTTATTATCCTTTTCTGCAATTTTCGATTTTCAATTTTCAATTTTTATGCACTATTTTTGCACTCACTTTTCCAACGGGGTTGACCGGTTTTGACAGCAGGACATGCAGGTTGGTAAGCACGTCGAGCTTTGTGTGGGGGCTCGTTAATCTCAACGCTCAAACAATTAAATGGCAATAATAGCTACGCACTCGCTGCCTAATTAACCGAGTTAATTGGCTTAATTTCTGCGCCCAAGGCTGGTGCGGAAACGAGTACTCCGCCACACCCTCCCGCTTCTTGTGGGCGTGGCTCACGGAGTATCATCAATGAGAAGATAGCCCGAGGGGTGTTCCGACCACAGGGCGAAATCAAACCGGAACTGGGGCTGTGATTTGGTTGCCACCCACCGCATTGCAGCAGGAGGATTAAGCAGTGGATAAGCGTGTAGAAAACTTTCAGGCAGACTGTTTGGACGGGGGTTCGACTCCCCCCAGCTCCACAACAAAAGCGCAGGTTCTCAAAAAAGAGGACCTCGTTTTTTTTAGTTAGAGAGGCGATTTATTTGCCCCCGAAAAATAAAACGGTATTTTTTTTGATTGAGTTGAACAACAATCAAGAAAAAGAGATACCTTTGTGGCAACATATTGATTACATATTATTTTTTATCATCATTCAAGACAATGAAAACAGCAGATTTCCCCGTGAGGGCACACTCTGAAAACGAAGAGAGCTACAAGACTTTCACCAAAGACAAACGCAGTCGCACTTCCAAACCCCAGGCACTTTATTCTTCCTCTTCCTACAACCGCACTCCAAGGAGTGAGGAGGCTGGTGAGCGACGTTCATTCAACCCCAACTTCACACGAGACAACCGACTCATCGACCGTAACAGGTCGTCTTATGGTCGCTCGGAACGTAGCGAGGGTGGCTACAACCGTGAGCGCAACTTCAACCGTGAGGAGCGTAACTTCAATCGTGAAGGTAGGCCCTCGTTCAATCGTGAACGCAACTTCAACCGAGAGGAGAGGCCTTCATTCAACCGTGAGGAACGCAACTTCAATCGTGAGCGTAATTTCAACCGTGAGGAGAGGCCCTCTTTCAATCGTGAGGGCGGTTTCAACCGAGAGAACAACCAGGAGGGCGGTTTCCGTCCTCGCCAGAATAAGTTTGGCCACAAGCCTTCGTTTGGCCACGACAAGGGCGGTTTCAACAAGAAAGGCAGCAAGTTCCACACCGAGCGTGCGCCCAAGGAGCCAAAGACCTTTGTCAACACAGCCAACTCCTACACACTCGAAAACTACCCTTCCTATGCAGCACCCAAAATTGATGGCGAGATTCGTCTGAATCGCTATATCTCTATGTCGGGTATCTGCTCTCGCAGGGAGGCCGACGAGTATATCACCTCCGGCCAAATCACCGTCAATGGCGAGATTGTTACAGAGTTGGGCACCAAGGTTCACCAGAACGACGTTATCTGCTACAACGGCAAACAGATACAAAACGAGAAGAAGGTCTATATTGTGATGAACAAACCCAAGGGTTTTGTTACCACTCTCGACGACCCCCACGCCGACAAGAGCGTGATGGACCTCGTGAAGAACGCCTGCACGGAGCGCATCTATCCCGTGGGCCGTTTGGACAAGAATAGTGTGGGAGTGTTGCTCCTCACCAACGATGGCGACCTGGCAAAAAAACTCACCCACCCCACCTACGAGAAGAAGAAAATCTACCAAGTGAGTCTTGACAAGCGCCTGGCAAGGGCCGACTTGGAGCGTTTGATTATGGGTATCACACTCGAAGATGGCGACATTGCTGCTGATGATGTGTGCTACGTTGACGACCCCACCAGCAAGAACGCTGTCGGCATTGAGATTCACTCGGGCCGCAACCGTATCGTAAGGCGTATGTTTGAGCACGTTGGCTATCGTGTGGGCAAACTCGACAGGGTATATTTTGCAGGCCTCACGAAGCAGAAGCTCAAACGTGGCGAGTGGCGATTCCTCACCGAGAAAGAGGTGTCGATGCTCAAATCGGGCAACTACGAATAAACGAATGAAAAAAAAGGAAATGGAAAATTGAGAACGATTTTCCATCAACACTTATTGGATTATGAAGCAGACATTTAGAAGGCTTCTAATTATGGCAACGGCCTTGGTAGTGATGTTCACTTCCGAGGCCTTTGTTGCTACGGCAAAGCCAGTGGACGACCCCGCAGCACCGGGGCGTAAGAGTGTGGGATTGGTGCTGAGTGGCGGTGGCGCAAAGGGTGCTGCCCAGCTGCGCATCATCAAGGCCATTGAGGAGGCGGGTATCCCCATCGACTACATCGCCGGCACAAGCATCGGCTCCATCATCGGAGGACTCTACTCGGTGGGCTACACTGTGGAGGAAATCGAGGAGCACTTTACGTCGATGAACTGGTTTAACATCTTCACCGACCGCAACGAGCGTTCCAAGCAACTCCTCAAAGACAAGCACAAGGACGATGCCTATATGTTTGATGCGGTGCTGTCGGCCGACGACATCTCCCTGCCGAGCGGCATTGTCAGGGGCGACAAGTTTATGGACGAACTCAACGAACTCCTGCTCGGCTATCAGCAGATTGACTCCTTCGACAATCTACCCATCCCCTTTGCCAGCGTATCGTATGATATGAACACCGGCAGCGAGTATGTGGCTCGTGGCGGAAGCCTACCCATAGCCATCAGGGCGAGTATGTCCATCCCCGGTGTGTTCAAACCCGTGAGGTACAAGGATATGTTGTTGGTGGATGGCGGTGTCTATAACAATTTCCCCGTGGATGTTGTGAGGGATATGGGTGCCGACATCGTCATCGGCATTGACCTTGCCGACGGCATACGCACCGACGACGATTTGGCCAATATGGTGCTCATCTTCGAGCAACTCACCACCTTCCTCGGCAGGGATAAGTATGAGGCCAACCTCGCCTCGTGCGACTACTATATGCACCCCGAGGTTGCCCCCTACACCGCTGCAAGTTTCAATGCCGAGGCTGTCGATTCGCTCATTATGCGTGGACAAGTGGAGGCAGACAGGCACCGCATTGGTTTGCAGGAGCTGAGAGGAAAGATTGGTCTGCCCGAGGGATATATGCCACCAAAACGCCAGAGGCACTATTCGAGCGACACAAAACTCTACATCGGCCCCATCCACTTCCGAGGCTTCAACAAATCGGAGCAGACACTCATCAACCGCCACCTCAACCTGCGCCCCTACACCACCGTAACCCGCAAGGAGTTCAACCAACACATTGAGGATGTGCGCAATATTGGTGGATTTGAGTTTGTACGTTACAGCCTCAACAACCGTGCTCCCTACGAATTGACCATTGGGGTAAACGAGAAGGAAAACGCTTCTGTTCACGTCGGCTTCCGATTCGACTCGCAGGAGTTGGCCTCGCTGTTGTTGGCAACGGAGATGACTATGCACGGCAACTATTTCAAGCCCAAGTTTGCCCTCAAAACACGTTTGAGCCAAAGTCCCTATGTGCAGTTGAGCGCATCGAGCAGCAGGGTGTTTTTTGGCGACTTTACGTTTGCTTACAAATATCAGTATCACGACTTTACGTTCTACAAGAACGAGGTTAGGCAGAACTCCGCAAACTTCAACGAGCACAACCTTTCGATACGTTTTTCGGACATCTATCTGCGTAATTTCAATATGAGCCTTGGGGTGGAATACGACTTTTTCGACTTCCACCACTCGCTCTACTACAACCTCGCTGGCGACCTCATCGAAGCCAAGCCGGAGGGCTACATCAACTACGTTCTCGACGGACACTACGAAAGCCTCGATGACTTCTATATGCCTCGCAAGGGTTGGTCGGTGGAGGCAAACTACACCATCCACACCACCAATGGTTTGGAGGTTCAGGGGCGCACTCCTTTTACGGCATTGCAATACAACATCAAGAAGGTCATCACCCCCTTCAACGGCCCATTCACCCTCATAGGCTCACTCTATGGGCGCACGCTTATAGGCCCAAGGCCCACCTACCCCTATCAGAACTCTATGGGTGGTGTGTTGCCGGGCAGGTATATGGAGCAGCAGATGCCTTTTGTGGGTATCCAGCGCATAGAGTTGTGTGAGAACTCTGTAATGGTTGGAGCCCTCGAAGCCCGATATGAATTCATCAAAAACCACACCCTCTCGGCCGTAGCCAACTACGCCTTGCAGAACGACAATTTTTGGGATATGTTCAGCGGCAGGCAGTCGCTATTGGGCTTTGGCGTGAAGTACACCTACCACACCTCACTCGGCCCGCTGACGGTGCTGGCAAGTGGCACCAACGACACGCCTCTGGGTGGCTTCTATGTGAGCTTCGGCAAGAATTTTTAGTGCACATCGCCACACCACCACACAGCACACAAAAAAACGGCTTACGCTATCAACGTAAGCCGTTTTTCTATTACTCTCATCGCCCCCTACTCCACATAGAGCACCAAGCCTTTGAGGTACTCGCCCTCGGGGTGGTAGATGTTGATTGGGTGGTCGGTGGGCTGGGTCAGTTGGTGGAGTATTCGCACCTTGCGTCCCGCAATGGCCGCAGCCGAAAATACCGCCAAGCGGAATTGCTCCTTACTAACCGCCTGCGAGCAACTGAACGTGAACAATATACCTCCTTTTGCAATCTTCTCCATAGCCCTCGCATTGAGCCTCTTATATCCCTGCAAGGCGTTACCCAACACTTTGTGGTGTTTGGCAAAGGCGGGAGGGTCCAAAATAATCATATCATACTCGCCATCCTCAACCGTGCGGAGGAAGTCGAACGTATCCATCGCTGCGCTCTTGTGGGGTGCACCCTCGGGATAGTTGAGTGCCACATTGCGCTCGACAAGTTCCACCGCCAGCGCACTGCTATCCACACTCGTAACGCTCCTTGCGCCACCCGCAAGGCCATAAATCGAAAAGCCACCCGTGTAGCAAAACGTATTCAGCAGGTTGCGTCCCTTGGCATAGTGAGCCACGAGTTCTCGATTGGCCCTCTGGTCAATAAAAAAGCCTGTCTTTTGGCCCTTGGCCCAATTCACGGCAAACTTGTGGCCGCCCTCCAAGACAACCTCTTCGCCCTCGCCGTGGCCCCAGAGATAGCCATCCTCGGCACCGAGGTCGGCCTTATAGGGGAGCGTTTGTGAACTCTTGTCATAGATGGCCGTGAGTCTATCGCCATAGCACGCCCTCAGGGCCTCCACAATGGCCTCCCTCGAAAGGTACATACCCACGCTATGGCACTGCACCACAGCCGTTGAGCCATAGATGTCAACGACCAAGCCGGGGAGGTTGTCGCCCTCACCGTGTATCAATCGGTAGCAGGTGGTCTTGGGGTTGTCGGTCAGTCCGAGTGTCTTGCGCACCGCATAGGCCGACTCAATACGCCTTGTCCACCAAGCCACATCAATATCCTCCTGCTCAAAGGTGAGCACCCTCACAGCAATAGAGCCCACCTGACAGTGGCCCCTTGCAATAAACTCCTTGTCGTGGGAGTAGATGTCCACAATCTCGCCCTCCTCCAAAGGTTGGTCGGCCGAGTGAATCGCACCCGAAAACACCCAAGGGTGGTGGCGCATCAAGGACTCCTCCTTGCCACGTTTGAGAATAATCTTTTTAGTCATTATCTTGTTGTGTCTGTTTTACTCTTTTTCGGTTACGATGTGGTCTGCGGCGTTTGCGGGCAGAGGGTTTTCCCTCCTCGCCCACGAGGCTATCACCCTTTGGTGCCTCGCTCTTGGGGTCCACAGTTTTAGGTTGCGAGAACACATCCGCTTTGGGGCCGTGTTCTCCGTCGCCAAAGAGTTTCCTATACATCTCCAAGCACACCCACGCATCCGTAGCAGCATAGCGCAGTTGTGCCGAGGTCATCTCCTTGGCCTCCCAATTACTCAACCTCTGGGCCTTGCTCACTCCCACGCCCAAAATTATGGCCGCCATCTTACGCAGGCTCCTATCCTCGATACCAAAGGCTCCCACCTCCTGTTGCAATTCCACAAACCCTCCTGCTCGGAAATGGCGCAGTTTGCACAAGTTGCGAATGTCGCCCACAACATCCACACCCACCTTCAAGACCTCCTTGCTCTCCAACAATTTCAGAAGAGGTTTCTCCATCCTCATCGAGCAGAGCCTCACAAGGTAGCACACCTTGTCGGTGGAGAGTTGCACCAGCGACACATTGTAACTCACACCGGCCTTGAACGACGGGCGGGTTTCGGTGTCAAATCCCACCACATCGCACTTCATCAACTCCTCGCACGCCCTTTCGAGCCCCTCGGGTGTATCGACAATAACGATACGTCCCTCGAAGCCCACTACGGGTAGCTCCTTTATTTCGTCGGGTGTTATGCTGCTTTGATACTTTTTCACGGCCACAAAATTATCTATTCTTCTTGACAAATCCGCCCCCTTCGCTACAAATTTCGCCCTCGGCGGTGAGTTTTTCCACCACACGGGCTATATCCACAGGCGGCACGTTCAGTTTGCGGACCAATGTGGAGGCCTCCACACGTCCCTCACGGTCAATCTCCTCCCTGATGGTTTGGGCAATTCGCTCCTCCTGCGAGAGTGTCGGGCCACCGCCCCTCTTACGCTCGATACAAAGGTCGCACACCCCGCACTCCACAGCATCGCTCTCGCCAAAATATTGTTGCAGGAAGCGGCTACGGCACCCATCCCACTCCTGCATAGCATAGTTCAACATCGCCTCCAATCTCTCACGGGCCGACTCCTTGCGCATACGATAGACCTCGGGGCTGATATATACATCCCTCATCGGCACCCTATCGCACAGAAATTGCACCATTGGCGAAGTGCTCCTCGGGCGATACTCCACGATGTGTTTGCGCCACAACATACGCAGCACCTCCACCACCCTACTCTCCTCGCAGTGGGCGTGGAAGGCTATGTTCTCAATATCTATCGGGCGGAAGTCGGTAAAAACTCCCTCACACTGCCTCAATACAGCCAACAGCACCTCCTCCACATCTCTGTTCTGTTCTCGAAAGTTGTAGAGGTCCTCTCGGCTCACCACAAACCTCAGGCGTGCCGAATGTTCACTATCCTCCGTGAGGAGCACATATCCACTCTGGGCCAGCAGTTTGAAGCAGTTTCTCACAGCCGACACACTCATTCGGTGTTGCTCGGCAAACTTGTATTCATTAAAAACAAAGCCTACACCCGCACCTTCGCCATAGGCCACCATAAGGTGTGAGCAGACCTTGTCGTAGAACTCCTTCACGGCCTGAATCGACGGGAAAGCACCCTCCCAGCGTTTGAGAGCATTGGCCCTCTCGTAGCTATCCATCAGCAGCACCGCATAGCTGCGCACTCCATCACGACCCGCACGGCCCGCCTCTTGATAGTATGCCTCGGGGCTGTCGCACATATCGTAGTGAATCACCGCCCTCACGTTGCCCTTGTTGATACCCATACCGAAGGCGTTAGTTGCCACCATCACTCTCACTCGCTCTTTGTGCCAATCGTCCTGTCGGAGCGCACGTTCCGTATGGCTCAGCCCTGCGTGGTAGAACTCCGCCGCAAAGCCCCTCTTTTTCAACTCCTCGGCCACCTTTTCGCACTTCTCTCTCAGGCGCACATAGACAATGGCACTACCCTCCACACCCGACAGCACACGGCACATCTGTTCCATCTTGTCGTCCACCTTGCGCACCACATACGACAGATTTGGGCGCACAAGCTCTCGTCTGATAACATTGCGTTCGGCAAAGGCCAAGTGGTGCATAACATCCTCGGCCACCCTCTCTGTGGCCGTGGCCGTAAGGGCCAGCACGGGCGCATCGGGCACCAAGCGGCGTATCTCGGAAATTCGCAGGTAGGAGGGCCTGAAATCGTAGCCCCATTGGGATATGCAGTGGGCCTCGTCAACGGCCAGCAGCGACACCTTCATCTTGGCCACCCTCACTCGGAAAATCTCGCTCGAAAGCCTCTCGGGGGCCACATACAAAAACTTGACATCGCCATAGACGCAGTTGTCCAGAGCGATGTCTATCTTGCGAGGCGAAAGGCCACCGTGGACCGCCACAGCATTTATGCCCCTACTCCTCAGCGCATCCACCTGATCTTTCATCAGCGACACCAGCGGAGTGATGACCACACACACGCCCTCACGCATCATCGTGGGGACCTGATAGAGAATCGACTTACCACCGCCCGTGGGCATCAGCACAAGGGTATCACGGCCCGCAAGGACACTCTCGATAACCTCTTGTTGTCCTTGTCGCAACTCCTTATAGCCCCACCATTTGGCAAGGGTGGAGAGTATTTCCTCCCTATGATTTGTCATAACATTCTATCCAAGCACCTCTCGGAGGAAGGCACCCGTGTAGCTCTCCTCCACCTCGGCCACCTCTTCGGGCGTGCCCGTAGCCACCACATAGCCACCGGCCTTTCCTCCCTCGGGGCCCATATCCACAATCCAATCGGCACACTTAATAACGTCCAGGTTGTGCTCAATTATTATCACACTATTGCCCCTCTCCACGAGTTTGTTGAACACCGCCAGCAGTTGGCGAATATCCTCGAAGTGAAGACCCGTGGTGGGCTCGTCGAAGATGTAGAGCGTGCGGCCCGTGTCCCTCTTGGCCAACTCCGAGGAGAGTTTTATGCGTTGGCTCTCGCCACCCGACAGCGTGGTGCAGCTCTGGCCCAATTTGAGGTAGCCGAGGCCCACGTCCCTGATGGCTGCAAGTTTGGTCTTGATGGACGGAATGTTCTCAAAGAACTCAACCGCTTGGTTGATGGTCATATTGAGTACATCGTTGATATTCTTACCCTTATACTTAACCTCCAACGTCTGGCGATTGTAGCGATTGCCACCGCAAGCCTTGCAGGTTACATATACATCCGGCAGGAAGTTCATCTCGATAGTCTGCACACCTGCGCCCTTACACTCCTCGCATCTTCCGCCCTTCACATTGAACGAAAAGCGACTCGCACCAAAGCCCCTAATTTGTGCATCGGGGGTCTTTTCAAAGAGTTTACGGATGTCGGCAAAGACATTGGAGTAGGTTGCAGGGTTGCTCCTCGGAGTACGTCCGATGGGCGATTGGTCCACAACCACAATCTTGTCGATGTTCTCCACACCCTCCAAGCGGTCAAACGGAAGCGATTGGTCGAAGGAGCGATAGAACTTGCGAGTAAGGTAGGGGCGGAGGGTTTCGTTGATGAGCGAGCTCTTGCCGCTACCACTCACACCCGTAACGCACACCATCACACCCAGAGGTATCTCCACCGTAACATTTTTGAGGTTATTACCCCTCGCTCCCACAATTCGCAGGCTATCCTTCCACTCCCTTCTCTTCTCCGGCACCTCAATACGGCGGCGGCCCGAAAGGTAGTCGGCCGTAAGCGATTCGGACTTCAATATATCCTCATAGGTACCCTCGGCAACCACCTCGCCACCCTTACGACCTGCCAGAGGGCCAATATCAACTATCCAATCGGCCGAGCGCATCATCTCCTCGTCGTGCTCCACCACAAGCACCGAATTACCCTCATCTCGGAGGTTTTCCAACGAGCGAATCAGTTTGCGGTTATCCCTCTGGTGGAGGCCGATGCTCGGCTCATCGAGGATGTAGAGCACGTTGACAAGTTTGCTACCCACCTGCGTTGCCAGCCTGATACGTTGGCTCTCGCCACCCGAAAGGCTCCTCGAAGCCCTGCTGAGCGACAAATAGCCCAAGCCAACATCACACAGAAAGCCCAAGCGTTCGCTAATCTCTTTTATGATTTCCCGTGCAATGGTGCGTTCCTTGGTGGTCATCTGCTCACCAATCGTACCTATCCACTCCCTGAGTTCCTCAATGCTCATATCGCACACCTCGGCGATATTCTTGCCCGCAATGCGGAAGTAGAGCGCATCGGCTTTGAGCCTCGTGCCACCACACACACTACACGGCTTGTGTTCGATGAATTGGCCGAGCCACTTGGCTCCCGTACCACGAGTTCCCTCCTCGGTGTTGTTTTCGAGATATTGTGTAATGCCCTGCCAAGCGGTCATCTGCACACCACCGCCACCATAGAGAGCGTGGAAGTCGATGGCCACAGGCTCCGCATCGCCATTGATGATGGCCGAAAGAGCCTCCTCCGAGAGAGTGTTCACAGGGTCGTCAATGGTGAAGTCATACCTACGGCCAAGTGCCGACATCACAGCCAAAAACCACTTGGTGCGCATCTTTGCCAATGGCGCAATGGCACCATCTGCAATGCTCATATTCCCATTCGGAAGGAGTTTTTCTCTATCAAACACAGCCTCCTCGCCCAGACCTCCACAGTGGGGGCAGGCCCCTTGTGGGGAGTTAAACGAGAAGGTGTGGGGGGCGGGCTCGTCGAACGACACACCCGTAGTGGGACACATCAGGTGGCGGGAGTAGTAGCGTGCCACATCGGCATCAAAGTCATACACCGAGATTGTACCCTTACCCTGCCTCATAGCCTCTTTGAGGCTCTTGACAAGGCGGTCATCACCACTCTCGCCCACAATGAGCCTATCGACCACAAGTTCGATGGTGTGGGTCTTGTAGCGGTCCAACCTCATTCCCGACACAATCTCCTGCACCACTCCATCAACCCTGACGTGCAGAAAGCCACGCTTGGCAAAGCCCTCAAAGAGTTCTCGGTAGTGGCCCTTACGTCCCTTGACCACCGGAGCCAACAGTGCAATCTTGTGGCCCGCAAAGTTCTCCGTTATCAGGGAGATAATCTGTTCGTCGGTGTAGTGGACCATCTCCTCGCCAGTGTTGGGAGAATAGGCCCTCGCAGCACGAGCATAGAGCAGGCGCAGAAAGTCGTTAATCTCCGTAACGGTACCAACCGTCGAGCGTGGGTTCTTATTGGTGGTTTTTTGTTCGATGGCAACCACAGGGCTCAGTCCCTCAATCTTATCCACATCGGGCCTCTCCATTGTGCCAATAAATTGGCGAGCATAGGCCGAGAGGGTCTCCATATACCTCCTCTGCCCTTCGGCATAGATGGTGTCGAAGGCCAGCGAGCTCTTGCCACTACCCGACAAGCCCGTGATGACCACAAGGCTCTCACGGGGCATCTCCAAACTCACATTTTTGAGATTATTTACCCTCGCACCCGTAATGACTATTTTCTCCTGCTCCTTTGCCATAAAACAAACAAATCTATGCAGACTTTATGTCTGCATTTTTTATTCCACAAAAATAGTGATTTTCTCGGGATAAAACCATACATTTGCACAAAAATCAGAGAAGATTATGATTGTTGCGGGAGAATATCAAACCCTACGCATCGGCCGCATCGCAGAGCCGGGCATATACCTCACAGACGAGCAGGAACAAGAGGTGTTGCTGCCCAATCGCTATGTGCGCATCGAAGACAAGGTGGGCAACCTTGTGGAGGTGTTCGTCTATCACGACTCCGAAAACCGACTCATCGCCACACGAGAAAAACCCCTCGCAGTGGTGGGCGAGGCTGCCGTATTGAAGGCCGTGGACCGCAACGCACACGGTGTGTTCCTCGATTGGGGCATCACCGCCAAAGACCTCTTCCTGCCCAACCGCAATGTTCCCTTTGAGGTGGAGATTGGAAGAAAATACCTTGTGTGGCTCTACCGAGATAACCTCACGGGGCGTGTGGTGGCAACCACCAAACTCAACCCCTATGTGAACAACAACGACCTCTGTGTGAGGCCAAAAGAGCAGGTTGACATCTTGGTTGCAAGGCGTATGGAGGCAGGCTTCCGTGTGGTGGTCAACAACCGCCATTGGGGTATGATTTACAACGACCAGATTTTCACTCCCGTAGCCGTTGGCGACCGACTCACCGCCTATGTTCACCGCATCAGCGAGGAGGGGCGCATCGACCTTATGTTGCAGCAGGAAGGTAAAGACCAGACCGACAGCGCAGCAGCCAAACTCGTGGAGTTGTTGAAGGCCCACAAGGGAACGCTCCCCATTGGCGACAAGTCCTCGCCCGAGGAGATTGCCACCCTCACAGGATTGAGCAAAAAGAACTTCAAGAGGGCTGTGGGCGCACTCTACAAGCAGAGGCTTGTAACCATTGGCGAAGGCGAAGTGAAGTTGAACTAATTAGCGGCCAACACTTAATGGCTAAAAAAAGATGAAAACTGCCGAAAGAGTATCGCACATAGAGGCTTCCGACAACTACATTTTCCAGCGTTCGCTGCTGGCATACGTCTATGCCGCAGAGAGGGTTCGTGGCGAGGTGTTGGAGATTGGCACGGGTAGTGGCTATGGCATTGAGGTTGTGGCCCCCAAGGCCACTCGTTTCCTCACCATCGACAAGCACACCCCCTCCGCTGAATTGCTCAACACCCACCACAACGTGGAGTTCCGACAGATGACCGTACCCCCACTTGCAGGCATTGCCGATGAGAGCATCGATTGTGTCATCTCGTTCCAGGTGATTGAGCACATCAAAGACGACAAGGCTTTCGTGGCGGAGGTGGCAAGGGCTCTCAAAAAGGGTGGCCTTTTCATCTGCTCCACCCCCAACCGCCCGATGTCGCTCACTCGCAACCCGTGGCACGTCAGGGAGTACACCGCCGAGGAATTTACCACTCTGCTGGGCGGAGAGTTCGGAGAGGTAGAGGCCTTGGGCGTGGAGGGCAACGAGAAGGTGTGGGAGTACTACGAGAGCAACCGCAAGGGTGTGGAACGCATCACTCGTTGGGACGTTTTGGACTTCCAGCACCGCCTGCCAAGGTGGGTATTGCAAATCCCCTATGATATCCTCAACCGCCTAAACCGCCGCAGGTTACACAAGAAAAACACTGCCCTCACGGAGGGTATCACAATGGACGACTACGCCATTGTCCCCATCCACGAGAGGTGCTTCGACCTGCTCTATGTGGCAACAAAATAACACAAAAAAAGCGATGCCGTTGCATCGCTTTTTTCATAGGGTGTTTAGGCAAACACCATTTTGAATTCTCTACTCTCTACTCCCAGAATGGGACGGCGCAGTCCCTCAGCATATGGGCGATGACCACGTCGTCAAGGGCGGAGTTGATGGCTCCCCACACAAAGTTCTGCACCGAGCCAAACACATTGGTTACACCATTGGCAAGGCACATATAATATTCCTTCTGCTGGTGGGCTGTAAGGCCCTCGGGCAGCACCCCTGCACTCACAAGCGTTTCGTAGGGGAACAAGTGGCGCATATTGTTCGCATTGGCTTTGATGTCGCTCACAATGGTTGCCACAACAACCACCTCCACACTGTCGCCCACCATAGGCATCTCAATAAACTCCACATAGGAGGGCCAGCGTTCTTCCAACACATCAGTCACCTCGGCACTGAACAGGTCAAACTCCGCCTCGGTGAGAGCGTTAAGGTAGGCAATCTCTCGCCACTCACGCAACATCTCCCTTGCCTCTCTGCGCTGCTCCTCGCTCCACCTCCTCTGTGGCGAGCAACCACTCGCATAAAGGCACACACCACCAACAACGACGATGGTTGCCAAAACAATCACCGCCCGCACTAAATTCTTACGCATACTTCTTCTTCGGTTTTGGTAAACAATAAAAAACATACGTCCCAAAACCTACACAAATTCTGCGCCAAAGTGAACCAAGAGGATAGAAGGAGCAGAAAGGGCTGAAAAAAATAAAAAGGGGCTTGCGGCCCCTTCCTATTCTATATGTGCTCCTCAACCCAATTCGTCAGGGCGATGTAGTCCTGCACCGAGAGGGCCTCGGCACGCAACGAGAAGAACTCGTGTTCCGCACCGCCAAAGTCGCCAAAGGTTGCCTTCAAGGGGGTTTTGAGCATCTTGCGCCTCTGGCTGAACGCCGCCTTAACGACCTTCACAAACAGGGCCTCGTCGCACCCCAGTTCCTTCACTCCGTTGCGCCTCATACGCACCACCGCACTCTTTACCTTTGGCGGAGGGTTGAAGACGTTCTCGTGCACCGTAAAGAGGTATTCGATGTCGTACCACGCCTGCATCAGCACGCTCAAAATACCATAGTCCCTATTGCCCGCAGGGGATGCTATCCTCAGCGCAACCTCCCTCTGCACCATACCGACCACTTCGGGAATCAAATCCTTGTAGTCCAGCACTTTGAAGAATATCTGCGAGGAGATATTGTAGGGGAAATTGCCGATGACTTTCAGTCCATTAGGAAACATCTCATCGAGGGGCATATTTAGAAAATCGCCAAAGATGAGTCGGGGCGTAAAAGCGGGATAGTGGGTGTGGAGATAGGCCACACTCTCGCCATCCACCTCGGCACCCCAAGTGGTAATGTCCTCTCTTGCGAGCAGGAATTGGGTGAGCACGCCCGTACCGCAGCCCACCTCCAACACATCGCCACCCTCGCTCATAGCATCGGCAATGGCGTGCGCAATGTTCATATCGGTAAGGAAGTGCTGACCAAGAGCCTTCTTGGGCTTTACATAGTTGGGGTCGCCAGAACGTACAGGGTGATGCGAACCACCCTTACCTTTGTTATTATATCGCTTTGTAGCCATTATTCCTATATATTGGATTTCAAGGGACAAAAGTACCGATTAAAATTGAAAATGGAAAATTGAAAATTGAAAATTACTTTATAGGGGTGATAGGGGCCCTAAGGACTTTAAGGGCCCTATAACTCCCAGAAGCCCCAGAAGCCCCAGAAGCCCCAGCCCACCAACTGAGCCCACTGTGGCAACTAAGACCACTGGGACTACTGGGACAAGAGAATTGAAAATGGAAAATTGAAAATGGAAAATTACTCCTCCCCGGGAGGAGTGGTCGGAGTGCTATCCGACGTTTGGAGCCCCACAACAAAAAACGCAAAGTGCGAGGGGCGTCAGAATGACGCTTTCCCCATTTGGGTTGTGGTGCGCTATCTGACGTGTGATAGCGGTAAAAAACGCAGAGAGCAGGATGAATGCAAGGAATACAAGAAAACCACCTCCGCAGTTTACTAAACGTAAATGAGGAGGTGGTTTGTCGCAGTATGACGCAGCAGTCGCCTGCTATTCTGCGTTTTTTAGTTGCCTTGCTCGCACAAGAATTTGATACGCACAAGGCGAATCTCCTCCTCTGTGTAGTCGCCACCAAGCTCCTCCAAAGCCTCGTCGAGGCTATCGCTCTCGGCATCTTCCTTAAAATACAGGTATATATCCTCGGCCTTGTCCTCATCCACCACCTGGTCGATGTAGTAGTTGATATTCAGCTTGGTACCCGAATATACAATAGACTCTATCTCGCTGAGCAGCTCGTCCATTTCGAGGTGTTTGGCTCCCGCAATATCCTCAAAGTCCATCTTGCGGTCGATGCTCTGAATGATGAACACCTTGTTGCCACTCTTGTTGACCACGCTCTTAACGACCATATCCTGCGGGCGGATAATCTCCTTCTCCTCAACGTAGGCCTTGATGAGTTTCACAAAGTCTTCGCCAAACTTCTTCGCCTTACCGGCACCCACACCGCTAATGTTCTGCAACTCCTCGATGGTTATGGGGTACTGCACCGACATATCCTCCAACGAGGGGTCTTGGAAAATGACAAACGGAGGCAGGTCGTGGCGTTTGGCCACCTTGCGGCGCAGGTCTTTGAGCATTGCAAAGAGTTCCTCATCGGCAGCACCGCCACCCTTGCCCAAGTTGGCTGCAACTGCATCCTCCTCCTGTTCCTCGTCGTAGTTGTGGTCGAGGGTGATGGTTACGGCATAGGGTTTTTCGAGGTAGGCCTCGCCCTTGGCACTAATGGAAAGAAGGCCATAGTTCTCAATATTCTTGTCAATGAGGCCCTCAATTTGGCCCTTACGAATAACAGCCCCCCAGAACTTGTCGTCCTGCTCGGCACCAATACCAAACCACTCGCTCTTGTGGTGATTATAGGACTTAATCAGGGCATTGTTACGGCCCAAGAGCATCGACACAATGTAGTCGCTCTTGAACTTGCCACCCACGCCTTCCAGCACTTCCAAGACGGTACACATAGCCTTCTGGGCGTTGATTTTGGGTTTCGGATTAAGGCAGTTGTCGCACGCACCGCAGTTGTCCTCGCCAAACTCCTCGCCAAAGTAGTGCAACAGCGACTTGCGGCGACAGATGGAACTCTCGGCATAGGAGACCGTTTCGAGCAACAGCAGTCGGCCAATCTCCTGCTCGGCCACAGGCTTGCCCTGCATAAACTTCTCCAACTTCTGGATGTCCTTATAACTATAAAAGGTAATACACCTACCCTCGCCACCATCACGGCCTGCACGGCCCGTTTCTTGATAGTAACCTTCGAGACTCTTGGGAATATCGTAGTGAATGACGTATCGCACGTCGGGTTTGTCGATACCCATACCAAAGGCAATGGTCGCCACAATCACATCGGCCTGCTCCATAAGGAAGGCATCCTGGTTGGCCGCCCTGGTTGCTGCATCCATACCTGCGTGATAAGGAAGGGCCTTGATGTTGTTGGCCACAAGCAGTTCGGCCAACTCCTCCACCTTCTTACGAGAGAGGCAATAGATGATGCCACTCTTGCCCTCGTTTTGCTTAATATAGCGGATAATATCACGATTTACGTCGTGTTTAGGGCGCAATTCGTAGTAGAGATTGGGGCGGTTGAAGGATGACTTGAAGACCTTGGCATCCATCATACCGAGGTTTTTCTGGATGTCGAGTTGCACCTTGGGGGTGGCCGTAGCAGTAAGGGCAATGATTGGCGCACGGCCAATGTCGTTCACAATCGGGCGGATGCGCCTATACTCCGGACGGAAGTCGTGGCCCCACTCGGAGATACAGTGTGCCTCGTCAATGGCGTAGAACGAAATTTTGATTTTGCGCAGGAAAGCAACATTCTCCTCTTTGGTAAGTGATTCGGGAGCAAAGTAGAGGAGTTTTGTCTTGCCGGCCAGCACATCGTTTTTCACCTGTGTAACGGCCGCCTTGTTGAGCGAAGAGTTAAGGAAGTGGGCAATACCCTCCTCCATACTGAACGTGCGCATCGCATCAACCTGATTCTTCATCAGGGCGATGAGTGGCGAGATGATGATGGCCACACCATCCATCATCAATGCCGGCAACTGATAGCAAAGGCTTTTACCTCCGCCCGTGGGCATTAAAACAAAGGTATCGCCACCTTCAAGCACATTTCGGATAACGCCCTCTTGGTTCCCCTTGAAGGACGAAAAGCCGAAATACTCCTTTAATTTACTCAATAACAAGTCGTCTTGTACTCCGTTTTTCATATTCAAAATCACTTACTTGTGCAAATTGCAATATAAAGGTACTATTTTTTTCGGAAAATAGACTAACTTTGTGCAAAATTTTTCAAAAAAGATGAAATTATACACTTCCGACCTGGTCAAGAAATACAAGAGCCGCACGGTGGTAAACCACGTTTCCATCGAGGTTAATCAGGGTGAAATCGTAGGTTTGCTGGGACCCAATGGTGCCGGCAAGACCACTACCTTTTATATGATTGTTGGACTCGTAAAACCCAACGACGGAAAAATCTTTGTGGAAGAGAATGGCATCACTACCGAGATTACCAAACTCCCCGTCTATAAACGTGCCCAGATGGGTCTCGGCTACCTGCCACAGGAGGCTTCGGTGTTCCGAGGTATGACCGTGGAGGAGAATCTCAAAGCGGTGTTGGAGATGACCGACTATTCTAAAGAGTATCAGAGGGAGAGGGTGGAAAACTTGATTGAAGAGTTCCGCCTGCAAAAGGTGCGCAAGAACAAAGGTATCCAGCTGTCGGGTGGCGAGAGAAGGCGTACGGAGATTGCTCGTGCCGTGGCCATCAACCCCAAGTTTATCTTGCTCGATGAGCCATTCGCCGGTGTTGACCCTATTGCAGTGGAGGACATCCAGAGCATCGTGGCCACGCTGAAAGACAAAAATATCGGTGTAATCATCACCGACCACAACGTGCACGAAACGCTCTCCATTACCGAGCGCACCTACCTGCTCTTCGAGGGTAAGGTACTCAAAGCCGGTAGCGCACAAGACCTCGCTAACGACGAGGAGGTGAAACGTGTTTACCTCGGACAGGACTTCAAATTGGATAGATAGGAACGGGATAATTTTGGGAAAAACTTTTGTTTTTTCAATTTTCTTCGTATATTTGCGGGCTAATTTACGGCACTTATGAGCACAAACAAGGATTACGTCATCCCGTTTAAGGGCTACAAGACAGGCGTTCACGAGTTGGAGTTTCCAATTAACGACGCACTTTTGGAGTCGGTGGGCGACGAGGAAATGATTGGAGCTGAGGCTGTTGCGAGGGTTACAATGACAAAGGGCGCAAGTTTGCTCACTTTGGATGTCGTGGTCAGCGGCGAGGTTACGGTCGAGTGCGATAGGTGTTTGGACCCTCTCCGATTGCCGGTGGAAATTGAAGATACGCTGGTGGTTAAGTTCAGCGAGGACGAGGAGGGCTTCGATGGCGAAGTGATGTGGCTCAACCCCGCAGATGCCGAGCTCGATATGAGAGAGTGGCTCTACGAAACGGTGTTGTTGGCACTCCCCTACCAAAGGGTGCACGAGTCGATTGAGGAGTGCAACCCCGAGATGGTTGAGAGGTTCAAAATCGTCAGCGAAGAGGAGTTCGACAGGTTAGCAGAGCCCAAGAGCACCATTGCCGAGGGAGATACGGCGGATAAGTTGGCAGAGCTTAAACGCCGTTTGGAAGAGAAAAATTAAGATTATAAACATATAAAAAGTAAAACAGAGTTATGGCACATCCTAAACACAAGGTTTCGTCCACCAGAAGAGACAAACGTAGGACTCACTACGTAGCAGCAGTTCCCACCGTAGCAGTTTGCTCGAACTGCGGTTCGCCCGTTCAGTACCACCGTGTATGCCCCGAGTGCGGTTTCTACCGTGGTAAATTGGCTATCGAGAAAAAAGCCGAGTAAATTCTGAGCGATGCGTAATCTGCGCATAGGCATAGATGCAATGGGTGGCGACTTCGCCCCCGAAGCTGTTGTCAAGGGTGTGGTAGAATCCATCGAACTGCTCCAAGCGACAACACAGGTGGTTTTGTTCGGTGATAAGGAGCGCATTGAGGCTCTCTTGAAGGCCGAGGGTTACGAGGGCAACCGCATTGAGATTGTCCCCACTACTGAGGTTATCACAATGGGCGACCACCCTGCAAAAGCGTTCCAGACCAAGCCCGATTCGAGTATCCGTAGGGGCTTTGAGTATTTGAAGGCCGGTAAGATTGACGGCTTTGCAAGTGCAGGCTCAACGGGTGCAATGATGGCAGGAGCGATGCTGACGGTTGGTGTTACCGAAGGCGTTATCCGCCCCGCAGTTTCGGCCGCAATAGCCAACGTGAGAGGTGGTTACACCCTGCTGTTGGATGTGGGCCTGAATGTGGACTGCAAGCCCGAGGTGCTTGCTCAGTATGGTCTGATGGGTAGCATCTATGCAAAAGACCTTTGGGGACTCGAAAATCCCAAGGTCGGCCTTCTCAACATTGGAGAGGAGGCAAGCAAGGGCAATGCGGCAAGCAAGGCAGCCTACCAGATGTTGGCCGAAATGGAGGGTATCAACTTCGTGGGTAACATCGAGGGTAAGGACTATTTCACAGGCAAGGCAGATGTGATTGTTTGTGATGGTTTTATGGGCAACGTCTTGTTGAAGATGTCGGAGAGCCTGCGCTACATTGCCAAGGCGAGGAAGATTGAGGACGAGTTCCTCGACAACCTCAACTACGAGATTAAGGGTGGCACCCCTGCGCTGGGAGTGAATAGCGTTGTGATTGTCGGCCACGGCAGTTCTACGGTGTTGGCACTGCGCAATATGGTCCACCAGACGGAGTTGAGCATCCAAGCCGGCTATGCGGAGGATATCCGCAAAGCTTTTGCACCAAAAGCATAACAACATAGGGCCGCAAGGCCGATTGGTTCCATAGTTCAACGGATAGAACGACAGTTTCCTAAACTGTAAATCTGGGTTCGATTCCCGGTGGGACTACCAAAGCGACTTACCTGCACAGGTTGGTCGCTTTTGTTTTGGCAGAAAGGGCAGAAAAAGGCAGAAAGGGCAGAAAGGAAAAGCTGCTCCCCTAAGTTAGGGGAGCTGTCGCAAAGCGACTGAGGGGTATGTCTGACGGTTGACGGCTGTCGGTCGACGGTTGACGATTGACGGTCGACGGTCGACATTGTATTTTGGCACAAAGTTTGCCACACGAAGCAAAAAAAATAAAAACCCCACACACAATATGAGCACCAATCTTGCGTTTCGTAGGCAAACGGCACGAAAGCCGGTAAACCAACAACCTAAAATAGTGAGTATGGGCAAAGAACAAGCCGCAAGAATACAAACCTCAATTCTCAATGCGGCAGAGAAAAAAGCACTCGTTTGGCTTGCAGGACGGCAGCCTGCGTGGGTAACGTCCGACATTCTGACCTACGTCGGAGTTGCCGGAGCACTAATTTGTGCAGTGGGGTTCGCTCTATCGAGCATCAACATCAATTTCCTATGGCTATCATCCTTCGGGTTGGTCGTGAATTGGTATGGCGACAGTCTGGATGGTACGCTCGCAAGGGTAAGGGGCACACAGAGGCCCACCTATGGCTTCTTCATCGACCACACCATTGATGCACTGACCATTACGGCAATGTGTGTGGGTGCGGGCCTCTCGCCAATATTGCGCCTCGACGTGGCACTCTTTGTGTTGGTGGCCTACCTCATCCTCTCCATCTACACCTACATTTGTACACTCGTAAAGGAGGAGTTCAGGCTCACCTACGGTAGGCTTGGCCCCACCGAGTTCCGCATCATCGCCATCATCATCAACACGCTCTTCATCTACACCCCGTGGCGACACCGCACCTACGAGATTGGTGGCGAGCAGTTTGGCATTTTCGACATCATCGGTGCAGTCATCGCCCTCATTATCTTCGCAATGCACCTTGTACAGTGGTTCAAGGACCGCAAAGAACTGTCGCTAAAAGACCCTGCAAAACCTTATAGGCCAACAAGATAACCACACCAAACCCCAACAACTATCCCAACGAATGGCACGCTACCAAGCAGTAGTCAAATATCTGAAATTTATGGCCAGCAGAGGTGTCGGCACTCTTGTCGATACGCTAATTCTGTGGGTGTGTTCCCACTTTGTCTTTGGTGGCGGCTACGTTGCGACCTACATCCTCTCGCCCATCATATCGTTTGAGTTTGCGGTGATGAGCAACTTCCTTTGCTCCTACTTTTGGATATGGAGCAGCCGAGTATCCCAAAAGAATAAGTCCTCTTTCTGGCGACATTTTGTGGCCTTCAATCTCTCCTCGGTGGCAGGGTTTGTGGTAAAGATGTGTTTCCTACTCTTGTTTGAGCGCATCTTTGGGTGGCACGTTGTGGTGTGCAACCTTGCGGCATTGGCCATATCGGGAGTGCTCAACTACTTCCTCTCGGATGCCGTGGTGTTCCGCAAGACTTCCCCTCGCCCTGCGCACGAACTCCTGTCGATTGAGGAGTTGGCTGATATGTCCCCCATCTTCCGTGGCACTATGGGACAACTATTTGGGAGGTTTGCAATGTGGGTATGCGGCATTGGCCGCATCAACCGCCTCTACGACAGCATCTACACACACAAGGGACCCGACTGCGCCACCGCTGCCCTCGACCACCTCGGGTGCAACTATCTTGTGGGCAACCCCGAAAGGCTCAACAGCCTACCCGACGGGGCATTCATAACCATCAGCAACCACCCCTACGGAGCCATCGACGGAGTAATCACTCTCGATATGATTGGCCACCGCCGCCCCGACCTCAAAATAATGGTCAACCAAATTCTTGCAAGGGTGGAGCCTATGGCCTCCAACTTTGTGTCCGTAACCCCCACAGGCACAGAGCGCAAGCAAGCCAACGCCACCACCCTTGCGGGGGTACGCACCTCGCTGGCCCACCTGCGCAGTGGCCACCCTATGGCCTTCTTTCCTTCGGGGGCGGTGTCGGACCTCTACCCCCTGCGTGGCGACATCAGCGACCGCCCGTGGCAGGAGCCACTCATCAGGCTCATAGAGAGGGCCGAGGTGCCCATTGTGCCCATACACTTTGTGGACCGCAACTCGATGTTCTACTACCTGCTGGGCCTCATTGATTGGCGAGTGAGGCTGCTGCGCCTACCCTATGAGGTGCTCAACAAGGGGCGTGGTAGGCACCGTGTGGTGATTGGGCGCACTATTGGTGTGAAGGAGCAGAGAGCTTGTGGAAGCATTGAAGAACTAACTGAGCTACTACGCAGGTCGGTCTATGAGATGCCCACACCGGCGGAGTTCACCCCTGCAAGTGCGTTGCGAAAAGAGCGTTGAATATCCCAAATTGGCCACCCAATAACGCCTTATATTTGTGGGCTTTAACCTCTTTAACAATCACATTGGGCATTGTATTTTCGCCCCACCACCAATCATCCTTTTATTCAATATTTCTACCTTTGTTTTGATTTACAGCAGACACAAACACTAAAACAAAACAAATTATGAAAAAACTCATCCTTTCGCTTGCAATGGTGCTGATGGGCGCAGTTGCAGCATTTGGTCAGGCCGACAAATTCGTTGGCGAGTGGAAAACCATTGACGACAAAACCAATGAGCCCGCAGGTATCGTGAATATCTACCAGGGCGAGGACGGCCTCTACTATGGCAAACTCGTTGGTGTGTTCAGCGACGACAAGAGCAGCGTAGGCACAATGATTGTCAGGGGTATGAAGTATGAGGAGGGTAAACTTGTGGGTGGTCGTGTTTACGATCCCGATGCCGACAAACTCTACTACTGCACCATCAAATACGATGCAGCCAAGAATGTGCTCAACCTCCGTGGCTCGCTCGACAAGAAGGGCCTCTTGGGCCGCACCCAGACTTGGGTGAAATAGTTGAGCATCAGCCCACTTGGGTAAAGAAAAACGCACCAACTCACAGAGTCGGTGCGTTTTTCTTTTTGACAGAGCCGTCAGACTACATACGGGGGTCTTTCATAATGGCAGTTTTGTCAACACGGAGAGTTACGTTGCCGTCAACCTCCATAAGGATATCACGCTCGTTTACCTCCTTAACAACGCCATAGATACCACCGGCGGTGATGACCTTCTGGCCCTTTGCAAGAGAGTTACGGAAGTTGTCGAGCTCTTTCTGCTGTTTGCGCTGGGGGCGAATCATAAAGAAATACATCACCACGAAGAGCATCACAATCATAATAATCGAGCTCATCATACTACCCTGTCCTGCTGCGGGAGCAGCTGCGCCTGCTTGAAGCAATACGTTCATCATAATTTTCACTTTATATTAAATTGTTAATGTTTTATTTCCGCTGCACAAATGTACACTTTTCCTCCAATATAGCAAAGCCCCCCTACTCCATTGTGGCCACAACCACAAGTTTTTTGGCCTCCGAGGAGAGATTTGTCGTAATGTAGAACGTGCGAGGAACAAAATAAGTATATCCTGCCGAGTCAAAAATCATCTCCACAGCCATCTTTTCGCCCCGTGCCACGCTCCTCTTGTCGTAGTCGAGCCACAGGCAACCACACGAGGTACGGGTGCCAAGCACCGCCATTGGGGCCTCGGAGGTGTTGTGGAGTGCAATGCTACGGCTCACAACCTCACCCGTCCTCACTCGGCCAAAGTCGATGGTGTCAGTCTGTGCCGTGTTGGCCACATCCACACTCTGCAACACATTGACCTTGTCGATGTCGGTTGAGCCCTTTGCCCTACTTGTCCTCGGCCCACAGCCATAGCACAATAGAGAGGCCAAAGTTACCACCACAGCAACAGCCTTACTACAAAAACGGCCTGCCGCAGCAGACCGTCCTATGTTTTTATTGTTGGTTTGCATCACGCCACTAAATCTCGACCAAACCTCGGCCACTCTTGTTAATCTTGCCCTCGGCGGTGAGTTGCTCCACAATCTTATCCAAAATACCATTGATGAAGGTGCTACTGCCCACCGTGCTGTAATATTTGGCAATCTCGATATACTCGTCGAGAGTAACCTTTACGGGGATGGAGTCGAAATTCTGCAACTCGGCCAACGCTGTGGTCATAATCACATTATCCATAATGGCGATGCGCTCCACGTCCCAATTTTTGGTAAACTGCTCCACGGTTGCAAGGTTCTCCTTGTAGCCCACAACTGCCTCGGCAAACAGACGCTTCACAAAAGCCCTATCCTCGTCGCCCTTAAACTGGGGTTGCAGGGGGAGTTTATCCTGCGAAGCCTTCATTGCACCCAGCGTGCGCAACACCATAATCAGCACAAAATCAATGGCATCGCCCCAAGTAATACTATTCTCTTCGAGGATACCGCACAACATCTCGTTGTCCTGCACGGTCTGGATGTAGAACTCCTCCACAAGCCTCCTATCCTCGGCAAAGGAACGGCCCTCGGAGGCCATATACTCCTTGTAGTACTCTGCCTCAGTCATTTTCAGATAGAGGTGTTTGATGAGTTCGGGATAGGCAGCCCAGCCAAGTTTCCTGATGGCCAAGATGTGGTCCAACTCGGCATCGGCCTCAATGCGGGCGATGACTTGGTTGGAAACAAATTTCAGATTGGGATTGAGGTCTTCCTCGGTGGGGAGGTGTTTGTTGCGAGCCATCTCAATACGCTCCTCGGCATAACGCTTCACCTCGGCAATCAGCGAGAGGACATAGTGGTAAAGGTCATAGTCTTTGTCGAGTCCTTTGAGGAGCTCTTTCTCCTCGATAGCGACAGAGTCGGCGGCACCGGTCTGGTGCGCATAGAGTGCTTTGACAACCTTAATTCTCAAAAATCTTCTGCTGAACATAGTATAGAACGTATTTTATTTCGGCCGCAAAAATAAGAAATTAAATTGAGAATTGAGAATTGAGAATTGAGAATTTTAGACGAAAACTGTTTTTTTGTCTAAAATCCCACATAACAGCACTAGCAGCCATAGTGGGCCTATGCCTACTACGCCCAAACCCACCCCCAAGTTAGGGAGGGTAGACCCCGCCACACTCACGGGTTACAAAAATGTAACCCGTCAATCAGATGGATGACCACACAAGCTCTTGGGTTACATTTTTGTAACCCAAGAATCAGAATTGGGAGCAATACTCTCTCGGGTATCAGAAAGGATACCCGAGTTTCAGGGGGGGGTATATTCTCTTGCGTACAGGTATTAAAAAAGATACCCGTGAAGAAAGAGGACGACTTGGGGTGGTTATGGTTATCTATTGTCAGTTGACCAAAAGGCGAACACATTTGCGCTATTTACGATACGATACAATACTTTTTAATCTGTAATGCTATAGTGTGTTAGCTTCCCGTTTTCGAAATAATACCTTTCGTAACCACCGAATAATATACTACTAAATTCAAGAGTTTGATAGACATCGCCATCTGAATATACTCTTGTGGATAGTTCTCCATTTCTTCCTTTGATGGCTCTAATCATATCAATCGTCATGCCTATTTGCACTTCCTTGTGATATACTGCGGCACCATAAGTGCTTCCGTATATATCTTCCCAGTATTCTTTTGAACTCCGTTTAATGTTTTTGATACGAGAGTCAGACAATGGTTCTTCAAGGGTATATGTCCACCCATCAAATTCAAATTCCAACTTATATAAATTTGGCAATCCAATCTCTGCACAAGTAATATCTTTGAGTTCGTTTCGGGGATTACATTTATCAAATACAACCTCTTGGAGTTCAACATAAAGGGGTTTCTCGTCGTAAGGGAATTTTATCCACACCTCAATTTTGCCATTGCAGAAAGCCGTATTTTCCAATGTTAACCTCCCCCAACCCCTACGTACTATGGAATTTTTCTTCGTAGCGAGAATAGAGTAGATACCTGCCAATTCAAGCATGGTTAATTTGCTGTCTATTTTGAACTTTCGCTTATTCTCGCCGTCCACTATACGGTTTATAAATTGATCAATGGTCTCTTCTTTGTATAGAAGAAAAAAATTCAATTCTTCTTGCCTTTTTCTTTCCTCCTCTTGCTTTCTTAGCATTTCCTCTTCTTGCTCCTTTTGGAATAAGGGTAGGTATTCCGAGGGTGTTATAGTTTGAGCGATTGATGGGTTTTGGCTTAGATATGCTACAAAAGCCTTAAAAAAGTCAGTGGTTTCTAAATATGTTTCCCCGTTTTTCAATGTCAGACATCCCTTTGATGGAATTATTTGCATATATCCATCAAATGAATTCTGAGAGGAGCCTTTGTATGGACACATAAGCCCCTCAAAAGAGTCACCACTACTCCAAACATATTCTCCACTGGTTTGTGATTTGGTGTTATCAATCAAGTCCCCTTTATATATATTCCCATTGGGAAAAAAGACCTCACATTTTGGAGGAGATAGAATAATACTCCTACATTCTCTTAGCCATGTTGCCATCTCTCTCCAATGTGTTGACTCGGGTGTGCTGGGATAGAATCTTTTAATAGTTATAGAGTCTACGGTGTAAGAGTCGGCAGGATAAATACACTCTACCTCCCACATTGTATCTCTATTCGAATCCTTTGGTGGTCGCTTCTTAATTTTCTTGGTTTTGTAATCATTGTATATAACAAACGAATAGTCGTTAGGTAGCGCATAAGACAATAGATAATAATCTTTGAGAACAACACTCACATTGCTCAGTTTAGATGTGGTCTGGTCGTAGAATCCCTCTAACCTTACATCATCATCTATGCATAGCGACTCGTACCGAAACACGACACCTCCTGTTGTAAGGAAACCATCTACAAACTCTCCCTCAACAATCAACTTTTCTTCGTTTGGAAGATTGTATGTAACCTTGTGCTTGAACTGCGACCCCTCGTCGGATGTGTTAAACAATGTATCTCCAATGTTTGGGATCAACCAATATAATAATCCTCCGATAATCGGTAATAAAAATTCCATATGAGCTATTGATTTTTAATCCACAAATGGTTGCGACTTTTATTATAATTCTTTGTTGTGTGTATTTTGGGGCTTAACCCTCCTTTCTGAATGTGCGAACACCCCGACAAATACCATCGGGCGACCCAAGTGTTTAGATTTCTATATGTTCTTGCCCTTCGGAGAGCATTGGCATATTCTTGAGGGTAACAATCCCTGAAAACTTCGATAAACGCTGCCGATTCGAACTCTCGACTCAATTTCTGCAAAATTTCCTCCAGATGTTCATCTAAAAACCTTCGTTCAAATTCATAAATGCTCATAATTTTGGATAGTAATTATTACCACTCAACCCCTAAGTAGCAATTTACACAAAAGAAAGTGTGGAGTTGATTCCGTTTGCCTAATCGAAGGTTGTGGAAGAACCAGAAGAAAACAAACGATGCAATACCCCACACTTGAATAGTATGAGGTATATGCACAGATAAGTGCATAGCCACACGACTACACAAGATATGAGTGTCATTCGTTAGTCCCTTCTTCCTTGAAAACTTCCACATTTTCGATTAAGGACAGTGCGAAAACACTTTCAAATATGTTGTCTACTAGACAAATAGTCCTTCGACACCACAAATATAAGAATTTTTTTGCAATAACGAACAACACCCCTGCGGGACATCGTTCGGATAGATACAAAAAAACGCCCCCTAGCGAGAGCCTATCGATGGTCGTGGCAAAACACAGCAAACAACCCCTCGCCTCACGGGTATTAAAAAGGATTATTATATCAAAGGTGGCACAAAATTCCGAATCTACAAATTATTAGCGATTTGGTTGTCAATACAGTTGGAACTCTTGAAATCATCCAGAATTTGTGGTACTTTTGTGAGGTGGAAGCTTTGTTAAATTATTTAACTAGGAAATTCGGGATTGTTACACCTTTGATATAATAATTAAAAAAGATACCCGAGAATTAGAGGGGGGGGGGGTAGCACAACCCCAAGTGCTCCTCCCTAAAATACTCCTTCCCAAAATACTCCTTCCCTACATAGGGGGTCGAAAATTGTGTTCGGAGACCTCACCGAACAGTGCCGAAGGCTGGAGAGGTTTGTCTCAAAAAAAACAGGCGAGTTGCGATGGCTCACCCGTTCTCCTTGTAGTCCTTATTAGAAATAACATACCGCACGAACGTATGCTTCGTGCGACTTATTTGCGCTTGTAACGCTTCCTCGATTCAAGCCCATACCCCAAGCATTTTCTAAATCACATTCGTTGAGGGACCAATACCAACCAAATAACTCCGCTTCATTATTTATGGCTCTGTTGAAATCACTTGCTGCTTTGTTGAAACGACAAATTTTTACAAGTTCTTTTATGCTTGGCATGCGCCAGTTATTACCTAACGACACGCACCACGCCATAGCATCATTCCAATTGCACTTTGTTTGCGATAAACTTACAATAGTACCATGGTTTCCCTCCTCGTTAATCTGAAATACAACACCCATAGTTCCATTTACCATAATGACGTCTCCAAGTTTTACCAAAGTCGATGGTTTTGCTGTCGCATTTTTTACATGTGAAGATTGTGAGAATGCAGTGTTTGACAATGCAAAGAGTGCACTCAAAAGAAGAAGAAGTTTTTTCATAAGTGTATAAAATTTAGTTTGTTAAGTAGTTGTCTACCAAAACTATACAGCACCCATATAGTCAGTTGTAAGCAAAAAGAAAGCGTGGTGCTGAAAGACTTATTTTAGTTAAGCGGGTTCTGGAATACCTACGAGATAAAATAAGCAACAGCCCACGCCTATACCCCATTGCAGGGTACAGCGCAGGAATAGGTTTGCTCATTCTCTCTCTTTGAATTTTCCAGATTCGCTTAACGAGAATAAACTTACACTTTCTGCGTAAAATCAATTATGTTGACGCAAAAATACAGTTTATTTTTGACAATTCTCAATTCTCAATTCTCAATTCTCAATTTTTTCGGTACTTTTGTGGCACTTATGGAAATCAAAGAATACGACGTGGTAGTCATCGGCGGCGGTGCCGCAGGACTTATGGCCGCAGGTACGGCCGCCATCAACGGCAAACGAGTGTTGTTGCTCGAAAAAATGGAGAAAACCGGACGTAAGGTGCGCATCTCCGGCAAAGGACGTTGCAACCTTACGAATATGTGTACCGACGAGGAATTCTTCGCCAAAATTCAAAACGGCGCAGGATTCTTCAACTTCGCCTACACCCAATTTACCAACCGTGCTCTGGTGCGCTTTATGGAGCGTAAGGGCGTGCAGCTTACCACCGAAAGGGGTGGTCGTGTGTTCCCCACCAGCGGTAAGGCTTGGGACATCGCACAAGCACTCGTGGATTGGTGTCGTGAGGAGGGGGTGATGGTTGAGTGCAACGCCAAGGTGGAGGCTCTCAACATCATCGCTGGCAAGATTCGCAGCGTGGCCTACACCAACGCACGAGGTTATAGGCGCAAGGTGGAAACCCCTGCCGTTATCCTCGCAACGGGTGGCGCATCCTACCCCGCAACCGGCTCCACAGGCGACGGCTACAAACTCGCACACGAGGCAGGGCACACCATCGTCCCCGTAAGGCCCTCGCTTGTGCCACTCGAAACTTCCTATGAGGAGGCGAAATTTATGGCAGGCTTGTTGCTCAAAAACGTACAAGTGCAGCTGCTCGTGGAGGGCGAGGTTGTGCAGAGCGAGTTTGGCGAGATGCTCTTCTCCAAGCGAGGAGTGGAGGGTGCTGTGGTGTTGCGTATGAGTCGCAAGGCCGTGGATGCACTCATCGACGAGAAGCGTGTGGAGCTCGAAATAGACCTCAAACACGCTATGGACCACGACGAACTCCGTGAGCGCATCCTGCGAGAGATTGCCGAGCAACCCAACACGCTCACCGTGGGCGAGTTGTTGCGCAAGATTATGCCCCGTGAGCTCGTTGTACCTATGGCCAAAGCCATCGGTGCACACGCCAAACACTCGATGGGCGAACTCAAAGAGGAGAAGGTGGAGCGACTGACCAACACACTCAAAGCATTCCGCATCCCCATCAGCGACTATCGTCCCTTTGAGGAGGCTATCGTTACGGCCGGTGGCGTGGAACTCTCGGAGATTAACCCCCACACCCTCGAATCCACCCTCGTTAAGGGCCTCTACTTTGCAGGCGAGGTTATGGACTTGGATGCCAACACGGGTGGCTACAACCTCCAAATCGCCTTCTCAACGGGCCGTCTGGCAGGACAGTTGAGGGGTACTGAAAACTGATAACTGATAACTGACAACTAAAAATTGAAATTAGAGGAGAGGTTTAGACACCGTAGGGGCTATGGGGTACACTCCCCGTTTCTCTACAAGGTGGTGCGAGAGGCAATGATGCCACGAAAGGTTGCCACTACCGACACAAGGCTCCGAGGGGAGTTGGTGGCGGTGGGGGTTGGTGGGCGCACAGCCGTAAGGCTCCAAAACTACCTCTCTACGGTGGGCCACACTCATTGGGCCATCGACAAGACCGAAGAGGTTACGGAGGGCACACTGTTTGTGGCTACCCCCGATTGTCCGCAAGAGGTGGTGGAACAGATGGCCGAAAGGTGCGAAAAGGAAGGCACTACGACAACCCTGTGCATTATTCACCGCCGAGGAAGGGCGCAGAAGGAGTGGCGCAGGGGGCTCGTGGAGAGCCACAAGGGTATGAGTGCCGAAAAACCTCGCTTCACGCTCCTCTTCTTCAATCCGGCACTACCAAAGCAACACATTATAATATAGGTGCAGACGGGTGGACACACAAGGCGCACGAAGAACACAAGGCGCACGGCTCAGAAAGTTTAGACACAACACAAGAGAAAAGGATATGGCAAAGATTTACACTCGCTGTGGCGACAGTGGCACCACGGCACTGATTGGTGGCGAGAGGGTGGATAAATACGACTCCCGAGTGGAAGCCTATGGCACCGTTGACGAACTCGGCGCCCACGTTGCCTTGCTCACCGACTTGGCTGTCGAGGCAGGCCACACCGACACGGTAGAGTTTCTGGACGAGGTGGCCGTGAGGCTTATGACCATCGAGGCGCAACTCGCTGTGGGACTTGGCTTCAAGGGCTCGCTCGCAAAGATTGGCACAGATGATGTGGAGAAGTTGGAGAGCGAGATTGACCGCCTGACGGCCACACTGCCCCCGATGAGGTGCTTCACCATTCCGGGTGGTGCAATGCTTGTGTCGCAATGCCACATCTGCCGTACGGTGTGCCGTAGGGCCGAGAGGGAGGCCCTGAGAGCGAAGGCCGAACATAGCGTGGACGAGGTGCTGCTGTGCTACCTTAACCGCCTGTCGGACTACTTCTACACCCTCGGACGTAGCGCAACACAAAGGCTCGGTGTGGAAGAAAAAGAGTGGAATGTGTAGATTTTTTTGGTGATATAGTATTTTTTTATACTTTTGCAACCTAAACAGAACACACACAAACGCAAACAACTAATTTACAGAGAATTATGTATTGGACACTTGAATTGGCTTCGAAACTCGAAGATGCTCCCTGGCCAGCAACCAAAGAGGAACTCATCGACTATGCAGTTCGTTCGGGCCTTCCTTTGGAGGTTATTGAGAACTTGGAGGAGATTGAGGACGAGGGCGACATATATGAGACCATCGAGGACGTTTGGCCCGACTATCCCAGCAAGGACGACTTTCTGTTCAATGAGGACGAATATTAGTCGGTAACGCACCCTCAATCAAGCACTTACAAACATCAGCAGTCCTGTGGGGTTGCTGATGTTTTTTGTATATATATGTTGCTTTGCAAAGCAAATGAAGTATTTGCAGAATGGAAGAGGATGATAATTTCAAGGAAACTTGGGGCCAAATGCAACAATTTTGAATTTTGAATTTTGAATTTTGCATTTTATTCGTATCTTTGCACCCGCTTGCAATGAGCATCATTGAGCCATGGTGTAATGGTAACACTGCAGATTTTGGTTCTGTCATTCTGAGTTCGAGTCTCGGTGGCTCAACAGTAGAGGAAATTCCTTGTGGAGTTTCCTCTATTTTTTTTGCCACTCCATTGTCAAGCCTCGCCTTTTTTCGCTAACTTTGCGCTAAACACCCATTCATTGTTATGAAGCACAACATTGTCATCATTGCACTCATCGGTCTTATTATGGCCGCCTGCTCACCCTCCACGTCGTGGACTCCCGAGGAACGCAAACTTATAAATGAAGCCTCCTACTCCCGTATGAGAGTTACGCAGACCATCAACACCGCCGACTCGTTACTCCTGCGCACACCCTGCGCTCCCCTAACACGCAAGCAGATTGAGGCCCCCGAATTTGGACGACTCGTGGCCTCGATGATGGAGACGGTCAACGACCCCTATCACGGAGGCGTGGGCATTGCCGCACCACAGGTGGGCATACTGCGCCGTATGGTTGTCGTGCAGCGTTACGACAAGCCTGGCCGCCCCTTTGAAGTCTATGTAAACCCCACGATTACCCATTACGGAGAGGAGAAAAAACTTGGACGTGAGGGTTGCCTTTCGGTGCCCAACCGCCGTGGCGAAGTCGTGAGGTCGCAAGCCATCGAGATTGAGTGGAGGGATGCGCTCACTTTTGAGCCACGCAAGGAGCGCATCGAGGGCTATACGGCTGTGATTTTCCAGCACGAGATAGACCACCTCAACGGAGTACTCTATATTGACAGAATTCCTATGACACCCTAAGGATGATAGGGGCTTTAAGGGCTTTAAGGGCCCTAAGGCCTCTATCTCTCCCAGAGGGCCCAGAAGTCCCAGCCCACACTGGGACCACTAGGGCAACTAGGACTACTGGGAAGTTGTCAGTTATCAGTTGACATAAAAAAGCGGTAGATGCCAACCGCCTGCCTACGGCAGTCGTGGCAAGACGGACAAACCACCACAAAAAAAAACGCAAAGTGCGGAGGGAATTTTGTGCCAAGCAAGAAGGCGAGTCCGCAGCAGCCACAGGCTGTTTTGTGTAGATGATAGGTAGCAGTTCTTCCAAACATCAGCAAGCCCCGCAACAAAAAAAAAACGCAAAGTGTGCGGCAAATGCAAGGCACACAAGAAAACCACCTCCGCAGTTTACCAAACGTAAATGAGGAGGTGGTTTATCGCAGTGTAACGCAGCAGTTGCCGTGCAATCTGCGTTTTTTATGCGTGCGTGCGCACGTAATTCCAAATAAAATACATAACTTTACGCCCTAATATGGCCACAACCCAAAGAAAGGCCAAACACTTGAAAGAAACGACTATGATAACAAGGCACATACAGCGACTCGCAACCCTCGTAGCCCTCGTGGCTCTCACGCTCACGACCGCCTGTTTTCCCCCGCTTAACCCACAGCCCAACGTGGTAACCTTGGGAGTGGGCGAAACGGTGGCACACTCCACCACCAAGCAGTTCATCACCATCGCTTCGGAGTATGCGTGGAGCATCGAAATCGACTACCTCACGCCCGAAGGCACCGAGGGGTGGTGTTCGCTGAGCAAAACAAATGGCGAGGGCAACGACATCGTGAAGATGAACTTTGGCGCAAACACCCTCGACGTGAGCCGTTCGCTCACCCTGCGTGTGAAGTTCCCCCGAGAGGACGTGGAGATTCTCTTCACCCAACTTGCCGCAGGCGAGGAGCCCACACCCGAGCCCAGCATCACAACCACTCCCAAGTGGCTCGAACTGCCCGCCTTCACGGCCGACAACCAAGAGGTCTATTTCTCCAAACATATGCTCGCCTCGTCGGGCTACACCGCACGCAGCTTCTCGCTACTCTACGACAGCCGCATCTACCACTCGTTGTGGGTGGCCTACCCCATATCGAAGTTGCACACCCCGGGTGGTGGCAGTCGCAAGGACGATTGGGGCCGTATGGACTCCAACATCCCCACAAGCAAGCAGGTCTTTTTGGGCAGTTCGTTCAATGGCTCCTACGACCGAGGACACCTCTGCCCCGCAGCAACACGTTTCCACCCCAACACCCAGGAGAACTGTATGCAGTTGAGCATACCTACCAATATGAGCCCCCAACTATCGGGCCTTAATCAGCAGAAGTGGGCCGGTATTGAGGGACAAGTGCGTGGTTGGGGTAGTAGTTGCGACACGTTGTATGTGGTTACGGGCGCAGTATTCCGCACCGTGGGTGGCAACGAGAGCATCTCCTACGCCTATGGCAAGAGCGATAGCGGCAAGCAAGTGTCCGTGCCCAACTACTACTACAAAGCCCTCCTCCAAAGGCGAGGTACGGGCAGCAGTAGTGCCTATCAGGCTATGGCCATCTGGGTACCCCACAAGGCAGCAATGGGTAACGCAACCAAAAACGACATTATAACCATCGACCGCCTGGAAGAACTCACAGGAATTGACTTCTTCCACAACCTCGATGATGCCACCGAGCAGAGGGTGGAGAGCTACTACGACCTCACCTATTGGGGCGGAATCAATTAGTCCACGCAACAATGTTGCAAATACAACACGAAACAACAAACCACAAGTAAAGCGATATGATGATGAAACGACTCGGTTACATTCTGATTTTGGCGGTGGCTACCCTCTTCGCCTCGTGCGAGGATATGCCCGAGCAGCCTAACGACACTATGTTTCTCAACGTGGGGATGACCTCCAAGAGCCTCGAAAGCACCAATGGCTCCTTCAAGGTGGCCGTTGAGAGCAACACAACGTGGGTGGTTTCGACCACTGCCGAGTGGCTTGTGGTGCGTGGCACCTCCGAGCATACCGGCTCCGGAGAGGTTATGTTCAGATATGAGGCCAACACCACGGGCAAAAAACGTAGTGCCCGCATTGGCATTGCCCCCAAAGTGGAAGGCGAGACATCCTCCTATACCATTATGGTATCGCAGCAGGCTGCCGGCCAAGGCGGCAACACGGGTGGCAACGAGGACGACAATACGGGCGACGATAACACAGGCGACGACAACACCGGCGACGACAACACCGGTGGCAACGACAACACCGGTGGCAACGATGATGGTGGCAACACGGGCGGTGGCAGTGGCCTTGCCGGCAGTGGCGACGGTACCGAGGCTTCGCCCTACGATGTGCTGCGTGCGCTGGCCATCATCAATGGCGGCACTGCAACCGAAGAGATGGTCTATACAAAGGGTGTGATTTCGACCATCGATGAGGTGAGCCCCTCCTTTGGCAACGCCACATATTACATCTCCAACAATGGCGCAACCTACAACTCGCAGTTGTATGTCTATCGTGGCAAATATCTCAACAACGAGAACTTCACCTCCACCAGCCAGATTAAGGTGGGCGACGAGGTGGTAATCTGCGGACAGTTGAAACTCTGGAACGGCAACACCCCGGAGATTATCGGTGGCAACTATCTCGTATCCATCAATGGAAGCACCACGGGCGGTGGCAACACTGGTGGCGATGACAACACCGGTGGCGACGATGATGGTGGCAACACAGGTGGTGGCCTCGTAACCAACGGTGGCACTCCCCACGCAGGTTGGGCCGAGTTGCCTGCCGAGGAGAGCAACTCCGACTACTACTACGCCTACCATATGCGTGCCGACAAGGGTACACAGCGCAACTTCTCGGTTTGTTACAGCGCCGAGATGGGTTGCCCCGTGTGGGTTGCAGCCCCCATCCACAAGTGCTACTGCGGTAGTGGTAGGAACGAAAAGTACGCACCCGACCCCGTAATCCCATCAAGTGTGCAGAAGAATGCCGACAAGGCTGGCGACACCAACAAGGGCAACTGGATGAACCGAGGACATATGCTCGCATCCAATATGCGCAATGTCTCCGCCGCAACCAACGTGCAGGCCTTCTACTACTCCAACATCGCACCACAAGATGGCAATGGCTTCAACACGGGCGGTGGCTGGTGGAACGAGCTCGAAAATATTGAGAAGAATCAGTATATGTGTAGCGACACTCTCTACACCGTTAATGGTTGCCACTGGGCCAACAAGAACGAGACCTTTGGCAACCGAGTGGTACCCACCCACTTCTACAAAGTGTTCCTGCGTACCAAGAAGGGTAGCAGCGGTAAATGGGTGGTGAACTGCTCGGCAAGCGAGTTGCAGTGCGTGGCATTCTATGCGCCCCACTATCACGGCACCAACGAAAAAACAGCCCCCACACGCAGCCATATGATGAGCGTGGCAGAGTTGGAGCGCATCACGGGCCACACCTTCTTCCCCAATGTGCCCAACGCACCCAAGGATACCTTCAACGCAAGCGATTGGGGAATGTAGGAGGAGTCAATTGAAAATTGAAAATTGAAAATTGAAAATTGAAGCAAATGCGAGTAAGCGAGGGCAGAGGTTGCTTGCAAGCTATGCCGAGCGGGAGCATTTTAGAGCAAACGAAGTTTGGTCAATTACTCCCCCTCTGAGTTAGAGGG
>JAZLDY010000031.1:0-47963 GCA_045614965.1 Tidjanibacter sp.
GGACTGATGCACGTTGGTCGCAATAGTGCCGAAGGGGGTAGGGCAGGGGATAGTGCCTCGCACGGAGTTACCGAACAACTCATTTCGCTCGGCTTTGAGGCGGGCAGGATGAAGACCGGAACACCTGTGAGAATTGATGCAAGGTCGCTCGACCTCAAACAATTTGAACGTCAGGATGGCGACGAAAAACCCCAAAAGTTCTCGTTCCTTTCGTCCATCACCCCCGTAGAGGAACAAATGCCTTGCTATCTGGTATATACCTCCTCGGAGGTGCACGACACCCTACGCACCGGTTTTGCCGATTCACCTCTGTTTCAGGGCCTTATCAAAGGCATAGGCCCTCGATACTGCCCAAGTATTGAAGATAAATTACGCACCTTTGCCGACAAAGATTTCCACCAACTCTTCCTCGAACCCGAAGGTGCCGACACCAATGAGTATTATCTCAACGGCTTCTCTTCGAGCCTTCCGTGGCAGGTGCAAGTCAAGGCTCTTTCACAAATCAAGGGTTTTGAGAATGTGGACATCTATCGCCCTGGCTACGCCATCGAATATGACTATTTCCCACCCACACAACTCCACCACACCCTCGAAACAAAACTTGTGGAAAACCTCTATTTTGCCGGACAGGTCAACGGAACTACCGGATATGAGGAGGCCGCAGCGCAAGGTTTGGTTGCCGGCGTGAATGCAGTTCGCAAGGGTAGGGGAGAGGAGCCCCTTGTGCTTTCGAGGGACGAGGCCTACATTGGCGTACTCATTGACGACCTTGTAACCAAGGGTGTTGATGAGCCCTACCGTATGTTCACAAGCCGAGCCGAGTATCGCATCCTTCTGCGACAAGACAATGCCGACTTGCGACTCACCCCCATTGCGCAAAAAATTGGCCTTGCAACCCCCGAAAGAGTTGCAATTTTTGAGCAAAAAAAATCGCTCGTAGAATCGCTTAAAAAATATGTGCAAAAGCAAGGGGTCGCTCCGAGCGAAATTTCACACTATTTAGAAAGTGTAAATTCTGCACAACTTTCGCAAAAAAGAAAACTCTCCGAGGTGTTAATCCGCAATGAAATCACACTTTTGGGGCTAATTGAAAATTTTGCACCCCTGAAAAAGTTCGTAGAGAAGAACAACATCAATGAAGAGGTCATCGAGCAGGTGGAAATTGAGATTAAATATAGTGGCTACATTGAGCGAGAGAGAGCCAACGCAGACAAACTAAAAAGGCTCGAAGAGATTAAAATTCCCACCAATTTTGACTTCACAGCCATTACATCCATAACCATTGAGGCCCGCCAGAAATTATCTCGCATCCGCCCAACCACCATCGGCCAAGCATCCCGCATCCCTGGCGTGTCGCCCGCCGACATCAACATCCTCCTTATTCACTTCGGGCGATAGGGTAAGCAAAAAAGTGTTCCCCGTGGAACATTTTCCCAAACAACAAGAATTAGGGTAACGCCTAAACAAAAAAAAGGAGAGGTCTTACCTCTCCTTTTTTTGTATTGTTCCACGTGGAACACTATTTCTTCTGCAACTTTGCCCAAGTATCTTTAAGGGTAACGGTGCGGTTGAAAACAATCTTCTCGGCTGTGCTATCCTTGTCAACACAGAAATAACCCACACGCTCAAATTGGAACTTATCACCAACTTTTGCCTCACCAAGCGACTTCTCGCAATAAGCGGTTTTAACCACGAGCGAGTCGGGGTTGAGATAATCAAGGAATGTTTTACCCTCCTCAACATCGTCGGGGCTCTCCTTTGCAAATAAGTTGTCATAGAGCCTAACCTCTGCCTCAACAGCATCAGCAGCCGACACCCAGTGGATAACGCCCTTAACCTTGCGGCCATCAGACGAACCACCACCCGCTGACTCGGGGTCGTAGGTGCAGTGCAACTCCACAACATTACCCTCGGCATCCTTAACCACCTCATTACACTTGATAAGGTAGCCATACCTCAGGCGCACCTCACCATCGGGGCGAAGGCGATAGTAACCCTTGGGAGGCTCCTCCATAAAGTCGGCACGCTCGATGTAAATCTCCCTACCAAAGGGCACCTCACGACGACCGGCAGCCTCATCCTCGGGGTTGTTGACACAACTGAAATACTCGGTTTTACCCTCGGGGTAGTTGGTAATAACCACCTTCAAGGGGTCAACAACAGCCATCCTGCGCTCGGCAGTCTTATTCAAATCCTCCCTCACACAGTACTCCAACAGCGAAAGGTCAATCACATTGTCCCTCTTTGCAACACCAACCCTCTCGGCAAAAGCACGGATGGATGCAGGGGTGTAACCCTTACGACGAAGGGCGCAAATGGTCGGCATTCGGGGGTCGTCCCAACCTGTAACAAATTGTTCCTTAACGAGTTGCAGCAATTTGCGCTTACTCATTACGGTATAGGTAAGGTTCAACCTTGCAAATTCGTATTGGTGGCTGGGGAAGATATCCAGCTCCTGAATGAACCAGTCGTAGAGGGGGCGGTGAACATCGAATTCGAGTGTACAAATCGAGTGGCTGATGCGCTCGATGGAGTCGCTCTGACCGTGGGCGTAGTCATACATAGGATAGATGCACCACTTGTTGCCCGTGCGGTGGTGCTCGGTGTGGAGGATACGGTAGAGGATAGGGTCACGGAAGAGCATATTGGGGTGGGCCATATCAATCTTGGCCCTCAACACCTTCTCGCCATCGGCATATTTACCCTCCTTCATCTCCTCAAAGAGGCGAAGGTTTTCCTCTACGGAACGGTTGCGCCAAGGGCTCTCGGTGCCGGCCTGCTGAATGGTACCACGTCCGAGGCGAATCTGCTCCTGTGTTTGGTCATCAACATAGGCTTTCCCCTTCTTAATCAGAGCGATAGCCCACTCGTAGAGCTGGTCGAAGTAGTCCGAAGCGTAACGCTCAACAGCCCACTCAAAGCCGAGCCACTTGATGTCCTCCTTGATGGAGTCCACATACTCGGTATCCTCCTTCACGGGGTTGGTGTCGTCGAAACGCAGGTTGCACTTACCGCCATAACGCTGTGCGAGGCCAAAGTTAAGGCAGATGCTCTTGGCGTGGCCAATGTGCAGATAGCCGTTAGGCTCGGGCGGGAAACGTGTTTGAATGGTGTTTCCGGTCTCAGCGATATAGTTTTCGATAATCTCCTCAATGAAGTTGAGCGAGCGTTCTTTTACGGGTTCCGATGTTTTTACCTCCATAAACCAACTAATGAATTTAGATTTAGAAAGCACAAAAATAGTAAATAGAATTGAGAATTGAGAATTGAGAATTGAGATTTTTTGAATTTATGCCTATATTTATTGGAGGGGCTATCTATGCCAATGCTATTGTGGGCTACGATTTTTAGGGCAGAAAGAGCAAGAAAGGGCAGAAAGGGCAGAAAGGGCAGAAAGGAAATTTAGGGAAAGTAGGGAGGTTGGGGTGATTAGGGAAATAGCATTTGTAACTCCTTAACCTCCCTAAACTCCCTAAACTCCCTAATCTCCCTAATCTCCCTAACAGCTAACAGCCCACAAAAAACTCTCGGGTATCTTTTTTAATACCCAAGAGTTTATTCTCTATTGTCGGTCGACGGTTGTCGGTTGTCGGTCGACGGTTGTCGGTCGACTTAAAATGTCAGCTCCGCATAGGAGGTGGCCGTTTCGTGCAGGCGCAGTGTTTTGAGGCTCACCGAGAAGGGGAGTGCGGGAGCAATGAGAGCCGCAAAGTGGTGCAGCAGGTTCTCGCACGTCGGTTGCCAATCGACAACGTGTATCTTAGTGAAGTGGCGTTGCAACACCTCCACAACCTCCTCGCTCTCGGGGGTGAGGCGAATCATAAACGAGTGGTCGTAGGGCTCCACAACCGCCTCATTCACAGCCCTTTTCAGGTCGCCAAAATCGACAGCCATACCCAACTTGGGGTCGCCATCCGCCGTGGAAGGTGCGCCCTCCACCGTAACAAAGAGCCTATAACTGTGGCCGTGTATCTCCCTACACGCACCATCGTAGCCCACCAATGCGTGGGCCATCTCAAACGAGAACTCCTTGGTCAGTCTTATATCTTCCATTTTCAATTTGTGCCTAACGTCAAAAGATTTTTCAATGGAAATTTAGAATCCCGAATGCTTCTGCAACACAACGTTCCACATTACAGACGCCCCCGACCTTCGGCCACCCCCTCTAACTTAGAGGGGAGCCTTTTCCATTTTCAATTCTCAACTCTCAATTCTCAATTCCCTTCTACTCTTCCATAATGTGGCGCACGTCCAACTGGCGGGAGAAGGGCTCGCTGAGGCTGATGTAGGTCTCGGTAGCGATAACTCCGGGAATCTTCAACACACTCTCCGAGAGGGTACGCATCAGGTGGTCATTGTCGGTGCAGTACATCTTGATTTGGAGGTTATATTGACCGGTGATGAAGTGGCACTCCACAACCTCGGGAATGCTCTTAACGGCACTTACAATAGCTTCGTCCATCGAGGGGTTCTGCATACGGATATTAACCAGCGCACACACATCATAGCCCAAACTACGAGGGTTTACCTCCAAGCGGGAGCCAAGAATAATGCCCTGCTCGTCGAGTTTCTTCACCCTCTGGTGGATGGCTGCACCCGAAATGCCACACTCACGAGCGATTTCGAGGTAGGGCATACGAGCGTTGCGGAGCAGGAGTTGGAGAATCTTACGGTCAATCTTATCAATGTTAAATTTTGTCATAACAGTTTGTTTTTCTTTTTGTTGGGGGTTATTTAATCACGCCGAGTTCCTTACCGATTTTGGTAAATGCGGCAATACATTTGTCGAGTTGCTCTCGGGTGTGGCCGGCCGACACTTGTACACGGATGCGAGCCTGTCCTTTGGGCACCACGGGGTAGTAGAAGCCCGTAACATAGATGCCCTCTTCGAGCAGTTTGGAGGCCATAACCTGCGACAAGGGAGCATCGTAGAGCATAACGGCACAAATGGCACTCTGGGTGGGTTTGATGTCGAAGCCTGCGGCCAACATACGCTCACGGAAGTACTCCACATTCTCCACCAGGCGGTCGTGAATCTCGTTGCTCTCGGCCAACATCTTGAAGACCTCGATGCTTGCGCCCACCACTGCGGGAGGTACGGAGTTGCTGAACAGATAGGGGCGTGAACGCTGGCGGAGCATCTCAATAATCTCCTTGCGGCCTGTGGTAAAACCACCCACTGCACCACCGAAAGCCTTGCCAAGAGTGCCGGTGATGATGTCCACCTGGCCACGCAGATTGTAGAGCTCGGTTACACCCCTGCCCGTTGCGCCCACAACGCCTGCCGAGTGGCACTCGTCAACCATCACAAGGGCATCATATTTCTCGGCCAGGGCACAAATCTCATCCATCTTGGCCACATTACCATCCATCGAGAACACTCCGTCGGTTACGATGATGCGGAAACGCTGTGCCTGTGCGAGTTTGAGGCAGTTTTCGAGCTCCTCCATATCGGCATTGGCATAGCGGTAGCGAACAGCCTTGCAGAGCCTCACACCGTCAATAATAGAGGCGTGGTTGAGCGAGTCGCTGATGATAGCATCCTGCTCCGTAAAGAGAGGCTCAAACACACCGCCGTTGGCATCAAAGCAAGCAGCATAGAGAATGGTGTCCTCGGTGCCGAAATAGTCGGCAATGGCCTTCTCCAACTCCTTGTGGATATCCTGGCAACCACAGATAAACCTCACGGACGACATACCAAAGCCACGCTCGTCCATTGCCCTCTTGGCGGCCTCAATAAGACGAGGGTTGTCGGAGAGTCCGAGGTAGTTGTTGGCGCAGAAGTTGAGCACCTCCTTGCCGCCAACCTCAATGGCGGCACGCTGTGGCGACTCAATGATACGTTCCTGTTTGTAAAGACCTGCTTCACGGATGCTGTCGAGCTCCGCTTGGAGGTGGTTTTTAATCTTTCCGTACATAGTGTTGTTATTATTTTTTGTGTTTCTCTCGTGCTTAACTTACGTTTTGTTACGCAAAGGTATGTATTTTTTGCTTAACATTAAAACTTTAACCACAAAAAGAGCAATTCTTTAACTTTCGGCTGGTTTCAATCTGTAAGTTTGAGTGTATATTTAGAAATTTTGCACATAAAATTGTAAGACAAGACTGTTTCATTCTTGTTTCAAATAACTATCTTTGTGAAATAATAAAACAGACAACGCATAAAAATTTTTCAATAAAAACAACAAAACGTTATGCAAACAATTGACACTTACAACTTTAATGGCAAACGTGCCATTATTCGTGTGGACTTCAATGTGCCCCTGGACAAGGAGTTCAACGTAACCGACGACACCCGTATCCGTGCCGCAATTCCCACCATCAAGAAGGTTTTGGCCGGTGGCGGCAGTGTGATTCTTATGTCGCACCTCGGAAGGCCCAAGAAAAACAACGACGAGAAATACTCCCTCTCGCACATCATCGGTGCTGTGGAGGCTCGCCTTGGCGTGAAGGTGCTCTTCGCAGGCGACTGTATGGGCGAGAAGGCCGCAGAGATGGCTGCTGCTCTCAAACCCGGTGAGGTGTTGTTGCTCGAAAACCTCCGTTTCTATGCAGAGGAGGAGGGCAAACCCCGTGGTTTGGCAGAGGATGCTACCGACGAGGAGAAGAAAGAGGCCAAGAAGGCCGTTAAGGAGAGCCAGAAGGACTTTGTGAAAAAACTCGCTTCCTATGCCGACTGCTACATCAACGATGCATTCGGTACTGCCCACCGTGCCCACGCTTCCACCGCACTCATCGCCGACTACTTCCCTGGCGACAAGATGTTCGGCTATGTTATGGAGGGCGAGTTGAAGGCTATCGAGGCTGTTATGGAGAATCCCCAGAGGCCCTTTGTTGCCATCGTTGGTGGCTCGAAGGTATCGACCAAAATCTCCATTATCGAGACTCTTATGGAGAAGTGCGACAAGATTATCATCGGTGGTGGTATGACCTACACCTTTGCCGGCGCACTCGGTGGCAAGGTAGGTAAATCTATCTGCGAGCCCGATATGTTTGAGACCGCACTCGGTATCCTCAAAAAGGCAGAGGAGAAGGGTATCAAGTTTGTGATGTCGCCCGATGCTCTCACCTGCGACGATTTCAGCAACGACGCCAACACTCAGGAGGCTCCTGTGAAGAACATCGACGATGCTTGGGAGGGTGTTGACATCGGCAGCGAGGGTAAAAAACTCTTCCACGACGAGATTTTGGAGTGCAAGACCATCCTTTGGAACGGCCCCGTTGGTGTGTTTGAGATTGACAAATTCTCCACCGGCTCTCGTGCAGTAGCAGAGGCTATTGCCGAGGCTACCCAGACCAAGGGCGCATACTCGCTCATTGGTGGTGGCGACAGCGTTGCTTGTATCAACAAGTTTGGTTTGGCCGACAAGGTTAGCTATGTTTCGACCGGTGGTGGTGCATTGCTCGAATTCATCGAGGGCAAAGAGCTCCCCGGCGTTGCTGCTATCCGCAAATAGGAAACAACTATAACAAACGGAAATGGTGCAAAGAGCGACACTTTGCACCATTTCCATAATAACCACCCAAAAGTCTATGAAAAAGATTAAATTGATTCTCGTTGCCATTTTTGCAACATTTGCAATGACAAGTTGTGTTGGCCTTGCTTCCAATATGACAGCCAATTTGAATCAAAACCAAACGAGCGTTATTCTTTCTCAAAAGAACTTCCACATCGTGAAGACCGTTAGCACGGAGGTTAGCAGCCACTACTTCCTCGGCCTTGGCGGTATGCGCAATTTGGAGAAAGTTGCAGTTGCAGAGCTCACTCACAAGGCAAACCTCACCGGCTCGCAGGCGTTGGTAAATGTAACCACCAAGGAGAGCATCGCCATTAAGTTTTTCCTCTTCCAGGAGATAAGCATCTACGCAGAGGCAACCGTCATTGAGTTTGACAAATAAAACCTCTTTGTGTAGCAACAAAAAACCACGGGTATCGAAAATGATACCCGTGGTTTTTGTTTTGTCTGCTTGGTTATCGGACCAAACTATTTTATGGTCATCTCGTCGAGCAAGTAGCCTGCGCCACCCAACTTATCGATGCACCACAGCACATAGCGCACATCCACATTGATTGTCCTTTGCAGGGCAGGCTCAAAGGCAATATCGCCACTCATAGCCTCCCAGTTGCCATCGAAAGCAAGACCGATGAGTTCGCCACGGGAGTTCATAATGGGGCTACCGGAGTTACCGCCCGTGATGTCGTTGGTCGAGAGGAAGCAGGTATGGAGCGTTCCATCTGCATCGGCATAGGGGCCCCAATCCTGTGCTGCGTGGAGGGTTTTGAGCCTCTCGTCCACGGTGAAATCTACGGGATTAGTGGGGTCCTCTTTTGCCACCACGCCGTCGATGGTGGTATAGTATTTATAAAGCACACCGTCGGCAGGCGAGTAGGGGAGAATGGAGCCATAGGTCAGACGCAGTGTGAAGTTTGCATCGGGATAGTAACTTTTCTCGGGATTCATCTCCTGCAAACCACGCACAAAGAGGCGGTGTCCGGTCTTGAAGTTGTTCTGAACAGGAATTGCGCTCTTGTGTAGTTTATTATACACACCCATCGCATCCTCCATAATGAGGTAGGCGGCATCCTTCTTAATGGCATCCAAGCCACCCTCTGCGCCCACTGCGGCAATGAATTTTTCCTCATTAGCAAAGGCGGAGTTATCAAAGAGGTTTTCGGTAAAGGCCTTCACGTCGCCACCAAACTCGGTGTCGATAACAGCCAAACTCTCCGGCCTGCGCTCGGCAGGAATCATCTCCCTGAGCACCTCAAACATACGAGCACTCACAAGCCTATCGGTAGCCTCGTCGTAGTCCTTATAGAACTTCTGCATAGCCTCCACAGCCACCTCTACACTCTCACCACGGCGCAGGGCATTACGATACCTCATAGGGGCCACCACAATCTCGGCAGCACGAAAGAGTGTCTCGCTCAAAATCTGAATATCGCTCTCGATGGGGGTAACATCCTTAATAGCCTGTTCAATCATAGGCAGAGCGTTTCCATAGAGTTCGATGCGCTTCTTGTTCATTCCACTCCAAACCCAAGCGGTGAACTCCCCTTCGATTTGCTCTTTTTTGCCCCTTACATTGAGTTTTTTCACACCTCTCGACATTCCGATAGAGTTCTTCCAATAGTTGGACGAAGAGGCATATTTTGAGGCATATTTGATGCGAATGGCATCGTCGGCAGCCATACGCTCTTTGAGGATGGCCTGCCTTTCGCCACGAATATAGATGCGGTTGGGATTTTCGGTCTCCAACATCTGGTCAATCTCCCACGAGGTCATATAGCGGGTGGTGGAGCCGGGGAAGCCCATAATCATAGCAAAGTCGCCCTCCTTGTAGCCTTGGGTGGAAATGGTGAGGTGGGTGGGGGCTTTATAGGGGACATTCTCCTTGGCATACTCCGCAGGGGTTACACCATCGGGAGCTGCATAAATCCTAAACACCGAAAAGTCGCCCGTATGACGAGGCCACATCCAGTTGTCGGTTTCGCCACCAAACTTACCCACAGCATAGGGAGGCGTTCCCACAAGGCGCACATCCTTATAGACCTCCATAACAAAAGCAAAGTATTGGTTGCCTCCGAAGAACTCCTTAATGGAAACACTCTTACCCTCGTTCTTCTTCTCCAACTTTGTTTGCAGAGCCTGCGAGTTGGCCCTCACCTTATCGCTCCTCTGCTCAAAGGTCATATCCTCCTTAACACCCTTCAACACCTGTTTGGTAACATCCTCAATGCTGCGGATGAAAGTAACGGTCAGGCCGGGTGCAGGCAACTCCTCCTGGCGATTCATTGCCCAGAAGCCGTTTTTGAGATAGTCGTGCTCCACACTGCTAAGTGCCTGAATGGAGCCAAAACCGCAGTGGTGGTTGGTAAACAACAGACCATCGGCCGACACCACCTCGCCCGTACATCCGTTACCAAAAATCACAATGGCATCCTTCAACGACGAGCCATTCACCGCATAGATATCCTCGGCCGAGAGTTCCAAACCCTTTGCCTGCATATCTTTAATATTCAATTTCTGCAACAAGGGCAGCAACCACATACCCTCATCGGCCACCGCTGCCAGACTCACCAGCAACGACAACATTACAACAATCGCTTTTTTCATTCTTCTTTCCTATTATACATTTTTATCATTTATCAACACACTCACATCACAAGGCCAACATTCTCACGATAGCACCCTCGGCCTTGGCCCTTATCTCCTCGTCAATGACCACCTCGGGACTCTCACAGAGGAGTGTCTCGTAGATGTTTTCGAGGGTTACCTTCTTCATATCGAGGCACGAGATACACCCCTCGCATCCCTTGTGAGGTACGGGATAGAATTTCTTATTGGGCAGAGTGCGCTCCATCTCATAGAGAATACCACTCTCGGTGGTAACAATAAACTCCTCCGCCTCGCTATTCTTGCAATAGGCAAGGATACCAGCAGTGGAGCCTGCGTAGTCGGCCAACTCCACAACCTCGGCCTTGCACTCGGGGTGTACAACCACCTTTGCCTCGGGGTGAGCCTCTTTCAGCTTCGCAATCTCCTCCACCGAAAACTCCTCGTGCACAAGGCAGGCTCCGTTCCAGAGTTTCATCTCTCGGCCCGTACATTTATTTATATAAGAGCCCAGGTTACGGTCGGGGATGAAGAGTATTTTCTGTTCGGCCGGCAGCCCCCTTACAATATCAAGAGCATTGGAAGAGGTGCAGCAAATATCCGTGAGAGCCTTCACCTCCACCGAGGTATTCACATAGGCCACCACCAAGTGGTCGGGGTTTTCGGCCTTCACCCTGGCAAGTTCCTCGGCGTCGCACGAGTCGGCCAACGAGCACCCCGCCTCCACCACAGGAAGGAGCACCTTCTTGTCGGGCGAAAGCACCTTTGCGGTCTCGGCCATAAACCTCACGCCGGCAAAGAGGATAATGTCGGCATCCACCGTAGAGGCCTTCTGCGAGAGGGCCAAACTATCGCCCACAAAGTCGGCCACAGCCTGCACCTCGCCGGCGGTGTAGTAGTGAGCCAGTATGATTGCACGCTTACTCTTTTTCAGAGCTGCAATCTTGTCGGCCAAAACGGAATTTTCAACTCTTCCCATACCTTTTTATTTTTATTATTTTCTTTCTTAAATTTTATAAATATAAATTAAAATAAGAATAATAAAGGGTGTTGAAAGTGTCAATAACTTTTTTGCTTTTTCCACCCCACCAACTTATCAAAATTTATCCTCTCGCCCTCTTCTCTTAACTCGCTAATAATTCGGTTAGGAGCATCGGTTTTCAACATCGGGTTGATAACTTTATGAACAGATTAACACCCGTCGTTTTTGTTAGTTTTCTACTTTGTGTGTGTTGAAACTCTTGTGGTAAAAAATGAAAGATTTTTCTTGCTTTTTCAAAACGAGTCCGGCTTATACAACAATTCTCTTTTTGCAAATTTTCGGACACCCAATTTATCCATATTTTTCAACCACGGTTTGCACACCTTACTAACACCTTTTCATCACCTTGTCAACAATCTTTCGACACACTTCGGCATAGTATTTTTCCTCCTCTGCACTACCCAAAGCCACAGGTGTTCCATTGTCGGAATTTTCCGCAATGCTCTGAATTAGAGGTATTTCGCCCAAGAAGTCAACCCCTTCGTTCTCGGCCATTATGCGTGCACCGCCACGTCCGAAGATGTAGTAACGATTGTTGGGCAACTCGGCCGGTGTGAAGAAGGCCATATTCTCCACAACACCCAACACGGGCACCTCTACTCCCTGCGTGCGGAACATCTTCATTCCCCTTACCACGTCGGCCACTGCAACCTGCTGTGGGGTACTCACTATGAGCGCACCCGTAAGGTGCAGATTTTCAGCCACTGCAATCTGTACATCGCCCGTTCCGGGAGGCATATCTATTAACAAAAAGTCTAACTCTCCCCACAAGGTTTGGTTGATGAGTTGTTTGAGGGCATTTGTGGCCATCGGACCCCTCCAAATGAGCGCATCTCCGGGGTTGATGTAGAAGCCTATGGAGTTGATTTTTATGCCATTGGATTCGGCAGGAATGATGTAGTCGAGCCCATCGTATTTGTCGGCCCAAGGAGCGTAGTCCTCCACGCCAAAAAGCTTGGGTTGTGAGGGACCATAGATGTCGGCATCCAACACACCCACACTATATCCCAACTTGTGCAACTCTACGGCAATGTTGGCCGTTACGGTTGACTTTCCCACACCGCCTTTGCCCGAGGCTACGGCAATGATGTTTTTCACCTTGGCAACGCCTTCGTGTTGACGGGGCTTGGGTGCATCCTCACCCTCTTTGCTCACCACTTGTACCTCCAAGTCGCAGGCGGCATCCACAGCCATCTTCGCCCTTGTGGCCACCGATTTTGCAAAGGGGTCCCTTTTGCGGCGGAAGTTGAGAGTGATAACAACTCCTTCCATTCCAATCTCCACATCTTGCAGAATGGCACCATCGACAATGTTTTGGCCTGTTTCGGGGTGGGTTACTCCTTTGAGTATCTCCACAATCTCCTCTTTTGTAATCATATTTTTTGCTTTCGTTCAGTCTGTTTTGTTTGTCTTGTTTTCTTTTAGCCCCCTACGGGGCTAATTTTTATCACAAAGATACACTTTCTTTGGCGTAAAAACCATATCTTTGTAATATAAACATCTATTTTTTTATAAGGTATGAAAGGATTTTTTAAGACATTTTTTGCGGCACTTCTGGCAATGATTGTTGTGTCGTTGTTGCCCATTTTAATACTGGTGGGAGTATTCTCCTCGTCGCTCACCTCTTCGAAGAGTGTTGTGGTGGAGGACGGCTCGGTGTTGGTGTTGGACTTTGCGGAGAACATCTACGACTCACCCCGTATGCCCACGTTTGACCTTTCGGGACTCTCGTCGGGAACGATGGAGATGATGCAGAGCCTTACCACACTTCAAGTTATTGAGGCTCTCGAAGCCGCTGCTGCCGACCCCAAAATCAAGGCACTCTACATCAACCACACAGGTCTTGGCACTATTGAGGGCACAGCCCAGATGGAGGAGTTGCGCAATCTGCTTGTGGGCTTCAAGGCTTCGGGCAAGCCCATTGTGGCCTACAACGAGACCTATTCGCAGGGACTCTATTGGCTCTGTTCGGTGGCCGATGAACTCTACCTCAACCCCCAAGGCTCGCTCGATTGGCGTGGTCTGGCTTCGCAGGTGATGTTCTACAAAGGGCTGCTCGATAGGCTCGACCTCGATGTTCAGGTTGTCCGCCACGGCACCTACAAGTCGGCCGTGGAGCCATACATAACCAAGCGTATGAGCGAGGCCAACAGGCTCCAAACCCAAACAATGGTCAACTCTTTGTGGAATGTGATTGTTGAGGATGTTGCCCTTGCTCGCAACTCCTCGCCCCACTATGTCCACAAGGCTGCCGAGGGACTTTTGGTTGACTCTCCCGCATCGGCCAAGATGCTGGGTTTTGTAGATGAGTTGCTCTATGAGGACCAGGTGGAGGCTCGCCTTGCCGCCATTGTTGGCAAGGAGAAATATGAGGACGTGAATGCCGTAACCCTTGGCGAGTATGTATCCACACTTCTCCCAACCAAGATTGCCCGCAACAAAGTGGCTGTTGTCTATGCCGATGGTGAGATTATCGACGGTCAGGGTGCCGAGGGTATCATCGGCGGTGCCACCACTGCCGAGCACATCCGCCGAGCAGCCGAGGATGACGACGTGAAGGCCGTTGTGTTGAGGGTGAACTCTCCCGGTGGTAGCGCCCTTGCCTCGGAGGTTATGTGGCGTGAGTTGAAACTTTTGGTGGAGAAGAAACCCCTTGTGGTATCTATGGCCAACTATGCAGCCTCGGGCGGCTACTACATCTCCTCGCCTGCATCCACCATCCTTTCGGCCCGCACAACACTCACAGGCTCCATTGGTGTCTTTGGTTTGATTCTCTCCACGGGCGATGCAATGAAAAACATCGGCATCACTGTTGATGTGGCCAAGAGCGCACCCCACGGCGATATGGGCTCCACCTTCCGCAAACTCACCCCCACCGAGCAGGCCTATTTGCAGAAATCGGTGGAGGATGTCTATGACACCTTCGTTGGCCACGTTGCCGAGGGTAGGGGTATGACCACCGAGGAGGTTGACAAGATTGGTCAGGGCCGTGTGTGGTGTGGCGTGGATGCCAAGACCATTGGCCTTGTCGATGGCTTTGGTGGCCTCAAAGAGGCCTTGGTGCTGGCTGCCGAGAAGGCCGAGTTGGGCGAGGGCTACCGAGTGGTGGAGATTCTCGAAGAGGAGGATGAGTTTACGGCTCTTATGAACTCCCTGCTGTCGGCTTCGGCACGCACGGCCCTCAAAGAGGCGAGTGTGTTTGGCGTGAGCCTTGGTCGCTACAATGCTCTTCGTGCCACCATCGAGGAGGGCTCGGGAGTTAAGGCCCGTATGCCCTACGATATTGCCATCTATTAGAAAACCCCACACCCCCGACACGCTCTCTGTTGGGGGTGTCAAAAACTCCTTCTATGGAAAAACTATTCCTTGTTGATGCCTACGCACAGATTTTCAGGGCATATTACGCCTTTGCGGGCCGCCCTATGCGCAATCGTGAGGGGCTGAACACCTCGCCCATCTTTGGGTTTACAAAGTTTTTGAGGGACATCATCGTCAACGAACGTCCCCACTACCTCGGCGTGGCTTTTGACCCCAAGGGGGGCAATTTCCGCAATCGCCTCTTTCCCGACTACAAGGCCAACCGTAGCGAAACACCCGAGGATATCATCGCCGCTGTGCCCCACATTAAGGATATTTTGAGGGCGATGCGCATCCCCATTTTGGAGGTGCCCGACTATGAGGCCGACGACGTTATCGGCACCCTCTCCCACAAGGCGGCAGCCCGTGGGTTGGATGTCTATATGGTTACTCCCGACAAGGACTTCGGACAACTCGTAACCCCCTCGGTGCGCATCTACAAACAGCGCAAGGGTGGCGAGGGTGTGGAGATTGTCGGCCCGGCAGAAATCAAGGAACACTATGGCTTTGACGACCCACGCAAGGTGATTGACATCTTGGCCCTCTGGGGCGACGCATCGGACAACATCCCCGGTGTTAAGGGTGTGGGCGAAAAGGGAGCCATAAAACTTGTAAACGAGTTCGGCACGGTGGAGGATATTTTGGCCGACACCAGCCGACTGAAAGGCAAACAGAGGGAGAATGTGGAGGCCGGAGCAGAGCAGTTGAGGCTCTCGAAGGTGTTGGCCACCATAGCCCTCGATGCCCCCATAGACTTTGTACCTTCGGAGTTGGCTATGTGTGCCCCCGACTGCGAGGCCCTCAAAGAGATTTACCGCAGGCTGGACTTCAATATGTTCCTGCGAGAGATGGAGCTCTCGGCCCACTCGCCCTTCAATGGGCTTGTGTGCCCCGAGGCTACGGCCCACAAGGAGGCCAACTGCGGGGAGAGGGCCGGCGGAGTGGAGAGTGTGGGCGTTGTTTCCACAGCCACCGCTACCACCACATCCACCCCCGTTGCCACAGACCTTTTTGGTAACCCCATAGAGGCCACTGCGCCACAAAAGACAGTCCCTGTATCGGCGGAGCCCGCAGGTGGTGGCTTTGACCTCTTTTCACAAAGCGCACCACTCTACAAGACCATCGACACCGTGGAGCACACCTACACCATTGCTTCCACCCCCGAGGAAGTTACTGCCCTGGTGGAGCAAATGTTGAAGGCCGAGAGGGTGTCGTTTGACACCGAGACATCGGGCCTCGACTACCACACCGACCACATCGTGGGCATTGGCCTTGCTGCCACTCCCCACACGGCATATTACGTTCCCATTGGTGGCGACCGCCGAGCCGAAATGGTTGAGGCTCTGCGCCCGCTATTGGAGTGCGAAAGGGTTGAGAAGGTGGGTCAGAATGTGAAGTTCGACCTGCTGATGTTGCGCCGTGAGGGTGTTGAGGTGAGGGGCAAACTGTGGGATACGATGATTATGCACTACCTCATCAACCCCGAGAGCCGCCACGGTATGAACCACCTCGCACAGACCTTGTTGGATTACCAACCCATAGAGATTGAGTCGCTCATTGGCCGTGGTGCCCACCAGCTCACAATGGACCGAGTGGCTGTGGAGGATGTTGCTCCCTATTGTGCGGAGGATGCCGACATCACACTGCAACTCTACGAAGCCCTCCTGCCCCAACTCCAAAAGGCAGAGGCCGAGGAGCTCTATAACACAGTGGAAGAGCCCCTCATTCGCACCCTTGCCGATATGGAGTGGGAGGGTGTGAAGGTGGACGTGGCTCTGCTTGCCGACTATGGTAGGGAACTTAATGTGAAACTTGCCGAGTTGGAGAGCGACATCCGTACCCTTGCGGGTATGCCTGTGCTCAATGTGAACTCCTCACGCCAACTTGGTGTTGCGCTCTTTGAGGTGCTCAAAATAGAGTCCAAACCCAAGCGCACCAAGACAAAACAATACAGCACCGAGGAGGAGTATCTGCAATTCCTTTCGGACCGCCATCCCATTGTGCCCAAGATTTTGGAGTATAGGGGCATCAAAAAACTCCTTTCGACCTATGTGGAGGCTCTGCCTGCGCTCGTAAACCCCACCACGGGACACATCCACACATCCTACAATCAGGCCGTAACGGCCACGGGCCGACTCTCCTCCACCAACCCCAACCTCCAAAATATCCCCATCAGGGACGAGTTGGGCAAACGTATCAGGGAGGCTTTTGTGGCTTCCGACAGCGACCACGTCCTGCTGGCTGCCGACTACTCGCAGGTGGAACTTCGCCTTATGGCCCATATGAGCAGCGACGAGGCTATGATTGAGGCCTTCCGCAGTGGCGAGGATATCCACAGAGATACCGCATCGAGGCTGTTCCACGTTGCCCCTGCCGAGGTAACCACCGACCAACGTCGCAAGGCCAAGACAGCCAACTTTGGCATCATCTATGGCATTTCGGCCTTTGGCCTGCGCCAGAGGATGGGCAACGATATGTCGATGGGCGAGGCCAAGGCACTCATTGAGGGCTACTTTGCCTCCTACCCCCAAGTGAAGGAGTACATCGACCGCACCATAGCCGAGGCCAAAAACAATGGCTATGTGCAGACCATCTTTGGGCGCAAACGCTACCTGCCCGACATCATCTCGGCCAACGCCACGGTGCGCTCCCTGGCCGAGCGAAATGCCATAAACGCACCCCTGCAAGGCTCCGCTGCCGACATCATCAAGATTGCAATGGCAGAGGTGGCTCGTAGGTTTAGGGCGGAGGGCCTTCGCTCCAAGATGATTCTCCAAGTGCACGACGAGTTGATTGTAGATACCCTGTTGAGCGAAAAGGCCCAAGTGGAGACCATTCTTCGTGAGGCGATGGAGGGTGCTGCCACCCTGCGTGTACCCCTTGTGGTGGACATTGGCGAGGGAGCCTCTTGGCTCGAAGCACATTAGAGGTTTGACGAAAAAATAAAAACAAGATATGAGAGCACTTGTACAGCGTGTTGCCCACGCAAACGTGGTGATTGAGGGCGAGGAGGTTGCTCGCATTGGCGGAGGCCTGCTGGTCTTTGTGGGTGTTGCCACCGACGACACCTCTGCCGATGTTGACTACCTTGTGCGCAAGGTGTCCCAACTGCGCATCTTTGATGACGAAAATGAGGTTATGAACCTCGATGTGAGGCAGGTGGAAGGGGATGTGTTGGTGGTGAGCCAATTCACGCTCCAAGCCGCCACACGCAAGGGCAACCGCCCAAGTTATATCCACGCTGCGGGCGAGGCCGTGGCGGTGCCACTCTACGAGGAGTTCAAACAAAAACTCTCCTCTGCGATAGGCAAACCCACACCTTGTGGCCGCTTTGGTGCCGATATGAAGGTGTCCCTACTCAACGACGGCCCCGTAACCATCTGGCTCGACAGCAGGGAGGCTTAAATGCCGCCAACCGTCAACCGACGACCGACAACGGACAACATCAACCACAACCGACCAAAACTCTAGGGTAACGTTTTTGTTACCTAAGAGTTTTTTGCTATTAGCCATTGTTGCTGTCAATGGTCCCGACTTGTCTGGGACTGCTGGGATAACTAAGGCTAATAGGGGTAATAGGGGCATTAAGGACTTTAAGGTCATTAAGGCCCTTATCACCCTTATCACCCTTATCACCCATACCACCCCCTACCACCAACAAAAAACCCTGCGAAAATCTCGCAGGGCTTTTTGTGTCTTGTTGGTTTGGTTTATTTGGTACTCCAAGCGCCGTCGCCATTACTCCACACACCCTCTGCAACAGTGTAGAGGTTGGTGCCATCAGTTGGGATTGTAAGGTCGTTGGTCTGATCCCATTTGTTATCCCAGTTGTTTGCTGTGGTATTGGGATTCATACGGCAGAAAATAACCGAAGTATAGCTACCAACAGGAATATTTGCCTCATAGATACCATCTGCATCGCTGTCGGTCATACTAACCCAAGTGTTAGTTTTTTCATCAACAAAGAAGTATGCTGCAAAACGTGCACCATCCAGTTTCCAATTCGAGTTGGGTGCAAGATAGAGAACATTTTCAGTAACCTCAGGCTCTTCAACTACTGGCTCTTTGCCATTCTCAGTCTGCTCGGTAGCCTCGGTAATGTCGACACCTGCGCTCATAACATAAACAACCAAAGTTTCTTTGTTGAAGTAGATATCATAGGTGCCGGCAGCCTCAATGGTGATGTTGTTTGCGCTACCGCTAATAGCAGTAACATATTTGTTTGCTTGGATGTAGTTGATGTCGCCACGACCGTAATTCAAATCATCCCAACTACCAACAGTGCGAATTTTGAACGAATCGTATGCGGCGAATACAACTTTCTTTGCAACGAGCAAGCCCTCGGTGGGGGTGGTGTAGAGAACTACATCATTCGTCCAATTGGCACTTGCTTCAAACGTGCCAACAACGCCCAAGTCGGTAGCCTCAGGAACAAAAACAGGCACCTCGGGAACAATGGGGTCATTGCCTTCACCACCTTCGCCGCCTTCGGGGTCTTCGCCCTCGCCACCTTCGGGGTCAACGGGTTTATTCTCGTCGCTGGGGTTGAATTCCAAGTCGTCGTTTTTCTCCCAGTCGCCAATCTCGGGGGTGAACTCGGTGCTTACGAGCTCTTTGCTGATGGTGAGGTTGGCGGTTGCAACCTTACCTGCTACGAGGTCGGTAGCGGCAACGATGTTGAAGGTGTACTGACCTTCGGTGGTGGTAGTAACAATCAATTTGGGGCTAACCTGCTCCTGAGGAACAACAATCATAGTCCAAGTGTTCTCGCCGGCAACAGCACCCTTAACGATTGCTTTCTCGCCACTAACGGTAGCCTCGCCACTCTTCAAGTTGAAGGTAGCAGCAGTGTAAACATCGCTGATGTAAACATCCTTGATAACATCGTCAGACTCGTTGTTGATTTTCACAACAATCTTTGAGCCTGCGTGTTTGAAAGGCAACACAACAGCCTCTGCGGTGGGTTTGGAGGTGGTGGCGGCAATCAGAAGGTCTGATGCAGCGTAGGCACCCTCTTCGCTCTGGTCGGTCTGAACAGCAAAGTTGTAACCCTCCTCAACATAGGCACCCTGTGCGTTGTAGGGGTAGTATGCCAACACGTCAGCGGTCAACTCCTCGTCGTCATACCACACATTCACACTCTCGGAAGTGAGTTTACCATTGGTGAAGGTGTATTTTGCGTTATTGAGGTAGGTTGCGTTGGTGATGATGTGCAGACCAATCTGGTCGCCCTCCTCGAAGGCGGTGTCGGTTGCACGGTTGAAGGAGTAGAGTGCGGGAGTTACGGAGATCTCCTTTGCTCCCTGCTCGGGTTTGATAGCCTCCTCAGGCTCGTTCTGGCAGGCGGTAGTTGCAACTGCAACCATAGCCAATGCTGCAAAAAGTTTAGTCAGTTTCATTGTTTTGTGTGTTTATTAGTTGTTGATTTATAGGTCTTATTTAGTGCTCCAAGTACCCGAGCCACCACCATTCTCTTTCCACGCACCGAGGGTGTAGAGGTTTTTGCCGTCAGTGGGGATGGTGAGGTCTGCGGTCTGGTTAACCTTGTTGTTCCAACTATTGAGAGCATTGTTTGTCATGTTACAGAAGATAACCTTTTCGCCATATCCACCTACGGGGATGTTAACCTCATAAATCTTGTCGCCATCGCTGTCGGTCATATCAACCCAAACGCTTGAACCACCCTCAATCCAGAAGTAGGCTACAAAGCGTGCGCCGGTGCAAGCCACACTACCGGTGGAGAAATATATGGTGTTCTCGGTTACCTCAACCTCCTCATTTTCGGGCTCCTTGCCATTCTCGGTCTGCTCGGCTGCGGAGGTGTAGGCTGTACCTGCGCTCATCAGATACACAACCATTGTGCCCTGATTGAAGTAGATGTCATAAGTGCCTGTGGCCGAAACATAGATGTCTTTACCCCAATTGGCTGCGGTGAAGAACTTGTTGGCCTCGATGTAGTTTACGTTTTCGGATGCGCCAATGTTAACATCGCCTTCCCAAGTGCCTGCGGTGCGAATCTTGAAGCAATCGCCGGCTTTGAAGTCAATGCCTTTGGCTACCAACAGACCTTCGGTTTCGGTGGTTAGCAGGAGAACGTCCATACCCCAACCGCTTGCTGCAAACGAGCCAACAATGCCCAAACCGGAGTCTTTACCTGCAAGGTCTGCCGAGGGGTTGTAGTTTGCATCGTTCCAAGAGCCAGGACTCTTCTCGGTGCCCCAGTCGGTGATGAAGTAGTGGTTTTGTGCGCCAAGAGTGAGGTCGTCGCTCTGGTTCCAAACGTGGTCCTCAACAACGGTCTCGCCCTCGGTGATGTCCCAACCGAAGGTGGTAAATGCGGGGTTCATACGGCAGAAGAGCACATTGGTGCAACCCTCTGGTACGGCACACTCGAAGATGCCGTCGCCGTCAGCGTCGGTCATAGTGATGTCGAAGTCGCTATTGCCCCAGAAGTGAGCCGAGAACCACGCACCATGAACATTCCACACGCCGGGGTGGAGATAGACAACGTCATTGGACGAGGTGTTGCCACCCTCAATGTCGCCACCTGCATCGGGGTCCTGACCAAATTGGAGGTCGTTGTCGGCAACCCAATCGCTGATGGTGGGGGTGAAGTTGGTGTAGATGCTGTCGTCGGTGAGGGTGATGTTTGCGGTGCTAACCTTGCCCGAAGAGAAGGTTACTGCGCCTTGGAGTTCAAAGGTGAACTGTTTTTCCGACTTGGTGGTAACAACCAACTTGGGGGTAACCTCTGCTTGGGGAGCGAGAATCACTGCCCACGCAGGTTTGTCGGCGGTGGTGGTAACCGAAGCAGTCTTGAAGGTGCCCTTCTCACCGGTGGCAACAACGCTACCATCTGCGAGGTTAAGGGTTGCTTTGCCATAGACCTCCGAGAACCACACATTGTCGATTACCTCGCCCTCCAATTGGTTGTCGATGGTGATAACCACCTTCGAGAGGGCGTGTTTGAAGGGGAGTTCAATAGCCTCTGCGGTGGGTTTGGCAGAGGTGATAGCCACCATCAGGTCCGACTTGGTGTATTTTGCGTGCGAACTCTGGTCGGCATTCACAGTGAAGGTGTAGCTCTCCTTGTAGGTGTTCTCGGACGAGTAGGGGTAGTAGCCGATAACTGTCGAGGCCACATCCTCGGGATACCAATATTGGGGCCTTACGCTGGTGAGAGCACCATTGGTGTAGGTGTACAGAGCGTTGTCCAACCAAGGGGTGTCGGTGATGATGTGCAAGCCAATCATATCGCCCTCCTCAAAGGCTGTGTCGGTTGCACGAGCAAAGCCGGCAAGCGAGGGGCTTACCGAAATCTCCTTCTGACCATTGTCGGGAGTGATGTTCTCGGGTTCGTTTTGACAAGCAGTAGTTGCCACAGCAACCATTGCCAACATTGCGAAAAGTTTACCGAATTTCATGAGTTGTTTGTTGTTTTAGTTTGTGATTATTTTTCTGTTTTTCCTAATTATCAGGTTGTTCTATCGGGCAAATATATTAAATTTTCTTTGATTTTATTATTTTCTATTGAAAATAATCGAAATAACCACCATAACACCAATCAGGGCGGGGTAGTAGAGGTGGGGAATAATTGCCACGGGCGACAATTCCGCAAGTCCCGCAGCCATCAGCAGTTGCGCCCCATAGGGCAGAATGCCCTGCACAAAGCACGAGGTGGTGTCGATGATGCTGGCCGAGCGTCTGGCCGAGATGTCAAACTTTTGGGATATGTTGCGTGCGATGTCGCCAATGGTCAGGATAGCAATGGTGTTGTTGGCCGTGCACACATTCGACAGCATTGTGAGCAGCGCAATGGCTCCCTCGCCACCTCGGCGGTTGCGGATGTTGCGGGTAACGCCCCTGATGAGATAGTCGAGGCCTCCTCCTGCCTTTACGAGTTCGAGCAGACCTCCGGCCAACATCGTAACGATGATAAGCTCTCCCATAGAGCACATTCCCTCGCCCAGCGATGCCGTAAAGTCGAAAAACGCCACCTCGCCCACGCCAACGCCAATGATTCCCGTGGCCACAATACCACACGAAAGCACAACCAACACATTCACACCCACCAACGCAAGTATGATAACCAACGCATAGGGTAGCACCTTCACTATGTCTGCGTGGGAGTAGTCAACGCCTGCGACACCGCCCAAGTTGCTGCCACAAAAGATGTAGATGATGAGCGATATTATTGCTGCCGGAGCGACAAGGCGCAGGTTGGTGCGGAATTTATCCCTCATAGCACAGCCCTGTGTTTGGGTGGCGGCAATGGTGGTGTCGGAGATGAACGAGAGGTTGTCGCCAAAGAAGGCTCCACCCACAACAATCGCCACCATCCACGCAGTGTCCACACCCATCTCCACTGCCAAACCCGTAACCACAGGTGTCAGTGCAACAATCGTACCCACAGAGGTTCCAATCGACATAGAGATAAAGCAAGTGGCAAGGAATATGCCCGCAGGCACAAACCTGCTCGGAATGGCCCACAAGGCCAACTCAACCGTGGCATCCACTGCTCCCATAGCCTTGGCCGACGTTGCAAAGGCTCCCGCAAGCACAAATATCCAAATCATATAGAGGATGCGTGTGGAGCCGGCTCCTTGCGAGAATTTTTCCACATTTTTGGCGAGCCCCTTTTCGGGTGCAATCAGCAAGGCATAGATGGTGGCCACAAGGAAGGCCAACGATATGGGTATGCGGTAGAAGTCGCCCGCAACGAGCGAGCCAACCAAAAACACCGCCAACATAACCACCAGCGGAGTGAGGGCCACAAGTCCCCTTTTACAAATTTTCATAGACTGTCTATTTTTACAGCAAACCAGAGCAAGTCGCCTCGCTCTGGTTCAAAAGATTTACAATTTTGTTCTGCTTTCAGCCCAACACTACGAACACTTGCTCCATCCGCACGAGTGGCAGGTGGGACAGCCGTTCTGGTAAACGAGGCTCTCGCTACCGCAGTTGGGACACTTTTGTTTGCTCTTGGTGCCGTCTTTGATATACTGTTTCAGCGCACGAGCCACACCTGCTTTCCAGATGTTGATACCCTCGCTGGTGAATTGGAGGCTGTCAACCAAGTTCACAACGTCCACGATGGGCATACCGTTACGCAACACACCCGAGATGAGTTTTGCATAGTTCCAGAACTCCATATCGAACAGACGGGAGATACCACCAATGATGTGGGGATAACCCATCTTGTCTTGGAAACGGAAGTCGTAACGCTTGGTGCCATCCTCTTCCCTCACTTTCACAATCCAACCCTTCTTGATGGATTTGGGGATATAGAGCGACTCCTCGTCAATCTGACCGGTGAAAATCTCATAGGGCTTGCCATTGTGGAGTCCTACAAATGCAATCCACTCCTCCTTGCCATTGCGGAAGCGAACAACATCGGCTTCCAACTCGGCGGGACGTTTGATGGGGGCAGTCGATTGACTCTCCTCGCCACTGCCTTTTTTGCTCTTGGTGTCGATGAGCACACCGCTGCGTGAGCCATCACGATAGACGGTGATACCCTTACAACCACTCTCCCAAGCGGTCTTATACACCTGTGCAACCAACTCCTCCGAAACATCATTGGGGAGGTTTACGGTAACCGAAATGGAGTGGTCCACCCACTTCTGGATAGCACCCTGCATCTTCACCTTGGCCACCCAGTCGATATCGTTGGCAGTTGCGTGGTTGTAGGGCGAAGCGGCAACAAGAGCATCCATCTCTGCATCGGGCAGGTCTGCCAAGTTCTCCACGTTGTGGCCCGTAACCTTCAACCACTCAACAAACTTGTGGTGGAACACATAGTACTCCTCGAAGCAGTCGCCCACGTCGTCCTTGTAGGTAATCTTCACATTCTGGTCGGTGGGGTTCACCTTCCTACGGCGTTTATATACGGGGCGGAACACAGGCTCGATACCCGAAGTGGTCTGCGACATCAGCGAAACGGTACCCGTGGGAGCGATGGTCAGCATCGCAATATTCCTACGACCGTAGCGTACCATATCGGCATACAACTCGGGGTCGGCCTCCTTGATACGGTTAATCATTGGGTTGTTCTCCTCTTTGAGGTTGTCGTACATCGGGAACGAGCCACGCTCTTTGGCGAGTTTTACCGAAGCACGGTAGGCGTTAAGACAGAGCTCCCTCTGGATGCTAACGGCAAAATCGATGGCCTCGTCCGAGCCGTAGGTCATACCGAGCGCTGCCAACATATCGCCCTCGGCAGTGATACCCAAACCGGTACGGCGACCTTTGAGAGCCTTCTCCCTAATCTTCTCCCACAACGACAACTCAACCCTACGAACATCCAACTCCTCGGGGTCTTTGCCAATCTTCTTGTGGATGAGGTCGATTTTCTCCAACTCCAAGTCGATGATGTCGTCCATCATCCTCATCGCCATTTCGATATGTTTTGCAAACTTCTCGTGGTTGAATGAAGCCTCGGGGGTAAATGGCTTATCTACATAGCTGTAAAGGTTGAGGGCCAACAGACGGCAACTGTCGTAGGGACACAGAGGAATCTCGCCACAAGGGTTGGTCGAAACGGTACGGAAGCCCTCGTCGGCATAGCAGTCGGGCACGCTCTCCCTCAACACCGTATCCCAGAACAAGCAACCGGGCTCGGCACTCTTCCAAGCGTTGTGGATAATCTTGTCCCACAAAGCCGTAGCATCAATCTCCTTCTCATAGAGGGGCTTCTCGGCATCAATGGGGAATTTCTGGGTGTACTTCTCGCCATTGATAACGCAGCGCATAAACTCGTCGTCAATCTTGATGGACACGTTGGCACCCGTAACCTTGCCCTGAACGGTCTTGGCATCAATGAAACGCTCTGCGTCGGGGTGCTTAATCGAAAGGGTAAGCATCAGTGCTCCCCTACGGCCATCCTGTGCCACCTCACGGGTGGAGTTGGAGTAACGCTCCATAAAGGGAACAATACCGGTGGAGGTGAGTGCGCTGTTCAACACGGGACTGCCTGCGGGACGGAGGTGCGAGAGGTCGTGGCCCACACCACCCCTACGCTTCATCAACTGCACCTGCTCCTCGTCCATACGGATAATACCGCCATAGGAGTCGGCAGGGTTGCGGTGGCCGATAACGAAGCAGTTGGACAACGATGCAATTTGCAGGTTGTTGCCAATGCCGGTCATAGGGCCACCCTGGGGAATGATGTAGCGGAATTGGTCGAGCAATCCGAACACATCCTCTGCGCTCATTGGGTTGGGGTAGTTGTTTTCGATGCGTGCGATTTCGTCGGCAATACGGTGGTGCATATCCTCGGGTGAAGCCTCATAGATGCGGTTGAAGGAGTCCTTCAATGCATACTTGTTCACCCACACCATTGCGGCCAGGTCGTCGCCCTTGAAATACTCTTTGGCATTGGCCAAAACATCCTCGTATTTCAACTCTTTGAGTTCGGGGGATACGCTCCCATTCTCCATCTTTTCAGACATAGTTCCTCGTGTTTTATATATTTTTTCGATTTTTTCTCCCGTTCAAAAATCCATACACTTGACAATCAAGCACATAGACGAGCAGAGTCGGGCATCCCGACTCTGCTACAAAGTTGAGGCTTATTTTTGGATAAAACAAGAGGTTTTTGTTGGTTTATCAACAGGTTTTCAACAAAATTGTAAACACCTTATTTTGTTAGGGTTACGCTCACCTTTTCGACTTTTCCGCCAAGAGGGGGCGCAAGTTTGGAAACCTTGATTTTTGAGCCAACAATCTGATTAAAAGCACTATAAAGACATTCTTGGATGCGCCAAGCCACGTTTTCGAGGGTGTCGGACGGGTGTTGCATCTCCTTTTGGACGAGCTGGTAAACGGTCAGGTAGTTGACACTTTTCAACAATTCGTCCTTCTCGGCCGCCTCGCCAATTTCAACAACCAGCAGCACATCCACCAAAAAGCGGTTTCCAACCACTTTTTCGAGGTCATAACAGCCGTGCGGAGCACGAAATTCTGCCCCTTCGAGTTCTATTGTTACCCTCATTTTAGAATAGATATTTCTCGGTTTTTACCCTCTCGACCAGCGTGAAAATATCTCTCCACGCATCCTCGCCAAAGGTTGTTCCCACAACCTCAATCACCTTACCCGCAGCGATGGCTCCTATGGTACCACATTGGCGCAAGTTCAACCCCTGACACAAGCCGGCCATAAAGCCCGCAGCATAGAAGTCGCCGGCACCGGTGGTGTCAACCCTCTTGGCTGCGGCCATAATGCCAACGTGTATGCGCTCGCCACCCTTCTCCTTGATGAGTGCTCCCTTGGTGCCAATCTTCACAATCGCAAGGTCGCACCTCGCTGCGATAAATTCCAGGGCCTTTTCGGGGTCTTCCTCGCCACTGAAAGCCGCAGCCTCCTGCTCGTTGGCGAAGATTATGTCCACATATTTATCCACCAAGTCCAACAAGAAGGCTCTGTTTTCCAGCACCACATTGTAGCTCGCAAGGTCGATGGCAACCTTCAAACCACACGCCTTTGCGGTCTTTATGGCGTGGCGGATAACCGAGTGGCTCTGAACCATATAGCCCTCAATGTAGAGGCAGTCGAAGCCCTCAAACACGGCAGGGGTAATGTCGGCCTCGCAGAGTTCGAGAGCAGCACCGAGGTAGGTTACCATTGTGCGCTCACCATCGGGCGACACGAGTGCCAAACATCTTCCCGAGCGATTGTTGCCGTGGTAGATGTGTGGCTCCACGCCGAGGTTTTCGAGGGCCTGCTCGAAGAAGTGGCCGGTGGAGTCCTTGCCCACCTTGCCGATGAGGCCAACCTCTGCACCGAGTCGTGCCATACAACGTATGGTATTAGAGGCACTACCTCCGAGCGAGAGGGTGTGTGGCAGGTCGGCCGTTTCGCCCTGAATTTTGCGTTGGAATTCCGAATCAACAAGGTTCATACTGCCCTTGCCGAGGTTGAGCCTCGTCAGAACATCATCATTTCGCAGGTTTACCAAAAAGTCCGTTAGGGCATTGCCGATGCCAATTACCTTCTTCACTTGCATTGTGTGGTGTGTGTTTGGGTTTGAGGTTGTTTGTCAGTTGGTTGATTTGTAGCCAATTAGTATCTTTTGTAAACCCACACGTCGGGCTGAATTTTCTTGTACTCCTTGCGCATACGCTCGGCCTCGCCAAGGTTGTTGGTCGAGTAGGCAATCACCACCCAGAGTCCGCTGGGGAAGGGGGTGATGGTGTAGTTTTCGGCACCGATACCGAGGGGGTCTTGCTTTGCGCACGCACGTGCGTTATACTTTATGGAGAAGACACCCACCGCTACGTTGTAACGCTTGTCGGGAGCAGGGGGATTGATTGCGGGCTTTTCGGGCTCGGCCACCACCTCCGGCTCAACAACCACAGGGGCCTCCTCAACCACAACCTCCTCACACTCACCCTTTGTACACTCCTTGTTGCAGCAGGGGCAGAGTGCAAACACCACCACGGCTGCCACGGCCACAGCGGCCACAACCCACCACAGCCAGCCACAGCGGCAGCGTTTTTTGAGCATAGGGGCGGCCTTCTCTTCGTCGGCTCCGAGCGCACGGCGCAGCTCTTCGGCCATCTGAAAACTTTGGGGCAGGATAACGCCCACACCCTCAACCTTAATGGAGCCGTCCTCACCCTTGGCCCCTTCGAGCCAATCGCCATAGAGGGCTGCTGCCTGCTCATCAGACAAGGCACCCTGCTCGGCGATGATGTCGGTTACGGGAATGTGGTTGTCGGAAATCTTGGTGGAGAAGGTTACCTTCTTGGGGCTACCACTCACCTGCAACGAGCCCACCTGTGGGAGTGCAACATTTCCATACTGCACAAGGCAGTTGAATATCAGCTTGTTAACTACATTACTCATAGCGTAGAGAGTTGTTTGTTATTGGTTGTCTATCTTTGAAGTGTTGTCTATTTTTTTGCCTTTGGAGGTGCCACTTTTTTGGCTTTGGGTTTTGCCGGCTCCTCGGCCCACGCAATGTGCTGGGGTTTGTTTTTGAGTCCGATAACCACAAGAACCACGCCTGCAATCACAAAGGGGATGCTCAGCAGTTGGCCCATATTCATACCGATAGCCGCCTTCATACCCTCCTCAAAGGCCACTTGGTCGTTTTTGATGTACTCCAAGAGGAAGCGGGAGAGGAAGATGCCGATGAGTCCCACGCCAAACATCAGCGCAGGGTGTTTGCGACCGGCGTCTTTTTTGTAGTAGAGCCACAGCAGCACCACAAATACCAGCAGATAGAAGAGGGCCTCATAGATTTGTGTGGGGTGCATAGGCTCTGTTTCGCCAGCCCTGCGGAAGATGAAGCCCCAGGGGAGGTCGGTTGGGCCTCCGTAGATTTCGGAGTTCATCAGGTTGCCGAGCCTAACGCCTGCACCACCCACCGCTACGGGTACCATAATGCGGTCGGCAGCCCACCAGAAGGGCATTTTGTTTCTCCACGCAAAGAGTGCCAAGCCGAGCAGGAAGCCGAGTGCAGCACCGTGGCTTGCCATACCGCCCTCACGGATGTTGAGGATGCGCAATGGGTTGGCGAGGTAGATTTCGGGCTCATAGAAGAGGCAGTGTCCAAGCCTTGCTCCGAGGATGCCGAGGATGGTGGCATACCAAAAGAGCGAGTCCACAAGCCTGTCGGGCAATTTTTCACGCTTTGCGAAGTTGGTGAAGAAGTAGATGCCGGCAACGAAAGCCAACGCCCAAAAGACGCCATAGTATCGTATTTCGAGGCCGAAGATGGAGAAGAATGTGGGGTCCACATTCCACACTACCGAAGAAAAAAGTGTCATTACAATCCTTGTTTAATTTGCTAACCGCCCGTAAAGGTAGTCAATTTTGGTTAATTTTTGCTGAGCGTGAAGGAAAAAGTACTTCCCTTGCCGAGTTCGCTACGCAGGTTGATACTCTCGCCGTGGGCTTCGAGGACGTGCTTCACAATGGCAAGGCCGAGTCCCGTGCCACCCTGCTCACGAGAGCGATGTTTGTCGGTGCGGTAGAAACGCTCAAACACACGAGGAATATCCTCCTTGTCGATACCTCGTCCATTGTCCCTTACTTCGATGAGTATTTTGTCGAAGAGGTCAATAAATTTGACGTAGGTGTGCCCACCCTGATTGCCGTAACGTATGGAGTTGATTATCAGGTTGATTAACACCTGCTCGATGTAGTATCGGTCGGCCTTCACCCACACCGGCGGATAGGGTTGTTGGGAGTGCCAGCCGATGTCGATAGTGATGTCCTTTTTGGTGGCTTCAAACTCTATGGTGTCAACGATATCCCTCGTGAGCGAAGCGATGTCGAAGCGTTCATATTTGAGGTTGAGTACGCCCGACTCCAATTTGGAGATGGCCTCCAAATCGTTGGTTATGTTTATCAGTCGGTCAATACTTTTTTCGGTGCGCTCCAAGTATCGGCGCATCATCACGGGGTCGTTCATTCCTCCATCGAGGAGTGTAGAGATGTAGCCCTGAATGTTGAAGATTGGGGTTTTTATTTCGTGGGACACGTTGCCCACAAACTCCTTGCGGTACTTCTCATTCTCTTTGAGTCGTGCAATTTCCTTGCGGTTTTGCTCGGCCCAATGGTTTAGTTCGGCACTTACGGTGCGCTCGGTTTTGTTGTTTTGTTCCAACTCGGCGGTGAGCTCGGTGGTCTTCATATCACGTCCCAACACCACTCGGTAGAGGGGTTTGATGCGCTGAATGAAAAAACTTTTAATCACTTGTTTGGTGCTGAAAAAGAGCACCACACCACAGGCCAGCGCAAAGAGAACACACCACCACCAGTTGTCCGAGTGGATAAATCGTCCAATCACAGCACCCACGGCCACACAAAAGAGGGTTACAACACCGACAATGAGTGAGGCACCCTGTATTGTCTTAATCTTCATCATAAAAGCGTTGCTTGGTTTTTGTATTGAGCAAAACTACAAAAAACTTGTGATGTTTCAAATAAAATTGCGACCTTTGTCGTTCTAAAAGAGTATTGGCCCCGTAGTTTAATGGATAAAATGCGAGATTCCGGTTCTTGTGCTGGCGGTTCGATTCCGCCCGGGGCTACAAAATTAGGGGGATTACATTGTGCGCCCCTGCGCTTGGAAAACGATTTTCGAGGGTAAATTTTGCACCACCCTGCGGTAGGCGAGTTCCTCATTTACACAGAGTAAACTGCGGACTCACCTCCTTGCGTGGCACAAAATTTCCTCCACGAAAAGTCGTTTTCTGGGAGGGAAGAGAAACATTCGACAACAAAGGTTGTTTAATTTTCCATTTTCAACTTTCAATTTTCAATTTAACGAGCAGAGTATGGATTTCAAGTTAGTGTCGGACTACAAACCAACGGGCGACCAGCCCGAGGCCATCGAGGGCTTGGTGCGCTCGGTGGAGAGTGGTATGCCCCACACTACTCTGTTGGGTGTTACAGGCTCGGGCAAGACCTTTACCATCGCAAACACCATCGCAAAACTCAACCGTCCGACTCTCGTATTGTCGCACAACAAAACCCTTGCTGCGCAACTTTACAGCGAGTTCAAGGCCTTCTTCCCCGACAATGCCGTGGAGTACTTCGTCTCCTACTACGACTACTATCAGCCGGAGGCCTACCTTCCCGCCAGCGACACCTACATCGAAAAAGACCTGGCAATCAACGACGAGATTGAAAAACTGCGACTCCACACCACCGCCTCGCTCCTCTCAGGGCGTAGGGATGTGATTGTGGTGTCGAGCGTGTCGTGTCTGTATGGCATTGGCAACCCCTCTGATTTTCACGCCAACAGCATCACTCTGCGTGTGGGCGACGAGATTCCCCAGCGCAAACTCCTCTACCGTTTTGTGGATGCACTCTACACTCGTACGGAGCGCAATTTGGAGCCTGCAACATTTCGTGTCAAGGGCGACACCATCGATGTTATGCCCTCCTATGCCGAGAGCGAGGCCTTCCGTATCTCGATGTTTGGCGACGAGGTGGAGGCCCTCTACCGCATCGACCCAATGACGGGTGCACGCACCGAGGAGTTGGACGAGATAACCATCTTCCCCGCAAACCTCTTTGTTACCACCAAAGAGCGCACCGAGAGAGCCATCCGAGAGATACAACTCGACCTCGGGCAGCGCATCGAAGAGTTTGAGAAGGAGGGGCGCACCACCGAGGCACAGCGCATCAAGCAGAGGGTGGAGTATGACTTGGAGATGATAAAGGAGTTGGGCTATTGTTCGGGCATTGAGAACTACTCCCGCTATATGGACGGGCGCAAACCGGGCGAGAGGCCATTCTGTTTGTTGGACTACTTCCCCGAAGATTTTCTGCTTGTGATAGACGAGAGCCACGTTACCGTTCCGCAGGTGAGGGCGATGTATGGTGGCGATAGGGCCCGCAAGGAAAACCTTGTCGAATATGGCTTCCGCCTACCGGCAGCGGTGGATAATAGGCCCCTGACATTCAGCGAGTTTGAAACCTTCGGCAATAGCGTTATCTACTGCTCGGCAACCCCTGCCGACTACGAACTCAACAAGTGCGAGGGTGCGGTGGTGGAGCAACTTATCAGGCCCACAGGTCTGTTGGACCCAGAGATAGAGGTGCGACCTACGGACAACCAGGTGGATGACCTCTTGGAGGAGGTGAACAACTGTGTCCACAAGGGCCAAAGGGTGCTTATTACCACACTCACAAAGCGTATGGCCGAGGAACTCTCCAAATACTTCGACCGCATCGGTGTTCGCAACCGATACATCCATTCCGACGTGGACACCTTCGACCGTGTGCAGATTTTGGAAGATTTGAAGGCGGGCTCTTTCGATGTGTTGGTGGGTGTCAACCTGCTGCGTGAGGGACTCGACCTGCCCGAAGTGGCACTTGTGGCCATTTTGGATGCCGACAAGGAGGGCTTCCTGCGTAACGAGAAGTCGCTCACCCAGACGGCAGGTCGTGCGGCCCGAAACGTGGAGGGCAGGGTTATTATGTATGCCGACAGAATTACCCCCGCAATGCAGGCAACCATTGCCGAGAGTACTCGCCGCCGCAACAAACAAATTGCTTATAATGAGGCAAATGGCATAACACCCACACAGATTAAACGCTATACCCGCACAACCATTTCCGGAGCAACCTCTGCGCAAACCTCGGAGCCCTATCCGCTGGGAGGCCTGGGTGTGCAGATGGCAGCTGACAACAAGGGCGTATATTCGGCCTCGGAGAGGGAGGGTGCCATTGAGGATGCTCGCCGACGTATGGAGGAGGCAGCCAAGGCTCTCGACTTTGCGCAGGCGGCGCTGTGGCGTGATAGGATGTATGAGTTGCAGGGCAAAAAATATAGCCGCTAAAATAAGGGAGTAAGATTAGAAACCAAAACGAGAGATGAAACTTGCAGAAAAAATAACCCAAATAATAGACCTATTCTACATCAGGCCACTACGTAAGGTGTTGCCCGTGCAGACCTTTCGCTATGCGGCGTGCGGTGGTGCCAATTTGGTTTTCAACTGGCTCCTCTATGCACTCCTCTACGACGTGGTGTTGGGTTTTGACTATCTCAACTTGGGCTTTGTCTACATCTCTCGCCACATTGCGGCACTCTGCGTAACATTCCCCATAACGCTCCTCACGGGCTATTGGCTCCAAAGCCGAGTGTCGTTTGCGGGTTCGCCTCTGGGCGACAGAGTTAGCGGCATACGCTACCTTCTTACCACCCTCGGCTCGCTGGCAATCAACTATGTTTGCCTGAAATTGTTTGTGGAGTGGTGTGGCATCCACGCACCTGTGGCGCAGGTGATTACCTCGCTTATTACGGTGGTGTATAGTTACCTCCTGCAAAAACATTGGACCTTCCGAGGTGCATAGGGGGTATTACCATCCGCAACCCCAAGAGTAGTAACGACCGCTGCGAAGGCGGTCGTTTTTTTGCAAAATACAAAGTATTTTGTATCTTTACCTGCTAAATCTGCACATAAGCGCAACACTTCACAAAGGCAACACAATGATTGACAGAGCAACAGTAGATAAAATTTATGCCACAGCAAACGTGGTGGAGGTCATCAGCGACTTCATTTCGCTCCGCAAACAAGGGGTGAACTACACTGCTTGTTGCCCGTTCCACAACGAAAAAACACCCTCTTTTGTGGTGTCGCCCGGCAAGGGACTCTACAAGTGCTTCGGCTGTGGTAAGGGTGGTAATGCCGTAACCTTTGTGATGGAGCACGAAAAACTCACCTACGTTGAGGCTCTCAAATGGGTTGCCAAAAAATATGGTATCACGGTTGAGGAACGAGAGGAGACCCCCGAGGAGAAGCAACGCAACGACGACAGGGAGAGTATGATGATTGTCAATGCGTGGGCTTCGGACTACTTTATGAAGGCCCTCTACGACACCGACGAGGGTTTGAGCGTGGCTCGCAGCTACTTTGCGGGCAGGGGACTTACGGATGCAACCATCAAGAAATTCGGACTCGGCTACTGCCCCTCTCGTGGCGACCAGATGACACAAGCAGCCCTCACGGGTGGCTACAAGGAGCGTTTCCTTGTCGATACGGGCCTTACAATCAAGCGAGAAACAGGAGGCTACTACGACCGCTTCTGTGGCCGAGCAATGTTCCCCATCCAGACCATCAGCGGACGTGTTGCGGCATTTAGTGGCCGTGCCCTCTCGGGCGACAACAAGGCCAAGTATGTCAACTCGCCGGAGAGTGTGGTTTACAGCAAGAGCAACAACCTCTATGGTATCTACTTTGCAAAGGGTGCCATAACAAGGGAGGACCACTGCATCTTGGTTGAGGGTAACATTGACGTTGTGCAGATGCACCAAAAGGGCATAGAGAATGTGGTTGCCCCCCTCGGAACGGCTCTCACGGTGGAGCAGGTGAGAATTATTAGCCGCTTTACTCGCAACATCACCCTCCTCTTCGATGGCGACAGTGCGGGTGTGAAGGCCGCAATCAAGGGTGTGGACTTGGTGTTGAAGGAGGGTATGAATGTGAGGGTTGTGGTGCTGCCCGAGGGCGAGGACCCCGACTCCTATGCACGCCACCACACAGCCGACCAAATCCGTGAGTTCATTGCCCAAAACCGCAAGGACTTCATCTCCTTCAAAGCCTCGCTCTATGCCGAGCAGGTGCAGAGGGACCCCATTCGCAAGGCCGAACTCATTGGCGATATGGTGAGTAGCATTGCCCTCATACCCGACGAAATTCAACGCTCGGTCTTCATCAAGGAGTGCGCCAAGACGATGGATGTGGAGGAGAGCCTCCTCACGGGCGAGGTTATCCGCAAGCGTATGGGCACCCAATATGACCGCCACACCCACGACTTCATCCGCAACCAGCAGACCCGCCAGAGGGTAGAGGAGAGGGAGTTGAAGGAGGTGGTGAGCCTCGGTGCACACAAGGCCGGTAGCAGCATCACCGAACTCGAAAAGGAGATTGCCGGCTACCTCATCAAATATGGCCACTGCTCGTTCAACTATCGAGATGGCCGTGTGGTTACGCCCTTCAATGTGGCCGACACCATCTTTGCCGAGATTGAGGGCGAGGGGCTGCAATTCAGGGATGGGCGCTATGGGGCCATTATGGAGTGCTATAAGGCCAATCGTGGTAGTGTGCCCGAGGGCGAGAAGGTGCCCGAGCACTTCTTTATTGAGATGAACAACCCCGAGGCGAGCAGCGCAGCGGTGGATATTCTCACCGAAAACGACAACTACAAGCAGTCGCAAATCTGGAAAAACCACGACATCTACATCGACACCGAAGAGGAGCGACTTGGTAAGATAATCCCCAAGAGCATCCTGCTCTATAAATCGAAAGCCATCGAACTGTTGATTGAGGAACTCAACGCAAAGCTTGCCGAGATGGACGAGGAGGATGTGGAGTATATGCCGCTGGTGGAGAAGATTGCACAGTTCAATGCGATGCGCAAGGGGATGGCCGAAAAAATCCAACGTAACATTTTATGAGCGACTACAAGAACATATCCATAAAGAACAAACGTGCATACTTCAACTACGAGATTTTGGAGGAGTATGTGGCGGGTATTGTGCTGGCCGGTACGGAGATAAAATCGCTCCGCTTGGGCAAGGCTTCGCTGGTGGATTGCTATTGCTACTTTGCCAACCACGAACTCTTTGTCCGAGGGATGAACATTGCCGAGTATGATTGGGGAAACCTCAATAACCACGCACCTCGCAGGGACCGCAAACTGCTCCTTACTGGGCGTGAACTGACCAAGTTGGAACGAGCCTCGCAGGATAAGGGTGTTACGATTGTGGGCCTGAGAATGTTCATCAACGACAGGGGCTTTGCGAAGGTGGTCATCGGCCTTGCAAGGGGTAAACACGAATACGACAAACGTGAAACCATCAAGGCTCGTGATACAAAGCGTGAACTGGATACGATAAAGAAACAATATAGAAGATAGGGTTGAGGTTTGAAGTTGGATTAATTTTCAATTTTCAATTTTCAATTTTCAATTTTGGGAATGAGTCTGATTTTATGTATTGAAACGGGCACCGACATCTGTTCGGTGGCATTGGCGAGGGATGGCGAGATGATTGCCCTCAGGGAGAGCGACCTCGGACACGACCACGCACGCAAGGTGGGAGTTTTCACACAAGAACTGCTCCGTGAGCACAATATCTCTCCCGACGAGTTGGATGCGGTGGCTGTGGGTAAGGGCCCCGGCTCATATACGGGCCTGCGTATTGGTGTGTCGTTCGCCAAGGGATTGTGCTATGCGCTGAACATTCCATTGATTTCGGTGGACTCTCTGCGCTCGCTGGCAGCGTGTTTGGCGGAGGAACACGAGGCGGGCATTGTGGAGGTGGAGGATTGGGACAACACGATGCTCTGCCCGATGATTGACGCTCGCCGTATGGAGGTCTATGCCGAGCTGTTTGACACTGCTCTTGTGCCACAGAGCGAGGTGGTGGCCGAGGTGGTTACGGATAAGAGTTTCTTTGATGTGCAACTGATGCGCAAAAGACTCCTCATCTTTGGTAGTGGTGCCGAGAAGTGTAGGGGAGTGTTGGAGTGGGCCGACTATGTGGAGATAGCCCCCTCTGCACGAGGCTTGTGCGCTGAGGCCGAGAGGAAGTTGCAGGCAGGCGAGGTGGAGGACGTGGCCTATTTTGAGCCCTTCTACCTGAAAGACTTCATCGTTACGGCCTCCAAGAAAAAACTCTTTTAGGGAAGTGTCTTAATGGGAATTTAACTCAAACAACACAATGGGATATAAGGAAGACAAACAATTTCAGCTCGATGACCGCTATATGCGTATGGCAAGAGTGTGGGCCGAAAACTCATACTGCATTCGCCGCCAGGTGGGTGCGCTCATCGTTAAGGACAAGATGATTATCTCGGACGGCTACAACGGCACCCCTTCGGGCTTTGAGAACATCTGCGAGGACGAGGGTGGCGTAACCAAACCCTATGTGCTCCACGCCGAGGCCAATGCGATAACCAAACTCGCCAAGAGCCACAATAGCGGCAATAACAGTACACTCTATGTTACCGCTTCGCCCTGTATGGAGTGTTCCAAACTGATTATCCAGTCGGGCATCAAGAGGGTGGTGTATAGCGACCTCTACCACAACACCGACGGAGTGGACCTTTTGAAGAGGAGTGGTATCGAGGTGGTACAACATACCGTAGAGAACAGCAAATAACCGAATTGAAGTTGAAAACCCGCATCGAAGATGCACCACAATTTTCCACTTTCAATTTTCAATTTGATAAGTCGTTAGACTATTGACGTTAGACAAAAACGATATGGCACAAGTAATTCCGACAGAACTCGGAACGGAGAGTATTGGAAGGTTGTTGCGCAAGTATGCCATTCCGGCAATTATTGCAATGACCGCCTCTTCGTTGTATAATATGATTGACAGCATCTTCATCGGTCAGGGTGTGGGCCCGCTGGCCATTTCGGGCCTTGCAGTAACCTTCCCGCTGATGAACATCTCGGCAGCCTTTGGCTCGTTAGTTGGCGTGGGTGCTTCGGCTATCGTGTCGATGTTGTTGGGCCAAAAGAACTATGGCGTAGCCCGCAAGGTGCTGGGCAATGTTATGACGATGAATGTGGTGCTGGGCGTGCTGCTGATGGTCTTCGGCCTGCTCTTTTTAGACCCCATTCTGTTCTTCTTTGGCGCAAGCGAGAACATTATCAGCTACGCAAGGGAGTATATGATTTACATCCTGCTGGGTAATGTTATCACCCACCTCTACCTCGGCCTTAATGCGGTGTTGAGGGCGGCGGGTAGGCCAAAGGTGGCAATGTGGCTCACCATTCTGACGGTGGTGCTGAACGCCATCTTGGACCCCCTGTTCATCTTTGTTTTCGATATGGGCATCAAGGGTGCGGCCATCGCCACAGTGTTGGCACAAACGGTGTCGCTGGTGTGGCAGCTGCGCTTGCTGAACAACAAGAACGAGGTGCTCCACTTCGAGAACGGCAAGGTCTTTACCTACGACCGCAAGATTGCCCGTGAGTCGCTCAAAATTGGTCTTTCGCCCTTCTTGATGAATATGGCTTCGTGCTTTGTGGTGCTGTTGATTAACAACCAGCTGCGCCGCTATGGCGACCAGATGGGTGAGGGTGTGGGCGATATTGCCATCGGAGCCTACGGCATTGTCAACCGCATCATCTTCCTCTTTGTGATGATTGTGATGGGCTTCAACCAGGGAATGCAACCCATTGCGGGCTACAACTACGGTGCGGGCCACTACGACCGAGTGTTGAAGGTCTTTTGGCAAACCGTTGGGTGGGCTACGCTGTGTACCACTCTCGGCTTTGCGGTGGGCGTGTTTGTGCCGGAGGTGGCCGTGCGGTTGTTTACCAGCGATGCAATGATGATTGACATTGCGGCCAAGGGCTTTACCATTGCGGTTGTGGCATTCCCCATTGTGGGTATCGGTATGGTGGCCTCCAACTTCTTCCAGAGTATCGGTATGGCGGGCAAGGCCATCTTCCTTTCGCTCTCACGCCAGGTGCTGTTCCTCATTCCGTGTTTGGTGGTGGTGCCTCTGTTCTTCGACATCAAGGGTGTGTGGATGGCATTGCCCATCTCGGATGCCATCTCGTCGGTTGTTTCGGTGGTGCTTATTTTGGGCCTTATCCGCAAGTTTAAGCAGAGCCCGCAGACCATCGGCTTCAAGGGAGTAGAGGGTGTTGAAAGTGAAACTAAAACCAAGGAGGAGTAGATATGGAGAAGAAACTTGTTGTTACCATAGGCCGCCAACTCGGCAGTGGCGGTAAGGCAGTGGCCGAAATGCTTGGTACAAAACTCGGAGTGCCCGTCTATGACAAGCAGATTATCAACGAGTCGGCCAAAGAGAGTGGCCTGCTGCCTTCCGTGTTTGAACAAGTGGACGAGAAGGAGAGCAAGGTGCGCCCGATGGGGTGGAGCACTTGGGGCCTCAATTCGCAGGTCTATTCCGGATATATAAACAACGACACCCTGTTTGGCATCCAGAGCCAAACCATCGAGCACCTCGCACAGCAGGGCTCGTGTGTGATTGTGGGCAGATGTGCCGACTATGTGCTGCGCAATGTGGAGGGTGTGTTGAGGGTGTTCATTACGGCCAACGAGGATGACCGCATTGCACGCATTTGCGAGTGTAGGGGAGTGAGCCCAAAGGAGGCTGCGCAGTGCATCGCCAACACCGAAAAACGTCGCTCGGCCTACTATAACTACTACACCTTCCAGACGTGGGGCTCGGCCGAGAGCTACGACCTCTGCCTCAACTCTTCGCTGCTGGGCGTGGAGGGTTGCGTGGAGGTTATCCTTGCTGCACTCGGCAGGCTCGGGTAGAAAGTCGGAGTTTTCAACAATAAAACAATAGGAACGTGTGTATGCGTGCGCCTGCGATTGCGTGGGCGCACGCTTGCGTATGTGCGTATGTGCGCACGCACGCACATACGCACACACGCACACGCACGCAAGAACACAAGCGGGCACTGTTGTTGTGGAGGGGTGTAGGAGGGGGTGTTTTTGTGTTTTGAAAAAATGTTCCTATATTTGCATTATAGGGAGATATTTGTTTAACTAAAAATTAAACCTATGACAAAGGAACTTTCACCTCGCAAACCGGGTATTCCTGCCAAAATTTTTAGGGGCTATCTGAAAGTTTTGCACGACAAATTATACTACCGCCGTATCTATGTTGAGGGCCGTGAGCGTATGCCGGCCGATGGCACTCCAACCGTTGCTGTGTCGCAGCACCAGAACTGCCTGAACGACCCCCTGCTGTTGGGCTTTGCGCTTTCGGACCGCAAGCCTCGCTTCCTTGCGAGGGCCAATGTGTTCAAGAACCCATTGTTCAATTGGGCCATTCGTGGCTTGGGTGCTCTGCCCGCCTACCGTATGAAATATGACGGCTATGCCGCTGTGGGTAAAAACCAGCAGACATTCCAAGAGGTTGCCTATGCACTGCGTAGGGGCGAGACCGTAATCCTCTATCCCGAAGCAGGACACCAAGACAAGCGTTGGCTCGGCAACTTCTCGCCCGCCTACCTCAAAATGGCCTTCAATGCGGCCGAGGAGAACGACTTTAAGAGGGAGGTCTTTGTGATGCCTTCGGCGCACCACTACTCCACCTACTCCCACGCAAGGGAGGATGCTCTGATGATGTTTGGCGAGCCCATCTCGCTGAAACCATACTATGAGCTCTACAAGGAGCAACCCCGTACGGCCATCCGTGAGGTGAATGTGTTGGTGCGTAAGCAGATTGAGGAGATGATGCTCAACATCAACGACCTCGAACACTACGAGCAGATTGACTTCCTGCGTGATGGCTCCTATGGTGAACACTATGCCAAAGCCAAAGGGCTCAACCCCAAACACCTGCCATCTAAACTCAAATCCGACAAGGAGCTTGTCGGTAAGTTGGAGGATGCCGCTGTGGCCGAGCCCGAGAAGATGGAGGCCGTTTATGAGAAGGTGAGGAAGTTCGCCAAGGGTGTGAGGAAGCTCGGAGTGCGTGAGTGGCTCTTTGAGAAGAAACGCACCGGTCTGGGCGGTATTGTTGGCAGAGCACTGCTGCTGTTGCTCGGACTTCCACTCTTCATTGCCTGCTTCATTCCTACGTTTGCGATGTTTGTGGTGCCCGAACTGTTCCTCAAAAAGTTCATCAAAGACCATATGTTCCGTTCGTCGGTGAGGGTGGGTGTGCTGCTGCTGATAGTCTTCCCCCTGTTCTGCCTTGTGCCGGTGATTGTTATGCTGTGCTGTGGTAGTTGGCTTGCGGCATTGTGCTACTTGGTTGCCTACCCGCTGATGGCAATCTATTGCTACAACTACATCATCTACTACACCAAATATGTGGGCTACAACCGCTTTGTAAGGCCCAAGCACCGAGATAAGGTGGAGAAGTTGCGTGCAATGAGGGAGGATATCTACCTCGAATTGGATAAGGTTTTGGCCCACCACGAGGAGAATGCCGAGAAGGCTGCGGCCATTCGTGCGGAGAGGGCTGCTGCCAAAGAGGCCGCTGCACAAACTGCCGAGGCACCTGTGGGCACAGAGTAATAAATAAAATAGGCTTTAACACACACAAACGGCTCCCAATTTTGGGGGCCGTTGGTGTGTTTAGTCATTAAGCTATTAGCCGTTAGCCATTAGCCATTAGCCATTAGCCATTGTGGCCCTACTGACCACAAAAAAAAGAGAAGTCCTCTCGAACTTCTCTTCTCGTACCCTATGATATTCTATTCTCGAACGAGTACCTGCGTGACTTGGGGCGCATTTGGGAGTTGAGGGAGATTGTTCCCGACCCCAATAATATGCCGTGGATTGAACAAATCGACAAATAATGGAAAAAAGTATTTACTATGTATTGCCACTATATTATTATATGGTAGGTAATATACCCAACTGCGCCGAGTGTGTCGGCGTGGTTTAAGAATAATTGCAAAAATAATTAGTAAACAATGTCAAAAATTAAAGACAATGGAAAGAAAAGTTTTGTTATGTACGACTCCTTTGTGGAGGCAATGATGCACCTCAACGATGCAGAATTTCGTGAGTGCGTATTGAAAATTAGGGATTATGCTCTTGAAGGCATAGAAGATGAAAGCAAATACTCGTATGTGAATATGATTATGGCGCTGGTCAAACCCAACCTTGATGCAGCAAGGCGGCGGTATATGGCGAGCGTTGAGAATGGTAAGAAGGGTGCCGAATTTGGGAAGTTAGGCGGTGCACCGAAAGGGAACCAGAATGCTCGGAAAAAACAACCCCTAAAACAACCCCTTGATGTAAATGTAGATGTTGAAGAAGATGTAAATGAAAATGAAGAGGTAGATGTGAATGAGGATACCCCCGTTGGGGATATTGTCCCTTCTTCTTTTTCTTGTTTTTCTTCTTCAAGCGTTCCACTCACCCATCAAGAACCTCCGAGAGAGGCACCATCACACTCCAACACCCAGAGCATTGAAGCGGAGCAAGTGAACAAGAGTGCAACCCCACAATACCCCAAGACTAATAGTAGTAGCAACCCTCCCGTTGGCATAGGTTCTGAAAAAGATACAGAGAGTTCCGCCGCCCGACCACACCGCCGAACTATAAAGGGAGGTGCATACGACCAGGGAGAATACTATCAATTGTGTCTCAACAACTATGTGTTAGACCTTGCAGATATGCGTTTGGGCATACTCCCCAGCGAAGATGGTCTTTTCTGGCAAGCGGTCGACCTATACAAAGCATTGTATGGGAAAAGCAACGACGAAGCAATCAAAACTATATCCTCAACGGTCAATGAGATAGTTCAACAGAAAAAGTAGGTGTATTCAACCTTCGAGTGTATTCAAAAAAATGGCAGACCCGTTATTGAGTCTGCCGTTTTTCGTATTCGGTAAAGTCAAAGAATTGTTAGGTTACGCCTTAGTGCAACGGACAAGAATGTGTTATTTTGTATATTTCACGGGTCTGTATTCCCTATGCTCAAACACAGATTCTAATCTGCCAAACAAAGAGTTTTCGTAAGTCCTATTTGTGCTGACAGGGGCTTCTACTAAATTGTTGCTTATTTGCTCGTACTCTACGCAAGTGGGAGTAGAAAGATAAAATAAGTTGCTTAGCACAGGACAATACTTGTATTCACTTGATATGTGAACGGCAGGAACGGCTAGGTTAGCAAAAGCCTCTCTTCCCCATCCAAATTGCTTGTTATAGCAAGAGGAGGTATACTTAATTGCCGTTATTTCTTCAGACATATTGTTCCCTTTTCTTTTCAATAAGTTCTGTTCAATAACATAGTTTGTCAGCATTTGTGGTATTACATATTCTTCCTTATAGTCGTTGTCAGATTGACTTACTTTTACCATACATGCAGAAGTTAGCGGATATGTCATTATGAATTGCCATAAATCTGAAATATAATGAAATTCACGAATATCATTGGGCACAGATAAATCAATTATATTAATTGAATATTGTTGATGTACACCAACAACCATAAATGAATTCAATGCTGGTCTTTCAAGTTCTTCCCAGCAAGCATTGATGCTATACCCTAAATACAAACAAGGGTAGCCAGGAGAACTATATCGCTGAGAAGCTACCTTCCCACGTGAGGTGTATGGAATATGAAACATTTCTGCTTGAGAAACCGAACTGCTAGGAACAATCTTTCTTATGCGAAATAGCCTTTGTGTGCCTGAATCCGTTTTTCTTCGAAGGACTCCAGCCATGCCTCCTATGGTATTATTCATAGTCATTAGTTCTCGAAATTTAGTACAGGCTAAATAAATTTGCCCTTTAGAGTTAAGTTGTATAACCTCTTCTATGCTAGAACAATACTTGTTTATGAGATTTAAATAATAATCTTTACTATTGGAAGGGAATAAGTAGCTAGTCGATTCTGCATCTAACTCTTGTAGATGATTTTTGAAGTTTGTCAAATGGTTTTGGAGTACCACCCCATATTTGCTATGAGGATTTTTAAGAGGTAACTTTTCTATCATCCATGATACTAAATGTTTCACTCCCCTAGGGGCATTACCACAATTCTCTTGCCCTGCAGCAAGCACCTTTGCAATAAAATCATTATCCATACTCAAAATACATTTTTTGCAAAATAACATCAAGTTACAGAAAAAACAAAATAAAAGCCGAGATTTTCTCGGCTTCAATAAGGTTGTTTCGCAAAGGTCTATTCGAAGTCGTAGCCCACGATGCTATCTGCAAAGTTTTTCCATTTTGTGGTTTGATACAACCAGACAGATTCTGTTGGGACATAAATCGTAAGCTCGCTGGAACTTCCAGAAAAAAGATTTGAATAAATCGTCGGAGGTTCTATAGCCCTACAATAAACACTTTCCAAATTTGAGCAGGAGGCAAGGGCTAAGTGGCTTATCGTAGTGATTCTACTGCCCAAAACGACACTGGTAAGTTTGGCGCAACCCGCAAAAGCAGAGTGCCCTACCATGGTCACTTTTTCTGGGAGGGTTATACTTGTAAGGTTAGTACAGTGGCTAAACATATAACCTTCAATAGACGAAATGTTCTCTGAAAGCGAAATTGTTTGAAGGCTTGAACAACTCTTAAAAGTGCTACTGCCAATTGATGTGACACTGTTGGGAATTACGACACTTTTCAGGCTAACACACTCGTAAAACACCTCCGCATCAATTGAGGCTAGTCCGTTTGGTATATCAACGAATTCTAGTGTTGAACAACCTTTGAATGTAGAGTGACCCAATGATGTAACCCCACTAGGTATGGAAATATGTTTTAAGTTCAAACAATAAGCAAAAGCATATTCTTGAATTAATGTAATGCTTTGGGGTATGGTTACATGGCTAAGGTTTGAACACCCATAAAAGGCATATTTTGATAATATTTTAATGTTTGTAAAATACTGCAGTTCGTCAAAAGATAGTATGGCGGCCGCATAATCACCGAAAAAATACCCACCAAGGTCGGTTACCTTGGTGGCCTCTTTGAAAGAAATCTCGCCATCCCCATTGGTGTCAAATTTCTCAACACAAACGAGTTTTGCGTATTTGTCTGCAAATTCGATGTAGCCATCTGCGGGAGCAGGTTTCTGCATTATTTCAAAACTCTGCAAAACATCTCCACATTCTCCTACGACATCCAATATTACCGAGCGAGCCATCTCCTCTGGATTCTCGGAAATAGAGAAGGTAAGAGTTTCATTGCGAACTGCCGCCCTTGTCTGTGCAAGGCCAATCCACCCCTGTGCTTCGCTGGGGATATTTATGGTATAGTTGAGATTTGTTTTAAGGTTAATTTTGAGTGTACAAGCCTCCCAAACAACCTCATAAGTATCGTGAATGTTGGTTAAAACACCCTCTACAAAATGGATAGTCTTCATTTTTACGCCTCCTGCACCAGATGTTGCCAACACTACAACTTTTCCGTTTGTTGCATTAGCAGGGGCGGTAACCTTTATTTTACCAACAGTTGCAGATTCGCAAACAACTGATGCGCTCCAACCACCATCACCCCAAGCCTCTACTGCGGTTTCTGCATCACCGCCAACGATGGTGTAGTCAATATAAACACTTGTACCAGCCATACAAGCCTTCTCGGTTGTGTCGAATGTTATATCGAGGGCCTTAATCTGCTCAATGGCATCCTCCACAGCCGAGATGCGTTCCTCAAGGGAGTTGAGTCGCTCTTCAAGTGCGCCAATCTTTTCATTAACATCGCTTATCTCGGCAGCAATCTTATCATCAATTACGCCGTTGTTGGTATTGATAGCCTCGGTGATGGCAGCAGTATAGGCTTCGGTGAGCTCGGTCTTTTGTGTGGTGAGCGACTCACGGAGTGCGTCAATCTCTTTCTGCAATGCCCCGTCGCCCTCGGTGGTGGCAGTTTCCAACGCCTTCAATTTTGCATCAATCTCGGCAATGGTATAATAGCCTGTCAGTTGCTCATTTACCCACTCCTTCATTGAGGTTTCGAGAGCGGAGATTGCATTGTTTAGCGAGCTTTTAACCCCCTCTATGTAAGTTTTGAGTGAGGCCAATTCCGTTGCAAGAGCGTTGTGTTGCTCCAAAGTGGCAAAGGTGGCAGTTGCCCAATCTTGGGCAGATTTCAATTCGGAATCCACATAACTCCTCAATTCTGCAATCAGTTTCTCTATGGTTGAATCTTTTGCCTTGAGAGTCTCAATGTCTGCCTTGGACTGCTCTACATCATTCTCCAAGGTGGTAATATAGCCTTTAAGTTCCGTATCGGTGTCGGTTAATAATTGTATGGAGTTGTTGATGGATGTAATCTGCTGACTGATGGTCGCAATCTGGGTGTTTTCGATGGCATCAACACGACCTTCGAGTGCATCGAGGCGGTCGTTGATTTCGCCACATCCTGCCAGCATTACCAATGTGGCAAGGAGTAAAGATTGAAGTTTTTTCATTGTCTGTAAGTTATTTAGTTAATTGTTTGTTGTCCTAAAAACTTACCGTAGCAACTCCTATGCGGTGGGGTATGTGCAAAAAGAAAGTGTGGAGTTGATTTCGTTTATCTACAAAGAGGTTCTGACAAAACCCAAGCAAAAACAAACGATACAATGCCCCACACTTGAATAGTATGAGGTATATACACCATCAGGTGCATAGCCACACGACTACACAAGATATGAGTGTCGTTCGTCTATCCTTTTGCTTTTTGAAACTGTCAGATTTCTTTGTAAGGACAGTGCGAAAACACTTTCAAATATGTACACCTTAACCCATTAAGGGTTAGTGCACCACAAATATAAAAATTTTTTCGCAAAACGAACAACACTCACAGAAAGGGCATTGCATCGAGTGCAAGATTAAACACCACGCATTGTACAAAAAAGCCCACCTCAACGGGTGGGCAAATATCGGTTACATCTTTTTTAGCAACTCTTCCAAGTCCGTTTTGGACTTTATGCGGAACACCTCTCCTCTGTACTCCACAAAACCATTCAGAACCTCAACTTGGGTTTTCTCTTTCACAAACAAGTCATCAAACGCCACCCCAAGAACCTCGGCAATCTGCTCCAACTTCCTGATGTTGTTGGTTTCCAGCAATAGGTTTACATTCTGCTTTTGGATACCCATCTTCTCTGCAAATTGCGTTTTTGAGATACCCTTTTCTGTGAGTATCTCCGCTATTCGTAATTTAATCATATTACCACATTTTTGGATTATAAGTGCAAAGTTATTACTAATCCATAAAATTCAAAGCGAAAAGTAATTAAAAAATATACCTTAATAATAAAAAAGTATTAAAATTATTTGCTCAAATAATAATTTATTATTACCTTTGTAATAACAAAAGAAGTTAAGGATATGGCAAGTAACAGGAAATATCAGTTGGGCAGGAGCGCTTGCGGTTGGGGCATCTGGGAAGTCGCAACGGGCAACAAGGTGGCAAGTTTTGGCAGGAACCGCATCGCAGCATTGGAGATGTGGTACGACTTGGAGGGTTGGAAGAAGCCCGCTTATTGGTATTAGTAGAAAAGTATAAGGTGTAATAAAATTTCTTACAGTTATGACGGCAGTAGTAGCAGTAACTAACCGAGATATGTACCGTGCAGCGGTAATCTCGCAGAGAGTAGAGAATGATTTTGTGACGGGTTTGCAGGTCGCAAAACTCAACGAGTTGAAGAGTCGTATGCGTCGTGAGGTGGTAAAGTTTGCCTTTCTCAAAAAGAGCGGCGAGGTACGCATCGCCTATGGCACTATGATGCCCGCATTGGTTGGCAACCATATCAACGGCAGGGGCACTGATGGCGACTCCCGTAAGGTTTGCACCTACTTTGATGTGGAGCGTGGTCAGTTCAGATGTTTCCAGATGCAAGCGTTAATCCAAATTTGGTAGTAAAATTATCACCAAAAGATGATAAAAATGAAGGCAGCAGTAATCTATGCAAGGGTGTCCAGCACGGGCGAGAGGCAATCGACCTCTCGTCAGGTTGCCGACCTGACCGACTACGCTAATTGTAACGGTTTGGAGGTCGTTGAGGTATATGAGGAACATATCAGCGGTGCAAAGCGTAACGAGGAGCGTGCCGTTTTGACCGAGTGCATCAATTATGCGGTCGGCAACAAAGTCGATGTGGTGCTCTTCTCGGAATTGAGTCGTTGCGGTCGTGCCGTATGGGAGGTGCTGGACACTATCCGCACCCTCAAAGACAACGGCATCAACGCCTATTTCCAGAAGGAGGGTTTGTCGCTTTTCTCGGCAGACGGCAAGGAGAACCCATATCTGGCGGTGATGGTCAGTGTGCTCGGTGTATGTGCCCAGATGGAGCGTGAGAACATTGCCTACCGCCTCAACAGTGGCAGAAAATTGGCGATTGAGAAGGGCGTGAAGATGGGTCGCAAGATTGGGTCAATCAAGAGTCGTGAGCAGAAGCAGGAGGAATATGCGAAGGTGATTCGTGCGCTCCGAGCGGGCAAGTCGGTTCGTGATACCGCTAAAATTTGCGGGGTCAGCGTAAGCACCGTTCAACGAGTCAAAAAGGAGTTTGCCATATAGGGAGGTCGA
>JAZLDY010000032.1:0-65785 GCA_045614965.1 Tidjanibacter sp.
GAATTTAATAGATATGGAATTACAAACCCAAAGATTGTTGCTGAGACCTTGGCAAGAGGATGATGCTGACGAACTATACAAGTATGCCAAAGACCTACAAGTGGGGCCAGCTGCAGGATGGCCAGTACATACAAGCGTTGAGAATAGCAGAGAAATAATCCGCACAGTTCTCTCCGCAGTAGAGACTTACGCTGTGGTATTGAAGCAAACATGCAAACCTGTTGGCAGCATCGGATTGATGATAGGCAGTCAAAGTAATATTGGACTACCCGACAATGAATGCGAGGTGGGCTACTGGATTGGCGTGCCCTATTGGGGACAGGGGCTGATACCCGAGGCTGTTCGTGAGTTGCAACATCGAGCCTTTGAGGTCCTGGGAATGCAGAAAATGTGGGCTGGTTACTTCGATGGCAACGAGAAGTCAAAACGTGTGCAAGAAAAATGCGGTTTTAAGTATATGTTCACGAAATGCAACGTGTCATCACAATTGGTTGGTGAGTTGCGGACGGAACACATTACTTGCCTAACAAAGATGGAATGGTTAACAAGTAAGTAAATTCGAATTTAACTAACGTATTCAAAAATAAGATTAATATATCACAGGTGTACAACAAATTCATGGTAAATTCCAATCAATTTCCAAAGCATCCAGTGTTCAGTTAATTTTTTTCAACTTGCTGTAATTCAGTGCATTGATGCAAAATCACTGAAATTTCCGTAAAGTTCCAAATTCATCTAGTGATTTACTAGCCAATCAGTTAGGGATTTTTATTGTACACCATAAGTATATTAACTGAAAAATAGTTACCTTTGTGGCCAAATTGATTTATTTTTTCTATGGCAGACAACAGTATTCTTAATAGGCTTGATGGTCTTAAACTCAAATTCGAGGAGATTGGTCAGCAGATGACCGACCCCGAAGTTATCGCCGATATGAAACGCTTTGTGCAACTCAACAAGGAGTACAAAGAGTTGGGCCCCATCGTTAAGACCGCCGACCGTTACAAAAAAGCACTTGCAGACTTGGCCGATGCCAAAGATATTCTCGCCAACGAGAAAGATGAGGATATGAGGGAAATGGCAAGGGAAGAGGTTGCAGAACTCGAACCACTCACCGAAAGGCTCGAAGAGGAGATAAAGATTCTCCTCATCCCCAAGGACCCACAGGACGACAAGAACGCCATTGTGGAGATTCGTGGTGGTACGGGTGGCGACGAGGCTGCAATCTTTGCAGGCGACTTGTTGAGAATGTATATGAAGTATGTGGAGAGCAAGGGTTGGAGGTACGAAATCAACTCTTTCTCGGAGGGTACTTCGGGTGGCTACAAGGAGGTTGTGATGAAGGTTACAGGTGAGGGTGTCTATGGCGTGCTCAAATATGAGAGTGGTGTACACCGTGTGCAGCGTGTGCCCCAGACCGAGACTCAGGGCCGTATCCATACCTCGGCAGCAACGGTTGCTATTCTTCCCGAGGCAGACGAGTTTGATGTGGATATCAATATGAACGACATCCGCAAGGATACCTACTGCGCAAGTGGTCCCGGTGGTCAGTGTGTGAATACCACCTATTCGGCTGTGCGACTCACCCACATCCCCACAGGTATTGTGGTGCAGTGTCAGGACCAGAAGTCGCAGCTCAAAAATTTCGATAAGGCTCTCGAAGAGTTGCGTACCCGAATTTTCAACTTGGAGTATGCCAAGTATATGGACGAGATTGCGGCCAAACGTAAGACTATGGTAAGTACGGGCGATAGGAGTGCCAAGATTCGCACCTACAACTATCCCCAGGGCCGTATTACCGACCACCGCATCAACTACACCATCTACAACCTGCCCGCCTTTATGAATGGCGACATTCAGGATTGCATCGACCACCTGATTGTGGCAGAGAATGCCGAGAGGCTCAAAGAGAGCGAACTCGGATAGTGATAAGCGAGTATTACAAGTGTGATTATGCAAAAGGCCTCTTCCATTATGGAAGAGGCCTTTTGTGGTGTATGTGGTTATGATAACCTAATTCACAAGTGGGTTGGCTATTTTTACACGTTCATAGCGGTAGCCACGTTTGCGTAGTTCGAGCGTAACGCCCGCACGGAACATAACCTTTGCCGAGCGAGCCAAAATGTAGAACGCACGGGTGGTCTGTTTCTCGATTTGCTCGTGCTGGATGGCGTTCATCACGCTGTGCGCCAAGGTGCGCATCGTATCTTCCAACTCCTCACGCTCTTTGCTGTCGGGCTCGATGTGGAGGATGTGTTTGAGGATATACTCGTCGATGGTGTCAAAGCCTCCGCCGTAGCGTTTCAAATCGTCGTATGTTTCCTTCTCGTGTTTCTCCCAAGCGGTATCCCACCAAGCGGCCAAAGCCATACCAACATAGGCAGCCACAGCGAGTGTGAATGCAGGGTAGGAGTTGATTTGCCCAACGGCATCGGCCATATATTCGGGTGCAAAAAGGTGCCAACGCTCCTCCAACTCGGCCACATCCATCAGTTGGCCTTCGGAACCATAGATGCCTGCGAGGAGGTTTTCGAGTCGCTGTTCGTAGTGTTCGAGATACTCTTTTTCTTCCATTTCTGAGATGTCTGTTTGGTTTTGTGGGTGCAAATATCGGGTAATATGGCGAGAAAACCAAACCCCTCGCCATAAAAGCACACCTATTTTGACAGCCTGCCGAGTAGGCGAAAGGTTGCAAGGGTGGCAAGTGTGAAGTATAACACCCCTTGCGAGGCCAAAACATAGAGTTGATGGCTACACTCCCCGAGTGTGGCTCCCATTGAGTTGAGTTTGACGTAGGCGAGTATGCCCACCGGAGCAGGCAGTAGGTGGTGGAGGATGAGCCACCCTGTGGGCATAAGTTCAAGAGGGTAGGAGAGGCCGCTGAGGAGTATGAGCCCCAACGAGAATGGCGCAATAATCAACACTCCCGCTTCGCTGTCCCGAAAGAGCGAAGAGAAGAAGAGCGCACAGAAAACCGTGGTGGGGAGAAATAGAGCACAGAAGGCCACCAACTCCCACCATTCGGCAAGTCGTGGAAGGTTGAAAACCACAGGGAGTAGCCCCAGCAGAAAGAGTGAGAAAATGCCATACACGACCACATAGACAACCATACGCCCAACGACCACCGCCATTGCATCCCCCAAGCCAATCTTGCCGATTTTCCTTTTGGAATATACCGAGAGGTTGAAAAAACTCCCCTTGCCGAGCTCTCTTTCTCGTCCTGTGCGTATGCACACAACCATCAGCAGTGTTTGGAAGATGATGACAATGAGCACCGCAGGCAATAGGTAGGTGGCATAGCCCTTTGTGGGGTTGAAGAGTGGAACGCCCACTGCTTGTGCCGGTCGGCTTTGGGCAATGGCTTGTGCGGTGTCGGGCGGTAGTTGGAGCACAAGTTGTTGAGCCAGAGAGGTGTCGAGGGCTTGAAGAGCACTGAGGATGCCACTTTGAATGGCCTCGTAGTAGAGAAATTCGGCAGTGGTCGCCTCGGCCACAAAGAGTGCGTTTTCGCCCCTGCCGATGCGACTTTCAAGGTCAGAGGGGATGTGAATAATTCCCTTGGCTCTGCCTGTGGCCATAGTGTTGTGGGCCTCCAACATATCAGATGCGGTGGTGATTATTTCCACCTGAGGAGTGGCATCCACCTCTTCAATGAGGTGGCGAGAGAGAGGCGTGCGGGAGTCGTCAACCACAACCACAGGGGCATTGTGAACCACATTGGGGCGATAGAGAAGGTTGTATAGCAGACCATACAGCACCACACCACCTACCATTACCAACAAGGTGGCAGGGGTGGAAACAAGCGACACAATCTCGTGGCGGATGGTGTCGGAGAGTAGGTGTAGAGTATTAGTCAATTTTCTCATAACGTCTTGATATTATGGCTCTTCGTAGCCGTGGAAGGATGGTGGTGGGGAGTGCGCACACGGCCAACATTGCAACAATGCTCTCCCACGCCCACTCGGTGCCGTAGTTGCCATAGAGGATGTTTTGTGCCAGCAGAGTGTAGTGGCGAATGGGTAGGAGGGTGGCCACAGATTGGAAAACGGGGACGATGGCACCGATGGGGAATGTAACTCCGCAAAGAGTCGCACCTAACGAGCCAATCATAGAGCCAACACTTATGATAAACCCCAATGCCGGGAAAAGGCCGTAGAGGAATAACCCTAAGGCTTGGCTCGACACCACAAGCCCCACACCCCATAGAGAGAGCAACCACAGCGACCCATCGCCATAGGGGAGTCCCCTAATGCCGCCATAGAGCCACGCAACAGAGCCGATGGCAGCCACAGAGAAGGCAATGGTGTAGGGAGTGAGTTTGCCCACAATGGCCTTGAAAATGTTTCCATCGGCACCAATGAGCCACCTGATGGCAGCGCCCGATTTGATTTCTGTGCCCACAACATAGATGGTTGTGAGGAGAACAATAATCTGCAAAATAACCATCAGCAGTGGCAGCGATAGGTAGGCAGAGTAGTTGAGCGAGGGGTTGAAGAGTGCAAGCGAGTCGGCCTGTATGGGCATAACGAGGGCCGAGGTTGCTTGGGGAGAGAGTCCAAGTGCTGTGGCCGTAACCTCCACGGGTTGGATGGATACACCCGCAAGCAGGGTGGCGAGGGTGGCCTCCACCACTCCTCCCACGCTCATCAGAGCATAGTGGTAGGCATATTGGATGGTGGGGGCACGATTGGCTACAAGGTCAGCCTCAAAGTGGGCGGGGAAGACCACATAGCCATAAATATCCTTTGCCCTCACGGCAGAGAGAGCTTCGGTGGGGGAGGTGTAGTGGTGAGCGACGGTAAGGGCAGGGGTGGCATCAATGGCTCGTGTGATGGTCCTCGTTGTGGCCGTAAAGTCTTCATCCACAATGCCTATTGGAATGTTGTTGATGTGTCCTTTGTCGAAAATAGAGCTCATAAATAGAGTGGCAAAGAGTGGAAGTGCCAACATTATGACCACATAGAACGGGCGGCCTACAATGCGCCTCCACTCACGCCGTAGGGTATGCCTCAGCCCAAAACTATTCATCACACACTCCCATTTGGCTCAAATCAACCAGCACACTCATTCCTGGACGCAGACCCTCTACCTTGCACGCAGGGCGGGCGTGAACCTCAAAGGTGCGCATATCGTAACTACCTGCTTCTCCTGTGGCCTTCCAAGTTGCATAACTGCCGAGTGGCGAGATGTAGTTGATTCTGAACTCAACACCCTCCAATGCCAGCGCAGGGACTGCTGCACGCAGGGTGGCCCCCATTGGGAATAGGGGCATCTTGTCCTCTCGTATGTTCCACACTGCGTAGGCCTCCGAGAGCGGAACGATTGTCATAATAGGAGTACCCGTGCCGACAAGTTCTCCTTCACGGACGTACATTACCGCCACCTGACCATTCACGGGCGAGCAAAGGAAAGCATCTTCCAACACAGCATTCACCTGCTCAACCACATCGCCAGCGGCTGCGGCCACCGATTGTGCGCTCACTTTGTCCTCCTTTTGTGCGCCCCTGCGGGCCAATAGGTACTCCTCTCGTGCGGCTTTTTCCACCGCCACAGCCGACTTCCACATAGCCTCAGCCTCGTCTTTACGTTGGAGTGTAACAACGCTGTCGGCCCAGAGCCTTTGGATGCGCCCATAGGTCTGCTCGGCAAGTTCTCGTTGTGCTTTGGCACTCTGCCACATTTGTTTGGCGGCCCTCACCAACTCCTTGCGTACCCCTCCGTCAATCTTGTGGCTCTGTGCTTGTGCGGCCCGAGCCATAGCTTCCGCTTCGCTACGTTTGGCTTCGGCTTCGGGAGAGAGAATTTGAACGAGTGTATCGCCCATCAGCACCTCCTCGCCCTCCGAGACATAGAGCCACCCGATGCGTCCGGGCAACTTACCCGAAATGCGTATCTGGTCGGCCTCAATGGTGCCTTGTACTATCTCGGGACGATGTTGGGAGGCGTGGATGCCCCAAATGGAAACGGCTATGATGGCTGATAAAATCACAATAAATGCCACAGCCAGAGCCGTATAGCCTTTACTTGTCTTCATAATTACACTTGTTTTGTTGTTGGATGTTTTCTGTGAGGGGGAGTCCGCATAGGGTGAGAATCTCCATTCTTGCGATATTCCATTGGTAGATTATGGCAATGCGCCCCAGCCTTGCTTCGGCCAGCCTTACCTCGCTACGCACAACCTCCGAGGCGGTGGCCATACCCTCCGAGAAGGCCCTACGTTGCATTCTGGCCAACTCCTCGGCCAATGCAATGGTTGTGTTGGCGGTGGCGAGTTGGTTGTGCGATTCGGCAAGGGTGCCACAAAGGGCTTCAATTTTCACCCTCAACTCCTGCCTTTGGTGTTGCTCGGCAAGTTGTAGAGTGCGTACCTGCGAACGTGATTTGGCAATAGAGCGCTCCCTTGCGGTGCCGTCGAAGAGCGTCCAACTTGCTCCTACACCAACAAACGTGCGTGGTAAGAGTCCCTTGTCAATACCCTCTGACCACAGGCGGTGTCCACCGATGAGGGCGATGTCGGGTAGGTAGCGACTCTGCTCAATGTGCAGTTTTTCGGTTGAGAGTTTTTGCTCAATTCGGGTGGCTCTGATTGTGGGGGTGTTGTCGATGGCTTGGAAGAAAAATTCCGACGATGGAAGAGGAGAGATGTCGAGGAGTGGGGTGGTGGTGAGCAGATAGAGTGAGTCCAACCCCAGCAATGCGCCCAATTCGGCCCTTGCAACGGTCAGCCTTGTGTGTGCGCCTGCGAGCCTGGTGGCAACCTCCGCAGCTTCAACCTCGGCGGCAAGTCGCTCGGCCTTGTTGATAACTCCCTCACGCTCCATACTACGTGCCTCTCGGACCACTTCGAGTGCCGAGGCGAGAGCCATACGGCACACCTCTACACCCACGCTCGCCACCTCGACGCCCATATACACTTCGGCTGTGGTGCTTGAAACCCTTTGGAGAACATCCTCGTAGGCGGTGTGCGCAAGTTCCACACTGCTGGCTCCTGCTCGTGTGGCGAAGATGCGTTTACCGCCACTAAACAGTGGCCACACCACGTTTGCGCCAATCGAGGCGATGTTGCGTGGTGCAAGGTCTATACCCACATCCATACTCCCCACCTCCTGCAAAATAGCCTCCAAGAGAGGCTCACCGGCCACAACCCCTTCCAACTCCTTCAACTTTCCGTCAGAGAGTTCTGATACCGATTTTGTGAGCCTTATTGGGGTTGTCGTGTGGGTAGCCTCACCCGTGAGGGTTATGGTGGGCCACCACGCCGAACGTAGCAGGTGCTTGTCTTGTGTGGCCATAGTTACTCCCTCCCGTGCAATCTCTACCGCACGATTCTCTTGCCGAGCAATCATTAGCGCATCGCTTAGCGACAAACACAGCGTATCGCACCCACTTTGAGCCCCAAGTGGAGTGGTATATAATATAAATAGGTATGCAAAGAGGAACAGACAATTTTTCATTGCGGTACACCTTTCGTTTTCTTTCATCCCTCTCGAAGAGCAAACGATGTACCAAAAAAAAGTTGCTCGGGCCTCCAAAGGTCCGAGCAACTTCTGTGTAGAGCATATCTCTACGTTACGTCCTATTGTGCAGCGGCGGGTGTGGGCTGTTGTGCGTTCTCTGCAATGCCCAACTCCTTCTTAACTGCGGGAGCGAGGTTGACCATCTGTGCCTCGTCAATATAGGCCAACGAGCCGGCAGCCATATCGAATACGGCAGTCAAGGCCTGCTCGGCAGCAATCTTGTTGATGGTAGCACGAGCCTTCTCAATCAGAGGAGTCATCAACTCACCCTGCTTTTTCTGCATATCCTGTGAGCCAGCCTTGCCGAGTTCCTCATAACGCTGTTGCAAGTTCATAAGGTCCTGCTCTTTGCTCTGACGAATTGCATCCGAATAGTTGGCAGCATTTTTCTGATAATCGGTGAGTTTGTTGTTGTACTCAACCTGGATGAACTCCAACTGCTCCTCCAAATCTTTCTGCAACTTCTCCAACTGCAACTGTACGTCGGCAATTTCGGGCATGTTGTAGATGATTTCCTGCGAGTTGATGTAGCCGAATTTGGGCTGTGCATTGCTCAGAGTGGTTGCACAGAGGAGTGCAGCCGCAGCGAGCGCAATTTTTGTAAGTAACTTCATTTTTTCTTTTTGTTTTGTTTATTTTACTAATTTGATGATTTGTTCGGTAATGTCCACGCTGGGCGCATAGTAGGGCAGCGAGGTGGCAGCAAGGTCGATTACAAGGCCAAGTTTGTTGGCTGTTGCATAGTCGGTGATAGCCTTATTAACCTTGTCAGTAAAGGGTTTGAGGAGTTCTTCCTGCTTTTTGGCAATGATACCCTCGGTGCCAAAGACCTTCTGCTGATACTCGGTAATCTTCTTCTCGTTGTCAAGAATGGTCTTCTCCCTGGCCTGCTGGTCGGCAAGACTAAGGCCGTCTTTGGCAACCATATAGCTCTGGTACATCTCTTCGAGTTTGGCAAAAGCGTCATCAACATTCTTTTGATAACTTGTAGCCAACTCATCCAACTCCTGCACAGCAGTAGTGTAGGCATCCATTGATTGGTATATCTTAGAGGTGTTGACCACAGCATAGTTTTGTGCCGAAAGGCTCCACGAGAACGCAACGGCTACAATGGCGAGAATGATGGATTTTTTCATAATAGTTCGTTTTATTTGTTAAGTGTAACTATCTGTTTTTTTGTTAGAACTGCTGTCCGATGACAAAGTGGAATTGGCTGCCACTCACGTTGCCCTGACCATAGGGTTTGTCGAAACCATAACCCCAGTCGATACCGAGCAGACCAATCATTGGGAGGTAAATCCTCAGACCTGCACCCAACGAGCGTTTCAACTCAAAGGGGTTGAAGTCTTTCCAGCCCAACCAACCGTTACCAGCCTCGGCAAAGACGAGTGCGTAGATTTGTGACTGAGGCTCCATAATAATCGGGTAGCGCAACTCGGCGGTGTATTTGTTATACACGTTTGCATAGGTGTAGTTCGAAGAACTTGGTGTGAGGGTTCCATCCTCATAACCACGCATCGAGATAATGTCCACGCCATAGACGTTATATCCACTCATACCATCACCACCAACATCAAATCCCTCGAAGGGCGACTGCTTGGCAGGGTTATAGTTGCCCAAATATCCCATCTCTGCCCTTGTCATTACAACTAACTTGCCATCGTTGGTCAGCGGGTAGTACCATTTGTAGCTCAGCAGCCACTTGTGATACTCAATCCACCTATATTTCTCCTCGTCGGGCATCGAAGCGTAGTCCTTGTTGGGCGTAAAGAGCGAGTAGGGCGGTGTCAGCGTGAGCGAGAATGTGAACTCCGAGCCTCGACGTGGATAGATTGGAGAGTCGGTGGAGTTACGAGATAGCAACGTGCGGAAAGTGAAGATGTTGGAACGACCATTGCTGAAAATAAAGTAGTTCCAATCCTGCATCTCATAGGCAGTGTAGGCCAACTCGTTGTAGAGTGTGAAGTATTGGTCGGGCCACGAGAGCCTACGTCCCAAACCTACACTCGCACCCATTGCACGGAAATATTGCCCATTGTCCACCAAGCCCGTATAGGCTGTGTAGTAGTTTGTCGTCTGCTCCGACCAGTAGGCACTCACGGTGAGCGAGTTGGGTTTCTTGCCACCCAACCAAGGCTCCGTGAAGCTTGCCGAGATAGAACTATAATAGGTGCCGTTGGTTTGTCCACGGATGGAGAGCTGTTGGTTGTCGCCTTGCGGATAGGGCCTCCAAGCATCCTTGTTGAAGAAATTCTTCATACTCATATTCGTAAACACCACACCGAGTGAGCCTACGAACATACCGGCACCCCACCCGCCACTAATCTCAAACTTATCGCTGGCCTTCTCGCTCAGTCCCCACGTTACATCCACAGCTTCGTTGGATACGGGTCTGATGTCGGGCTTAATCTGCGTTTCGTCGAAGTGGCCCATTGCGGCCAACTGACGCATTGTTTGCATAATGAGGGCACGATTGTAGAGTTCGCCGGGGCGGGTGTAAATCTCCCTGCGGATAACCTCGTCGTTGACCTTGTTGTTGCCCGTGATACCCACGTTATTGAAGCGGTATTGGTTGCCCTCAAAGATTTTTATCTCCAAGTCAATCGAGTCGCTACCGATGATAATCTCCGTTGGCGAAATCTGAGAAGCAAGGTAACCTTCGTTTTGGTAGAGTGCATTAACGGTTGACACATCCTCGGGGTCGTCCTCTTTGCCCACACCAAGTCGCTCGTTGAGAGTCTTTTTGTCATAGGCATCGCCCTTCTTGATGCCGAGCATATTGTTGAGTTGCTCGGTGGGGTAGGTACTGTTGCCAATCCACTTGATGTTGCGGTAGTAGTACTTGTTGCCCTCGTCAACCGTGATTACAAGGCCAATGCGCTCGGGGCTGATTACATAAACCGAGTCTTTGACAATCATTGCATTACGATAGCCCTTCGAGTTGTAGAAGTCAATGATATTGCCAAAGTCCTCTTCCAACTCATCCTCACGCAGTTTGGTGTTGTGAAAGATGTTGATACTCTTTTTGTGAATCTTCTTCATCACCTTCCTGAGTTGTTTGTCGGTGAAAGCCTCGTTGCCTTCAAAGTCCAACTCGCCAATTCTGACCTTCTCGTTGCGGTTTACAACAAAGGTTACATTCACAGCATTCTTGATGACCGAGTCGTTCTCAATGCGGGGTGTTACCTCCACATTCCTCCATCCCTTGTGGATGTAGTGGTCTTTGATTTGGTTGATGCGTTTTTCGATGTTGTAGTCGCTGAGTGTCTCTGCGCCACGTTTCAGTTTGAAGTCCTCAATCAGAGTGGTTGCAGCACTCTTGCTGATACCCTCAAAGAGCCAATTATAGATTCGGGGCCTCTCGGCCAGCACAAAACTCAAATCGACACTGTCGCCAACGGGTGTGGCATACACCTGCACGTCCGAGAAGTATTGTTTGGACCACAAGCGGCTGATTGCCTGCGAAATCTCCCTACCCGGAAGGCTTACAACATCGCCCTTTGCCAAGCCCGAAGAGTTAATCTGCATCTCTGCATCGAGGAATTTGATACCCTCGGCAGTGATGTTGCGAATTACATATTTCTTTGGTGCAGTGTAGTCGGCCAATGGAGCGTTGGGGTCAATCACGATTTTGGGTTGTTCCACTTCGCTCTGCTCCTCGCTTTGGGAAGCTGTGGCCTCGGAGGTTACAGTTGCGGTCGCTTCCGAGGTTTCTACCTTGTCTTTGGACTCGTCGGTTGTGGGGGCGCCTTGGGGAGTTTGCGCCCAGAGCGCAGTGCCGGCCAGCAGGGCGAGTGTCAATATGAGTGTCTTTTTGTTCATTGTATGCAGAAAGAAAATATATTCGTTTACGATTGTTCCTTTTTTTTGTGGGGTTATTTTACAAGGCCAAACCTGCGCTGACGGCCGGAATAGGCTTCGAGTGCTTCGTGGAACGACTCTTTGTCGAAGTCGGGCCACAGGGTGTCGGTGAAATATAATTCGCTGTATGCCGCCTGCCACATCAAAAAGTTGCTCAACCTCTGCTCGCCACCGCTACGGATGATAAGGTCGGGGTCGGGATAGTCTTTGGAGTAGAGGTGGGCGCTGATTGTGTCGGCCGTAATATCCTCCGCTTTGATTTCTCCTTTGGCAACCATCTGGGCAATTTCCCTTGTGGTGGCCGTGAGTTCATAGCGGGAGCTGTAATTCATAGCCAACACCACCGTTAGTTTATCTCCCTCGGCAGTGTCGCCCTCGATGCGGTCGATGTAGGTGTTGACCTTCTCGGAGAAGGCAGCCCTATCGCCCATAATGCGTATTTGCACGCCCTCCTTTATCAACTCAGGGGTTTCGGCAATCACACTGCGACAGAAAAGTTCCATTATGGCATCCACCTCCTCTTGTGGGCGACCCCAGTTTTCGGTGGAAAAGGTGTAGAGTGTGAGGTATCTCACTCCCTCTGCTACGGCTGCTTTGATTACCCTGCGCACGCTTTCCACGCCGGCAATGTGCCCTTCGGGGCGTTCCTTGCCACGCATTTTTGCCCACCTGCCGTTACCGTCCATAATGATAGCGACGTGGGTGGGAATGTTCTGTATGCTCTTCTCTTCTGTCATAGGTGTCGAATTAAACGTGCAAATATAAATATTATATTTGGGATTTCATAGCCCCAGAGCCTTCATTGTTGTTTTTGTGGCTTTCGCAGTGTCCTATTGTTTTGATTCTCTGCTGTCAACGCCCCACATCATTTTATCTTTCAACGTGTCGTAGAAGGATTTATTTTGCAGTCGAACCAAAAAAACCTCCCTTTCGGCCCTTGTGATTGTAAACGATGCGCCGCTGTTGATGGTGAAGTTTTCGTTGTCGATGCCAACCAATGCTTGTGGATCTCGTGCATCAATGGTTAGGCGCACGGTGCTGCTGTCGGGAATCACGATTGGTCGCATTGTGAGGTTGTGGGGTGCGATGGGGGTGAGTATCATACAGTTACACTCGGGCGTAACAATGGGACCCCCTGCGCTCAAAGAATATGCCGTAGAGCCCGTAGGGGTGGCGATGATGGCACCGTCGCTCCAATAGTTGGCCACCGTGCGAGAGTCAATCTCCACCTTGATACCAATCATTCCCCTGCCGCCCCTCTGTACCGAAAATTCATTGAAGGCCAGAGGAAAGACCACATCGTCCTGCACATCGCCCTCTATGCGGAGCAACGAGCGTCGTTCAATGGTGTAATTTCCACTTTGGAGTGCATCGAGTGCCTCTTCAAACTCCTCGCCTGCAACGGAGGCCAAAAAGCCGAGTCTGCCGGAGTTGATACCCAGCACGGGAATTTTTCTGCCACCGATGGCCCTCACGACACTCAATAGGGTGCCGTCGCCACCATAGGAGATGACAATGTCGTCTTCCGAGAGTGCAGAACAGAGAGCATCGTAGCGGTGTTCGGGGGCCACTTTAACCCCCTCACCCTCTTCAAACCAAGTGGCTGTTGCGGAGTCCATAGAGTAGTCAAACCCACGCTCCTTAATACAGTTTACAAGTGCGCCAAACAGGCCGGTGGACTTGCCACTCGAAGGGCGCGAAAACAAAATTATTTTCATTTCACAAAACTTTGTGATACCTTTACGTCGCAAATTTACCCAAATCTTCCGAACAAACAGCAAGAAGGTATGACTAAATTGAGTGTAAACATAAATAAAATTGCCGTAATACGCAACTCTCGTGGTGGTAATATGCCCGATGTGCTGCTTGCCGCCGAGAATATCGAGCGTTTTGGAGCCGAAGGAATCACTGTTCACCCCCGACCCGACGGCCGACACATCCGCTATGACGATGTGCGTGCGTTGAAAAATATTGTTACTACTGAACTTAATATCGAAGGCAACCCCATAGACTCTTTTACGGACCTTGTGTTGGAAGTTGTGCCCTCGCAGGTTACTTTGGTGCCCGATGCCCACAACGCCATCACCTCAAATGCAGGCTGGGATACTATTGCCAATAGGGATTTTCTGACAGCAAAGGTCGAGGAGTTTAAGTCGAAGGGTATCAGGGTGTCTATTTTTGTGGACCCTGTGGTGGAGATGGTGCGTGGCGCAAAGGAGTGTGGGGCCGATAGAGTGGAGCTCTACACGGAAGCCTATGCCGCAGGTTATGAAGCTGGTAGGGAGGCTGCTATTGCCCCCTATGTGGCTGCCGCAGAGGAGGCTCACCGCTTGGGTTTGGGGCTCAATGCGGGCCACGATTTGAACCTCGACAACCTCCGCTATTTTGTTGAGCGCATCCCCTATGTGGATGAGGTCTCCATTGGCCACGCCCTCATTAGCGATGCACTCTACTATGGCCTTGAAAATACCGTTCAACTCTACCTCCGAGAACTGAAATAATAGACCTGCAATGACTACTCAAAATCCTCTTTCGCTACCAATCTTCACGCAGATTAGGGATATTGTTGACGAGATGGGCCTGAGGGCCTATGTTGTGGGAGGCTATGTGCGTGATTACTACCTCCGTAGGCCATCCACCGACATTGATGTTGTGGTGGTTGGAAGTGGTATTGAGGTGGCCAAACGATTGGGTAAAATGCTGCATACGAAGGTGTCTGTCTTCAAGACCTTCGGAACGGCAATGCTGCACGATAGGGAGGGGCGAGAGATTGAGTTTGTGGGGGCTCGCAAGGAGTCCTATTCGCCCGACTCTCGCAAGCCTGCTGTGGAGGAGGGTACCATTGAGGACGACCAACTGCGTAGGGACTTTACAATCAATGCGTTGGCTTGGTCGCTCAATGGCGACACCTATGGCGAGCTGCTGGATAGTTTTGGGGGTATGGCCGATATGGAAGAGTGTATAATTCGCACCCCGACCGACCCCGATGTAACCTTTTCGGACGACCCTTTGAGGATGATTCGTGGTGTGCGTTTTGCAACCCAACTCGGCTTTGACCTTGCGCCCGAGACCTTTGAGGCCATTGAGCGCAACCGTGAACGCATCGCCATTGTGTCGAAGGAACGCATCGCCACCGAGTTGCATAAGATTGTAGCCTCGCCCGTTCCTTCGATTGGTTTTGACCTGCTCTCCAAGACGGGACTTTTGCCACTTATTTTCCCTGAATTGGAACTTCTACGAGGAGTTGAAGTAAGGAATGGTAAGGCGCACAAAGACAATTTTGTACACACACTGAAAGTGTTGGATAATGTAGCCCGCAAGAGCGATGACCTGTGGCTCCGCTGGGCGGCACTGTTGCACGACATTGCCAAGCCCCGAACGAAGGCTTTTGATGCTCGTGTGGGGTGGTCATTCCACGGCCACGAGGTGGTGGGAAGCAAGATGATTCCCGATATTTTTCGTAGGTTGAAACTCCCTCTTAATGAGCATATGAAATATGTGCGCAAGTTGGTGTTTCTGCACCTGCGCCCCATAATTCTCTCCGAGGACGAGGTTACCGACTCGGCCGTTAGGCGATTGCTCTTTGAGGCGGGCGATGATGTGGAAGATTTGATGACTCTTTGCGAGGCCGACATTACTTCGGGCATAGACTCCAAGGTGCAACGCTACCTGCGTAACTTTGCACTCGTGAGGGTGAAGATGCGTGAGATTGAGGAGAAAGACAGAGTGCGCAACTTCCAGCCTCCCATTACGGGTGAGATCGTGATGCAAACCTACGGTTTGGAGCCTTGTGCTTTGGTGGGGGAGATTAAGGCCGAAATTAAGGAGGCTATTTTGGATGGCGTAATTCCAAATGAATATGATGCTGCCTTTGCGCTTATGGAGAAAATAGCGGCAGAAAAGGGGTTGGTAAGAAAATAAGGGCCTTTGGGCCTAAATGAAATAAGGACTGCTGGTTGGCAGTCCTTATTTCGTTGATATGTCGTTTGTTAGATTTCGTCCCTGAGGTTGTCGATGTCCTCGTCCTCCTCGCTGTCGGCCAACTCGTCGGCACCTTTGAGGTCGTCGTTGTAATAGTCCTTGTCGTCCTCCTCCTCGATGTGGTCGTCAATCTTTACGTTGATTTTCACAAGATACATAACCTCTTCCGTTTCAAAAGGAACTGCGTAGAAGAACTCTCCATTGGGTTTGTCGATACGCATCATTGCCTCTGTAAAACCATAGGGGTAGAATTTTTTAATCTCCTCCTGTAATTCGGGAGAGAGGTTTGCAAAGCTCACCACAGAGCGTTTTTTGTTTGTTTTTGCCTTATTCATAATTTTGTTTGTGTTCTGAAATTTTCTGCAATTATAAGGCAAAAATCCTAACAAAATAGCGTTGTTAATAACTTTTTCGGAAAAAATGAGAAAAAGTGGGTTTTGGAGTGTGGTTTGTCCGACAAAAAGTTGTACTTTTACGATGTTTTATGATGGATAACTATGCTCGATAGAATAGAACAACTCCGAAAGGAACTCACCTTATATAATCACAAATACTATGTGGAGGCCTCTCCTGTGGTCAGCGACTACGAATATGACCGCCTGCTGCGAGAATTGCAGGAGTTGGAGGCTGCACATCCGGAGTGCTACGACCCCACGTCGCCTACCGTCAGGGTGGGTAGCGACCTTGTGAATGACTTTGCTTCGGTGGCTCACCGCTTCCCGATGCTCTCCCTTTCCAATACCTATTCACTCGAAGAGTTGAAGGACTTTGTGGAGAGGATAGAGAGAGAAGAGGGGCCCACGGAGTTTGTGTGTGAGCTCAAATTCGACGGCACGGCCATATCGCTCACCTACGAACACGGTCGCTTGCTGAGGGCTGTTACTCGTGGCGATGGTGTGCGTGGCGACGATGTTACGGCCAATGTGCGCACCATCCGTAGTGTGCCTTTGGTGTTGCAGGGCGAGGGGTGGCCCGACTACTTTGAGATGAGGGGTGAGGTTATTATGCCCCACGCTTCGTTCAATCGCCTCAACGCCGAGAGGGAGGAGATTGGCGAGAGTCCTTTTGCCAACCCTCGTAATGCTGCTGCGGGTACCATCAAACTCCAAAATTCACAGGAGGTAGCTCGCAGGGGACTCGATTGCTTCCTCTACTATATGGTGGGCGAGGGATTGCCACACCAGAGCCATTGGGAGAATTTGCAGGCCGCCAAAGAGTGGGGGTTCAAGATTTCGGACCGTATGCAGAGGTGCCACTCGTGGGAGGAGATAGAGTCTTTCATTACCCGTACCGACAAAGAGAGGGAAAATCTCCCCTATGATACCGATGGTGCAGTCGTGAAGGTTAACGATTATGTTGTGCAGCGTAGGTTGGGCTCTACGGCCAAGGCTCCACGTTGGGCTGTGGCCTACAAATTCAAGGCCGAGCAAGCACTTACAAAACTTCTCTCGGTAGATTTCCAGGTGGGACGTACGGGGGCGGTAACTCCCGTGGCAAACCTTTCGCCGGTGCAGTTGGCCGGTACGGTTGTTAAACGTGCTTCGCTGCACAATGCCGACCAGATAGCCCTTTTGGATGTGAGGGTTGGCGATATGGTCTATGTGGAGAAGGGAGGCGAGATTATCCCCAAGATTACGGGTGTGGAACTCTCCGAGCGTGGGGAAGAGTGTACGCCTCTGGAATATGTTACCCACTGCCCGGTGTGTGGTACGGAGTTGGTGCGTATGGAGGGCGATGCAAAACACTTCTGCCCCAACCAAGAGGGGTGTCGTCCGCAAATTGTCGGGCGCATCATCCACTTCATCTCACGCAAGGCAATGGACATAGAGGGCATAGGTGAAGAAACGGTTGAACTTCTCTATGATAGTGGCCTGATACACAACGTGGCAGACCTCTACGATTTGCAACCTACAATGATTGCAACCCTGCCGAGAATGGGAACGAAGAGTGCCGAGAATATTATGAGGGAACTTGCCGCCTCACGAGAGGTGCCCTTCGAGCGAGTGCTCTTTGCATTGGGTGTTCGCTTTGTGGGCGAAACCACGGCCAAATATTTGGCACACCACTTTGGCTCGCTCGATGCCATTATGAACGCTTCGGAGGCAGAGTTGGCAGAGGCCGATGAGGTGGGCGAGAAGATTGCTGCAAGCATTAAGGCATACTTTGAGGAGGAGAAAAATCGTTCCATTATAGAACGTTTGCGTAAGGTGGGCTTGCAGTTTGTGGAGGCCGAAAAGGAACGCCTTTCGGAGAGCCTTGCGGGACTGTCGTTTGTTATTTCGGGTAGTTTTGAAAGACATTCGAGGGATGAACTCAAAGCACTCATAGAGTTGCACGGAGGTAGGAACTTGGCTGCTGTGAGTGGAGCAACCAACTACCTCTTGGCGGGCGATAAGATTGGCCCTGCAAAGTTGCAAAAGGCCACAAAACTCGGTGTGCAGATTATCTCCGAGAGTGATTTTGAGGCGATGATTGGCGGCGTGGAGCCTATGGTACCGATGGAAGCGAGTGTGGAACACAAGAGAGAGAACGAAAAGATTGCCGTTCAGGGCGAACTTTTTTAATAAAAAGTTACCTTTGTGGCGCAGAAAAATAGGAAATAAAAGAATAGACACTATATGAAAACCAAACTTACAGGCTTGGGCGTTGCTCTTGTAACCCCATTTACACCCTCCGGAGAGGTCGATTTCGTGGCCTTGCAACGACTTGTTGATATGATGATTGAGGGTGGTGCCGACTACCTTGTCGTTATGGGAACGACGGGTGAAACACCAACGCTCACCCTTCCCGAGAGGGTGGCTGTGTTGCGCACCGTCAAGGAGCAGAATGCAGGCCGATTGCCTATTGTTGTGGGCGTGGGAGGTAATGACACCGCACGAGTTGTGGAGCTCATTAACCAAACCAACCTCGATGGCGTGGATGCAATTTTGAGCGTAACGCCATTCTATAACCGCCCCTCGCAGAGAGGACTCTTTGAACACTACAAATACATTGCTGAACGCTCTCCGAGGCCCATTATCCTCTATAATGTGCCGGGTAGGACGGGCGTGAATATGGAGGCAGAAACCACTCTGCGTATCGCTCGTGAGTGCCCCAATGTGGTTGCTATTAAAGAGGCAAGCGGTAAGATTGAGCAGATTGAGCAGATTATCCAAGGCGCGCCAGAGGGCTTTTTGACCATTTCGGGCGACGACTCACTTGCTTTGCCTGTGATTAAGGCAGGCGGTGTGGGCGTTATCTCGGTGGCTGCCAATGCATTTCCCAAGTATTTCTCGGCAATGATTAAGGCGCAGTTCGAGGAGCAGTGGGGCCATACGGAGGTGATGTTTGAGAAGATTCGCCCAATGGTTAAAATGCTCTTTGCGGAGGGTAATCCTTCGGGTGTGAAGGCTGCATTGTGTGTGAGGGGAGTGCTGTCCAATGCGTTGCGATTGCCTTTGGTGCCTGTGTCGGACGAATTGTTTGCCCAGATTGAGGCTTCCATTAAGGAGAACGGATTTGAGTAGGAAGATGCAGGGGCAGGTGGTAAAATGTGTTGTTGTGCTGCTGGGGGCTTTGATGCTGTCGGTGGTGGGTGCTGTGGCCCAAGAGGGGGATGTGTTGCAACAACCTCTGGGTGTGCAGGTGGAGGGTAAGACCTTGCGTGTGCCCAACAACGAGGACATTCTGGCCCGAACTATCGATTCCGAATCACCCTATTGGCTGCCCCGACTGCTGGGCCGTTATCTGAATGGCGGAGAGGGAATGACGGACGAAGAGTACCACTACCTTTATTACGGCTATGCGTATAGCGAGGCCTATAAACCCTTGGAGCCCATCACGGCCGAAGACCTTGTGTTGGGAGCAATGGAGAGTGTGATGCAGGAGCCTACGGAGGAGAATCTCAAAAAGGTGGTTGACTATGGCTTGCGGGTGATGGAACGGGACCCATTTAGCCCCAAAAACCTCAATTTCCTCGCCTATGCCTATGGCTTGTTGGGGGATGAGATTAACGAGAAGAGGTATTTTGATAGGCTCAATAGGGTGCTTGCAACCATTGAGAGCTCCGGAACGGGTGTGAAGGAGGGCTCGCCGATGCACGTTCTTTCGTTTAGCCACGCTGCCGACCTTATCTATGCTCGTGGTCAGCAAATCAAACGTAGAGAGGTTATTTCTCGCACGGCAGAGTTTGTGTTCCTCGATATGAAAGATAGGTATGGCAATCAGGGCTATTATTTCGACTTTTCGAGAATCTATTGGACCAAGCCGGATGTGCTGCCCGAAAAGGAGAAGCGTGGGTGGACACTGAATAATGTACCTATAAACTAATACAACGGGTGGCAATGAGGACAATGTGGAATAGGCTGCGTAGTTTGTGGATGACCCTGTGTGTGGGAGCTGTGGCTTTTGCGTTGGAAGGGTGTGGCCCGTGGACTGAGGTTGAAGTGCTTGAAAGTGGGATGGTGGAGCATACGCTTGTGATGTACCTCAATGCGAACAATAACCTTGCTGCCCACATTGTCAATAATGCCTACGATGCCGAAAAGGGTATGATGGGTGCAATGCCCTCCACCCGCCTTGTAATCTATCTCGATAGGTCCAACTCAACGACACTCTATGAGGTGAGCTATCTCCAATATGGCTCGGCTAATTATGTTAAACACGCACGAGTGTTGAAGGAGTATCCCGAGCAGACCTCCACAACACCGGAGGTTATGAATGCTGTGTTTGAGGACATCAAGAGGCTTGTGCCGAGCAAATCCTACGGCCTCGTTCACGCAGGCCACGGCTCGGGATGGTTTCCTGAGCCCAATTCGGGAACGGCCTATAATAATCAGAAAAACAAACCCCTTGGCCCGACTAATGCCCCTTCGGCGAGTCTGACGGTGGGCGATGAATATGACTTCGGCTTTCTGACTGCCGAGGAGCCTCTCACGAGGGCGATGGGCTATGATGGATCAACCAACAACTTTACCTCCACGGATGAATTTGTGGAGGGTATTAGCCCCATAAAATTCGACTACATTATTTTTGATGCCTGCTTTATGGCCTCGGTGGAATTTCTCTATGAGCTGAGAGGTGTTACCGACTACGTCATTGCCTCGCCTGTGGAGGTTATGGGGCCTGGCTTCCCTTACGAGGAGGTTGTTCCGCTGCTTATGGCCCCCAAACATAGCTTGCGGGCTGTGTGTGAGAAGATTATGGAGGTCTATCGCACCGACCGTTCGTTCTCCGGCACGGAGTCGGCTGCGGTGTCGCTCATTGATTGCTCCAAGTTGGAGGCCCTGACGGAGAGCGTGAGTGCGGTGTGGCGTAAGGTGGCGACACAAAAGCCTGCGAGCGAGTCGGAGGTGGTGGGTGTTATTGCTGCCAATGTTGACGAGAAGAAGGTGCAGGTGCTCGATAGGATGAAGCCCGCAGGCTTCTACGATTTGAAAGACCTTGTGGAGCAACTTGCCGGCGAGGGTAGTGGTGCTGAGGTAGAGGCATTTAGGACGGCCCTCAACGAGGCGGTGGTGTTTGCCGACAACACGGACGAGATTACCTCGTTGGGCTATTCGGACGATGGCATCTCCTATGGCTACGCTGCAATAACGCCCAAAGAGGGTGCCGAAAGTGTGAGGCTGTGCGGACTGAATTGCTACCTGCCGAGAGCCACCGCACCCGTAACAATGGGGTGGTATTTTCAGACCGAATGGGCACGCAGGGCCTATGGCTTGTAGGTTGGGAAATTTCTCCGCCGAGAGCCGTATGTTAATAAAAAGTTAATTTTTTTTGTTGCTTGTTTGGGAAGATATCCGTATATTTGTACGGATAATTGAATGTCTTTAAGTGAGAAATTGATTATACAACAGACAATTAACCCTAATTATTAACTAAAATCTTAATCAAATGAAAAAACTTTTACTTATTGCTGCCGTTGCAGTTGCTTCAATTTGCAGTGCACAGGCACAGGAAGCTGACGTGAATCAGTATGGTCAGAAGGTAACTTCTGTTCCTGTTAATGCACAGGTTCAGGATGGTATTCTTGTGTTCCAGAACAAAGAGGCTAACTACAAAATGTGGTTCGATGTTCGTATCCAGGGTGATGCTGCCGTTTATTTTGGCTACGATAAGAATCTTACCTCGATTGGTAACGGTATGAGCCTTCGTCGTACTCGTTTTGCTGTAAAGACTCAGATTGACGAGAACTGGTATGGTGAGTTCGATACCGACTGGACAAGTGGTGTTCCCGAAATTAAAGATGCAATTTTGGAGTACACTGGCTTTGAGAATCTGTCAATTAAGATGGGTAACTTCAAGGAGAACTTCTCTATCCAGCGCAACACCACCAGCCGCCACCTCCAATTTATGGAGCGTCCTATGGTAACTTCGTTGGCTCCTTCACGCCACTTGGGTATCAATGTAAACTACAAACACCCCCTTGTGTGGGCTTCGGCAGGTATCTTTGGTCCTGAGCTCAAAGGTACTGAGGAGCAGACCTTGATGGAGGATGGTAACAAAGACTTCGGTTACAATGAGGGTCTTTCCTACACCGGTAAGGTTGTTCTTCGCCCCTTGCACAAGATGGATAACGCATCGTTGCACATTGGCGCAGCTGTTTCGTATCGTGAGCCCAAATTGACCTCTACCGATGGTTACTATGTAGCTCGTTACAGCAGCCGTAACTCGACTAATATCAACCGCAAGAAATTCCTTGACACCGACGATATGAAGGGCTTGGAGAATGAGTTGGCATACACCTTTGAGTTGGCAGGCCACTATGAGGGTCTTCGCTATGAGGCTGCATACATCGCTCGTACTGCTTATTTGACCGAGAAAGGTGCACAGACCGCTGACGGCTGGTATGTTCAGGCAGGTTACCTGCTCTTTGGTGGCAAACAGAACTACGATGCAGGTGGTGCAAAATACACCCGTGTAAAACGTGGTCAGAAATGGGGTGATGTTGAGTTGACCGCACGTTATGAGGTTGCTGACTTCAATACCAAAGATTATATGGGTGGTGCTGCCGAGGCATTCTGCATTGGTTTGAATATCTATCCTATCGAGAATGTTAAGTTCGTCATCAACTACCAGTACAACAACAACGACCGTTATGCTAACGGTAAGGGCAAAATTGCTACCGGTTATGACAAAGCAGGTGCTCCTACCGCTGACTACACCAAGATTGCTGCTGCTGATGGCCAGGCCGGTGTAGATTACAGTATGCTCGCTTGTCGTTTCCAGGTTGCATTCTAATTTAACAAGAGAGGAAAGATTATGAAAAAATATTTGGTACTGTTTGCCTCTTTGGCAACAATTTTGTCCTCTTGCGTTGAGGATAATAAATATATAGGTCCTTCGAACTTCGAGAGTGTAACTTATGCTCCTGCTGCTGTTTTGGAGGATACCGACGTAACTGTTACGGCAACTATCACTTACCTCAATGGTGGTATTACTGCTGAGCTCTATTATTCGGTAAATGACGCTGCTGAGCAGAAAGTTGCAATGACTGCTGGTGAGGGCGATGTGTTTACCGGTGTTATTCCTGCCGCTGCAAATGCAAACAATGACGAGGTTGTTAAATTTTGGATTGTTGCAGACAACGTAGATGGTGTTAAGGCAAAATCTGAGGTGATGAAATACACCATTGGTGATATTCCACCAGATTACACTCAGTTGCGCCTCAATGAGTTGAGTGGTTTGGATAAATTTATCGAGATTTACAACAAGGGTGAACTCCGTGTAAAACTCGAAGGTATCTACATCCACAAAGACAATGGTCTGGTATGGACTTGCGACGATCGTATCTTGGAGCCTGGTGAGTATCTGTTGCTGTATAGCGAGGATGTTAAGACTTCTCACACCGACCACGACCCCGCTTTGATTTTCTCGTCGGGTTTGTCGGCAAAGAAGAATGTTCGCATCCAACTGTTTGATCCTACCGGTGTTTCTATCGACGACTTCAATATCGTAAATCACCCCGGCGGTGGTAATGTTGGTGGCTCGTATGGTCGTAACGCTGACGGTAACTGGTATGTTCAGCCCACTCAGACCCCTGCTGCTGCTAACGTGGATGGTACTCAGTCGATTGCAAGTTTCTTTTAATTAACAAAAGATAAGACAATGTCGAAAGAGAAAATGGAAATCGGAGCAATCTCGAAACCCCGTTTTGAGTTCCGCTCCTTCGGTCAGAACTTCGAGGCTGCACACGCCCGTATGGCTCGCCTTTCGGTGCCCGTGCCCGAGAAAGTTTGGAGGCGCACAAGCGATGAGATTTATATCATCAGTCGTGCCAACGACATCAACAACACCAAAATCCGTGATGGTAAGATGGATATCAAAACCTACGTTCAGACCGTTGACGGTTTGGAGCAGTGGAATCCTCTTATGAAGGGCGAGTTCCCCATCTCTCGTGAGGTTTTGGAGCAGGAGGTGTTCCCCGCATTTATGGTTGAGATGCCCGCTTTGGACAAAGACACCTACACCTTTGAGGAGTTTATCGCAATGGTAGAGGCCAACAAAGACCTCGCTGCTGTGAGGGTACACAAAGAGAGGTTCGGTTATATGGTAAACGACACCATTTGCGAGGTTGGTAACGTGCTTGTCAACGGTGCAAAGATTGTTACCATCAACTCCGAGTCAACCGAGATTGAGGATATCAAAAAGACCATCGCCGACTGCGGTTTGGAGGGCGTTGAGAACATCAACTACCTGCAAGCAATCAAACGTGTGATTGGTATGAGTAAGAAACCCCTTGCAAACGAGTAGTACTATGGCACAGGAAATTGAGAGAAAATTTTTGGTAGCAGGCGATTTCAAACCTTTTGTTTCGAAGGCTACCCGCATCACACAAGGTTATCTTTCGTCTGTACCCGAGCGCACCGTGCGTGTAAGGGTTAAAGGCGAGAAGGGCTTCATCACCATCAAAGGTATCGGCTCGGCAAGTGGCGCAAGCCGCTATGAGTGGGAGAAGGAAATTCCCGTAGAGGAGGTACAGGAGTTGTTGAAGATTTGCGAGCCCGGTGTGATTGACAAAACACGCTACCTCGTGAAAGCCGGTGAGCACACCTTTGAGGTGGATGAGTTCTATGGCGACAACGAGGGCCTCACTGTGGCAGAAGTTGAACTTTCATCGGAGGAGGAGAACTTCGTTAAACCCGAGTGGTTGGGCGAGGAGGTAACCGGCGATGTGAAGTACTACAACTCGATGCTGATGAAAAACCCCTATAAAAATTGGAAGTAAGTATGAAAAATATTGGAAAACTACTAATTGCAACCATCGCAACTGTTTCTCTTACAGGATGTGTGAAGGATGAGATGAGTCCATTTTTCGCTCGTACTTTTGGTGAAACAGCTGAGTATTTGGTTGAGGATAAAATTCCCGATTTCTCGGGTGTATGTGTGAATGAGGACGGTACCGGTCTGTATGGTGTGAGCAATGCAGGTGCATTGTATAACATCAGTTTTGAGGGTAAGAACCTCGGTAAACTTCCTTTTGAGAGCACCCAAGACTTTGAAGGTGTTACTGTTGACACCGACAATAAAGTGGTGTATATGTGCGAGGAGACCGAGTGGGCTATCTACAAACTTAATGCAGACAAAAAAGGCGTTACCAAAGTTATCGACATTCCCGTTGAGGGCGGTGTAGATAACAAAGGTTTCGAGGGTATTGCTTATGGTAAAGGAAATCTGTATGTGGGCAACCAAGATTCTCCTACCATTATTTACACCTATAATATTGCACAGGGAAAGGTTGTTGACAGTATGATTGTTAATCACGCTGGTTATATTTCGGACCTTTTCTATGATGCAAAAGATGACACTCTTTGGAGCGTGGATGCCGACAAAAACTTGGCAACACACTTTACTCTTGACGGTAAAGTGCTTGCAACCTACGATGCAAGCTTTGTTACCAAACCCGAGGGTATTTTCATTGACTATCCTCGTGGTGTGATTTGGTTCTCGTGCGATGGCTCCGGCCGTATGTACAGCGCAAAGATTAACTTCTAATCTTGCATATCGGTTGTTTGTGGGGCGGAAATTTCCGCCCCACAAATTACTAATAGGGCCTTTGAGCCCCGAACTGCAATCCCAAGTGTGTGTGGATTGCCACCTAAATTGATAATAATCTAAAACAATATATATACTATGGCTAAAACTACTAATGAGGCAGAGGTTCAGGAAGTACAAGAGTTTGATGTGCTTGATATGAACAACTACAAGGTGGAAAAACTGCCTAAAATGGAAAAAAGTGGCTTCGAGAAATGGATGGCACGACTGGGTGGCCCTCTGGCTGCGCTGGTCTTTGTGCTGCTCTATTGGGTTGTTGACATCCCCTTTATCAACAACCTCGACCCCTCGAAACTCGACAAAAAAGCCAAAGCACGCTATGAGGTGCTGTGCCCCGAGGTGCCCGCAGTAGTGGAGGCCGGCAAGGAGGCGAAGGCTGCCGAAAAGAGCGTTATAGGCAATGTGCAGGAGGTGGTTAAGGTCGACTCGGTGGAGGCGTTCAATATGGAGGAAGCCAAGGCAATGGTGGCCGCACAAGACGAGGCCGAAGTGGTCAAGGCCGACAACCCTCGTGATAATTCGCCCTTCATCCGCATCTGCTATGCTATGTTGGCAATCTTCTGTGCCTCAATGATTTTGTGGGTTACGGAGGCTGTGCCGAGCTATCTGACATCGTTGCTCGTTATTTTGGCCATTGTGCTCACGGGCGTAACTACCCAGAAGGAGGCCTTTGCACAACTCGGCCACCCTGTAATGTGGCTCAACATCTTGTCGTTCGTGCTGGCGAGTATGTTGGTTAAAACCCGTGTGGCCAAGAGGCTTGCGTTGTGGTTTGTGCTCAAATTCGGCAAAAATGCTACGGGTATCTTTGTGAGCTTTATTGTTATCAACGTCATTCTTTCGCTCTTTATCTCGGCAACCACTGTGAAGGCTACCATCCTGCTGCCAATCTTTATGGTTGTGGCGGCAATCTATGGTGCAAGTAATGGCACTCGTAACAACTTCGGTAGGAACATCGTGTTGCAAAACCTTTTCCAGGTGAACATCGGTGCGAGCGCATTTATGACCGGCTCGGGAGCTAACCTGCTGGCCGTTTCGCTCATTCTGGGCGCAGGTGGCTCTATGGTGTGGAAAGATTGGTTTACGGTGGGCTTCCCATTGGCGATGATACTCCTTGTTGTGGGTTGGCTTGTGGGTACAAAACTCGTTTTCCCAATGAAGAAGGAGGAGCAGAGGCCACAGATTGAGGGCGGTATGGAGACCTTGCGCAAGGAGTATAATGCGCTGGGTAAGATGACGATGGAGGAGTATAAGGCCATCGGTATCTTCCTGCTGGTGCTCTTTATGTGGGTTACGGGTGGCGACGACGGCAAGGGACTCCACTCGGTGGATGCAACAACGGTTGCCTTCATTGGTGCAGTGTTGGCACTGATGCCCGGAATTGGCGTTGTGAAGTGGAATGATGTGGATATTCCTTGGCACCTGATGCTCTTCTCGGCCGGTGCCTACACACTTGGCTCGGGTTTGAATGCTACCGATCTGCCTTCGTTGGCTGTTAATGCAGGCTTTGATGCGTTGGGCATTTCGCAGGACACCCCATTCATTGTGCTCTATGTGATTCTCACGGGCCTTATGCTGTTTAGTGGTCTGGTGTTCCAATCGAAGACTATGCGTGCCCTTATCTTCATACCCATCGCTATTGGTGTGGCACAGAGGTTTGGCTATCCCGTGATGAGCTTTGCATTCCCTATGGCTCTGCTTATTGAGCACGTCTATGTTCTGCCTTTCAACAGCAAACCTGCGGCACTGCTCTACACAACCAACCATTATAGTTGGAGCGATACCTTCAAGTTTGGTATTATTATGATGCTTATCGCTTGGGTGATGATATTCATCTGGGGCGAAACTGTGCTCCAATGGGCAGGCTATACCCCCGGACTGTTCTAAGTGAAAAAATGAGGGCTACACTTTGTGTGGCCCTAAACTTCCGTTGCAATGATTACTATTCAAGCCAAAAAACACGATAACTTCTCCGTGGAGTTCAAATTCGGATTTGTGGGTGGAGATGACTCTCCGAGCCACGAGTTCGTTGTGAACTCGTGGATATTCGTGCCCAATAGTTTGGATATTAACCCTCAAACCTACGGCAAGAAACAGTTCTACCGAGATATTAAGTCCAATGTGCGCCTCATTACACCCGTCTATTCGCTGGCCGATTTGGCAAGTGTGGATGCTCTGCCTTTTAGGAATTTGAGAAGTGCGTGTGAGGTGGTGGCAGAGAGGACCACGGCAGGGGCTGTTGCTAACTACGAGTCGCAGATTAAGATGTTTGCGGCCATCTTCAAGAGTGCAATGCGTAACCACTCCATCCGTATTGCAGGTAGTGCCGATGCGGATGAGGTGGCTGTGATGAGCGAGGAACTTGCAAGGTGTGCCAAAGAGATTGTTGAGGAGTATCGCAACATCTATCGCTTGGTGAATGTGCCTCGGGTGGAGCCTAAACTGCGTGGCTACTATCTCTTTGGCGATGAGATTTTGACACACTTCATTGATTTGCAGGCGTTCCGAGTGTTGAAGAAAATCGACAAGCTCCTTGCTGTTAATCCACAACTTGCCACTGTGAGGGAGCAGATTGTTGCACTGATGCGGGACGAGAAGGAGTATAAATGCTCTATGGGCTATGATTTGGTTAGTACCGACAATCCCAAGGGTAATCGCCAATTGGTATTCCGCTATGGTATGCTCAAAAAGTATGTGGAGAGCGACCTCTATATCCGCCTGAACAAGAAACGTGATGGCTTTGCCGTTGAACAGGTATATTATAGTATTGCGGCAGGCTTGGCGATGATTTTCGCAACGGCTGTGGCGTGGTTTGCTCAACTCAAATATGGTAATATCACGGGGCCACTTTTTGTGGTGCTGGTGGTGAGCTATATGCTCAAAGACCGCATTAAGGACCTTATGCGCTACTATTTCGCCCACCGACTTGGTAATAAGTTCTTCGACAACAAGGCGCAGATTAAGATACAAGACCGAGTGGTAGGTGAGATAAAGGAGGGGGTGGACTTCATTAGCGACTCGCAGACACCTCGTGAGGTGCTTGATGTGAGGAGCCGTTCGTCGCTGGTGGAGGCAGAGAATAGAATTTTTGAGGAGAAAATCCTTCTTTATCGCAAAAGGGTGGTGTTGGATAGTGGCTCACTCAATAGCGATTCGATGTATTACCTCAATGGTATCAACGAGATTTTGCGCTTCCATACTCACCGCTTTACCCAGAAGATGGACAACTCGGAGGTGCCTGTTAATACTCTCGATGAGGAGGGGAGGGTGCAGACCGTCAAGGTGCAGAAAATATATTATCTCAACCTTGTGATGCAACTTTGCGAAGGGAAGAGTACGAGCTATAAGAGATTCCGTATTGTGATGACCCGAAACGGAATTTTGGCCGTGGAGGAGATGTAGTTGACGATTGAAAATTAGGGGAGTGATACAAAATATCACTCCCCTAAATATTTGTAAACTATTAAAAGTCAAAGACTACCTTTGCCATTGCAATAGTGTGGTTGGCGGTGTGGGTATAGACTCGGTGCAGGGCGGGCTGAATGGAGCCGAATGAGGTGGTGTAGGAATATGTGAGTTCCAGAGCCGTTTCGTAGCCCGTGCGATAGAGGCTTCGGTTGTAGAGCAGACCGATGTAGTCCTCGTCCGAAAGTATCCCTCGCCATAGTATGCCCATCGCTCCGTAGAGTTCGCACTCACTATTTGGAGCCCAACCTCCGTGGAGCAGGAGGGTGAGTTGGTGGCCGTCGGGAGTGAAGTAGAGAGGTTGTTCAGCGAGTAGCCACACCGACTCTCGCTTGTGTTTCTTTGTGGGGTTGTCGGCACTGCGTTGAGCTTCGGGTAGAGGAGTGTCGCCAAAGGCTGCTCCAAATCGGTATGTGCCCAGATAGGTGCCCTCCTTACCTGTGTAGCAAAACTCTGTGATGGAAAACACACCATCACGCTTGGGGCGTATGTTGAACACCTCGTCCCAGCAATTGGAGGCCACGCCGTTGTAGAGCGATGATTTCCACACAAAACCCTCAAACAGAGTTAGTTCGGAGTGTAGGCACATTGCCGACATCGGTGAGTCGGAGATGGGGAAATTGTCCGAAAGAGAGGGAAATAGACCACCAACCGAGGATGTGAATATGGAGTTCCACGGGGAGGTGAAATAGTCCTTGTTGACGTTACGCACGCCAAACGAGAGGGTGGAGGAGGCAAAGCGGTGGGTGATGCCGAACTCAAAGAGCGATAGGGGGACACTCTCGTCCTCAATGGCCGAGAATATGTGGAGGTCGTCGGCAATACCACTCTTGTCCTGCGAGTAGCGCAGGTTGTTGACTGCCAGCAGGTCAATGTCGAGCGAGCCACCACGCCAGAGCCCAATCTCGTGATAGGCATTTAAGATGTTTATCCAGTTGGCGTGGCCGTTGGTGGTGTTCCACAAGCCCTCGGTTGTGTAGGTGATGTTGGGGGCCGACTTGGTGGTGGCAGATGCCGACAAGGCAATGGGCACAAGGAGTGCAAGAAATAGTAATCGTTTCATTGATAAATGTTTTATTTGGTTGGTTGTTGATGCTTGCAGAGAGTGATTGACAACTTTTGTTCCAAAAAGATGACAACTTTCGCACCTATTTTGTATATTTGCTTGTTAGAACCAAGAAAATTGGAGTTTTGAGTTATGATAAAAAGCAGACTTTGTGATATGCTCGGCATTGCCTACCCCGTTATTCAGGGTGGTATGGCGTGGATTGCTGATGCTTCGTTGGCCTCGGCGGTGTCCAACGCAGGAGGACTTGGCTTGATTTCGTCCATAAATACCTCCACGGAGGCCGTTAGGGCGGAGATTCGCAAGTGCCGCACGATGACCGACAAACCCTTTGGTGTCAACATTATGTTGCAGGCTCCCAATGCCGCTGAGATTGCCGAATTGGTCGTAGAGGAGGGAGTGAAGATTGTAACCACAGGTGCGGGTTCGCCGGCAAAATTTGTGGATATGTGGAAGGCTGCGGGCATACGCATTATACCCGTGGTGGGCTCGGTGGCCCTTGCGCTGAAAATGCAGACACTCGGGGTGGATGCCGTGGTGGCCGAAGGTGCCGAGTCGGGAGGCCACGTTGGGGAGTTGAATACAATGCCACTCATTCCGCAAGTGGTTGATGCTGTGGATATTCCTGTTGTTGCAGCGGGTGGCATTTGCGATGGAAGAGGTGCTGCTGCGGCCTTTATGCTTGGAGCCGAAGGCGTGCAGGTTGGTACTCGATTTTTGGTGGCCGAGGAGTGCACAGTTCATTCTGCCTATAAGGAGAAGATACTCAATGCTACGGACATTTCGACCATCGTTACGGGTAAGAGGGTAGGCCACCCCGTGCGCTCGCTCAAAACACCCTTCTCAAAGAGTTTGGCAAAGATGGAAAACGACCCTGCGGCCGACCCCGAAGAGGTTTTTGCAATGGGGGCAGGTGCACTTCGTAGAGCGGCACAAGAGGGCGATGCCAATGGTAGCTATATGGCTGGCGAGTGTGCCGGTATGGTCAAACGAACAGAACCTGCCAAGGCCATTGTGGAAGACCTCATTCTGGGGGCTGAGGCTGTGATTGAACGATTTGTTGCACAGAGAGTTAAGTAGGCGTGTATGGATAGAGAGGAATTGAAGCAATACCTACCACACCGAGAGCCAATGCTGTTGGTGGATGAGGTGTATATGGACTCCGATGGTGTGTGCCACGGACGTTACCGTGTGCGTGAGGATGAGTTTTTCTGCCAAGGCCATTTCCCCGAAAACCCCATTCTACCTGGGGTTGTGCAGTGTGAGATTATGGCCCAATGTTGCGCATTGATTGTGAAGGATGAATTGTCCACCCACCTACCACTCTACTCGGGTATGAATAATGTGAAGTTCAAAAATATGGTACGCCCCGGGGATGTGTGTGAGGTTACGGCCCGCTTGATGTCTCGCAGGGGACCGCTTGTGTATTGCGAGGCTACCCTTAGTGTCGAGGGCAGACTCTGTTGCAGGGGCGAGTTGTCCTTTGCATTGGTGAGTAAGTAGGGACACCGATTTTGAAAATTGAATAATTGTAGGTACATTTGTACTTCAAACACTAATAAAACAAAGACCAAACTATGAACAAATTGCTTTTCTTGGGCAGTATCGGTTGGCAGGAGATTGTCATCATCGCACTTGTTGTACTTTTGCTTTTCGGCGGTAAGAAGATTCCCGAACTTATGAGGGGTATCGGTAGCGGTGTGCGCTCGTTCAAAGAGGGCCTCAACGATGTGAAGTCGGAGGTGGAAACTCCTTTGAACAAAAAGGCTGACGAGGAGAAATAATCCCCCTTCTGATAAGATAAATTTGTGAAAATGTGCCACATAGGACTCTCTGTGGTGCGTTTGTGTGTTTGTGCATATAAATAATCAATCGACACAATGTCCGACAATATGACCTTCTGGGACCACCTCGACGAGTTGAAAAAATATCTCGTCCGAATCATTGTGGTCGCTTTGTCGTTTATGGTTGTTGCATTTGTGTTCAAAGAGCCCGTTTTTAGTGTCATTCTCGCTCCGCAGAGTAGCGACTTCGCCACTTATAAGTTGCTGGAAAAGATAGGTATGCTGTCGGCGGAGAGTGCCTTTTCGGTCAATCTGATAAACACCGGCTTGGCATCTCAATTCCTAACCCATATGAGGGTGTCGCTGTGGTTGGGTATCCTTGGTGCACTACCTTATATTATCTACTCCCTCTTTGGTTTTGTCGCTCCGGCTCTCTATGAGAACGAAAAACGCCACGCCCAGCGTTTTGTGGTGAGTGGCTATTTTATGTTTATGCTGGGGTGTCTGGTGGGATATTTTGTGATTTTCCCCTTCACGTTTAGGTTTTTGGGTACCTATCAGGTGAATGATATGGTGGATAATATGATTAACCTCTCGTCGTATATCTCCACGATGCTGTCGATGGTTATGATGATGGGGGCTATCTTTGAGATACCAATGTTGTGTTTGCTCTTTGCTCGCCTTGGGCTGCTCTCCTCGGCTACGATGATGGAGTATCGTAAACACGCTATTGTGGCAATCCTTGTACTTGCTGCTGTGATTACCCCAACGGGCGACCCCTTCACGCTTTCGCTCGTGGCACTGCCAATGTGGGGGCTCTATGAACTTGGTCTGCGACTTGTGCGCAGGGTGGAGAGGAGAAAGAAAACTCTGGTCTAAATAACTTATTTACAGATGAAACACGCCAAGATTGTTTTGTTTGTTGCGCTGATGCTGACAACAACAACCGCTTTGGCACAACCTCGTGCCGAGTATCCACGTCCACAATTTGAACGCTCCGAGTGGGTAAATCTCAACGGAGAGTGGAATTTTGAACTCGACTTGTCGAACTCGGGCTATGCTCGTAAACTCTACAAGGGCGAGGCCCCTCTGACAGGCAAAATCGTTGTGCCCTTTGCACCCGAGAGTTCGCTCTCGGGAGTTGGCTACACCGACTTCATTGGCAGTGTGTGGTATCAGCGCACGGTGCAGATTCCGAACGAATGGAAGGGTAGGAGAGTGAAACTCAACTTTGGTGCTGTATATTACACATCGGAGGTCTATATCGATGGCCGCTTTGTGGGCCGACACTATGGTGGCTCCGACTCTTTTGCCTTTGACGTTACCGATTATGTGGCCGATGGCCAGCCCCACAGCCTTGTGGTGCACGCCGAGAGCGATGTGCGTGGCCGAAAACAGCCGGCAGGCAAACAATCCTCTCGATATGAGTCCTATGGATGCTACTACACCCGCACCACGGGTATCTGGCAGACCGTGTGGATGGAGGCAGTGGATGCGTGTGGCTTGGAACGTGCGCAAGTGGTGCCCGATATCGACCAAAACACCATCACTATCATCCCCACCTATTATGGCACTAAGGGCGGTAACCGACTGCGTGTGAGCCTTGTGGAGGGCAAAAAGGTGGTGGCAAAGGCCGATGTGGCAGCATCGCAGGGCGTGCCTGTGGTGTTGAAAGTGAAGAGGGCTAAATTGTGGAGCCCCGAGTCGCCATTCCTCTATGACCTGATTTTTGAGGTGGTGGCTGCCGATGGTAGTGTAGTTGACAAGGTGAACTCCTATGTGGGTATGCGCAAGGTGCACATCGACGGTACACGCATTTTTCTGAACAATAAACCATATTATCAGCGTCTTGTACTCGACCAGGGTTTCTATCCCGACGGTATCTGGACTGCCCCCTCGGACGAGGCATTGCGCCGTGATATTGAACTCTCTAAGTTGGCAGGCTTCAATGGCGCACGCCTCCACCAGAAGGTTTTCGAGGAACGCTTCCACTATTGGGCAGACAAACTTGGATACCTCCTTTGGGGAGAGATGGCTTCGTGGGGTATGAGGGCTAATTTGCCTGAGGCTGGGCGCAATTTCCTTTCGGAGTGGGGGAATGTGGTTGTTAGGGATCGCAACCATCCTTCGATTGTGGCTTGGACTCCTTTCAACGAGGAGTGGAAAGTGCCTAATAATGAGGCCGGAAGATTGTATAATGATGCCTATCAACTCACCAAACAGTTGGACCCCACACGTCCGGTGAATACAATCAGTGGCGGTATCTATGTGATTTCCGACTTCTGCACAGCCCACAGCTATCAGCAGAATGGAGAAAAACTTCACAAGCAGATTTATAACGGAGAGAAATTCTACCAGCCGCAAGGTCCAACGCAAGATAAATACCCTCACGCAATTAACCAACTGATTTATAGGGGCGATGTTCCCTATGTGTTGGACGAGTTTGGTGGTATTAAGTGCGCCGAAACACAACCCAACGATGGCAATTCGTGGGGTTATGGTAATGCTGCACCCACTCGTGAGGATTTCTATGCTCGCTTGGAGTCGCTTGTGAAGGCTATCACCGACCATAGCGACAAGGTGTGTGGCTTCTGCTATACCCAACTGACCGATGTGGAGCAGGAGCAGAATGGCATCTATTACTTCAATCGAGATAGTAAGTTTGATATGGAGAGGGTGAGTGCCATCTTCCGAATGAAGGCCGAGGGATACGAGCAGTAGAGCCTCCGTTTGCTCTTGTTTGGGGCGGATTTTGGATGTCGAGCGAAATTGTTTTTTGCAATTTCGCTCGACTTTTTTTATTGAATATGGTGCTGTGGAATAGGCAATAATTGAGTGGAAAAATAGAACATTAAATGTGTGCTATTTACCAATTTGCAACCAATCGCCATTTGCCTTTAATTTTCCCTTTTGCGCTTGTAAGTCGCAGTAAATCAGTGAATAATAAAAAGTTTGAAAAGTGTTTGCAACTTTCAAATTTTCAACTATCTTTGTCCTTGTTAATTGGTTGACCAATCTGGTACACCAATTTGGTTGACCAATTTTGGGCGTATTTGTTGACAAATGCGCTGCTGGTGTTTATTAGAGGCGAAAACTACAACTAACCAATATTTATAAACTTATGAGAAAATCTACCTATGTAAAGGCTCTATTCCTTGGAATAGCACTTTTCGTGTCTATGGGTGTTTTTGCACAAACCAAGACCGTGAAAGGTGTGGTTACCGGAGGTGGTGAGCCACTCATTGGAGTTTCCGTAGTTGTCGAAGGTGATGAGCTGAATGGTGTCATTACCGGCGTGGACGGAAGTTACTCCATTCAGGCCAAAGGGTCGGCAAAGTTGAACTTTTCTTACATTGGCTACAAGTCAGTAACTATCCCCGTGGATGGTCGCTCAACCGTTAATGTTGCGTTGGAGACCGACACGGTGGTTGCCGAGGAGGTGGTGGTTATCGGCTATGGTGTGCAACAAAAATCTCACCTGACCGGTTCGATCTCTCGTGTGGAGGGCGATAGGTTTATCGACACTCCCACTACGGATGTTACCACCGCTTTGCAGGGCCAACTCCCTGGCGTTACCATCAACAACAACACCTCCGAGATTGGCGTTTCGCCCCAGATTCGTGTGCGTGGTATCGGTTCGATTAGTGCAAGTTCGAGCCCTCTGATTGTTATTGATGGCTATCCCGTTGCAGACGGCCTTTCGATGATTAACCAGTCGGATATCAAGTCGATTGAGGTGCTGAAAGATGCTGCATCGGCTGCTATCTATGGTTCGAGGGCAGCAAACGGTGTAATTCTGATTACTACCAAAGAGGGTGCCGCCAATGCTCCTCGTTACACCGTGAAGGCGTTCAGCGGTTTCAAGTATGCCTACCAACTCCACAGCCTGCTGAATTCGGCTGAGGCACTCCAACTCGCCCAGTGGGAGGAGAGTGTTGGTGGTCCTGCTGTAACTGCACAGATTCGCTCGGCTGCTTGGCTCGAAGAGAATATGGGCTACACCGATTGGCAGCACTTGGCTCTGCGCAACCCCGCAAAGACCAACAACATTCAGTTTAATATCTCGGGTGGTAAGGACCAGACTCGCTACTACACTTCGGCTTCGCTCTCGTCCGACCAAGGTATTATGTTGCAGAATGAGGTGCAGAAGTTCAACTTCCGTACAAAACTCAACACCAAACTCTCCGCTCGTGCCGAGTTTGGTACCAACGTGTCGTTGACCTACACCTACGCAACTCGTCCGTATAGCAACTACATCGATTTCTATCGTACTCCTTCGTTCCTGCCTCTGTATCACAACGATTGGTCAACCGCTTTGACCGGTTACAGTGGCTATGCTCGTGGTAGCCACTTCCTCAACGTAGAGAGCCCCACGGGTCCCGTTGACGAGATGGGTAACCCCACTTGGGACAAGTCGTCGCCTTTCAGCTCGGCAAACAACAACCCCCGCAAGGTTATGGACAACACGTTCCGTTCGAGGGAGTCGTTCCAGAGCGTGGGTAGCTTCTACTTCCAGTATGAGATTTTGAAGAACCTTGTCTTCAAGACCTCCAATGGCTACAATGTGCGCTACTCGCCCTCGTACTACTATTATAATAAGGATGCTACGAAGGATGATATTGCAGCCACTGCCTACTATGGCCACTCGCTCTTTATGGACCTTCTCACAGAGAACACTCTGAATTATAGCTTCAAGAAGGGTGCTCACTCGGTGGATGCTCTGCTGGGTTATACTTTGCAGAGTACCCGTGTGGATAATGTGGATATGTATGCTACCGGTTTCGCTACCGACGACATCCACACCCTCAATGCAGCAACCGTGTATGACATTGACAAGTCGGGTACCTTCAAGTATCCCCAGCGTCTGCTTTCGTCGTTCCTCGGTCGTGTGAACTACAACTACGATGAGCGTTACCTCGTGTCGGTTTCGACTCGTTTGGACCGTAGCTCGCTCTTTACTCGTGGCCACCGCAACGCTTGGTTCCCCTCGGTATCGCTCGGTTGGAGGGCTTCGGAGGAGGAGTTCCTCAAAACCGTATGGTGGCTCTCGAACCTCAAATTGCGTGGTAGCTATGGTGTAACCGGTAACAACGATATCGACTACAACGCTACCCAGAATATGATGTCGCAGGCAAACTACATTCTCGGTACCGGTAACGGCTCGCTCGCTTCGGGCTCGGCCATCACCAAGGCAACCCTTGCTAACCCTCTGGTTACTTGGGAGCAGACCGATGAGTATAACGCAGGTTTGGATGTTAGTCTCTTCGATAACCGCATCAGCCTGAGTGTGGATGCATACTACTCGACCACTCGTGCACTGCTGCTCGAACAGCCCACCCAATCGTTCACCGGTTTCAAATACAACTGGAACAACATTGGTAAGGTGCGCAACAAAGGTTTGGAGGTATTGCTCGAAACACGCAATATCAACAACCGCAACTTCACTTGGGATACCTCTATCAACCTCTCGATGAACCGCAACCGCCTCTTGGAGTATGGTGGCGAGAAGCAGGCTATCAGCAAGGGCGAGCGTAACGAGAGCTACATCGCTATCGTTGGTGGTCCGCTGATTCAGTACTATGGCTACAAGACCATCGGTGTTTGGAACTCCGCAGAGGAGATTGCTGCCAACCCCCACAACTCGTCGGACGTTCCCGGTGGTTTGAGGGTAGAGGATTACAGCAAAGATGGCCAGATTACTCCCGATGACTTCCAGGTATTGGGCGATCCCTATCCCGATTTCACTTGGGGTATGACCAACACCTTCAAGATGGGTGATTTCGACCTTTCGTTCCTCTTCCAGGGCGTTCAGGGCATTACCGTATTCAATGGCGACGTTTACTACAACGAGACCCACAAGTGGAATAAGGCCTACATCAAAGACCGTTGGGTGAGCGAGACACACCCCGGTAGCGGTATGATTCCCTACCAGAAGAAAGGTATCGACTTGCTGTTGACCGACTATCCCTTGCAGGATGGCTCCTACTTCTGCTTGCGTAATGTAACCTTTGGCTACACTCTGCCCAAGAAGGCTGCCAAGAACCTCGGTTTGAGGGGTCTGAGGGTGTATGCTTCGGGTAACAACCTCTTCTATTGGTGGAGCAAGGGCTACAAGGGTATCAACCCCGAGGCTCGCTACACCTCTTCGAACTACTCGTCGCCACTCATCAGTGGCTACCAGCGTGGTGGCTTCCCATTGACCAGCACTGTAACCGTTGGTGTTGATGTTAACTTCTAATCGAAAGTATGGCTATGAAAAACATTAAATATTATATTTCCATTTTGGCCGCAACCGCACTCCTCTGCTCGTGCGAGGATTTGCTTGACAGCTACCCCGAGAGCGAGGTGAGTGCCGATGAGTACATCACATCCACTGCGGCTCTCAACTCCACTGTGCTGGGTTGCTACAACGCAATGCAGGGTGTGCTCAACTATGAGTGGGCCGTTACCGAATTGCGTACCGACAATACCCGTATGTATGGTGCAGGTTCGACCTCCAACACCACCAAAGCATTGGAGTACCTCGACCAGGGCAACATCCCCTCGTCGAGCGAGTATGTAAACGACTATTGGGATAGCTCCTATGCAGGTATTGCACGTTGCAACCTCGTGTTGGAGAAATTGGACGTTGCCGATGATGCGACTCTCCGTGCTCAGTTTGAGGCTGAGGCTAAATTCCTCCGTGCCCACTTCTACTTCAACCTTGTGCGCCTGTGGGGTCCTGTGTTCCTTGTAACCAAAACCACCAGCGCAGAGGAGGCTCGCTATATGCAGCGTACTCCCGTGGAGGATGTCTATGCACTCATCGAGGGCGACTTGGAGGCTATTGTGGCTTCGGAGGCTCTGCCCGTGAAATATGCTGCCGACCAGACCGGTAGGGCTACCCGTGTGGCTGCCGCTTCGCTGCTGGCAAAGGTCTATATGACCCACTACCAACTTGGCGACGAGAAGTATGCAAAGGCTGCCGAGCTGCTCGAAGACGTTATCGAGTGGGTTGGTAACCCCAGCGATGCAAGCAAACTCGTTCCTTTCGACAAGATTTTCAGCATCGACAACGAGATGAACGCCGAGATTATCTTCGCTTGCCGCTATATGTCGGGCAACCAAGGCCTTGGCTCGCCCTTCGGCAACTACTTTGCTCCTGTCAACAATGGTGCAAACGTAATCGCAGGTAATGCCAACTCCAACAACTATCCCTCGAACGACATCATCAACGCTTTCAACGCCAATGAGGGCGACCTGAGGAAGGACGTGAGCCTCAAAGAGCGTTATTTCAATGAGCAGACCGGTGTGTGGATTGAGAGTGGTACTTGCCGCTATGTGAACAAGTTTATGTCGCCCGTAACTGTGAACTACGATGGTGAGAGTGATTGGCCAATCATCCGTGTTGGTGATGTGGTGTTGCTCTACGCAGAGTTGCTCAACGAGTTGCAGGGCCCAAGCGAGAAGGCTCTCGGCTATTTGAACCTCACTCGCCAGAGGGCAGGTATTCCTGCGCTGACTATGGCAGAGGTAGGCTCGAAGTATTTGTTCCGTGAGGCTGTGCGTGCAGAGCGTAGGTTGGAGCTCGCTTTCGAGAACCACCGCTTCTTCGACCTGCTCCGTTGGGGTATTGCCAAGGAGACCATCAACGACTCCTTTGCTGTGAAGGATGCAGACTACTATGCTACATACTCCTATGTCATCAACCCCATTGACGATTGGCAGTTGCGCCTGCCCATTCCTCAGTCGGTTAAGGACATCAACCCCGATGTGGCACAAAATGTTGGTTACTAAAACTTTCCATCAACTATGAAGAACAATATTTTCAAATATGCAATGTTGCTTGTGGCGGCTGTGGCTTGCCTTGCTTGCAACGAACAGATTTATGTCGAGGAGCCTTCGACCGACGCTCCCGAGGTGGAGAGTTTCTCGCCCACGTCGGGTCCTGTGGGTACGATTGTTACCGTGGTGGGTAAGCACCTCAACAACGTAAACAAGGCCTATGTGAATGGCGTGGAGGTACCTCTCTACGAGCGTGTATCGGACACCCAGCTTTCGTTCACCGTGTCGGCCGAGGCATCCACCGGTAAGATTAAGTTGGAGAACCAATATGGCTCCTACACCACCGAGGATGTGTTTACCTACACCTATGCAGTGCCCGAAATCATCGGCTCGGCTTTGGCCGAGAGTGCCGAGATGGGTGGTGTGTTGCTCGTGTCGGGTAGGAACCTCAATTCGGTTGTGGATGTACTTTTCACTGCCGAGGGCCACGAGGGCCACAAGGCAACCATCCGCACTCGTAACAACACCGAGTTGCTTGTGCAGGTACCCTATGTAGAGGCTGCAACTGCCAAGGTTACCTTCACTTATAATAATGGTACGGAGGTGGTTGAGACCGCCAAAGATAGCGCACCTTCGATTGGTATCGTAAGGCTTGTGCCTGCCGTGAGCACCAAAACTTTCGAGCGTACCGCTGTCGGTAGTGCTGTGGTTTTGGAGGGTGTGAATATGCACAAGATTGAGAAGATTACCGTTGGTGGCTACGATGCTGTCCTCGGTAACCGCACCGAGACCTCGTTGCAGTTTGCAGTGCCCGCCGGCGAATTTGTGGATGGCGACAACACAACAAGCGTTGTTATCTACTACTTCGATGCTAACGAGAGCCAGACTCTTACTGAGAACTTCATCGCCTTTGTTCCTATGGTTAAATATTGGGAGGGTATGAAGGTTTATGGCCAGGGCCGTGATGTAGAGGAGATGTCGAGCTTCTTCTCGCCCGAGACCGGTCGTGTTTACCACAACTCGGCTTGGCGTACAGAGGTTGACCCCGTAAGTTATGCCAACTTGGCCAACACTTGCTCGGCAAGCAACGTACCCGCAGTTAGCGAGGCAGACTACAATTCGGTTAATCCCTATTTCTTCTTCTCGGGTGTTAGCGCAGGTTTCCTCCAAATCAACGGTCCTGCCAACTCCACCGGTCAGTTGAAGAACTTCTACTTTGAGAACAAGTCGGCTAACGAATATCGTTGCCCTGGTGTTAGTGGTGATGTGTATGGTACTCCCGTACTTCGTTTCCGCTACCTCAACCCCGCTAATGCTGCCGAGAAGGCTCTCATTGACAAGGTTGTAAACAAGCAGATTGAGGTTATCAACGAGCAGGATTTCCCCATTGATGTTGCAAATACCTCTGTTGCCGGTGTGGCTATTACCTCGGCAAGCGGTGGTTTGCAGAACAAAGATTGGTATCCCCAGTTTGAGAAACAGCCCGCAGGTACGGGCCTCGTTCATACCGCCACAGAGGATATTGTGATTATGGCAATGTATTATAACTACAATGGCTCGCCTTCGGGTTCCAACTTTGCCGAGAACATCAAACGTATCGGTTTTATCCACATCACCAAGGTCAACTTCCGCCTCTATAACAACTCCTCTGCTCCCTCGTCGAGCGACATCACCTTCAACTGCTACTGGCAGAAGTATGACTACGACTACACCAAACTTTAATCTACGGAAAAGTCTATGAAAAAAATGAGAATATTATCAGCATTTATGGCTGCTCTGATGGCTACCGCAATGGTTGCTTGCGTTGACGACGACTATGTCGATGAGGTAGAGGCAGGCAAACACCCCCACCACGTTGCCTCAGTGCAGACCGTAACCCCCACACCCGACGAGAGTGGCTCGGTGAGGGTGTTTGTGGGCGATGAGATTGCCGTAACGGGTCAGAACCTCGACCACGTTGCCAAAGTGCTCATCAACAAAACCGAGGCCGAGATTGTAGCGAAGGAGATTCGCAAGATGACCTTCAAGGTGCCTGCTATGGACTTCGCACAGCAGGACAACCCACACTATGCAATGCTCTATGTGATTGATGACAACGCACAGGACACCATCTATCGCAACAACTTCTACATCACCATCCCCGTAACCGATGCTATCATTGGTAGCTTTACCCCCGCAGAGGGCACCATCGGTACAGAGGTTACCATCAAGGGCCGCAACTTGGAGCAGATTACCTCCGTAAGTTTCGGTGGTGTGAAGTTGGAGGGTGAGGCTCTCACGTTGACTGCCGAGGCAGTGAAGTTCACCATCCCCGCAGGTAGCTACGAGGCCGGTAACAGCAGCGTTGTTATCACTGCCGAGTGGGCAGGTGGCACCTTGGCCGTTACCAACGAGCAGAACGCCTTTACGATGAAGACCCCCAAGGCAACCATTGATGCAGTTCAAGGTGCCGACCAGAGCGCCAAGATTGGCGACGAGGTTAGTTTCTCGGGCGAGAACCTCGACCTTATCACCAAGACCACTTGGGGCACTCACGAGATGGTGCTCGTGGAGCAGAGCGCAACCAAACTTGTGTTGAAGACTCCCAGCAGTATCGAGAAGGCCGAGCCCGTGGTGCAGAGTGCAAACCTTGTGGCAGAGTGGGGTACACCCGTTCAGACCTACACCTTGGCCGAGGCTTACAAGGTGGATACCACTCCCGTAGGCCCTGCTAAACCTGTGTTCGTTTCGCTCACTGCCGAGGATGGTGGCGACGACAACCGCCTCTATCTGAAAAAGGTGGTTACCGTTAAGGGCCAAAACCTCATCAGCATTGAGGGCTTTGAGGTTGACGGCGTGGCTGCTACTTTGGTGGATGGTGGTAGCGACACCGAGGTACAGTTCATCGTTCCCGATGGTGTGAGCTTCACCGCAGCCAAAGAGGTTGCCCTCACTGCTCTCTACAACGGTGGCAACCCCGTGGACTTCGGCAAGGTTACCGTTTATCCTTTCTACTATTGGAAAGATGTTGTGCTTGGTGTTGGCGACAAGAGCAACCACGACAAAGCCTTCTTCGTGCCCGATATGGGTGGCGTTATCTCGGCTGAGGAGTGGAGCGATCCCTACGCAGGTACTGTTACCACCGCAAATACTCTTCCGAAGGATAAATTGACCGCAGAACAGTATTATTCCGTTAAACCCTACATCTTTGCAACCAGCGGTAGTAATCTGGCGTTCATCTGCCCCACCAACTCCACCAGTCAGTTGAAGAATATGAAGAAGGAAGATGGTACGGATGTGGTTGGCGGTGAGAGTATCTTTGGTACCCCCATTGTGGCCTACCGCAACTTGGGTTATAGCACTGCCACCGATAGCGAGAAGGCTTGGGAGCAGAAGGTGAAGGACAACAATATTACCTCGCTCACCGACGAGTTGCCCGACAAGAGGGCTTCTTCGGGCGGTCCCAAGTTTACGCTCTCAAATCCTGCTAATAACGGCTTTACTATTGGATCTGTACTGTTGGTACAGTATGTAACCTACGAGTATGGCCAGTTGAGTAGCCTGCCCGCAAGTGGTGTTCGCAATACGGGCTTCATCTATGTTAAGTCGATAAGCCCTGAGCCTACTTCGGCCAGCAGCTTGCCGAAGACATCGACGATTACAATGGATGTCTATTGGTCTAAACCTATGAATTAGTGGTAGATAGTATCGCTAAATAGTAATTTTGTGTGCGCTCCTGTCCGATGTATAGGCATCGGGCAGGAGTAGGCACATAAGAAAGAGAAGGAATGAAAGGGACAAAATTGTTGATTCTGCTACTTGTTGGTATGCTCGCTTGGGGTGGGTGTACCAGGGTGGATTTCGTTATTCCCGAGCCTGTGCAAAAAGAGGAACAGAATAAGAACGACAATGGCGGCTCTGACAAACCTTCCGAAAATCCCGAAAACCCATCGGACCCCGAAGGCCCAAACGACACTCCCAATGAGCCACAGCAACCCGATGTGCCCGAAGAACCTGCCACTCCGCAGGAGCCCGAAACTCCCGCAACGCCCAACGAGCCTACCTATTCGGCAAGGGTAAAGTGGGTGAGCTCGGCTGAGGAGTTGGGTGGACTCAACCTTGTGGCAGGCGATACGGTAGTGTGGCGCAAGGGTGTCTATACCGACGTGAACATATCCTTCTCGGCCAAAGGTAGCTCCACAAAGCCCATCGTGCTGACGGGCGAAAAGGGTGGTGAGGTGATTTTTAGGGGTGCTTCGCCCCTTGCCGTTACGGGCGAGTGGGTGAGGGTGGAGAACTTGTGGTGGCAAAACCCCACAAAGACTCCCATTACGGTAAAGTCCGGCTCGTCGAACGTCGTCATCAGTGAGTGTGCAATCACGGGCTATGGCACGTCGATAAGTACCAAAGACTACAAGTGGGTGTCGCTCTATGGGCGCAACAACAAGGTGAGCAACTGCTACTTTGACGACAAGCGCAATATGGGCACACTGCTGGTGGTGTGGATGGAGAAAAACATTGTCCCCGCACACACCATCGAAAACAACTATTTTTCCCGTCCCAACTCCATAGATAACGGAGCAAATGGGCAGGAGACCATACGCATCGGTACGAGCGACTACTCGCTCGAAGATGCAGCCTGCTCCGTGAGGGGCAACTATTTCTACAAGTGTGATGCCGAGACGGAGATTGTGTCGAACAAGTCGTGCGGCAACCTCTACGAGGGTAACCTGTTTAGGGCCTCGGGAGGTGTGCTCACACTTCGCCACGGAAACGATTGCATCGTGAGGAATAATTATTTCCTTGGCGACAAGGCCGCCAACACAGGTGGCGTGCGCATCATTGGCGAGAGGCACCTTGTGGAGAACAACTATATGGAAAACCTGCGTGGCAATGGCTACAAGACGGCCATCTGCATCGTCAGGGGAGAAGAAAATGCCGAACTGAGCGGCTATGCGCAAGTGAAAGGTGCGGTGGTGAGGAACAACACCATTGTTGGGTGTCGCTACTCCTTGCACCTCAACTATGCAAACAAAGACTCGATGAAGATGCCAGTGATTGGGACAACCATCTCCGGCAACACAATATATTGCACCTCATCGAGCGACTATGCTGCCTATGTCTATACGTCGCCCACTCCGCAGATTACTTGGAGTGAGAACAAGATTTATGGCGGCAAACAAACAGGGGTCAATCTTGCGACCCTCTCCGCAAAACCCTCAACACCCTCCGTTAGCGGAGTGGTGGCAACTATTGAGAACACCTGCGGCCCAAAGTGGAAAACAGTGATAAAATAACATAAATACCTATATATGAAAAGGATAGCAATAAAATGGCTCGTGGCTCTGGCGATGTTGATGGTCGCAATGCCCAACGTGGAAGCACGCAGGGTGGAGGTGGCCTCGGCTGCGGAGATTAAGGGTGTGGAACTCGCCCCCGGTGATACCCTCGTGTTGAAGTCGGGCGAGTGGAAAGACCAGGTGGTGAAGATTCACGCTGTGGGTACCCAAGAGGCACCAATTTACATCGTGGCCGAGGAGAAGGGCAAGACCGTCTTCACGGGCGCATCGAAGTTCGCTTTTAGTGGCGAGTGGATTGTGGTTAGTGGATTGTGGTTTAAGAACATCGCAGGTATCAATGGCGATGTAATTTCTATGCGTACCTCCTCCGAAAAGGAGGCCTACCACTGCACCCTGCGTGATTGTGCCGTAACGGCCATTGGAGCACCTATGGATGAGAACGAGTTTAAGTGGGTGTCGCTCTATGGTAGTGAGAACACCGTGGAGGGTTGCTCCTTCGTTGATAAGTCGAGTATGGGCACCACGTTGGTTGTGTGGTTTAGGGAGGGAGTTGTTCCCAGCCACACCATTCGTGGCAACTATTTTACCCGCCCACGAAGCCACTTGGGCGAGGATGGTGGCTCGAAAAACCAACAGGAAACCATCCGTATCGGTACCAGCCACTTCTCGATGCAGGATGGCGGTTGCTTGGTGGAGGGCAACTATTTCTATGAGTGCAATGGCGAGGTGGAGATTATCTCCAACAAGTCGTGCCGCAACACCTATCGTGGTAATATGTTCAAAGAGTGCCTTGGTACTCTCACTCTGCGCCACGGCGACTATTGCGTGGTTGAAGGCAATGTCTTCGACGGTGGTGGTATTAGCGGTGGCGGTGGCCTCTATGAGGGTATCGCAACAAGCACCGGTGGTGTGCGACTGATTGGTGTGGGCCACAAGGTTGTCAACAACTTGATGATGAACCTCACAGGTAGGGGATACTATGCGGCCCTTTCGATGATTCAGGGCGAGCCCAACTCGAAACTCAATGGTTATTTTGCAGCCGACCACTGCTTGGTGGTTCACAACACCATCTACAACTGCCAGATGGGCTTCAATATCAACCACACAAGCAAACGTAATAAGTTGGCCATTAAGGACAACACCATTGCTAATAATGTGGTGGTAAACCTCACAGAGGACAAAAAAGTGGAGAATGTGAAGGTGGGACTCAACCCCGAGCCTCCTACCGATATGCGCTACTCGGGCAATGTTGTCTGGGGTGGCAAGGTTAAGGGCATTGAGCTATATGAGTTTGCAATGGCCGAGCAGGAGCCCTCGCTCAGGGAGATTAAGGGACTTATGGGCCCCTTGAAAAAGAGTTGGTTGGATAGGAACCGTGTAGATGCAGTGGAGGGCGTGGAGTGCGACTTGTTGGGCCGTCCTCGTGGCGCAAAGACCACTGCGGGTGCCTTGGAGATTATGGGCAAAGTTGATGTGTCGCTCCCCTCGGCAAAGAGGTGTGGTGTGAGTTGGACGATTAAATAACAAAGTAGATATATGAAGAAACTTGCAGTAGTGTTGGCTCTGTCCATAGGATTGATTGCTTGTTGCGGCGGCCCTGTGGATATTGAGAAGGTTGCCGATAGGGTAGAGGCCGCCAAGGGTGGTGATACGATTGTGGTGGCTGGTGGAGTGTATAGCGACCTTAGGCTCGTGTGGGAGGCTGATGCAACAGCCGAAAATCCTGTGGTGGTTGTGCCCGAAAGCAAGGGCGGAGTGGTCCTTACGGGTGCTTCAACACTGCGCATTGTGGGCCGTGGCCTTACCGTGTGTGGACTCCACTTCAAGGATGGCTATGCTCCCGAAGGTAGTATTGTTGAATTTCGCAACGGAAACAAATATGCCGAGGAGTGTCGTATGACCGAGTGTGTGATTGAGAACTACAACCCCTCACAGCGCAACGACTTCTATGACGATGTGATTATCGCAGGTCGCAACAACCGCTATGACCACAATACCCAGACGGGTAAACTCAACCGAGGCCTGCTGGTGGGCGTAAATCTCAATAACGATATGAGCACAGGGTGTGCTCACCGCATCGACCACAACCTCTTCACCAATCGCCACTTGTTTGGCTCCAATGGTGCCGAGACTATCCGTGTGGGTGCCTCGCAGCACGCCTACACCTCATCGAATGTTGTGATTGAGGACAACGTGTTTGAACACTGTAACGGCGAGGTGGAGGTGGTATCCATCAAGTCGAGCGACAATATCGTTAGGCGCAACCTCTTCTGGGAGTGTCAGGGTGTGTTGGCCCTACGCCACGGCGATAGGAATGTGGCCGAGGAAAATGTGTTTGTGGGTAATGGCATCAAACACACGGGCGGTGTGAGAATTGTGAATGCAGGCCACAAGGTTGTGGGCAATGTGTTTATGGGTTTGAGGGGCGAGAGGTTTTTCTCGGCACTTGCGCTGATGAATGCAGTGCCCAACTCTCTGCCCAACCGCTATTGCTTGGTGGAGAATGTGGAGATTGTGGGCAATACCTTCATCGATTGCGCCAATATTGAGTTTGGCACCGGTAGCGACGAGGAGCGTACCCTTGCTCCGGAGCGCATTCTCTTTGAGGGTAACAAGATTAGGAATAAACAGAACACTAAACCATTTATTGCCATCGACCGCACGGGCGGTTTTACATTCCGAAATAACACCGTTGAGTTGGGCGGAAGGGTGAACTTGAAAGGCTTTGTGAATGGCAAGGTGGAGTGCCCCGCAGTGGATGTGGAGGCAATGCGTGAGGGTAGGGGTGCCGGTTGGTACACCGTAGCGCAAGTGGAGTCCGTGCAGGATGGTCGCACCATTGAGGTTGCTTCGGCCGAGGAGTTGCAAAAGGCTGTGAGCGAGGCACAAAGGGGCGATGTCGTCGTTCTTGCCGAGGGCCACTATCCACTCACAAAGGGTTTGAAGGTGGCAGTGCCCATCACTCTCCGTGCAGCCGATGGGTGTGAGAATAACCCCGTGATTAGTTTTGCAGGCAGCAAGAGGGCCAGCCTTGTAACCATCGTGGATGGCGGAAGTTTGAAGGTGAGTGGTTTGGATTTTAGTGGCAAACTTGCCATCGGTACAGCCGGTGTGCGCCACGCCATCACCACCGCAGAGGGGATGATTCAACCCTACCTATTGGAGGTTAAGGATTGCGCTTTCTACGACTTTGGCGAGAGCACACAGTTTGCCATTAGGGGTGCACAGAACACCTTCTCGGACAACATCGTGATTGAGAATTGCTATTTCCACGACCTCTCGGGTAATGCTGTTGACTACGGTGCGGAGAGGGAGGATATTGGTCGCTATAATGCCGAGAATATCACCCTCAGGGGCTGTGTGTTTGAAAACTTGTTGGGCCTTGGTGTGAACATCTATCGTGGTGGTAGCGACGAGAGTACCGGTGGTCCTTGTGTTGTGATTGAGGGTTGCGAGTTCCGCAATGTGTGCAACAAGGGCCGTGGTAGTGCACTGAGGGCTATTGGTGTGCAGGACCTCACAATCGAAGATTGTCGCTTTGTGGATAGCGGACGAGGTGGTGCGGCCATTCGCTTGGATGACACCCCCTGGGAAAAGATTGTGGTTAAGGGGTGCACTATGCGCAACTCGGGCCGTGTGATTGCTAACCGAAATTTGTAGGATAAATAGATTATATTTGTATTATGAAGAGATTTTTTATAACCCTGATGACCATTGTGGTTGCAAGCCTTGCTTTTGGCCAAAAACAGCACCCTTGTCTATTGCTCACTCCCGACGGTGTGGCCGAGATGAGGGCGGCACTTGGCAGCAATGCCGACTTTGACGCTTCGGTGGCAGAGGTGATTGCAGAGGCCGACCGTGGCCTTGCAGAGCCTATCGTTGTACCCGTACCAAAGGATGGCGGCGGTGGCTACACCCACGAGAAACACAAAGACAATTACTATGTGATGTACTACTGCGGTATTGCGTGGCAACTCACAGGTAAAGAGGCCTATGCACAGAAAGTTGCGGATATGTTGGATGCCTATGCAGCACTCTATCCCTCGCTCGGCTTCCACCCCGTAACGCTGTCGAAAACCCCAGGTAGGATTTTCTGGCAGACACTCAACGAGTGCGTGTGGTTGGTACACACCTCCATTGCCTACGACTGCGTGTATGACTTCATCGCTCCCGAGAAACGTGAAAAGTTGGAACGAGATTTCTTCCGTCCCTATGCCGACTTTGTGATGAACGGCACAAAGGAGAATCCTGCAAACAATCGCACCTTCAACCTGATGCACAACCACGGTACTTGGGCGACCGCTTCGGTGGGTATGCTCGGTATGGTTATGGGCGACGAGGATATTGTGAAGCAGGCACTCTATGGGTCGGATAAGACGGGTAAGAATGGTGGCTACATTATGCAGCTGGACAACCTTCTCTCGCCCGATGGTTACTACACCGAGGGTGCATATTATCTGCGCTATGCCATTTGGCCTATGATGCTTTTTGCACACTGCATTGAGAACAATCTCCCCGAAGTGGGCATCTTTGAGTATCGTGATGCAATTCTCTCGAAGGCTGTGAATGCACTCTTGCAGCTCAACTACAACGGTGTGTTTATGAAGTTCAACGATGCACTCACCAAACAACTCGACTGTCAGGAGCTGTTGTTTGCGGTGGATATTGCCTATGGTGCCTACAAGAACCCTATGCTGCTCGATGTGGCACAGAAGTTCCAGAAGAAATATATTCCCTGTGATGCGGGTTATGAGGTAGCAAGGGATGTGGCTGCGGGTAAGGCCGAGCCTATCAAATATGAGAGCAAACTCTATCGTGATGGTGCCGATGGCTCGCAGGGTGGTATTGGAGTTATTCGTTCCACTCGCCCCGATGTAAACAGCGCAATCACGCTGAAAGCAACCTCGCACGGCCTTTCGCACGGACACTACGACAAACTTGTGATTTCCTACTACGACAACGGCAACGTGGTGCTGCCCGACTATGGCGCATCAAGGTTCCTCAATATTGAGGCCAAGTATAAGGGCCACTACACCCGTGAGAATAAGAAATATGCAATGCAGACCATCGCCCACAGCACCGTGAGTGTGGATGGTAAGTCGCACTTTGACGGCAACTACAATGAGTCGTCCAAACACCACTCGGACGTGTATCACTTTGAGGCCGGCGACAAGTTGAGCGTTGTGTCGGCCAAGGAGAATGCCGCAGTGAAGGGCGTGAAGATGCACCGCACGGTGATTTATGATGATGTGGAGTGGTTGCAGTATCCTCTGATTGTGGATATCTTCCGCTTGGAGAGCGAGAAGGAGCACACCTACGACCTGCCTTTCTGGTATAGTGGACATATGGTGAGCCTCAACTTCCCCTACACGAAGGCACTTACTTCGATGACTACACTCGGAGTGGAGAATGGCTACCAATATATCTGGGTGGAGGCCGAGGGCCGCAACGAGCAGACCTCGACAAGTTGCTACACCTTCCTCGAAGGCGATAGGTTTTATAGCATTTCGACCGCAACTACCCCCACGACGGAGATGAAGATGTTGCGCCTTGGTGCCAACGACCCCGACTACAACTTGCGCCCCGAGGGTGCCTATATGCTGCGCCAAAAGGCCACAAATTACACCTTTGTTTCGACCATTGAGAGCCACGGTGTCTATAACCTCCAAGTGGAGAAGACGGCCAACGCAAAGGCTTCGGTTAAGGAGGTGGTTGTGTTGATTGACAATGCAGAATATACCGTTGTGAGGGTTGACTTTGTGGGTGGCCAGAGCCGCACCTACTGCTTTGCTAACGAGCAGACGGAGGGTGAACACAAAGTGAAAGTTGATGGTAAAACCTATGTTTGGGAGGGTGCTATCAGCGTAAAGTAAAAGTTTGATAAATAAGACATAAACAAACAATATATTAACTAAAACTTTAAGTAAGTATGAAAACAAGAAGCGAGACTTTCCAGATTGAAAGTCAGATGGCTTGGGAGAACCCCGGCCCCGGTATCACTCGTCAGATTATGGGCTACGATGGCCAGCTGATGATTGTGAAGGTTAAATTTGAGAAGGGTGCCATTGGTGCAATGCACGAGCACTACCACTCGCAGGCTACCTATGTGGCAAGCGGTAAGTTTGAGCTCACCATTGGCGACAAAAAAGAGGTACTCGTTGCAGGCGATGGCTACTATGTTGCTCCCGACGAACTCCACGGCTGCGTGTGCTTGGAGGAGGGTATCCTGATTGACACCTTCTCGCCTGTAAGGGCCGATTTTTTGAAACTCTAAACCTTCTGAAAAGCTATGAAAGTAAAAGGTTTAAGGTGGGTGGTGCTGTCGCTGATTGTGCTGGTAACCATCATTAACTATCTCGACCGTGGCACACTCAACTATATGTGGGTGGCCAATACAAAGGTGGAGGTGCCCGCAGGTGAGTGGAGCGTTGTGGACTCCACAAATCTCTATTTGGTGCAGGCCAAAGAGGGTGTTTTGGAACTCAATGCCAGCGAGGTAAGCGTGGCAGAGAATGGCGCACTTACATACGTTGAGTATGGCGGTATTGCCAAAGACCTCGGCTTGGTGGATACTACTGCCTCGCAGGAGGAGCAGCAGAAGCAGGCAAAGAGTATGCTGGCCGTAATCACAATGTTCTTTATGATTGCCTATGGTATCAGCCAACTCTTCTCGGGTAAGGTTTACGACAAGATTGGCACTCGCAAAGGTTTTACCCTTTCGGCCATTTTGTGGGGTGCTGCCGATGCTTTGGCTTCGCTCTCGTCGGGTTTGAAGTCGCTGACTTTCTTCCGAGTGATGCTCGGTTTGGGTGAGGCTGGTCCCTGGCCCGGAACAACCAAGTCGAATGCCGAGTGGTTCCCCCAGAAAGAGCGTGCTTTGGCACAGGGTATCTTTGGTGCTGCTGCTTCGGCAGGTAGCATCATCGCTCCAATCCTTATCCCCGTGCTCTTCATCGCCTTTGGTTGGAAGATTACCTTTGTGATTGTAGGTTCGCTTGGTATCCTTTGGGTGGTGCCCTGGCTCATTATCAATAAGAAAGGCCCCAAAGAGCACCCTTGGATTACCGAGAAGGAGCAGAAATACATCATTGAGGGCCAGCCCGAGAATGTGGTGAGCAACACCAAGGGTAAGAGCTATGGCCGCCTCTTCAAGGAGAAGAAGAACTATGCCGTAATCCTCGGCCGTTTCTTCTTGGACCCCATTTGGTGGATGTTCGTAACCTGGTTGCCTATCTATCTGATTGAGGTGTTCGGCTTGGACATCAAACAGATTGCAATGTCGGCGTGGGTACCCTATGTAGGTGCTGCTATCGGCTCCATCTCTGGTGGTTGGTTTAGTGGCTGGCTCATCAAGAAGGGCAAGAGTGTGAACTACGCTCGCAAGTGTGCCATTTGCATTGGTGCTTGCTTGGTGGTACCCGGTATGATTTTGGCCGCAATGGCCTCCACTCCCATTATGGCCGTTGTGATGATGGCTGTGATTTTGGGTGGCTTCCAATTTATGATGACCAACATCCAAACCATTGCCAGCGACCTCCAAGTTGGTAAGAGTGTGGGTACTTTGGCAGGTATTGGTGGTGCAGCCGCAGTGTGTGGTACGCTGATTATGACTTGGCTTGTGCCCATCATCACCGCTGGTGGCAACTGGGTACCCTTCTTCGCAGTGGGTGCAGCTCTTGTTCCACTGTCGATGTTGGCAGTGTTCATCTTTGGTGGTAAAATCGAGCAGACCAAATCGGCAGAGTAAAGACAAAATAATCCAAATAATATAAACTTTAAATCACAAATTAAAACAAAACAAGACTATGAAACTTGAAGGAAAAGTAGCCATCGTAACCGGTGGCGCACGTGACTTGGGCCGTGCAGTATCTGTTAAACTTGCAGCAGAGGGTGCAAAAGTATGCTTGAACTACTTTGACAACCCCGAGGATGCAGAGGAGACCGTTAAGATGATTGAGGCTGAGGGTGGCCAGGCTATCGCTGTTCAGGGTGATATGACCAAAGCTGCCGATGTTAAGAACCTCTTTGAGAAGGCAGTAGAGGCATTTGGCGACACCGTACACGTTTTGGTTAACGTGGTGGGCGGTATTGTAGGCCGTAAACTTATCGTTGAGCAGGACGAGGCTTGGTATGACTTCCTGATGGATGTGAATATGCGTAGCGTGTTCCTCTGCACCCGTGAGGTGGTGCCCTTGATGAAGCAGGGTGGTGCTATCGTGAACTTCTCCTCGCAGGCTGCAAGGGATGGTGGTGGTCCCGGTGCTTCGATGTATGCCACCGCAAAGGCTGCTGTTATGTGCCACACCCGTTCGATGGCCAAAGAGTTGGGTCCCCAGGGTATCCGTGTTAATGCACTCGCTCCCGGTATGATCAACACCTCGTTCCACGATCGCTTCACCAAACCCGAGGCTCGTGAGAATCTCCACAAGACTGCTCCTCTCCGTCGTGAGGGTACTGCAATGGAGATTGCCGACTTGGTATGCTTCTTGGCTTGCGACGAGTCGTCCTACATCACCGGTGCTTCGATTGACATCAACGGTGGCGTTCTCTTCTCGTAATGACGACAAAGAGCAGACATACAATGATTTTTCTGACACAATTTGTGTTGGCCGCAGCAATGTTGGCTTGCACGGGTGTTGACTTTGAGATTCCCACACCACTGCCCGGAGGAGGTACTTCGGGCGGTGGCACGGGGACCGAAAAGGAAGAGCCTGTGGTGCCTACAAAGCCCAAGACTATGGCCGAGCGTTATCCTGCTGTGGTGGGGGAGCCTTGTGCTCTTGTGCCCGATGGGAAGAGCGACACCTATGCCTATATGAATGCTCGTGGTTACTACCAGGAGTGCCCCGATAGTTCGGGAGTACACGCCTATAACCACGTTAAACACATTACGCAGGTGTGGGACGACTCGCTGGCTCGCTATGTCTATCGATTTGATATTCACATTGATATTGACGACGACAGGGGTAAACCGGAAATTACTGACCGCCAACGCAACGAGATTAAGACCTATGATGCCTCGCCTGACAATATGGTGGCTTCGGAGGGACAGACTCACACCTACACCTGGAAATTCCAAATTCCCAAGGGCTTTAAGGCAACATCGAAGTTCTGCCACCTCCACCAATTGAAGGGCTATGGCGGTGATGATGTGGGTAACCCGTTGGTAACTCTCGTGGCTCGCCTGCGTAGCGGTAAGCAATATCTCGAACTTACTCACTATGGCTCTGGCGGAGCTTCGGCAGGTGTGTTAAAAAGTGTCCCGCTGAGCGACTTCGAGGGCGAGTGGGTGATGGTTACAGAGAAGGCTACATATCTTCATAAGGGACAGTATGAGATTGAAATCGTGCGCCTGAAAGATGATAAAGTGCTTCTCTATTACAAGACTAATGACCTTGACCTTTGGCGATTTGAAGCAAAAGCCATCAGGCCCAAATGGGGTATCTATCGTTCGTTTGGTGCGGGTGGTAGCCTCAAAAGTCAGATGAGGGACGAGAGTCTTCTGTTTACCGATTTTACCATTAAGGAGGAGTAGGTAGAGAATATTTTTCGACCAATTCATAACCAATCCAGAAAATTATTACTAACTTTGGCCGTGCCTTTCGCCCCGAAGGGCACGGCTTTTAGTTTGAAAACACGAGATAATAATTTGAAACACAGATGGCTACGAAACAAAATACGAGTAATTCCCTCTCGGATGAGGTCGAAAAAGTTCTCAACTATGTTAAAGATCAACTCTATTCCGACCGCCTAACATCGGGCGATCGCTTGCCTGCCGAACGACGATTGGCTGAGCAGCTCGGAGTGAGCAGGGCACACGTCAGAGTGGCATTCCAAAAGTTGGAGTTCTATGGCTTGGTGAAAACATACCCCCAGAGTGGTACGATTGTTACGCAGATGAAGCCACAACAAATTGAGAGCCTTTTTAGGGATATGCTCAAAATAGACCGCTACGACTTCTCTTCGCTTGTGGATGTGCGTTTGTTGCTCGAAGTAGAGGCCGCCAGACTCGCTGCCATAAATCGTGATGAGGAAGATTTGCAGGCTCTGAAATTGGCTTTGGAACAGTGTGAGGAGCATTTTGGTACAGAACAACAAGTGCCCCGAGATTTTGAATTCCATCAGGCTGTTGCTCGTGCTGCTCACAACTCCGTGATGTCGTCGTTGTTGCTCATCATCACTCCCGACGTGTTGAAGTATTTTCAGAAATATAAAGTTTGTTCCGTACCGAGGGAGGATGTATTGAGGGAACACAGAGAACTCTATAACTACATTCAAAATGGTGATAGCGAGGGCGCAATGAGTGTTGTTAGGCACCACCTGTCCACACTGCTTGAATTTTCGCAATCACAAAAGAAAACACAAACACAACCAAACTAACGATGAAAAAAATAGTTTTATTTGTTGCAACATTGGTTATGGCCGCAGGCTCGCTCTCGGCACAGATTACCAACCGCTATGCAATGAAACTCAAAGAGGTAGGGGAGGGACAGTATGAGCTCCAAACCCCTAAAAAATACAAATATATCAACCTCAACGAAGTGCCCGATTTGCTCGTTCCTTATGAGCCCCAGAACTTTGTGTCGAGCAAACTCTATAAGTCGTGCGAGAGCGTTGATTATGTCTATAAGACCTATCCCGACTATGAACTTGTGTTGACCATTGATAAGGCTGTGAGCGAGGAGCCTGCACCTTTTATGGTCTATATCCACGGTGGCGGTTGGGCCCGTGGTTCGAGGGATTCCAATAGGTCGCTATCGCAGTATCTGGCTGTGCAGAAGGGTATTGCAGGTGTGCGCATCTCCTACACCCTTGCCGGTCAGACCGATGCAACTATTGGTGTTTCGACACAGGATGTGGAAGATGCCGTTAAGTGGGTGCAGGAGCACGCCGAGGAGTTGGGTATCAACCCCAAGGTGTTTGGTTTTTGCGGTAATTCGGCAGGTGGCCATTTGTCGGCCTATGGTGCAATGACCATCAAGGGTGCCAAGGTGTTGGTGGGATATGCAGGCATCTATGACCTCTCCACCGCAGCTCTCATTGTGCGCTCGAAGGATGCACAGCGTATCGCCTACTTTGAGGATAGGGCACCCTCGGTGCTGAAAAAGTACTCGCCTGAGTATGTGATACCCAAGAAGAACATTCCCGCATCGTTGTTGGTGTGTGGCACGGGCGACTCGGTGGTGGAGTACACCCAGACCGAGAACTTTGCTAATGCACTGCGCAAGAAAGGCGGTGAGGTTGATTTGGTGATTTATCCCTACTACGACCACAATATCAACTCGAAGAGGAGCGATAAGGCTGGCGAAATTTTCCACAAAACCGTGGACTTCGTGGTTGAGCACCTCAAATAGCCTGATTAACGGGAAGAAAAGTAAAAGCCGCTGTATTCCAAGCGAATACAGCTGCTTTTGTGTTGTATGTGTGAGGGGCTACAAAATCACAAGGCTCACAGCCATCACGGCCATACCCAGGAAAAGCCCCAACAAGGCGATGTGGTTTTCGCCATATTGGTGGGTGGCAGGCAGGAGCTCGTCAAACGAAATATATATCATTATGCCTGCAACGGCCGCCATTATGCAACATAGCAATATGGGCGAAAGGAAGGGCATCAGCACCGCCCACGCCAAGAGTGCGCCCAATGGCTCGGCAAGTCCCGAAGCAAAGGAGTACCAAAAGGCCCTCTTGCGGCTGCCTGTGGCGTGGTAGATGGGTACCGATACGGCAATGCCCTCAGGAATGTTGTGGATGGCAACGGCAACGGCAATGGCAAGTCCGAGTCCGAGGTCCTCGTAGGCGGCAACGAAGGTAGCGATACCCTCCGGAAAGTTGTGGATGGCAATGCCTATGGCCGTAACGATACCGGCGTGTTTGAGGCGTTTGATGGTGGCGTGGTGATGGTTTTGGTTGTCCTCGCCATTCATCTCCTCCACGTTGTGTAGCTCGTGTGGGTTGTCGGCCTCGGGGATGAGTTTGTCGATGAGGGCCGCCAATATCACTCCTCCGAAGAACATACTCGCAGCCAAGAGGTCGCCACGCTGGGCGTTACCCAACAGCACCTCCAATTCAATGCGGGCAGTGTGGAGCATCTCCATAAATGATATATAGACCATCACGCCGGCCGATAGTCCCAGCGAAAAACAGAGGAATTTTTTGTTGGTGCGCTTGGCAAAAAATCCAATAACACTACCTATGCCTGTGGCGAGGCCCGCAAAAAGTGTGAGCAAAAGAGCGCCAAAGATGTTCTCGTTCATAGAATTTTTATTAACTTTGCAAAGATAAACATAATTTAGCCGAAATGTTATCCCTATGAGTGGGTATATTGCTCGGCCATACACTTTTTTAATAACTCCGCTTGTTATGAACCAAGAGAATCAGAAACAGAGGGTAAAACTGCACGACAAAACTTTTGAACTCTCCATTCCCTATGCCGAACTCGACAAGGCCATTGCTGCTTTGGGCGAAAAAATCAACGAAGACTACAAGGATGTTGACACTCCACTTTTCCTGGGAGTGCTCAGCGGTGCCTTTATGTTTATGAGTGAGTTGATGCAGAAGATTAACTTCCCTTGTGAGTTGTCGTTTGTAAAACTCTCTTCGTATAGTGGTATGACCTCTACGGGTAAGGTGCAGGAACTCATAGGTTTGCGCAATAACATCGAGGGCCGCCACGTGATTATTGTGGAGGATATTGTGGATACGGGCGAGAGTATGGAGCACCTGCTGCGCTCGTTGGAGGGACACCGCCCAGCAAGTGTGGAGATTGCGACTCTGCTCTTCAAACCCAGCAAATTCTCGAAGGACTACAATGTGAAGTATCGTGCAATGGACATCCCTAACGACTTCATCGTGGGCTTTGGTTTGGATTATGACGAATTGGGCCGTAACCTCAAAGATATTTACACGGTTGTAAATGAGTAGGATTGATGCCGACATCCTTCGTGGTGGCGAACTGTTGCCATTGGTGGAGGATTTCTATACCATTCAGGGTGAGGGCTTCCACAGCGGAAAACCCGCATATTTCATTCGCTTGGGCGGATGTGATGTGGGGTGTAAGTGGTGCGATGCGAAGTTTACTTGGGATGCTCGTCGATTTCCGCCTGTGGAGGTTGGTGAGATTATTGAACGTGCCTCATCGCACGAGGCGCAGGCCATTGTGATAACGGGTGGCGAGCCATTGTTGTATCCATTGGGGCTGCTCACCAAGGGCCTAAAAGAGCGTGGGCTCGAAATTTTCCTCGAAACGTCCGGAACATCGCCCCTGAGTGGCGATTTCGATTGGGTGTGCCTTTCTCCAAAACGACAGAAGGCACCGCTGGATGAGGTGTGTGCTGTGGCCAGCGAGTTGAAAGTGATTGTGGAGAGTGCGGAGGATTTTGCTTGGGCCGAGGAGTGCGCTGCAAGGGTGGGAGAGAAGTGTTTGCTTTTCTTGCAGCCCGAGTGGAGCCGCTATGAGAGTGTGATTGCCGACGTGGTGGAGTATGCCAAGGCGCACCCACAGTGGAACGTGTCGGTGCAGGTACACAAATTTATGCACATTCCGTAGGTGTGCGGAATGATGATGAGCAAGGGAGCAAGGGATGAAGAGTTTTTTGAAGAAATATTGGCATTGGCTAACAGCAACATTGGTGTTTGTTGTGTTGGTGGTGTTTTTCTCCGACCTGCCATTGGTTGACTATGTGCAGACCAAAGCTTCGGTGAGAAAACTAACGGCCGAAAGGGAAGCCTATGAGAGGCAGATTAGGAGCGATAGCATATTTCTCGAAAATCTCAAAGACGATGCTTTTCTCGAAAAATATGCTCGTGAGAAATTCTATATGCACGCCGAAGGGGAAGAGGTGTATCTGTTTGAATAAGCAAAAGTTACGATGGCAGCCGAGTTGAAACATAAAGTTGTAAAGGGTGTGGCGTGGTCAACCATAGAGAAGATTCTTTCGGCCCTGCTGCAACTTGCAGTGAGCCTTGTGCTGTTGAATTTGCTCTCGCCTGAGGACTATGGCATTATGGCCATTGTGGCTGCCTTTCCGGCGATATTGATGCCTCTGGTGGATAGTGGTTTTTCGCAGGCCCTTATTAGGAAAAAGGAGGTTGACGACACGGATTACTCCTCGGTTTTCTATGTTAATATTGCTATCTCGGTTGCGCTCTACACCCTTCTGGTAGCACTCTCGCCTGCCATTGCGGAGTTCTTCGAGGTACCCCAATTTAGGGTGATAGCCCCTGTGCTCTATTTGCTTATCCCCATCAACTCGCTCTCCAATATTCAAAATGCCATTCTCTCTCGTTCGATGGAGTTCAAGAGCCTTTCGCTCTACACTCTGATAGCCAATGCTGTATCAAGCGGTGTGGCGATATGGATGGCAGTGGAGGGCCTTGGAGTGTGGGCTCTTGTGGGACAAAGGCTTGGTGTTGTGGTGGTTAAGACGGCGATGCTGTGGTGGGGTAGTAGTTGGAGGCCCAAGTGGTTGTTCTCCCTCGACCGCATCAAGGGAATGTTCCGCTATGGCTCACGCATTCTGCTGAGCGACCTTGTGAGCAATGTCTATTACCAGATTTCCAACCTCTTTATTGGTAAGTACTACACCAAAGCCGAGCTTGGCTACTATGACCGAGGTAACAAGATTAAGGAGATGCCCGTAACATCTACCATTATGGCGGTGCTGAATGTTACTTTCCCCGCCTTCTCACGCCAAAAGGAAGATAAACCAAAGCTTGCGATGAACGCCCGTAAGGTGTTTATTATGTGGGCCTTTGTGATGTTGCCGCTTATGGGTGGGCTGATTGCCGTTGCCGAGGATATGTTCCGAGCATTGCTGCCCGAGATATGGTTGCCTGCGGTGCCATATTTGCAGATTTTGAGCATTGGAGGTCTGCTCGCTCCGCTGTCGGTTATCTCCTACAATTTGGTGAAGGTGTGTAGCGATGGCAAGATGATTTTCCGCATTGAGTTCATCAAGAAGGTTATTGCAACCATAGTTTTGATAATCACCATTCCAATTAGTGTGAAGGCTATCGCTTGGGGACAGGTGGCGATTTTTGTGTCGGATATGATAGTCAACACCCTCGCTGCCCGCCACTATGTTAGGGAGTGGTCGCTGTGGCGCAGGATTGTGGATGTGGCCCCCATTGCAGTTGCCACGGGCGCAATGATTGCCATCGTTGGCTTCGTGGGCCACCTGATGACGGGTGTGGGTGCATTGGCGGTGTTGCTCGTGAAGATTGCCGTCGGCATTGGCTCCTATGCTCTGCTGGGCGAGTTGTTCCGCTTGGAGGCCTGGAAGGAGATGAAGGAAATCGTAGTGGGCTATTTCCCAAGGAAACATTAAAGGGTGTAGTTTATGAAAGCATTGCTATTTGTCATTCTTAGTGCGATATTTGAGTGCGTATCGTTGAAATGTTACGCCCAAGAGAGTGGTGAACAGCAAAGGCAAGGGTGGGATAGGGCGTTCCCTATCTACGGCGATGTTGTGTCTGTAACGAGAGAAGAATATACCCTGGATGATGTTATGGGACAACACGTTAGGGGTGATAACCCACTAAGCACGGTTATCTATACATTTAATCGTTTAGGCGATGTTGAGGAGTGGTCAAGATATGCGAGCAATGGGGTGTTAGAAGAGAAGTGTTTGTACACCTATTCTTCCGCCAACCAAATGCTTGATAAGTCGCTGTATGGGGAAAGTCGTATGCTTTCCTTTAAGACCATATATAAATATGATGAGGATGGGCAGTTGACAGAGGTTACGGAGTATAATAACAATGCCCAAATCGTATCGCAGGAAAATTATACATACTACTCCGATGGTGAGTTGGAAGATTGTGTAAAGAAAGAATCTGTTCGCTACCATAATGGCAAAAAAAGCTTTCGTGTTGAGATAATAGACAATGAAGGCGATGTGCTAATGGTTGAATATGTTAAGAACGGGAAACCCCATCGTGAATGGTCGGAGTATACCTATGACGAGGATGGGTGTGTAAGCGAGGTTGTTAGTTTGGATGATGACGACAACCTTGTGCGCAAAGATGTGAGGGAATATAACGATAGTAAATGTTTGACTACCCGACTTATTTATAATTCCAAGGGTGAGCCGAGTAGGAAATATGAGTATAAATACGATTCATTCAATAATGTGGTCGAGGCGAGAGAGTATAGAACGGCCATATTGTTGCCCAATAAACTCGTGGAATACTCCTACGACTACCGTAGTAATATCGTGATTGTTGATGCAGACGCCTCGGGCGAGGAGCCAGTCTATCTCTCGGTAGAGGGTATGCCCACGTTTGAAGGCGGAGATTTGGATGCGTTTAGGGCGTGGTTTGCACGAGAGTCCGAAATTCTGCCGATGGCTGTAAAGAAGATCGTTGAGAGCGAAATGGCTGTTCAATTTGTGATAGAAAAGGACGGTAGTGTGTCAAATATAGAGTTTATGCAATCGCCACATATTTCCTATGAAGATGACGTTCGTGAGGTGCTTATGAGGTCGCCCAAGTGGACACCGGGTTGTCGGGGTGGCGTGGCGGTAAGAGTGAAATATTTTCTCACAATGGACTACCTACTCCAATGTGAATAACAACAAAAACCTCGGGTAACAAAATTGTTACCCGAGGTTTTTGTTGGTTTTCTGTCGCTTAATCGTGTGGCGACTACTCGTAGGTCTTGGGGGTTAGTTTACCCTCCAACACCCTCTGGGCGTTCATTGCAAGGGCTTCCAACTCGTTCTCGCCAGGCATTACAACCACCTTTGCAAGAGGCTCAACCATATCCCTGATGTAGCCAACCACATATTTGGAGTAGGCAATACCACCCGTGAGAATCACAGCGTCAACGTCGCCTTTCAGCACCGCCAACATTGCGCCAATGGTCTTACCAACGCCATAGGCCATAGAGTCCATAACGAGTTTGGCCTCCTTGTCACCAGCCTCGGCACGCTCGCCAATCTCCTTGGTGTCGTTACTACCCAAGTGGGCCACAATGCCACCCTTACCACTCAACATCTTCGACACCTCTGCCAGAGTATATTTGCCACTGAAACAGAGTTCCGCAAATGCCTTGGCGGGCATAGTGCCGGCCCTCTCCGGAGAGAATGGGCCCTCGCCATCGAGTGCGTTGTTGACATCCACCACAAGGCCCTTACGGTGGGCGCCAACCGAGATGCCTCCGCCCATATGGGCTACTACAAGGTTCAACTCCTCATAGGGCCTACCAATACTGTCGGCATACACCCTTGCAACGGCTTTCTGGTTGAGTGCGTGGAAGATAGACTCCCTCTTGATCTCGGGCAGGCCTGTGAGCCTTGCTTCGGGCTGCAACTCGTCAACCACCACGGGGTCGGCAATGTAGGCTCTGACGCCCGCAAGTTGTGCAATCTCGGCTGCAAGGAGTGCTCCGAGGTTGGAGGCGTGGTGTCCTGCGGGGCGCAGGCGAATGTCCTCAATCATCTGTGCGTTCACCTCGTAGGTGCCGCTGGGGATGGGTTTGAGCAGTCCGCCACGGCCAATCACTGCATCCAACTCGCCGAGAGCAATTCCCGAAGCCTTTACGGCTTCGAGAATCACCTCCCTGCGGAAGTCTAATTGGTCCAAAATGGTTTTGTAGCGGCCAATCTCCTCGCTCGAATGGCGCAAGGTGGTTGCAAAAACCTCCTTGTCGTTCTCGAACACCGCCACCTTTGTAGAGGTGGAGCCGGGGTTGATGGCCAGGATTTTATAGGTAGTAGTCATTGTTCTTTGTTCCTATTTTGCGCTCAAACAAGCAAGTGCAATCGAGTAGAGTTTGGTCTTGGTGCTATCGCCACGAGAGGTCAGCACGCAAGGTGCGCTGGGACCTGCAACCATAGCGGCCAACTCTGCGCCACCAAACTTCGAGCAAGCCTTGAAGAATACGTTACCACTCTCGATGTTGGGGAAGAGGAGGCAGTCGGCATCACCAGCAACGGGGCCGGTGAGTTTCTTAATCTGCACGCTCTCCATATCAATAGCAACATCCAATGCCAAAGGACCCTGGAAGATACCGTCGCCCAACTCGCCATTCTGGCCAAGTGCCGACAACTCTGCCGACTCAACCGAGCTGATAACCTTGGGGAGGAGTTGCTCGCTGGGGGCAATCAGAGCCACCTTGGGCTGCTCGATACCGAGGGTCTGGGCGGTCTTGACGAGGTATTTGGCAATCTGCTTTTTCTGCTCAAAGTTGGGCAGGGGGAGAACTGCAACGTCGCTCACGGTGAGGAGTTTGTGGTATGCAGGAATCTCCAACACGGTAACGTGGCTGAGGGTAGTGCCGGCGGGCAGAAGACCCCACTCCTTGTTCAGAATACCACGCATATATTTGTCGGTGGGTACAACACCCTTCATCAGCACGTCATACTCGCCATTGTGAACGGCCTTAACGGCAATCTCCACAGCCTTAACATCCTCGCTCTCGGGGATGATGGTGTATTGGCTCATATCCACGCCCTCGGCCTCGCACGATTTTTTAATCTCTTCGGGGTCGCCCACGAGGGTAACCTCTGCAATGCCTGCCTTAATGGCCATATCGGTAGCACCAATCGAGTGTGTATCCTGACCGTATGCTACAATCATTTTCTTCTTGCCACTCGCCTTGGCAGCAGCAACGATGTCTTCCAGATGTTTAATCATAACTCTTTTGTTTTGAGAATGTTATTTGTTAAGTTTGCTTACAATGTTGTAGGTGTCGGTTGCAATCACAAGCTCCTCGTTGGTGCCCATAACCACAACTTTCACTTTTGAATCGGGTTTGGTGAGTACCTTGTCCTGGCCCTTCACGCCACGGTTGGCATCCTCGTCAAAGTCGATGCCAAGGAACTCGAAGTTCTTGCACAAGTAGTCCCTCATCTCGGGGCCGTTCTCGCCAACACCACCGGTGAACACCAAAAGGTCGATGCCACCCATTGCGGCTGCGTAGGCACCAATGTACTTGCGGATGCGATAGAAATATGCCTCCTCAGCAACGGCAACCACCTCGTTACCCTCCTCAGCGGCGGCACGAATGTCCCTCATATCGCTCGAAAGACCACCCGAAAGGCCATAGATACCCGACTCTTTGTTGATGAGATTCCAAATCTCCTCCATACTCTTACCCTCTTTGGTGTGGATGAAGTTCAGCACACCGGGGTCAATCGAGCCACAGCGGGTACCCATCATCAGGCCGTCAACGGGAGTGAGGCCCATTGAGGTATCAACACTCTTGCCATTCAGCACAGCAGTTACCGAGCCACCATTACCAATGTGGCAGGTAACAATCTTCGAGTTGTTGATGTCGAGGCCAATCATCTTGGCAGCCTGCTCTGCAACGTAGCGGTGGCTGGTGCCGTGGAAGCCATAGGCCCTGATGCGATACTCATCGTAGTAGCGGCGGGGAATACCATAGAGGAATGCCTTTGCGGGCATCGTCTGGTGGAAAGCGGTGTCGAAGTTTGCAACCTGGGGAACGCCGGGGAGGAGTTCGTTGATTGCATAGATACCTTTGAGGTTTGCGGGGATGTGAAGGGGAGCGAGGTCGATGCAGCCCTCTACCATCTCCATAACGCTCGCATCGATCAGTGCGCTCTCTTTGAAACGCTCACCACCGTGAACTACGCGGTGACCCACAGCGTCAAGCTCTTCGAGCGAAGCGATAACACCACTCTCAGGATTGGTGATGGCCTTGATGATCAGATCGATACCGACGGTGTGATCGGGGATGTCGCACACGGTCTTCACGGGCTCTTTGCCTGTGGGTTTGTGGGTCAGAACGCCGTCGTTGATACCGATGCGCTCAACAAGACCTTTTGCCAAGAGGTTGTTGCCACCCTCAAGCATCTCAATTACCTGATACTTAATCGAACTGCTGCCGCAGTTAAGAACAAGAATTACCATTGTTTTGCCTTTGTTTTTATGTGTTAAATTACGTTTTTTGTCCTATTGGTACTTGTAGCCCACGCCCTTGATGGTGACGATGTGATCCTCGCCAATCTTTGTGCGGAGCTTGCGGATGTGCACGTCGATCGTGCGGTCGCCCACAATCACCTCGCTACCCCAAATCGTGGCATAGATCTCCTCGCGCGAGAATACCTTCTGGGGCTTGGAGTAGAGTAGGGCCAGGAGTTGGAACTCCTTGCGGGGCAAGAGGAGCTCTTTGCCATTCTTGATCACCACAAATCGCTCCTTGTCGATGCTGATTGCATCACCCTCGGCAGGCGTCTCGGAAGAGGCAGCCTCCTCATTGCTCTCCGAGCGCTTGAGAATAGCTTTCAGGCGGCTTACGAGCAACTTGGGGTGGATGGGCTTGGTGATGTAGTCGTCGGCTCCGGGGTCGAAACCCTGAAGTTGCGACTCATCCTCGCCGCGAGCCGAAAGAAAGACGATGATGGTGCGAGAGAGCGAGGGGATCTCTTTCAACCTTCGGCAGGTCTCCATACCATCCATCTCGGGCATCATCACGTCGAGCAATACCAAGTGGGGGAGGAAAGTCTGCGCCACCTCAAGGGCCTCCAAGCCATTGGAGGCGGTGCTCACCTCAAAACCCTCTCGTGTAAGGTTATAGCCGACAAATTCGAGGATGTCGGGCTCGTCATCAACAAGCAGAATGCGGTAACTCATAATTGTGTTTGTGGTTTGTGTGACAAATCAACCCCGAAAGTTAGGAACTATTGGTGAGATTTCCTATAAAAATATACTATTTTTACACTTGGTGGATGATTTTATGTGGTTGGGGTTGGAAAGTCGGGCAAAATACCCTACATTTGTAGGTTATCTGTGCGCATATTGCGTGCGTGCGACAAACTGAAACGTAAAAACGTGCGATTTATGACTACCGAAAAATTGAATTCTGTTCCTGAGGAACAAGTCGGCATTGCCGAAGATGCGAAAGAGGTTGCTACCCAAGAGGCTGCTCCCATAGTGGACGAGCCTGGTGCTGAACAGGAGGTTGTGAATTTCGATGAGGAGGATGCAGTGCTCGCTGCCGAGGCTCCCGAATTCACGCTCGAAAATGATGAAATGGCGTCGGATGATGCCGAGACTCACGACCGTCTTGCA
>JAZLDY010000033.1:0-5335 GCA_045614965.1 Tidjanibacter sp.
AGTTATTATTGGTCAGGACAACATTATCGCCGATAACTTTCAACGAAGAGTACGCCTCGGTAGCGGTAACCTTCAAAGTAGCAACAACAACCTTGCCCTCTTTCGAAACAGCAAGAACTTTAACATCACCACTTGCAGCACCAGCCTCACCAGCGGGAGCAACAACACCCATATCGTCGCCAACGCCCATATCGTCGTCAAGGCTCAAAGGACCAACAGAAGGACCACCCATCTCTTCGTCTGCCTCAACAACAGCGGGAGCAGTAACGGTCATAATCAGGCCATTGATGCTGATATCCCAACCTTTGGGAACAACCAAAGGAATAATCTCAACGATGCCGTCCAAGGTCATAGTAACCTTCTCGCTTGCAGCAGGTGCAATGAAGAGTGCGTTACCATTGATGTTGAAGCTAACCTGCTCATAGAGAGCGAACTTCAAAACCTCGCCACTCTGCAAAGTCAGGCAAGCGTGGTTCTCCTTAACGTCGATAGCAGCAAACAGACCGGGAGTGCCCTCGCAAGCAACCCAATTTGCGCCACCGTCAACCGACACCTCAACATTACCCTCGGCATTTACCCTAACCTCGGGAGCATTAACAACCTCAATGGGGTTGCCATTGGCGTCTTTCAACAAAACGGGCTCGGCAGCACCGTTTGCCTGTGCCCAATACTGAACACCACCAACGGTAACAACGGTGATACCATTGTTAACATACTGAGGATAGACAGTCAGAGTCTTGCCGTCGGCCAAGGTGAACTTCCAAGCACCGTCAGCAGCAGCCTCTGCCAAAGCCACCTTCTCGTCAATCAATGCACGCAGAGCAGCAACCTCACTATTCAAACGCTCCTCCAAAGTGGTAACACGCTCGGTAAGTTTGGCGACTTTGTTCTGCAAATCGGTGTCGTCGTATGCCTCGGCACACGAAACAGCCGCAACACCCACCAATGCCACTGCGAGCATCTTGGTAGCCATCGCTTTCAGATTTGTGTAAAATCTTTTCATACTTAGTTGTTTTAGTTAATAAAATTAGGAATTTAGTTTTGTTTTGTTTCAGTTTGCAATTTTTAGATGCCTAACTAACCTTTGTGCAGGCCTTTACGGGGCCAAACACAAACGTAAAATTATAACTTTCCAACCGATTATGCAAGTTTTTATTAAAAAATTTTACAAAAAACTTTTGCACAAAAAAGGTCTTGCAGTCTTTTATGTCGTATGGGTGCGGAATTTTGCACAAGGGCGAATACCTATTTTAATATAGTTCAAATTTCAGAATTATCCTTCTTCGTGGGTATCTTTTTTAATACCCGAGACCCACAACCACCCCTCCCCTAAGTTAGGGGAGGTGGTGCGTAGCACCGGAGGGGTCTGTCCGTCTTGCCACGGCTGCCGTAGGCAGGCGGTTGGCATCTACCGCTTTTTTGTTCTTTTGGGCATACCCCTCAGTCGCTTTGCGACAGCTCCCCTACCTTAGGGGAGCAGCTTTTTTGTGGGTTACATTTTTGTAACCCGAGCCCCACAACCACCCCTCCTCTGTCGTAGGGTAGGAGTAATTGACCAAGCTTCGCTTGCTCTAAAATGCTCCCGCTCGGCACAGGCGTTGCCTGTTTTGTGTAGATGTTAGGTCTGCACACCTTTAAGCCTTTGGATGCAGTCAAGCAATCTCTGCACTCGCTTACTCGCATTTGCTTCCATTTTCCATTTTCAATTTTCAATTTTCAATTTCTATTTTGTATCTTTGTGGGCTAAAACGGAACGTAATATAAACATAAGTATATAACTATGAGTACAAATCTCAACCTTTCCGAACAGGAAATCCAGCGCAGGGCCTCGTTGCAGGCTCTCCGTGACCTCGGTATCGACCCCTATCCCGCAGCGCAGTACCACGTGAACGCTTCCGCTGCACAAATCGCTGCCGAGTTTGACCCCGAGAAGGGTAACTTCGCAGAGGTTACCATCGCAGGTCGTATGATGAGCCGCCGCATTATGGGTAGCGCATCCTTCTTTGAACTCCAAGACCACTCGGGACGTATTCAGGTTTACATCCGTAGGGACGAGGTGTGCCCCGAGGGCGACACCACTCTCTACAACACCATGTTCAAAAAGTTGCTCGACATTGGCGACATCATCGGTGTTAAGGGTTTTGTGTTCATCACCCAGACGGGCGAGCTCTCCGTGCACTGCAAGGAGTTCACGCTCCTCTCCAAGAGCATCCGTCCCCTGCCCATCGTTAAGGAGAAGGACGGCCAGGTGTTCGACGCCTTCACCGACCCCGAGCAGAGGTACCGCCAGAGGTACGTTGACCTCATCGTAAACCCCCACGTTAAGGATGTCTTTGTGAAGAGGTCGAAGATTATGAACACTATGAGGGAGTATTTCAACGAGGCAGGTTGCTTGGAGGTTGATACCCCCGTATTGCAGCCCATCCCCGGTGGCGCAGCCGCAAGGCCCTTCATCACCCACCACAACTCGCTCGACATCGACCTCTACCTCCGTATCGCCAACGAGTTGTACCTCAAAAGGCTCATCGTGGGTGGCTTCAATGGTGTCTATGAGTTCTCTCGCAACTTCCGCAACGAGGGTATGGACCGCACCCACAACCCCGAGTTTACCTGTATGGAAATCTACGTTCCCTACAAGGACTACTTCTGGATGATGGAGTTCACCGAGAAGATGTTGGAGAAGGTGTGTGTGGCTGTGAATGGCACCGACGAGGTGAACATCGCAGGCAAGACCATCAGCTTCAAGGCCCCCTTCCGCCGTCTTTCGATGACCGATGCCATCAAGGAGAAGACCGGCTACGACATCACCGGCCAGAGCGAGGAGCAGCTCAGGGAGGCGTGCAAGAGGCTCAAAGTGGAGATTGACGACACTATGGGCAAGGGTAAACTCATCGATGCCATCTTTGGCACCTACTGCGAGGAGCACCTCATACAGCCCACCTTCATCACCGACTATCCTATCGAGATGTCGCCTCTGTGCAAACGCCACCGCAGCAACCCCGAGCTCACCGAGCGTTTCGAGTTGTTTGTGAACGGCAAGGAGCTCTGCAACGCCTATTCGGAGCTCAACGACCCCATCGACCAATATGAGCGTTTCCAGGAGCAGTTGCGACTGAGCGAGAAGGGCGACGATGAGGCTATGTTTATCGATATGGACTTTGTGAGGGCGTTGGAGTATGGTATGCCCACCTGCTCGGGTATGGGTATCGGCATCGACCGCCTTACGATGTTTATGACCGGCCAGCAGACCATCCAGGATGTGCTTCTCTTCCCCCAGATGAAACCCGAGCGTGGCTCGCAGAAGGACTCCGACGAGAAGTATATCGAGAAGGGTATCCCTGCGGAGTGGATTCCTGTGTTGCAGAAGATGAGCTTTGTGAAGGTGGAGATGTTGCAGAAACTCTCGGCCGGCAAACTCTTCAACGACCTTTGTGGCTTCAATAAGAAGAACAAACTCGGCCTCAAAAATCCCACGATGGAGGATGTTAAGCGTTGGGTTGAAGCCAACGCTTAACATCGTCGACCGTCGACCGTCGACCGTCGACCGACAAATTATTAGTTATGAAAAGATTTGAGGATTTGCGAGTGTGGCAAGATGCTCATAAGATGGTTAAAGATGTTTATTTTCTTACAGACACCATCAAAGATTGGTCCTTTAATGACCAAATCAGACGAGCAGCAATTTCGGTGATGAATAACATCGCAGAAGGCTCCGTATCGGGCTCAGATGCCAATTTCGTAAAGTTCCTACACATTGCTAATGGTAGTTGTGGCGAGGTTAGGAGTATGCTATATTTAATGGTAGATTTATTCCAAGTTGACAATTCGAAGGTCGCAGTTATCCGCAATGATTGTGAACGTATAGCCGCAAACATTCATAGCTTGATAACATACTTAACAGACGGTAAAACAAAATAATAGATAATAGATAATAGATAATAGATTAAACTGTATTTTTATAAACTTTAATTTGTCTATCTCCGTAAGACTATTGACGGTAGACGGTGGACGGTAGACGGTAGACTTTTTTTTATGCGTAAGAAAATTGTAGCGGGTAACTGGAAGATGAATACCACCCCCGCAGAAGGTTTGGAGTTAGTTAAGAATGTAATTGCACAGAGCGCAGAGGTTTGCGAGTGCGTAAACTTCATCGTTTGCCCTCCCTTCACCCACCTCTCGCAGGTGGCCGAGGCTGCCAAAGGTAGCCGTGTGGCTGTGGGCGCACAGAACTGCGCAGCAGAGGCAAAGGGTGCCTACACCGGTGAGGTTAGCGCAGCAATGATTGCTTCGCTTGGCGTGGAGTATGTTATCTTGGGCCACAGCGAGCGCAGGGAGTACTATGGCGAGACCAGCGAGACTCTCAACAAGAAGATGGCACAGGTCTATGCCAATGGCCTGAAACCCATCTATTGCGTTGGTGAGCGTTTGGAGGAGCGTGAGGCCGAGAAACACTTCGAGGTTGTTAAGGCACAGATTGAGGAGGTGGTGTTCAACCTCACCGCCGAGCAGTATGCCGACCTCGTTATCGCCTACGAGCCCGTGTGGGCCATTGGTACCGGCAAGACCGCAACTGCCGAGCAGGCCGAGGAGATTCACGCCTACATCCGTCAGGTATTGGCCGAGAAGTTTGGTGAGGCAGCCGCTGCAACCCCCATTCTCTATGGTGGTTCGTGCAAGCCCAGCAACGCCCAGGAGATTTTCGCCAAAGAGAATGTCGATGGTGGTCTGATTGGTGGTGCTGCTTTGAAGGCTGAGGATTTTATTGGTATTGGCAAAGGCTTTTAAAAAAACGCAGATTGCGAAAAAACGCAGATTGCGGGTGAATTTTGCACCGCACTTCGATAAGCGGCTCCTCATTTACGTTTGTAAACTGCGGGGCCGCTTTCTTATTTGGTACAAAATTCCCCTCGCACTTTGCGTTTTTTTGTGCTACCAAACGTTAGATAGCACCACAACCAAAATGGGGAAAGCGTCATTCTGACGCTGCCTTGCATTTGCCGCACACTTTGCGTTTTTTTTGTGGTGCTACCACACGTTAGATAGCCCCACGACCACTCCTCCCCTAAGTTAGGGGAGGTGCCGAAGGCGGAGGGGTATGTTTTACAAAACAGCCTGTGGCTGCTGCGGACTCGCCTTCTTGCTTGGCACAAAATTCCCCTCGCACTTTGCGTTTTTTGTGGTGCTACCAAACGTTAGATAGCACCCCAACCACTCCTCCCCTAAGTTAGGGGAGGTGCCGAAGGCGGAGGGGTATGTTTTACAAAACAACCTGTGGCTGCTGCGGACTCGCTCCTTCTTTTGGCACAAAATTCCCTCCGCACTTTGCGTTTTTAAC
>JAZLDY010000034.1:0-1281 GCA_045614965.1 Tidjanibacter sp.
GAAGGATGTTACCACCAAGAATCTCGATTACAGCACCGCTACTATTGAGATTACCGACTTCGTTGTTACTCCCTCTTATGGTATGTCCACAGACGATGCCAACTACTCGTTCAATGTGAAGGTGAATGGCGAGGTTAGCCCTATCTACTTCTGTTTGGTTCCGCTTAATGAGTATATGAATGTTGAGGGTACTGCTGCTGAGTTGGCAGTTGCAATCTTGAACAAAGACACCGATGCTACTTTGAATAACAACTACCTCGACATCACTGTTCTGCCCAAGGATGATGCAGGCAAGTATGCTCCCTATGGTAGGGTTGCAAACTTGTGGGGTGGTACAGATGTTGTAGGTTTGGAGGCCAGTATGGATTATATGATTGTAGTTGGTGGTGTTGGTGCCGATGGTCTTCCCACCAAGCCCGTATATCACAAGTTCGACACCTTCCCCACTTTGACTATGATCAATGCTGACGATGCAAAATGGGCTGCAACCAAACCTGTTGTTAAAGTAAGCGAAAACATGACTGCTACTTATCTCTATACTGAGGAGTATGAAGAAGGAGAACTGACCGGTGAGGCTTTGACCTACCCCCTTCAGGCTACCAAAGAGATTACCATCAAACTTGCAGAGGGTTGCACCGAGCTTGTCGTAGGTTGCTATGGCTCTGATTACACACTTGGCAAAGGGTCTTTAAGTGCTCGTGTATGGTTGGATAGGATGCTGACCAATATGGAGGCTTGGCCTACTTTTGAATCCGAGTATGACAAGATGTGGTCGTACACCTACTACCACTACAAGGGTGAGGCAAAAGAGGTTACCTTCACTTCGGCAGAGTTTGGTACTAACATTACCTCCTATTTGGATATCGCTTGGAAAGATGCCGAGGGTAACTGGTACGAGAGCTTCTTGGAGCTTCTCCACGAGGAGTATTTCCCCGAGGGTCTGCCCAACGTGGGTGGCGGCGGTGTTGCAATGTAGTAATACGGAGCACCGGAAAAATATTGTGAGTGATGGATGGCTTCGGCCCTCCCCACCGCAAGACCGCAGATAGGGCGAGGCGCACAAACGTGCGCCTCGCTTTTTTTGTCGGCCGACAAATTCCCAGTGGCCCCAGTAGCCCTAGTAGCCCTAGTGGGTGGGCTGGGCCCTCTGGGTCCTCTGGGACCTCTGGGACCTCTGGGGCTTCTGGGGCTTCTGGGAGAGATAGGGGTGATAGGGGGGGATAGGGGTGATAGGGGTGATAGGGGCGATAGGGGCGATAGGGGTAATAGGGAATTTAGGGA
>JAZLDY010000035.1:0-16043 GCA_045614965.1 Tidjanibacter sp.
GGGCCCTAAGGACTTTAAGGCCCATAAGGGCCCTATAACTCCCAGCCGCCCCAGATGACCCAGATGTCCCAACCATCGGTTGACATTGGAAGAGCGGTAGATGCCAACCGCCTGCCTACGGCAGTCGTGGCAAGACGAACACACCTCTCCGGCCGTTGGCCACCTCCCCTAATTTAGGGGAGGAGTGGTTGGATGGCACGGGTAACAAAAAAGATACCCGTGAAGAAAAGCTGCTCCCCTAAGTTAGGGGAGCTGTCGCAAAGCGACTGAGGGGTATGTTAGAAAGGGACGATAGGGAAAAGACGGTTGACGGTTGACGAAAAAAAACGCAAAGTGCGCAGGCGTTGCCTGTTTTGTGTAGATGATAGGTAGCGACTCTTTCAAGCATCAGCAAGCTCCACACAAAAAAAAAAGTAAGAGAACGAGGCGATTTATAGGCTTGCGAAGAAAGCGGCTCCGCAGTTTGCTTTCGCAAATGAGGAAGCCGCCTTCAAGCGTAACGACTAAATCGCCCGTTATCTTACTTCTTTTTCACTTCTACCTGGTCATACGACTCAATAATATCACCCACCTTGATATCGTTGTAGGACTCGATGTTCAGACCACACTCCATATTGAGCGTAACCTCCTTTGCATCGTCTTTGAATCGTTTGAGCGAACCGAGGCGACCGGTGTAGATAACAATACCATCACGGATAACACGGATGGGGGCGGTGCGGGTAATCTTACCCTCACGCACAATACCACCGGCGATGGTACCCACCTTGCTAATCTTGAAGGTTTCGAGCACCTCAACGGTACCCATAATCTCCTCCTTCATCTCGGGCTCCAACATACCCTCGATAGCATCCTTGATGTCGTTGATGGCATCGTAGATGATGGAGTAGAGGCGAATCTCGATGGACTCGTTCTCGGCAATCTTCCTTGCGCCTGCGCTGGGACGCACCTGGAAGCCCACAATCACAGCGTTGGAGGCCGCTGCGAGGAGCACGTCGCCCTCGGTAATCTGTCCCACAGCCTTGTGGATGACGTTCACCTGAACGGTCTCGGTGGAGAGTTTCAACAGCGAGTCGGTCATAGCCTCGATGGAGCCGTCCACGTCGCCCTTGACGATAATGTTGAGCTCCTTGAAGTTACCGATAGCAATACGGCGACCAATCTCGTCGAGGGTAACGTGTTTCTGGGTTTTGATGCCCTGAATACGCTGCAACTGCTCCCTCTTGGTTGCAATCTCCCTTGCGCTCCTATCGTCGTCCATCACATTGAACTTGTCGCCTGCCTGGGGTGCGCCATTCAGACCGAGCACCAACACGGGTGTCGAGGGGCCTGCCTCGGCAACCTTCTTGCCGTGCTCGTTGAACATAGCCTTCACACGGCCGGTGTGGGTACCCGACAGGATAACATCGCCCGTGCGGAGCGTACCACTCTCAACGAGGATGGTAGCAACATAACCACGGCCCTTGTCGAGCGATGACTCGATAACCGTACCGACAGCCTTCTTGTTGGGGTTGGCTTTGAGGTCCAAAAGTTCGGCCTCCAAGAGTACCTTTTCGAGGAGTTTGTCGAGGTTGATACCCTGCTTTGCGGAAATCTCCTGCGACTGGTACTTACCGCCCCAATCCTCCACGAGGTAGTTCATATTTGCGAGTTGCTCCTTAATCATCTCGGGGTTGGCCGCAGGCTTATCAATCTTGTTGATAGCGAATACCATAGGCACGCCTGCTGCCACTGCGTGGTTGATGGCCTCCACGGTCTGGGGCATCACTTTGTCGTCGGCAGCAACGATGATGATTGCCACGTCGGTAACCTGTGCACCACGGGCACGCATAGCGGTAAAGGCCTCGTGGCCGGGGGTGTCGAGGAAGGTGATGGTCTTGCCCTCATACTTCACGCTGTATGCGCCAATGTGCTGGGTGATACCACCTGCCTCGCCTGCAATCACGTTGGTCTTGCGGATGTTGTCCAACAGCGAGGTCTTACCGTGGTCAACGTGGCCCATAACGGTAACAATCGGGGGACGCTCCACGAGGTCTTCCTCCTTGTCGGCAGCCTCCTCGATGGCCTCCTGAATGTCCACGCTCACAAACTCCACCTTGAAGCCATACTCTTCGGCCACAATCACAAGTGCCTCGGCATCCAACCTCTGGTTGATGGACACCATAAGGCCCAAGTTCATACAGGTTGTGATAACGTCCGTAACGCCCACACTCATCATTGTAGCGAGGTCGCTAACGGTTACAAACTCGGTGAGTTTGAGCACCTTGCTCTCATTCATCGACTGCTCAAACTCGGCCTCCATACGCTCGGCCACAGCCTGGCGTTTCTCCTTACGATAGACCGAGCCCTTGCTCTTGGCACCCTTGGAAGTGAGCCTTGCCAGGGTGTCCTTAATCTGCTTCTGTACCTCCTCGTCGCTCACCTCGGGGCGCACAACGGGTTTGGGTGCATTCTTCTGTTTGTTCTTTTTGTCCTTCTTGCTGGTGGGTTGTCCCTGCTGCTGGCCGCCACCCTGCTGGGGTTTGCCGCCCTGCTTGCCACCGCCCTGCTGGGGCTTGTTGACATCCACCTTGTCTTTGATGCGTTTGCGCTTCTCACGGTGAGAGTCGCCACCCTTACGGAAGGAGTCCACATCAATCTTACCCAACACCTTGGGGCCCGACAACTCGGCACTCTCCACACGGAACACCTCCTTGCTCTCGGCCACCCTCTCGTCGTAGGTCTTGGTCTGGGCCTCCTGACTTGCCACGTGAGTCATCTCCTCCACCTTGGGGGCAGCGGGCTTGGCAGGTGCAGGCTTGGGCTCAACCTTGGGTTTGGCCTCCACGGGAGCCGTCTCCACCTTGGGAGCCTCCACCTTGGGCTCCACACTCTTCTTCTCCTCCTTGACAGGTGCGGCGGGTTGCTCACCGACAGCCTTCACTTCGGGCTGTTTAGCCTGCTCGGCAGGGGTTGTTTTCTTCTTGGGTTCGAGGTCAATCTTGCCCAACACTTTGGGGCCACCCACCTCCACACGAGTTGTGGGTGCAGCGGCAGGAGTAGCCACGGGCGTTACCGTGGTGCTCTTGATTACCACCTCTTCCTTGAATGATTCTGTTTGTGCAGGAGCATCTTTGCGGTCGTGGAGCGACACACTCTCCTGTTTGAGGTTGATGCGTTCACGAATGTTGTCCCTCTCACCACCGAGGCGGTTACCACCAAACTCTTTCTCCAACAAGGCATACACATCGCTCTCCACCAACGTATTGGGGGCTACATCCGTAATACCTTTTTTGTTCAAAAACTCGGTGATGGTACCCAAACCCACCTTGAACTCTTTTGCAACCTGTACGAGTCTCAGTTTTTTCTCCATTTGTTATCTTTTTATTGTTACTTTCTTCTTCACGACAACCGACAACCGTCAACCGTCTTTCTTTAATTGGTAATTAGTAGAGAGTAATTAGTAAATATTTTTCACCCTTTCTCCCTGTGGACTCCGTGGGCCCAGTTGGTTCAGTAGGCCCAGTTGTACTGGGACTGCTGGGGCTGCTGGGACCGCTGGGGGTGATAGCCCCACCCTATTGCCCCTATTGCCCTTATTGCCCTTAAAGGCCTTAGGGAGTTTAGGGAATTTAGGGAATTTAGGGGAATCCCTTTCTGCCCTTTCTACATACCCCTCCGCCTACGGCACCTCCCCTAACTTAGGGGAGGAGTTTTTGTAGTACTCTTTCTGCCCTTTCTGCCCTTTCTGACAGACGCCCCCGGCCTTCGGCCACCCCCTCTAACTCAGAGGGGGAGTAATTTTTCAATTTTCCATTTTCAATTTTCAATTCGAGTACATATCGTGAGGGAAATTTTGTGCCAAGCAAGCGAGCAAGTCCGCAGTTTAATCCACATTATTCACAGCCCCTATATCCCTCTTTCGCAATTTGCTGTATATTGTGAGGCATTTTCAAGGCTTGCGAAGTGTGAGAAACCGCAGTTTGCTATCGCAAATGAGGATTTCGAACACGAGCGTAACACAGAAAATGCCCACAAGATGCAGCAAATTACTCGAATTCGGCACGCAAAATACCCATCACCTCCTCAATAGTCTCCACTTCGAGGTCGGTGCGTTTTGCAAGCTCCTCCTTCGAGAGCTCCAATACGCTCTTGGCAGTGTCGCAACCCACATTCTTGAAGGCATCCAAAATCCACTGGTCAATCTCGTCGGCAAACTCATCGAGGTCAACATCCTCCTCGTCGGTATCACGGAACACGTCGATATCGTAGCCGGTGAGCATCACAGCCAAGCGGATGTTCAAACCACCCTTACCGATTGCCAACGACACCTCGCTGGGTTTGAGATAGACCGAAGCGGTCTTCTTGGCCTCGTCGAGGGTGATGGAGGTAATCTTCGCAGGGTTGAGTGCCCTCTGGATGAGGAGCGAAGTGTTGTTGGTCCAGTTCACAACGTCGATATTCTCGTTGCGCAACTCCTTAACGATGGAGTAGATACGCTGGCCCTTAACACCCACACAAGCACCTACGGGGTCGATGCGGTCGTCGTAGGACTCCACAGCAACTTTGGCCCTCTCGCCGGGGATGCGGACAATCTTCTTGATGGTAATCAGACCGTCGAAAATCTCGGGCACCTCCTGCTCGAAGAGCCTTTCGAGGAACTCGGGCACGGTACGGGAGAGGATAATCACGGGGTTGTTGTTGCGCATCTCCACCTTCGACACGATGGCCTTGATGGGGTCGCCCTTACGGAAAAAGTCGCTGGGAATCTGCTCGCTCTTGGGCAGAACGAGTTCGTTGTCGTCGTCGTCCAACACAAGCATCTCCTTTTTCCACACCTGGTAAACCTCGCCGGTGATAATCTCGCCCACCTTCTCGCTATACTTCTCAAAGAGGTTTGCCTTCTCCAAGTCGAGGATGCGGGATGCGAGGTTCTGGCGGAGCGACAACACAGCCCTACGACCAAACGAGGACATTTCGAGCTGGTCGGCTACCTCCTCGCCCACCTCGTATGTGGGGTCAAGTTTGCGAGCCTCGGTGAGGGAAATCTGCTGGTGGGGGTTCTCCACTGCGCCATCCTCAACGATTACACGGTTGCGCCAAATTTCGAGGTCGCCCTTCTCGGGGTTGATGATGACATCGAAATTCTCGTCTGTCTCATAGGTTTTTTGGAGGTGGTGGCGGAACACATCCTCCAACACGCCAATCATCGTACTCTTGTCGATGTTTTTCAGTTCTTTGAACTCCGCAAAGTTGCTAATCAAATTCTCCATTGTTGTACTTTGTATGTTTTAATTTTTCGTTTGTCTTTCTTTAAGCCGTCAGCCGTTCTATGTGCGATGGAAGAATATTTTGACCTACTTAAAATCCAAATACTCCTTCACCCACTTAATCTGCCCAAAGGCATAACTCTCCTCAACCTCCACGTCCACCTTGCGCTTCTTGCCCTCCAAGAGTCGCTTCTCGGTGTAGGTAACGGTGATGGCCTCGGGGGTGGCCTCCTTCAAGGTGGCCAACACCTTCACGCCACTCACCAGCAACACCTCCACCGTGGAGCCAATGAGCTTATGATACTGACGGAGAAGTTTGAGGGGCTGGCCCACACCTGCCGAATAGACACTCAACTCGAAGTCCTCAACCTCCCTGTCGAAGTGCGACTCCACAGCACGGCTCAACTCCACACAAGCATCCAAATCGACAGCACTGTCGGCATCAATCACAATCTCAATCTCGTTTGCAGGGGAGCACTTAACATCGACCACAAAGCGGTCGGTACCCTCCAATGCGGCCTCGGCAGCCTGTCTTACATTCTTAACGTCAATCATCCGTAATAAGTGTTATTATACTACGAAATTCGGGGACTCATCTGGTCCCCGAATAACGCTTTGCTGTCGCAAAGGTAGTACTTTTGTTTGACATTGCAAACTTTTTCACCTATTTTAATACGTTTTTCACGATTTTTTTGACATAGTCGGCAAACTCTGCAAATGTTTTGGCCCCGCTGGCTATGGTGGCATTTTCCAGATAGCTCCAAAATTCCACCCCACACACGAAGCCCGTGAAGATATTGGCGAGTCGCAGATTGGCGATGGGCAGCAGTAGCGAGTCCATCATCCACGCCAACACAATACCCGCCATTACGAAGCACAACTTGGTGATGGTGTGCCACGCTTTGCGACTCTCGAAGTGCCACTCTCCGCCCTCGATGCGTGCCCTGCGGCGGTCGGCCAATACTCCCGTGAGGAAATCCACCGCCACAAAGGTCATTGCACACAGTAGGAGTGGCTCCACAGGGGCGAAGAACGACATCACCCCAGCAATGATTCCTGAAATGTATTTTTCCATAGTTTTTATTGTCGTCGACCGTCAATCGTCGACCGTCTGTCAATTTTGAATTTTGAATTTTGAATTTCCTTTCGCCTACAAGACAATGCCCGAATCGATGTTCACGCTGCGACGGATGTTGGAGGAAGCATCATAGGAGGGAAAACTCTGCGGGTTGAGTTCCACATAGTCCACCGCTGCATCAATGATTGCATCGGCATCGGCCTTGGTGCGACGCATAAGGCGCAGGAGCGTGGCCGAATCTACATAGGTGTAGCCCTCGCCAATATACTTCACCACACCAGCTGTGCCCACCCTGGCAGCCAACACGGGCAACATCAGCCTCTTGACATAGAGCGCAAGGGCCAACTTCAAATACTCCTCAACAAGGGTGGCGTGTTCCCCCGCAAGAAACTCCTCCAAGAGGGCCTCGCCAAAGACCGGAAGGAGATATTTGCGCTGCGCTGCCACAATGACAGCCTCCGACACCTCCTCGGGGTGTAAGTTGTTGGTGCCACCGAAAGCCATCTCTACCACCTCGGCAGCCGTTACAAGAATCTTATTCATAGTTGTTTAGTCCACGTTTTTGAGTCCATACTTTGTTACCTGTGCCACATATATCTGCTGGTTGGGGTCCTCGGGGTCGTAGTCGAGTCCGTCGGCACGCCTTGCCTCCCACACCTTCATATAGAGAGGTTTGGAGCGTGAGGGCGGGCGGTTGACAATCTCCACCCCCTGTCCGTCCTCGCCCAGCACCGATGTTATGAGCGCACGGATGGGCTCCATAAGTTCGGCCTGCTCGCCAAGGATTACGGTGTTGAGCGCAACCTCGTATTCGTGAAGGATGCGCTCGGAGGAGAAGCCCGTGGAGTAGTCGAGGCCACTCAGGGAGCGAAACCACGAGTGGGCAACCACAATGTCGGTGGTGGCTTGGTCGTGGAGTGCCTTCCAATCGCCCTCGTTGGAGGAGGTTATGGGGATGAAGCGAGAACTGTCGCCCTCGTCGCACTCCTTAATCATAAACATCACCTGCCCGGGTTGGCCGGCAAACCTCTTTTGTGCCGCAGACATAAGTTCGGCTGCCTGCTCCTCGCTATCCACGCCACCGTCCAAGAGCATAACGCCGGAGAGTTGGAAGGAGTTTTCGAGGCGTGAGATGTTCCAATCGTCGGTTTTGTAGGCTATGGACGACACGCCCAAGCCTGCAATGTAGGGCGGTACGCCATAGTGGGAGAACATAGGCTCATAGTCTTTGTAGTGAACAAGCGAGTGGAGGTTGCCATCGGCACCCTCCTCAAAGAGGGGATAGAGGGGAATGGCCACAGCATCGGCCGATGTGTAGTGTGCCCAATCGTGGTGCATCAGAACGTGTGCGCCATCCTTGGCGAGTCGGCACTTGGAAGCATCCTGATGGAAGAGCGCAAGGAAGGTGTGTTGCGCATCGGTAACCACCTCCACAAAGGCGTTTCCAAAGAGGGCCTTATCGAAGGCCAGCAGGTTGAGCACCTGTCGCAGGCTCTCGCCGTGGGAGTTTGCCGTGTCCAAAAAGGCACGGGTACGCACCGCCTCGTCGGGGCAGGTGAAGCCCTTACCGGAGATGTAGTCGGCCTTGTCGTTGATGATACGACGGTGTGTTGTGGCACGTCGGGCCAACAGGGAGAGTGCATTGGGAAAGAGGTTGTCGGTCCCCCAACGCCACCACTCATCGCCACCACCACTGCGGGCTGTGGCCCTGCCACCTCCCAACACTATCTCATCGAGCGACGACTTGGCTCGGGGCGAAAACACTTTTGGTGTATAGGATTTAATTGTCTTTTCCATTGCGTTGTGTGTCTTGTGTGAATGTGATTATAGAAAGAAGGGCGGGTGTGTCCACCCGGGATAACACCCACCCATAGGTTGTTGAGATAATCAGTTGTTGAGATAATCTACACAGAGGTAGCCCTACTCCTCCTTCGCACACTCCACGGAGCCTACGACGGAGGCATCCGAGATGGCGAAGAACACCCTGATTTCATACCTGAAACACTCCGACACGCCACTTTCGGTGTAAGACACCACACCATTCTTGTAGTTCATCGGCTCGTCGTCAATCAGAATCACACCCTGCTTGTCATAGACGGTAAGGCTCAACGACTCAATCGAGTTGTCGAAAACGTCGATGTTGGCACCAAAGTAGAACTCGCCATCCTCGATGGTTACATTGTTGTTGACCACGGGGATACCAATGCCCACGCTCATCAACTCGGGCAACAGATAGTCGCAACCGGCCATAAAGATAGCCCTCTGGCGGTTCTCCATCTCGTCGGGGTTGTACCACATACGCACCTCGGTACCGGGGTAGTCGCTGGTGTTGACTGCAAGTGCAAGGTTGCGGCGGTCGGTGAGGATAGCAAAGGACTTGGGCAAATCCCTCACCGTGTGGCTGTATGCATCGAGTTGCACGTCAATCACGGGAATACCACGGAAGTAGAGTCCCTCCCTGCCGGTCTGCTTGGCCAGGTAGGCCGACTCCAAGGCCACGTTGTCCAGACACTCCTCGTAGGCGTTATAGACATCGGTGGTTACAAAGAAGGCCAACTGTCCCTCCGAGCGCAACGAACGGAGTTGTGCGGGGGCGTGCTCCCAAAGGTTTTTGAGCAACTGCTCGGCCCACTCGGGGTTTTTGGGGTCTTTGATGTAGCCCTCCAAATTGTAGCCGTCAGGTGAGCCCACAAAATCCTTCATAACCTTCTTGATGATACCATCGAAGGCACCCAAGGAGCCATCGCCACGGTCGGTGTCGCCCAACCACATAGTGGCACGAATACTCTCGGCGATGGATGCACGGAAGATTTCGGTCTCGGCCATTTCGAGCTCGGTGCCCGACAGGTCGTCGAGATTCACATCGGGACGTGCAGCGATGACCTCATAGACGGTGTTGAAGTAGTCCTCGGCAGCGTATGCCATCTCGGCCTTCACCTTTTGCAGGTCGATTTTCTTCTGGTATTTTTCGGAGGGCTCACCGCCATTCCAACCACGGGAGACATACTTTTGGAGCACGTCGCCATTGCCACGCCAGAAGTGGAGAGTGCTGGAACCGGGCACATTGTAGAGCACCTTGATACCGAGTTTGTCGGCACCATCGCCGGTGAGCATAGGACGGAAAAAGATGGTGTCCAAATTGTTACCTTCGTACTGTTTGATACTTTCAATCTTTGACATAGTTGTTTGTGTGTTTTAAGTTGTTAATTGTTTGGTCGAACGTCCAACGTTTGACGTTTTTTCAATTAGTAAATATTTTTTCCTATTTGCCCAGAGGGCTCAGTGGACCCAGTAGGCTCAGTCAGACTGGGACTGCTGGGGCTTCTGTGAGTGATAGCCCCTCCTTATCACCCCTATCGCCCTTATCGCCCTTAAAGACCTTAAAGCCCTTAGGGAGGTTAGGGAATTTAGGGAGTGTAGGGAGTTGCGGGAGTTGTGGGAGTTGTGGGAGTTGTGGGAGTTGCGGGAGTTGCGGGAGTTGCGGGAGCACCCCAACCACTCCTCCCCTAAGTTAGGGGAGGTGCCGAAGGCGGAGGGGTCTGTCAATTTTCGCAAATGCGAATAAGCGAGGGCAGAGGGTGCTTGCACACTATGCCGAGCAAGAGCATTTTAGAGCAAGCTCTGCTTGCTCAATTTTGAATTTTGAATTTTGAATTTTGAATTTATCTACCCTCTTGTTACCGCATCTCGGAAGGTGCGGGCATCGGCCTCATAGGCGTTCTGGTTGGCCGTACCAACCCCTGCGCTCTCCCTGAATGGTGGGTCCTCACACTCCTTGGTGCGTGTGGGCTCGGCGGTGTGCAGCCTCGAAGGGGGAGTGGCAGGCTTGGGAGTGCGTTGTGGCACCTTGTCGGCCACCGAGGGCTCCACCATTGCGGAGGGGTCGGCAGGCTTGGCACCCCTACCCAAGCCGAGCCTATCCATCAGACCCTTCAACCACGCACCCCTCTGCTTCTCGGCCACAGGCAGAGGTGGAAGGCCCAGCGAGGAGACCACATCCGAGGCGGAGGCGGTGATGGGTGCTGCGGGAATGATGCGGTCCACGAGTCCCGCTGCGAGTGCCTCGTCGGGCGTGAGCCAACGCCCTTTGCCGGCATTTTCGTTCATCAGGAGTCGAAACTCCTCTGCGGGCCTACCCGATGCTTCGGCATAGATTTCTGCCAGCCTTTGGTCGCTACTTTCGAGGAGCTGTTTGGTGAGCGAGAGCGACTGCGAATTACCCTCGGCACTACTCTCGCAGCAGTGAATGAGGTAGAAACCGTTGGCCGAAATCTCTCGGCACCCTTTGGAGGCAGCCTGGGCGATGACCGTGGCAGCCGAGGCCACATAGCCATAGCAGCGTGTTACGACCTCCACTCCAAGCCCCACTGCGGCATCGTGGATGAGGAGCGCATCGCCCAAGTCGCCACCCGTGGAACGGATGTTGATGACCACCCTGTCGGGGCCTCCTTCGCCAATCTCTGCCACAGCCTGCTCGAAACGCTCGTAGGTTGACACCGAACGGCTCTCCTCGCCGAACTGCTCCTCCTCACTCACACCAATAACGCCATCAATATCGATGGAGATAATCTTGGCCGAGGAGGTGATTTTTGTCTTTTGTGTTTGCATAAGATGAATTGTTTGTGTTTAGTGATTCTTTGTGTTGGGGTTATTTGTAGGTGGTGTAGATATACTTGCGCACGGTAAAGAAACTCAGGGCCATCTGCTCCGCCACCACCTCCATTGCAGCCACCTTACCGTAGCCCTCCGCAGTCAACCTCTGCACCGCCCTCTTCACTGCCCACGCTTTGAGGTGGGTGGTATCAAGAAGCGACTCTCGGAGTAGGAAGTCAACCACAGCAGCGGTATTCCCATCGGAGCCGTTGAGTGGGCCCAACGCCTGCCCCAACTCCCTTGCCGACAACGAATTTGCAACCATCATTGCCCCACGAGAGTTGCTTGTTGAACAACGGTGCGTACGGCTTGCTGTGCTGCGCTGATGTCGCTTTCGAGCACATAGACCCTCACCTCTCCGAGTGCCATACGCAGAGCCTCGGCAAGTTCCTCAATGGTGAGCGTAACGGTTTGTGTTTGATTGTTGTAAGTCATAGTTTTTTTCTTGCCGACCGACGACCGACTTTCTTAGTTAATAATTAGTAGAGAGTAATTAGTAAATATTTTCCCTATCACCCCTATCGCCCCTATACATTCGTAACGAACACACACTTGGTCGAAGGAGCCAAAGGATTGTAGTCGCACACCTCCTCCAAACGACACAACACCTCCTCGCCTTCGAGTCGCAAACGATAGAGTGCCCTGAAATCGTGGCCCGTGGAGTTGGGAAAGGCTATGGCCTCCACCTCGTCGGGCGAGAGGTGCAGATGGAGGGTTATGCGCTTGGCGTTGTTGAGTGCGTCCACCCTCTTCTGCCAATACTCTCCACCGAGTCCCACCACCCCCTCTCGATTCTCAAAGAGTAGCGACAAGGGAGCATCCCCATCGGGAGTGAAGAACTCCAACAAGGGAATCTTTCCGGTGTGCTCCGGTGGCCAAGCCCACTGCTCACCCTCGGAGAGGTGTTGCATCGAGCGATAAGCCACAATCTTGGTGTCGAAAGATGAGCGCAACCGCACACCGTCATCCTCCGCATCCCTATCGCCCACGGCTATCAGCCCCACCGAAGGGGCCGTAGGCACACTCCCGACCACCGACACCGATGGGGCAAAAAGTGGGTTTTCGTTGCGCTCCACACCCTGGGTGGCAAATCGGTTGTAGATGGGTGCGCTCCACTCGCCATAGGGTACTCCTTCGCTCTCGGAGAGCAGGGCGGAGGCCTTGTCGGTGTGGCGGTAGGCTACTGCGAGTGCCGACATACCATTGGCACCCAACTCCTCGACCTGCACACCGTGTCCAAAATCGACCTTGTCGCTCCAATCGACCACAACCTCCCCGTTGCAGAAGGTGCTGTGTGGCTCGATATAGACACGCTTGGTGGAGGTGTCGGTGTAGATTTGCAGGTCGAAGAGGTTTTTCACGGCGGCAATGAGGTCCAACTGCGAGAAGGAGTAGTCGGCCACATCGGCCCACCCCACACTCTCGCCCTCTATTGGGGTGGTAACAAAGAGTGGCCTCATCCACGTTCCTTCGAGCAGCTGCATAGTCATACCCTCCTCGGCACCACCGAAGTAGAACATATCGAAGTACTGACTCTCGCCTGCCGAGAGCCTCTTGGGTGCCGAGCGCACGGTAACCTCCACCTGCCTGCTGCCACACTCCCTCACATAGCCATCATAGAGAGCCCAATCCTCGGTGGCATCCACCGTCAGCACACCACTCTGTTTGCGCAGGCGTAGGTTTACCACTCGGGCCGCATCGCACTTCACCGTTGAGAAGGGCTGTGTGGTGGTGGCCACCACCACGCCATCCACCCCATCCACCGTGGCCTCCAACGTGTAGGTCGCCCCCTCGGTGGCACCAAAGATAGCCAGCGTGTAGAGCCTGCCCGACACAAAATCCTCCCCCTTGCGGTCAACATAGGGGTTGGTCGGCTCAAAGGTTATGAGGTCCCCAAAGGCGGGCCTTATCTCGTTGAAGCACACCAACTGGGTGCGAGAGATGATGCGTGTGTCGGTGAGGTAGCGGAGGTGGTACTCGAAGGCCACCGCCACAGCACTCTCGGCCGTGAAGCAGATGCGCCCCGTGTGGTCGAGGTGGAAGGCCTCCGAGGAGTTGCCACTCTCCACATCCACCACCCCATCGACCAGATTACCCACGGTGTGGTAGTTGGCCAAGTGGTCGGCATAGACACGCCCAAACTCGTTTGCCTCCACCGTGTCGCTTGCTGCCGAGCGCACCGCCTTGAAGTTCATTGCCACGGCTGCCGACTCCACACTTCTCTCGCTCCAACGGCCACTGATATAGAGCGACGAGAAGAACTCCGAGGAGAGGAACGACGAGGAGACCTTGTAGCCCGACTGGGCAAAGATGGCATCCAAGAGTGAGCGCAGGTGGAGCATCGGGTGGTAGTCGTCGAGGCAGATGCGTCGCACTTGGTGGCTTGGGTTGCCCTCCATCTTGCGCCCTCGCTCCACGGGCAGATACCTCACAAGGGCCTCATCCCAATCGTGCCAACTGTGGAACACCGTGGGCGAGTCCAGCGTGGCGTGATAGTCCACCGGCAGTGAACGCAGCGAGGAGGAGGCCGCACGCACCCACTCCTTGGCGGGGCCGATGATGTTGAAACGATAGTATCCACCCTCGCCCAACACACAGGCGGTGAGCATCACCACCCCCTCGATAATCACACTACCTTCCCACTCCACCCTTGCGGTGTGGAGGGTGTGGTTGAAGATGTGTGCGGCGTGTGGTTGCTCGCAGTCGCCCATCAGCGCACGATTGTTGGGCGTTTGCGGGATGGTTATGCTCTTGGAGTAGGATGCACGCCCCCACTGCGTGGAGCTCAACGAAGCGATGGATAGCGACACCGAGAGGTCGGTGCGTTGGTCAATATCGGCCACTTGGCCATCAATGAAGAGTTGTAACATAATCTTGTTTTGTCAACCGACGACCGCCAACCGACAGCCGTCTGTTTTAGTTAATAATTAGTAGAGAGTAATTTTCAATTTTCCATTTTCAATTTTCAATTTTCAATTTACCAATACCTCGTTTTCTTTGCGGGGCGCAACACAAGCGACACACCACGTCCCACACCGGAAAGTCGGGTTTGGGAGGAGAGCAGCACCATAGGAGTAGCCACTCCCTCCTCCACAACCCACACTCGGGGCGAGGTGGCAATGCCTTCCAGACGTGCCACCACCTCCCTCGACACCACCCCGCTGTCGAGCCTCAACACCTTCCACCCACTCTTGGCGAGAATCGTTGTGCCCTCTGCGAGCTCCGCCACCGAAGAGTCGGCCTCCACCTCCTTGCTCATCGCCAGGGGGAAGTTGTGGTAACAAATCTGCCCGTCGGCATCCAACCAAGCGAGCCTCACAGCCTCGGGCTGCACAGGAGCGAGGGTGTAGGTAACCGTGCCCAGCGACTCCTCGCCCACCACAATCTCAATGGAAAAGCTCTCCAACTCCTCCGGGCGGACGGAGCGTGAGATAATCTCGTCGGCACACACCACCCACACCCAAAGGCCATCATTGGAGAGGGTTTTGGTGTAGGTGTTGTACCTCTCGCCTGTGGAGAGGGCCACCTTCGCACAGATGTTGCGCTCACGCCCAACGACAAAGACAATCTCATCCACCTCGCCGGCAGCAATGCGACGACTCTGATTGTTTTGCCCCACAATGGCGGGAGCCGTGAGGTTTGCGTGGGCGAGGGTGAAGGTCATTTTGGAGCTCTTTTGGTCGTCGCCCCACAGGGCCGTGAGCCTCACGTTGCGCCCCGTGGCCTCGCAGAAGGCACAATGGTCGAGTATGAGGGGCTGTGGGTTGAGCCTGCGGTGGAGATAGTTGCGCATCGAACACTCCACCTCGGAGGAGCCCACAAATCGCTTGGTGCCGAGCAGGCCCACCACGTCGTCCTTAAAGCTCACCTCAAAGGGCTCCTTGGGGTCAACCTCCTCGAAACGGAGGATGTTGTCGGCAAACACCGACGAGTAATTTTGGGGATAGGATGTAAGTTTCATATCAGCACATTTGTTCAATTTTTCAACTTATTGGGCAACTCGAAAGAACTCCACTCGCAGACCCATCGAGAGGGCCACATCGCCAGCGTGTGTGAGGCCTCCCGCAATGGGTGCCAACTCCCTCAGGGTTAGCCCCACGACAGCCTCGTCCTCGGCCACTCGCTCGACCACCCACAGGGCATCCTGCTCAATTATGGCCAACGAGGGAGCACTCTTGTCGGCAGGCTTCTGCCTTTGTATCAACATCTTGACCACGAGGTCATAGACAATGGTGTTGGCTTCGGCCTCATTTCCCACGACCAACTCGGGCTCGCCGATGAGGGCCAAAGGAAACCCACTCACCGCCACCGCCGAGGGTAACTCTTCGAGGGAGCACACGTTGTACCCCCTGCTTTGTAAGACCTCACCAAGGAGATTGTGTAACTTTTCTCTTGTGTTCATAATCTGATTTTTTTGTTGGTTTACGACTGCTTATTTATTCAATTTTTGAACAAATATAATATACCCAAATAGGGTTTGTCAATACCCAAAGCGTAGAAATTTTTGAGAAAAAGTAGGCATTGTTTTCTTTTGCGCTGACAATTAAAGAGTTGTATCAAGATAAAAATTTGAACTTTTTTCTATCGGGGGCGTGTGTTGTTTTGTCGGCCGTCAGCCGACAACTTCCCAGTACCTCAGTAGTCCCAGTGGGCCTATGTCCTCTGGGACCTCTGGGAAAAGAGAATTGAAAATTGAAAATTGAAAATTGAAAATGGAAGCAAATGCGAGTAAGCGAGTGCATAGATTGCTTGCAAGCATCCTAAGGCTCGAAAGAGTGCAGACCTAACATCTACACAAAACAGGCAATGCCTGCGAGCGGGAGCATTTTAGAGCAAGCAAAGCTTGGTCAATTACTCCTCCCCTAACTTAGGGGAGGGGTGGTCGTGGTGCTCCCTAAACTCCCTACATTCACTAAACTCCTTAAACTCCCTACACTCCCTAAGGCCCCTATCTATCCCAGCCGCCCCAGAAGCCCCAGAAGCCCCAGTGACCCCAACCGTCGGTTGACATTGGAAGAGCGGTAGATGCCAACCGCCTGCCTACGGCAGTCGTGGCAAGACGAACA
>JAZLDY010000036.1:0-43496 GCA_045614965.1 Tidjanibacter sp.
CGGAGGGCCAAAGCCAGATTTTCATTGAGGCCCCCTATCGTAACGACAAACTGCTGGGCGATATGCTCGCCACCCTGTCGGGCACCACAAGGGTTACGGTGGCTGTGGACATCACCTCCCCCACCCAATTCATCCGCACCCTTTCGGTAGAGCAGTGGCGCAAAACACCCCTACCCGATATGCACAAACGCCCCACCATTTTCATCATCGGAAGATAGAGAGGGAGAATTGAGAATTGAGAATTGAGAATTAGGTGTTGGGGGCAATGTAATACCATCATTAAGGTGGAAAATTCTCAACTCTCCATTCATAATTCTCAATTCTTTTTCCTATCTTTGTCGGTTGAGTATGAAAGTGAGAGTGAAAATAGTAATTTGGGTGTTGGCTATTGGGTTGATAGTGAGCGCATTGGTGGGCTGCGAAGGCTCCAATGAGTTCGTGCCCAAGCAGCGCACACAGATTGAACGATTCCTTGCAAGCAAGAGTGCCGAATTTGAGCTTGTGGGCGATAGCGTGTTTGTCTATGTGGCCGGCAACAAGTTGGCCGATGCGGGCACTCTCCCCGCCGAGCCGCAGACTATTGCCGTTGGCGATAGTTTGGTGTTCAACTTCGAGGCTTACACCTTCACTTCCACCCCTGCCAGCAAGCCATATTACACCAACAAGAAGTGGCTGATGGATAGGTTCTACCCCGATTTCGACTCCTCCTATTGGGATTTCTCCCCAAGGCGCATAAAAGTTGGCGGAGGAGAGATACTAACCAGCCTCGAAGAGGCGTTAGTGGGACGTATGGAGGGCGACTCGGTGGCGGTGTTCCTCACTTCCGACAATGGCTATGGCAGCAGTGCTATGGGCACGGTGGAGGAGAACACGGCCCTGATGTGGGTACTCAACGTGGAGCAGATAAAGAAAAATTAGAGCAGATATTGACCATTATGATAAAGACTCTCAAAATAGCATTTGCCGCCCTGGTGGCTATGGTGCTGGCTGTTGGCTGTGCCAAGAACGGTGGTCTGGACACCTCCGGCCACGAGGACCAGGCATTGGAGGCGTGGATGGATAAGAACTACCCCGATTGGCAGACAAGCGGTAAGTGGATGAAGACCGAGGATGGCACCTACATCCTCTGGTTGCGCCACGCTACCGATTTGGAGCCCAAGGCCGACACGGTTATTAAGGCGGGTAATTGGGTGAGGATTAACTACACGGGCAAAACCCTGAATGGCGACGTGTTCTACACCCGTAGTGAAGCGGTTGCCAAGGTGCAGGGTACCTATAACCGCCGCACCCACTATGTGCCCGACTTTGTCTATCTCTACAAGGAGAACACCCTGCTACCCAAGGGTACCTTCGATGCGCTGACCAATATGAAGGTGGGCGATATGGTGAGGGTGGTGATGCCGTCGGGTAGCTATATGGCTGCTTCGGGCTACTCCTCGACCAATGTGGGCTACAACGGACAGTTTGGCCTGCCCGGAAATGTGCCCGTGATTGTCGATTCGCTCCAACTGTTGGAGGTGGCAGAAGACCCCATTACGGTTGAGAATAGGGACGTTACGGCCTATGCAAGGGACCGCTGGGGTATGAACCCTGCCGACTCGCTGGAAGGCTACGAGGGCCTCTATGTGCAACTGCAAAACCCATTCCCCTTCAAGAGGGACTCGGTGGTTAAGGACTCCACTCTGACTTGCTACTATAAGGCATACTTCCTCGACGGCTTTGTCTTCGACAGCAATATCGACTCGGTACAGATGAGGGCTTGGGGCGAGATTTATAACGAGGGCCCGATGAAGTGGGATATGAAGAGCACCGAGACCACAATGATTGAGGGCTTCAAGCAGGCTTGCTGTCAGGCTTGCTATGGCGACCACATCCGCACAATCTTCACCTCGGCCTATGGCTATGGTATTTCGGGTAGTGCCGCCAAGGCAACCACAAGCGGCTCTTCGAGTTCCGACTACGACTACTCCTCCTATTACAACTACCTCAACTATTACAGTTATATGAATAGTATGTATGGCGGTGGCTATGGAGGCTACGGCGGTTATGGCTACGGTGGCTACTACGATAGCTACTACGACTCGATGTACTACGCCTCGCTTTATAGCCAGATGTACAACTCGTCGTCCACCACCACCTCCACCGAGGATGAGGACGAGGAGACCAAAGTGATTGTTAGCACCGAGATTTTGCCATTCACACCCTTGATATTCGAGATATGGGTGCTGGATGACAATGGCGTGGAGGAAGCCCCCGACCATAACTACTTGTAGGGTGGCTTTGACCACAAATAAACCATAGCAGAGGCGGTGATAACCGCCTCTGCAACAATTTTCAATTTTCATTTCGTATGCGTCGGCTAATTCTTGTTCTCTTGTTTCTGTCGTCAGTGGTGGCGGTGCAAGCACAAGCGTTGAGCGACAAATTCTACGAGGAGAACCCGCAGGGACTTTTTGAGGAGTTGTTGGACCTCTCGGCCGACACCACTCTCTACTATCGTTCCACATCCCGACAGCCCATCTTTGAGCGACTTGTGCGCTATGGTGTTTCCCACGTTACCTATTCCCGTCGAGGCGAGGAGTTGAGCAGCGAGGTTGTGAGGCTCGGTGCCCACAACATTGCTTCCCCACTTGACGAGTGGACCGACTACAATATCTTCTCGCTCCTCAGGCGTGTGCCCACAAGCGGTGGTGTGGATCTCTACACCTCCCAAACCCTCCACGGAGCCGACCTGAGGGGCGAGTGGTTCAACCCTGCACCCTCTGCACTTCCCAAATCTAACGACATAAAACTCAACTATGCCGAGCGAAACTATCGTCTTGGTGTGGGCTATTCCACAGTGGGCCACCTCTCCAATGGGTGGCACTACTCCCTTGCCGTGGGCGCAAGGGGCGGTAGGGATGCCCACATTGAGGGTATCTACTCTCGCCAGGCCCACCTCTGGGTGGCAGCCGAGAGGAACGCAGGCAAGTGGCAGAGTGTCTATGGCGATATGTGTGGCCGCTTGGTGGTGGCCTTTGGGCTTGCTCCGATGGAGAGGTCGTCCCGCAGTTGGAACACCGAGGAGGTCTTTGGCCTTGCAGCCAACAGGCTCTACAACTCCTCGTGGGGCTACCAGCAGGGCCGAGTGCGTTCGTCTAATGTTAGGCGTGAGGCGGTGCCGTTGCTCTATGGCGAGTGGTCGTTGGAGGATGAGTTTGGCATTGTGGGGGCGAGTGTGTCGGCAATGGTCAGGGCGGGATGTAAGAGCCGCTTGGGACTCGATTGGAACGACGCTGCAAACCCACTGCCCGATTGGTATGGCTACCTGCCGAGTGGCTACGACGACCCGGCTCTCGCTTTGGAGGCCGAGGGTGTGTGGCGACGTAGGGATAGCTCCTACACTCAGATTGGCTGGGATAGGCTCTACGACATCAACCGCCTCTCACCGAGGGGTGCCGTGTATGCAATGATGGACGACCTCACGGACATCCTATCGGCCGAGGTGAACATCTCCGGTGGCGAGGGTGGTAGGCGTAGGCTCGACGGCAAGGTGGTGATGGTCGAGGGGCTCTTTGGGGGCCTCACGGTTGGCTACCACGCCCAACGACTCCACAACAAACCGCACGACTTGCTCGGTGGGGAGTATCTCTCCGCAGGTTTTGATAGGCACGACTACACGGTGGAGTGCTTCGAGGCCGAACTCTATGAGTCGTGGTCCACGTCGGGCGACTATGGTACCATCTCCGTTGGCGGCTCGTTGGGCAACAAATTGCTACACTATCATAACACACTCACGGGTAGCGACATACGCCTGCGTAATCTTTCGGAGGCAAGGCTCAAAACCACTTGGAACTATCGTGTGGGCACCCGTGGCAATGTGGGGGCTGTGGTCTATGGCTCGTTGCGTACACCCCACCATAGCGACATCATCGCTGCGCCCAAGGAGTGCGCCTCGGTCAATCCCTATGCGTGTGCCGAGGAGAACTATGGGGCCGATGTGAAGGGCGAGTGGCGCAAGGGGAGGGTTAAACTCTCGGCAACCCTTTGGGCCAACTACACACAGGGAGCCAGCCGAGTGGAGAGTTTTTGGAACGACCTCGATGGCACCTCTTCGGCACTCTTGGCAGGCGGGATGAATAGCCTGCGTGTGGGTGTGGAAGCCGATGCGGGGTGGTATCCCTCGGCAGAGTGGAGCGTGGAGGGCGCAGTGTCGGTGGGCTCGTGGAGGTATGTGTCCGATGGAGTGGCCGACATTGTGGAGAGCACCACAGGTAAGGTTATTGTTAGGCAGACTCCGCTGCGACTCGAAGGAGTGTGTGCCAACTCCTCGCCTATGGTTTTGGCCGTGGTTAAGACCACTTGGAGGCCCAGCCGTGGGTGGATGGTGAGCCTCGAAGGGGCACTTGCGGCGGGGCGCAGAATGGAGCCTTCGTTGCTCTTTTTGTCCGACTACCTCTTGGAGCGCAACCTCTCGCCGGAGGAGCGTGCGGCACTCACAGCACAACCTTCGTTAGGCACAGCACCCAACATCTCGGCTACCATCTACCGCCGTGTGGGCCGTGTGGGTGTGTCGCTTTCGGTGCGTAACCTGCTGGGCAGTTGTGTGAAATACGATGGCTACCAACCCTCCCGACTCTTTGTTACCGAAAAAGAGTATGCCCTGGGGTATGAGGCCCACCCAAGTAAATTCCAATACTCCTATCCCCGAAACACAACCATTACCATAAGCTATGACTTTTAAGCCCCTCTCCTTTGTGCTGCTTGTGTTGCTTTTGAGCTGGTCGTGTGGTTACACAAACCCACCGGCTCCGAGTGAGGAGTGGCCCGATGTGAGAGCCAATGCACCCTTGTCGTTGGCAGCAGAGTGTGCCACAGAGGGTGAAACCATTCCGCAGGGAGTGGTCTTTGGCGGTGTGGTTACGGCCAACGACAGGAGTGGTAATTTCTACCAATCAATACTTTTTGAAGACCAGAGCGCAGCGGTGGAGTTGCACATTGGACTCTACGACCTGCACAACTCCTACCCCGTTGGCACACGGTTGGCGGTGAGGGCCGAGGGCCTGGCCGTTATGTGTGTGGACGGAGTGGTGCAGATGGGGCGCACGATTGCCTCGTGGAGCGACTACCGTGTGGAGCCATTGGGTGTGCCGGCAGTGGTTGATAGGTGCGTTGTGGTGGTTGGCAGGGGCGAGCCGGTGGAGCCACAAAGGGTGCTCGTTGACACCCTCTCCGAGAGGATGTGCGGACGACTTGTGAGGGTTGAGGGGCTCCGCTATGTGGGCGACGAGAGCGATTGGGGCACCAATCCATATTCTTCCACCTCCTACCGACTATTCCTCACCTCCGCAGGCGACTCGCTGGCGGTCTGCACAAGCCGCTATGCCGACTTTGCAACAAGGCCACTACCTGTGGGCGAAGTGAACATCAGCGGTATTCTCTACCACGACCGCCAATTTGGAGCCGATATGTTCGTTATTAAACCACGCACCTATGAGGATATTGACAATAGGTAGGTTTGCTCTTGTGGCCCTTGCCGTGGTGGCGTGTGGGTGCTCTGCGGGCGAGAGTGGGGAAGAGGTGCAGAGGCTCACTATTCGTGCGCTCAAATCGCTCTACCAGGGCTATCCTGTGAGGATTACCGAGCAGGTGGCCGTTGAGGGCGTGGTGGTTGGCACCGACCGCTACGACGAACTCTACCACCAACTCATACTCCAAGACCACACGGGCGGTGTGGTGTTCAGTATTGACAATGCCAGCCTCTATGAAACATACTCCGTGGGCGATAGCCTGCGTGTCGGGTGCTGTGGGCTGACCATTGGTGGCTATGGCCACTCCGTGAGGGTGGGCGATGCCCCGCAGGGCGATGGCTACCAGACCTCGCCAATAGATTGGACCCTTTGGTGCTCGCTGGTGGAGTACTGCGGTGTGGGCCGTGAGCCGAAGCCCGAGAGGGTGGAGATTGGGACCATAGGGCCCCAACATATCAGCACACTTGTAAGGCTTGACGGTGTGCGCTTTGTGGAGGCGGGGGAGAGTTTGGCCGACAAGGGCGTGGCTGTGAGCCGCCACCTTGTGAGTGCCACCCAAACGGAGCCTACCGATACCCTTGTTGTGAGGGCCTCTGGTCGCTCCGATTTCTACGATATGCTCCTACCTGTGGGCCCTTGTTCGGTGGTCGGCATTGCGGGCTACTTCCACGACGACTACCAACTCATCATCACCTCGCCCGACGATATAGTGGAGCACTAAAACAAAAAAACGCAACCTTCGGGTTGCGTTTTTCGTTCCTATTATTTGTTGAGCACTCCCCAGAGTGCATCTTTCAGTTCCGTAATGCCCTGCATCGCCACCGACGAGATGAAGTAGGCCGCAATGCCCTCCGGCAACTCCGTTTTGAGGTGGTCGATAATCTCATCATCCACCATATCGCACTTGGTGATGGCCAGCAGTCGTTCCTTGTCGAGCAACTCGGGGTTGTACTCCCTCAGCTCGCCCAGCAAAATCTCATAGTCCTTGGCGATGTTGTCCGAGTCGGCAGGCACCATAAAGAGCAGCACCGAGTTGCGCTCGATGTGTCGGAGGAACCTTGTGCCGATACCCCTACCTTCGTGTGCGCCCTCGATAATGCCGGGGATGTCGGCCATCACAAACGAGTGTCCGTCCCTCACCTCCACGATGCCGAGGTTTGGTTCGAGGGTGGTGAAGGCATAGTTGGCAATCTTGGGTTTGGCCGCCGACACCACCGACAAGAGGGTTGACTTGCCCGCATTGGGGAAGCCCACCAAGCCCACGTCGGCCAGCACTTTGAGTTCCAAGATGAAGGCACCTTCTTGGCCCTCCTCGCCGGGTTGTGCATAGCGTGGAGCCTGATTGGTGGCCGTCTTGAAGTGCCAGTTGCCCAGACCTCCACGGCCGCCTTTGAGCAACACGACCTCCTCGCCGTGGGCCGTAACCTCGCCCACAACCTCGCCCGTCTCGGCATTGCGGGCAACCGTACCGAGGGGTACCTCGATAATCTGGTCGGCAGCACTCTTGCCCGACATACGGGAGCCACCTCCCGACTCGCCATTCTGGGCAAAGACGTGGCGGGCATATTTGAGGTGGATGAGGGTCCAATATTGGCTGTTACCCCTCAGGATAACACTACCACCGCTACCTCCATCGCCACCATCGGGGCCACCATAGGCCACAAATTTCTCCCTGCGGAAGTGGGCACTGCCCGAGCCACCCGCACCCGAGCGACAAAATATCTTAACGTAATCTACAAAGTTCGACATAGCTAATTTTGAATTTTGAATTTTGCATTTTGAATTATTCGAGGTATCCATAGCGGCGCAGGCTGCGCTGGCTGTTGCGCCAACCCTCGTCCACCTTGACGTGGAGTTGCAGGAAGACCTTCTTACCCAAGAACTTCTCCAATTCCAAGCGTGAGGCTGTACCCACCTTTTTGAGCATCTCCCCACGGTGGCCGATGATGATACCCTTCTGCGAATCTCTCGCAACGTAGATTATGGCACTGATGCGGTCGATGGTGGGTTCCTCCTTGTACTCCTCAATGACAATCTCCACCGAATAGGGTATCTCCTTGTCGTAGTTGAGGAAAATCTTCTCCCTGATAATCTCGCTGGCGAAGAACCTCATAGGCCTGTCTGTGAGCGTACCCTCGTCATAGTATGGCATACCCTTTGGCAGCAGCCCCATAATGGTATCAAACACGCCACCCACGTTGAAGCCCTCCAAGGCCGACACGGGCACCACCTTGGCTTGGGGTAGCCTTGCCTGCCACTCCTCCACGAGGGCCTCCAATCGGGCCTGATTGGAGAGGTCTATCTTGTTGATGACCACAATGGTAGGTATGGCACTCAGGCGCACCTTTTCGATAATCTCCTCGCTGGCATCGTCGCCCTTCTCCACAGTGTCCGTAACATAGAGAATCACGTCGGCATCTTTCAGTGCGCCCGTAACGAAGCCCATCATACTCTCCTGCAACTTGTAGTTGGGGCGGAGGATACCCGGGGTGTCGGAATAGACAATCTGGAAGTCGTCGCCACCCACGATACCCATAATGCGGTGTCGTGTGGTTTGCGCCTTGGCGGTGATGATGGAGAGCCTTTCGCCCACAAGGGCGTTCATCAGCGTCGATTTTCCCACGTTGGGGTTGCCGATGATGTTCACAAAGCCGCTCTTAAAGTTTTCTTTCATATTATTTTTCTTATGCTGTTAGCCGTTAGCCGTTAGCCGTTAGCCTTACACCTATATTTAATATTTACTAATTACTCTTTACTCTTTCTGCAACAGACCCCTCCGCCTAACGGCACCTCCCCTAACTTAGGGGAGGAGTTTTTGAAGTGGTGTTTCCAAATGCTTGTGGTTATCCCTTTTATTCTCGGGTATCTTTTTTAATACCCGTAATAAAATGCGCCGCAGGCACCAAAATTTTCAATTTTCAATTTTCAATTTTCAATTTTCTCCCTGTCTTGTTGCATCAGCAATTCCGCTTTCACGCCTCGGGTGGCGATGAGCATCAGCAAACACCTCACAACGATAAAGCCCGTGTAGGCGAGCCACAGAGCCACGTTGCCCCACACGCCCTCCAACGTGAAGAATATCACAAAGAAGCACACCAGCGACCAAAAGGTGGTGTTGCGCATAATGCGTGTCTTGGTTGCTCCGATGAGGATGCCGTCAATCAAAAACGGCACAAAGCTCAACAGCGGTACGCTCACTATCCACTCCACATACTCCTCTGCACAAGCGAGTATCGTGGGGCTCTTGGAGAACAGCCCCAGCAGCGGCTCCCACCACAGCAGGTATATCACCACAAAGAGCACTGCCACCCCTGCGCTCCACACCAACAGGTGGCGGATGCAACGACCGAGTTGTTCCTTGTTTCTCTCGCCAATGAAGCGGCCCGTGAGTGCCTCGGCTGCATAGCAGAAACCATCGAGCATATAGCTGAACAGCATAAAGAGTTGCAACAGTAGCTCGTTGGTAGCCAACACCGTGTCGCCAAAGCGGGCCGAGAAGGCCGTGAAGCAGGTATAGACCACACACACGCACAGCGTGCGCAGGAAAGCATCCGAGTTGATGCGCAGGAATCTCACAAGAGGCTCCATACGAAGGCACTCCCTGAGGTCAATCTCCCTCACATAGGCCCTATACTTCACCGCCAGCACCGCCAACGAGATAATCAGCGAGGCATATTGCGCCACCACCGTACCCCACGCAATACCCACAACGCCCATATCCAACCCAAAGGCAAACCACACCGAGCAGGCGATGTTGACGATGTTGTTGATGATGGTAACCACCATCGGGGTTGTGGAGTCCTGCATTCCTATAAACCAGCCGTGCAGGGCAAACATTCCCACCGCAGCAGGGGCGGCCCAGATGCGGGCAAAGAAATAGTCCCCCGCAAAGGCCATAGCCTCCGGCGAGCCCTGCATAATTTTGAAGGCCAGCGTTCCGATGGGGCGGTTGAAGAGGAGCAACACAAGCGCAATGGCTACCGCAGCGGTGAGCGAACGACCCAAGATGTTGGCCACCTCCCTCTTGTCGCCTGCGCCATAGGCTTGGGCTGTGAGGCCGCTGGTGCCCATCCTCAGGAATGCAAAATTCCAATAGATGAAGCTGAAAATGGCCGTACCAATAGCCAAGCCACCAATGGTGCTATCCCCACCACCCAAATGACCTGCAATGGCCATATCAATCATACCCAGCAACGGTACGGTGATGTTGCTGATGATGTTGGGCACTGCAAGGCGCAATATCTCTTTGTTCATTGCTCTCATCGGGCGGATGAATTGGGCGTATCTCTTGTTACTTAATTATCTTTTTGTGTTATTGCTGGAAAATGCGCAACTCTTTGGGCATAAGGCTGTTGGTACGAGGGCCTATGCGTTTGGTGTAGCCGATGGGTGCGCCCTCAAAGAGGAGCAGGTTGACTCCGTCGGCAAGCTCTCCCACCTCTGCCAACTCCTCCCTGCGGAGGTAGCGGATGGCATCTTCGAGCGAGAGTTCCACCGTTGGGGTAGCCGAAGGGTTCACAATCGTTGAGAGTGCCAGAGCGTGGTCGGGCTTGAACTTCTTGCCGAAGAGTTGGCCCACACGCACACCCGAATATATTGCGCTCATCTGTTCACACACAACCCTCACATCGTCCCAATGTGCCTGCGGGTAGGCGTAGATGTTCTCGCCAATGGTGGCAAGGTGCACCTGTGCTTGTTTGTTGATGTACCTGCCCACCGCTGCCGCAGTCTGCTTGTCCACCGCCCCAAAGGGGCTCTTGCGTGCCTTGGGGGGCCTGCTATTACCTCTGCTCTCGCCGCCCTTGCGTACCACAGCCGCAAACAAACCTTCGCCCGTGGTGCGGTGGGGATAGAAGTGGAAGCACTCGGCCACATTGGCCACAGTGCGCACAATGCCCCACTCCTCGGGGCACTCTATGGCGATGTGTTCACACTCAAACTCCTCCGCAAGCCAAGCCATATTGTCCTCATTCTCGGTACGGTTGAAGGTGCAGGTGGAGTAGATGAACACCCCTCCCGGCCTGAGTGCCTTCCAAGCATCGGCCATAATGCGCCTTTGTCTTGCAGCGCAGAGCCTCACATTGTCGGGGCTCCACTCCTCCCTCGCCTCCTCGCTTTTGCGGAACATACCCTCGCCGGAGCAGGGAGCATCCACAGCCACCACGTCAAACCAACCCTCCAACGAGCCGAAGTGTGAGGGGTCGTTGCTGGTAACAACCGTGTTACCCACGCCCCACCTCATCACATTGTCGGCCAAAATGGTGGCCCTTGTGCGGATGACCTCGTTGGCAACCACCACACCCTTGTCGCCCACAATGGAGCTGTAAAGCGTGCTCTTGCCACCCGGTGCGGCACACATATCCAACACCCTTACACCCTGTGGAATCTCGCCCCCGAGAGCCTCCATCAAGAGGTGGCCCACAAACATCGAGGCGGCCTCCTGTACATAGTACCTACCCGCTTGAAAGTGCGGGTCCACCGTAAAGCGAGGCCTTTCGGGTAGGTAGCGGCCCCACTCGCACCACGGCACGCTCTCGCCCGAGGGTGGGGTGGCGAAGGCTTTGTGCGGATTGAGGCGCACGGAGGTAGGCTGCGGAGAGTTCATCAGCGCATCCACAAGCAGGGCGGCCTGGTGGTCGCCCAACTCGGCACTCAACTGTGCCACAAAGTCGCTATGCAAAACGCTATCAACCATTTATTGGTTTTCAGTTTTCAGTTTTCAGTTATCAGTTTTTGGCTTTTAGCTTTCGGCTGACCGCTGACTGCTGACTGCTGACCGCTGACTGCCCTTCTACAAATACTCAATGGTGAGTTGCTGCTCTTTGGCATAGAGCTCCTCCACCTGGCGGATAATATCCTTCAAGTTGTCGGGGTTGCCCACAAAATCAACATCATCAATGTTCACGGTGAGAAGTTTACCCTTGTAGCCCGAAATCCAATCGTTGTAGCGGTTATTGAGTCTTTCGAGATATTCGAGGTCGATGTTCTTCTCATACTCCCTGCCTCGTTTGAGAATTTGGCGCACGAGGGTAGGCACGCTCGCTTTGAGGTAGATGAGCACGTCGGGTGCGGGCACAAGGTCGGTGGCGAGATTGAAAATCTTCATATAGGTACCATAGTCCCTCGAACTCATCAGGCCCATCTGGTGGAGGTTGCCTGCAAAGATGTGGGCATCCTCGTGGATGGTGCGGTCCTGAATGACGTGGCCGGTGCTCTCACTCAACATCTGCAATGTCTGGTTGATGCGACTACCCAGGAAGTACATCTGGAAGTTGAACGACCAGCGGTTCATATCCTCATAGAAGTCCGAGATGTAGGGGTTGTCGATGTCCTCATAGTATGCTTTGGCTCCGTAGTGGGCCGAAAGCCTCTCGGTGAGCGAAGTCTTACCGCTACCGATGTTTCCTGCAATGGCTATATACATAGTTTTCAGTTTTCAGTTTTCAGTTATCAGTTTTTTTGTTCAGCAACGAAGGCTTTGAGCCTCTCCACATAGGCCCTCTCGTTGCTCAGGCGGGGAATCTTAATCTGGCCACCCACACGGCCGTCCTTGCGCAGCAGGGCCTCAAATGTGCCTGCCGGAACAACCGTAACAATGGGCCTGCGGAGCGCAAAGTTGTTCCTACGCTTACCCGCATAGTCGGAGTTCTCCGCAATAAGGGTCTGGTCCAGAGCATCGGCAAAGGCCTCCAAATCGTCGGGAGCCTTGCGGAAACTAACCACCCACTCGTGGGCACCCTGCTGTGAGCCCTCAAAGGCACCCATAAACACGGGAGCCATTGTGAACTCCTCAATCTCGGCACCCGTGGCCTTGCACGCACCCTCGATGGCCTTCTCGGCATCGTCGATGATGACCTCCTCGCCAAAGGCGTTCACGTGGAGTTTGGTGCGGCCCGTGAAGCGGAACTTATAGGGGGTGGCTTGGGTGAAGCGGATGGTGTCGCCAATCAGGTACCTCCACAAACCGTTGATATTTGTGATGATTACAGCGTAGTTCTTACCAACCTCCACACCCTCCAAGGGTACAATGTAGGATTGGTCGTCGAGGTGGTCGGTGGGCCAGAACTCATAGAAGCAGCCGTAGTCCAGCATCAGCAACATCTCGTCGGTGTAGCACTCCTCGGCCACGCCAAAGAAGCCCTCCGAGGCGTTGTAGGTCTCCATATAGCGCATCTTGTCCGAGGGGAACATCTTGTCGAACTGCGCACGGTAGGCCTTGAAACTGGTGCCACCGTGGATAAAGAGCTCCATTTTGGGCCACACCTCATACATATTCTCCTTGCCCGTATATTGCAGTATGCGTTCCAACATAATCAGGTTCCACGAAGGCACACCGGAGAATGTCCTCACGTCATAAGACATAGCCTCCTCGCAGATTTTTGCCACCTTCTCGTCGAAACTCGGCAGCAGAGCAATCTCCTTGCGGGGGACACGGAAACTCTGTGCAATCTTTGGGGTGTTGTCCATCATTGCACCACTCACGTCGCCGATGCGAATCTTGCCCTCCATACCTCGGCAATTACAACCTCCGAGAGTGAGGGTCTTACCCACAAAGGCCTCGCTCTTGGGATAGAGGTGGGTGTAGATGGCCGCCACATCTTTGGGGCCCTGCATATGGTTGTGTTTGATGCCCTGCTTGGTAACGGGTATGTACTTGCTGTGGCCTGCGGTGGTGCCCGAACTTTGGGCCATATACCTCAGTTTGCCCGGCCAGATAACCTTCTCCTCGCCGGCTCTAACTCTATCTATAAACCTCTCAAAGTCGGGATACTCCATCACGGGTACCCTCTTGCGAAACTCCGAGTAGGGGAGGCCCTCCACAACACCGAACTCCTTGCCGAGTGCTGTCTTGCTACACGCCTTGACGAGTTTTGCATACTGTTTGTGTTGTACCTCGATGGGGTGTTTTTTGAAATGCTCAATCTGCCTTATGCGTGGGGCAAAGTAGATTTGCATAAGTTTGGGAATCAAAGACATTGTTTTTATGTTTTTTAATTGTTGTTTTTCCTCCTAATTAAAGAATTTGCCCACCTTGCTGATGGCCGAGGGGAGCGAAAAGACAACCACTCGGTCGTAGGCGTTAATCTGTGTTTGGCCGTTCACAAGGAAGACATTCTCGCCCCTCACAACACCACCGATGGTTGCATCGCTTGGGAAGCCGAGCTCGGAGACGGTCTGCTTGGTGGCGGGCGAGTTGGGCTTCACGATGAATTCCAATACCTCGGCCTCCGACCCCGTCAGGCACTTGATGGCCTGCACGTCCGTATTCATCGTAAAGCGGAAGATGTTGCTGGCCGTAACCTGCTTTTTGTTGATGATGGTGTCGATGCCGATACTCTCGGCGAGGTTGATGTAGTTGAGGTTTTCCACCTCGGCAATCACCTTCTTCACACCCATCTTCTTGGCAATCATAGCCGTCAGGATGTTTGTTTCGCTGCGGCCCGTAACGGCAATGAAGGCGTCCATATTGCTGATACCCTCCTCCAACATAGCCTCCATATCTCGTCCGTCCTCGTGGATGATGAGGGTCTTGTCCAACAACTCCGCCAAGCGGTAGGCCTTCTCGCCATTATACTCAATCAACTTCACGTTGAGCTTGTCCTGCAAGTCCAGAGCAATGCGCACACCCACACGGCTGCCGCCCAAAATCATCACGTTCTTAACATCAATATCCTCCTCGCCACCCATAGCGATAAGTTTTTCGATGTTGGCCCTGTTGGCCACCACATAGATAGTGTCGCCCTCCTTGAACACGTCGTCGCCGTGGGGTATGATGGTCTGCTCATCCCTTGCAATGGCCACCGTGCGGAAGGCAATGCCCACGCTCTCCTCTGTGAGGTCCGACAACCTACGGCCTGCAAAGGTGGAGTCGGGCTCAATCTTGAAGACCGAGAGGGCCAACTTGCCACCCGAGAAATCAACATACTCGGTGGCCGAGGAGTGGCCCAGCAGATTTACAACCTCTTGGGCTGCAATCTTTTCGGGGTAGAACAGGTAGTCGATACCGATGTCGATGAAGACCTCCTTGTTGTTGGCTTCGAGGTACTCGTTGTTGTCGATGCGGGCGATGGTCTTGCGTGCGCCAAGTTGCTTGGCAAGCATTGCCGAGATGATGTTGGGGCTCTCCTGGTGGTTGACGGCAATGAATAGGTCGGCCTTCCTCACGGAGGCTTTTTTGAGTGTGGCAAAGGTGGTGCAATCGCCCTCCACAGTTACCACGTCCGTAGTGCCGGCCACATCTTCGAGCAGTTTGGGGTCGCTGTCGATGACGGTGATGTCGTGGTTGCCCTCACCCAACATTCGGGCCAAGTGGCTACCAACCTCTCCTGCTCCTGCAATGACTATACGCATATCTCTCTGTTTGTTGTCGTTGACAAAATTCGCCGCCTTTGCGAAAGGTTTTTGTTACACAAAGGCGCATATATCGCACAAATTTACTACTTTTGTCCTAAATAATGTAACTTTTGGGCAAGAAAAATGAATACAATAATAGTAGTAATCATCGCAAGCATTCTCGTTGTGGCCTTTTTTGTGTTGGGTTTGTCGCTCACACGCATCTTCAAGGGCCACGATATTCAGTCGGAAATATCCACCAACCCCCATATGAAAGAGCGTGGCATTAAGTGTGCGATGCAGCAGGAGCGTGAGGCCCAGATGGAGGCCTTGGGTTTGGAGAATTGCGACACCAATCCTGATTGTAATGGGGAGTGTGGGGCTTGTGGCGCAATAAAAAACACATCTAATTGACGATTTCGTCGTTGCACTACAAAAGCGGAGTTCCTCATTTACGTTCAGTAAACTGCGGACTCCGCTTTTTTGTACGCCTTGAACTCGCCTAATTGTATGTGTTTTTTTTTGTCAACCGTCAACCGACGACCGTCAACCGTCTTTTCCCCAGTTTTCCCAGTAGCCTCAGTAGTCCCAGTGGTCTTAGTTGCCCCAGTTAGTGGGCTGGGTCCTCTGGGTCGGCTGGGACGGCTGGGTCTTCTGGGAGGATAAGGGCCTTAGGGTCCTTAGAGTCCTTAGGGTCCTTAGGGACCTTAGGGACCTTAGGGAGTGTAGGGAATGTAGTGAGTTTAGGGAGCACTACAACCACTCCTCCCCTAAGTTAGGAGAGGTGGTGCGCAGCACCGGAGAGGTCTGTCAATTTTGAATTTTGAATTTTGAATTTTGAATTCTCAAAGCCCCTTTCGGCGGCAGGTGAAGTGGGGGTTTTCAATCCATTCGTCATTATATTTCAGCGGCTCGCCCTCGGGGTAGGTGAGCGTTTGGCCACCCGCAGCCGATAGTATCGCTTCGCCCGCAGCGGTGTCCCACTCGTAGGTCTTGGTGGTGCGCACATAGTAGTCCACAACACCCTCGGCAATGAGGCAGAACTTATAGCTACTGCCCTGTTCTACAACCTCCAAGTCGGGATATTGTGCCCTCAGAGAGTCGATGTGCTCAAATGTTTCGGGTGTGTTGTGGGAGCGACTGATGGCCACCCTCAGCGGGCTATCCTCGCCGTGCGCCACCGAAGGCAATTGTATTGCCCCCTCGAAGAGGTCGTCATAGACCCACTCCACATCCTCCGAGGCCACCACACCCACTCGTTTGTAGGCACCTCGGTCGGGGTCGTTGAAGTATAGCTCCTGCTTGTAGGGCACATAGATTACGCCAATGGTGGGGTGGTTATCGACCATCAGGGCGATGTTTACCGTGAACTCGCCATTGCCTTTGAGGAACTCCACGGTGCCGTCCAGCGGGTCCACCAACCAAAACAAGTCCCACGCCTTGCGCTCCTCGTAGAGCAACTCACGCCCCTCTTCGCTCAGGATGGGGATGCGGATATAGCCGAGGTATTGTTTGATGATTTCGTGTGCCCTACGGTCGGCGGTTGTGATGGGTGTTTTGTCCTTTTTGAGGTCGAAGTTGGCGTGCTCGGGACTCTCGTAGATGTCCAGAATAGCACGTCCGGCCCTGATGGCAGCGTTGACTGCCTTGGGCAAAAAAATCTCTTTTTGGGTTGCGGTTATCATAGTTCTAAGGTTTATTTCTTTTATTCTGTTTGTTCAAATATCACAATGTCTTCGCCGGTGGTTGTGAGGTCAATAACCCTTGGGCCTTTGATTTTGCGTCCATCGGGACCCTTCCATTTGCCTTTGGGTAGGCGCACCATACGACTTCCTGTGTTGTCTATCACGGGTGCCACAAGGTAGCGGTTGCCAATCATATACTCGTCCCTGCAATTAGTGAATCCCGTGCGTGGGAATTGATATTCGAGGTGGCGAATGATGGGCTCGGCGGTGGTTACCGACTCCTCGGCCAGCGAGAGGATATAGGGGCCTATCTTGGTGCGCAGGGCGAGCATCTTATCCACAGCAGCGGTGTCCGCCACGCTCCACACGGCATAGGGCACTATTGCCACCGGTAGCAGCGAAGCCATTTGTGCGGTGCGAAGAATGAGTGCTTCGTCGGCCACGCCCTTCTTGGGAGCGAAGTTGAGGTCGGCAGCAACGCAGGTGCGGGTGTAGCCAAGCACCGCAGCACCGATGGCCGTTTCGAGGGTTCTTCCCAATGTCTCCCAAGTGTAGGCTCGTGAGGGCGACACGGAACTTACCACACCGCCCAGCTGGGCGTGTGTGGGTGTGGAGTAGATGGCCACGTCAATACCCTCTGCCACGCTGTGCCAAGCGGAGAGGAACTGTCCTAAACCGTCGCTGTTGTGGTCAAAGAGGGGGAGCACGTCGAGGCAGTCGAAGTAGAAGCCATCCACACCCAAGTCGCTTTGGAGTGCTCGCAGCGAGGTGTTCAATTCGGAGGCAGCCCCCTCGTCGAGCTTGCGACAAGCGGTGTAGCCCAGGCGGCTCTCAAAGACCAGTGGAGTGCCCCTCTTGTCGGTCATCAGTCGCCCCTCTTTCAGGCTGCGACGATAGCCCCTGCCGGCGGCGGGAACATAGGGGGTTACGGTGAGCATCACCTTCCAACCCTTGCTGTGGAGGTCGTCAATCAACTCTTTGGGCGCAGGGTAGGCGTCGGTGTCGAATGTTATGCTGCCCGTGGAACTGCGCCAACCTTGTGGAATGAGAATGGTGCCTTTGGGTGCGCCACGCCTTTGGAGCATATCGGCAAAGGCGGCTACATCCTGCTGTGTGTAGAGAATCGACTCCGGCCCTCCGAACTCATAGATGGGTGCACTAAACAACACCTTGTCGGCAGCGATAGCCTTGGGCGGAAAGTTGCGGTGGCAACACATCAGGTAGGCCTCCCTGAGTGAACGCCCCGCCTTTTGCACCACGGGTTTGGTGGTGGCGTTGGGCGACACGGCACTCACCACAATCTTGGCTCCGTCGAACGACACCATCAGCGGTGAGTCGCTCCACACATAACGCCCTCGGTTGGAGAGAATCATATCGGCGTGGTAGGTGTTGGGGGAGCAGTCGGCAGTGTTGAGTGTGAAGGGGGCGGAGAAGGGGATTGAGATGTTGTCTGTATCGACCACAAGTCCCCACCACTTTTCGCCCTTAATGGGCTTGATTTCAGTCGATTGTGCGCTCTGGGCCTGTGTGGATACAACTCCCACGAGCAACCCCCACGCACAGAGTATAGATTTTATAATGGTATTCTTTTTTATCATTTCTACGTTTGGTCATTTCTTTTGACCACTTAAAGGTATGAATAATTTTTCAGATGGCGAAATTTTCGGGGCACAAAAACACAAATTTCTCTCTTTCCAAGAGAGTAGTGTGTGTTGGGGTGGAAAAAACGGCTCTAATAGGAGAGTTTTTGCGCAAGGGAGTGCATAGTTTTTTCCCTCTTGGTGGCCAAGAGTTGGACCACTTTTCGGTGTAGCCTGCGAGAACTTACGGGGAGCGACAACACCTGCGCCACGCCACAGTGTAGGAGGGCCATTGCGAGGTTGTCGGCAAGGGCTTTGTCCTCCTCGCCGAGGAGTGCGAAAATGGGGGTGTTGTAGCCCTCCGAGCGCATCGTGCGAACGAGTGGAGTGGGGCCGAGCAGGGACCATCCGAAGGTGGTGATAATCAAATCATAAGACGTTGTGGTGGCGAGGGTGTGGAGTGCTTCGGGGGAGTGTGCGAGGGCAATCTCGGCACGGGTGTCCGAGAGGAGTGTTGCGAGTTGCAACAAGAGCTTTCCGTTGTCGGCAGCAAGCAGGATGTGGGGCTTCGGAATGAGTGAGATTTTCATTGCTCAGTGGGTGCCACAAGAGGCCAACACAAACCACCAAAAAGCAGACCAAAAGAATGTATGTTGTAAAAAAATGTGAGAAAATTCCACAATTTTCAATTTTCCATTTTCCATTTTCAATTTTATGTGTATATTTGCGGGCTAATTAGCACTAAATCATTTATTAAAACTATGTACGTAATAGTAGAAATCGCAGGCCAACAGTTTAAGGCTGAGAAAGGTAGGAAGCTCTACGTAAACCGTCTTCACGAGGATGTAGATGCCTCGGTGAGCTTCGACAAAGTCCTGCTGGTAGACAACGACGGTCAGGTTTTGGTAGGCACACCTGTTGTAGAAGGTGCCTCTGTAAAAGCAAAAGTTCTTCGTCACCTGAGGGACGACAAGGTTCTTGTTTTCAAGAAGAAACGTCGTAAAGGTTACCAGAAACTGAACGGCCACCGTCAGTATCTGACCCAGGTAGTAGTAGAGGACATTATTGTTGCATAACTTAAAATTCACAGACAATGGCACACAAGAAAGGTGTAGGTAGTTCAAAGAACGGCCGTGAGTCGGAGAGCAAACGACTCGGCGTAAAATTGTTCGGCGGTGAGTTTGCAAAAGCTGGCAACATTCTCGTCCGTCAGAGGGGTACTGTTCACAATCCCGGTGAGAACGTAGGTATGGGTAAAGACCACACCCTGTTCGCATTGGTAGATGGTACCGTAAGTTTCCACAAGAAGGCAAACGGCAAATCGTTTGTTAACGTAACTCCCATTAGCGAGTAGGCGTAAGAACTCAAAAGAAAGTGAAGGGCTCCGAATTTCGGAGCCCTTTGTTTTTGTTGGATGTGGGGCTTCTGGGGCTTCTGGGGCGGCTGTGGCTTCTCGCAGAGATAGGGGTAATAGGGAGTTTAGGGAGATTAAGGAGTTTAGGGAGTTTAGGGAGTTTAGGGAGCACCCCAACCACTCTCCCCTACCTTAGGAGGAGGAATTTTCAACTTTCCATTTTTCATTCTCAAATCAATTCTTTATATTTGTAGTGTCGAACAGTTTTGACTCTTCGGCACTACATATTTTTTGATGAAAGTGTATTAGATACCTTGTTCCGAAATCTGGAAAATTTCAATGCCACAAGGTAAACATCACACTCGTCACTCCGTATTGTATGATTCTTGGGGTGTTCTGCCCCATACTCAACGATACGAGTGTGGGGTATGTTTATTTGTGGCATAGGCATTCCAGAGCCTCGGAACAGATAAACTAATCAACTCCACACTTTCTTTTTTTTGTAATAAATCGCATTATCGGGGTTGGGGTGCAAACAAAAATGTTTATAGTATGAAGACACAAGAGTTTGATGACTTGGTGAAAGGGTGTCTAAAAGACACCAAATTAGAAGTATCCAATGCAAAATGGACGATTAGTCCTTTTCCTGACCCCAACATTTCTAATTCAGTGGAAATTAAAGTTGAATTAAAATTGTGGATAATTGTTGGAACAGCTAAAACCGGAGTTGAAATAATAGGCAAAAGTATCACACAGGACGATAAGACTTCTATTCAGAATGCAGTAGTCGCAATGGCGGAGGCTTTGTCAACAAACATTAACCTAGGATAACTATTAAAAACTAGAACTTTATGAAAAACAACTCTATTTATTCAATCATTATTATCCTGATTTTGTTGGGGTATTTTATATTTTCTTATGGCACAGCCCCCGTCAAGGGAACATATCGTTGTAGGGATTTATATGGTAACGAGCAAACAATAATCATTTCCTCTAACAAAGAGACTGGACCTTGTATATGGAGAGGAGAAAGAGGTAGATCAACTAACGAATCTTACATCTACTATAAAATGGGTGTAAGCGATAGACCCGTATTGCATATCAGAGGTATAGCTTATATAGACATCAAGAATAGAAAAGTATATGAGTCATTAAGTGATTTTAATGCTTACAGAAACGGACGTCCGTGTAGCATTACGAAATAAATAAGAGCCACCGAAGTCTGTCTAACAATGCTTGTTAGACAGACTTTTTATATGCATTTACAAAAATAATCATGAGGGACTATTGGAACACTATAGGGTATTAAAAGTCATATCCAAGCCTAATAGTATGCGCTTTACCCATTACTTTTTATAGGGGCGTTAAGTGCATTAAGGACCTTGATGGCTCTAATGACTTATAGGTCCCAACTGAATCACGGGTATTAAAAAAGTATTATTATATCAAAGGTAGCACAAAATTCTAAATCTACAAAAGATTAGTGATTTGGATGTCAATACAGTTGTAACTCTTAAAATCATCCAGAATTTGTGGTACTTTTGTCCGCTGGCAGCGCTGTTAAATTATTTAACTAGGGGATTTGGGATTGTTACACCTTTGATATAATAATACTTTTTTAATACCCAAGACCTCGGATGGGGGCCACCTTTTTCACGGGTTGCTTTTTTGTTACCCGTGAGGTTAGGGAGCACCACAACCACTCCTCCCCTAAGTTAGGGGAGGTGCCAAAGGCGGAGAGGTGTGTTCTTCTCCCCTACGACAGGGGAGGTCGGGAGGGGTGGTCGAAATTGCGCTCGGCGGCCTCGCCGAGCAGGGAGGTGCCAAAGGCGGAGAGGTATGTTCGTCTTGCCACGCCTGCATACCCCTCAGTCGCTTTGCGACAGCTCCCCTGACTCAGGGGAGCAGCTTCCTCGTTCTGCTCTTTCTGCCCTTTCTGCCCATTCTGCCCTCAACTTCCATCCTCGCACACTCCTCCCCTGACTCAGGGGAGCAGCTTTTTTCACGGGTATCTTTTTTAATACCCAAGACCTCGGAGGGGCCCCACCTTTTTCACGGGTTACTTTTTTGTTACTCGTGCCATCCGACCATTCCTCCCCTACCTTAGGAGGAGGAATTTTCAATTTTCCATTTTCTGTTCCTCCGCAAAGAGGGCCTCGAAGTGGGTGCGGAGTAGGGTGGGTTGTGCGATGAGCGCACGCAGTTCTGCCAAGCGAAGGGCATTATCGGAGTGGGGGATGTAGAGTTTCAGGTAGCCCCCGTGGTCATACTTTTCGTGGAGGTGGCCCAAGAATCGTTGCCAATGCTCCTCACGGCTGAGGGTGGGGTAGTGGGCAAGGCCATATTGCACCGTGCGGCGCATCACCACCTCGGGTACAATCTGTCGGTCGGCCTCGGCCACAATGGCTCCATAGATGGTGCGGGGAGGGTGGTTGGAGGAGGCTCGGTGGTCCTCGATGGCCTCCCTCATAGTGTGGAGTTGCTCGGGGTTGAACCACTCCCTCATCTTGCTGTCTTCCAAGAGCATACGCCCCGAGGAGAGGTGGTGGTGTTCACGTCCCTCACAGAGTCCCACATCGTGCCACGCAGCGATGGTATATACCATATCGAGGTCCACATCGTAGTGTGCAGCAAGGGCGAGGCTACGCTCGATGACACCCTCGGCGTGGTCCCTGCGGTGGGCGGCATCGTGGCTGTCGTAGCGGGGCAGGATGTGCTCCTCGATGTAGGCAACGAGTTCGGAATTCACGGTCGTAAGTCTATTTTACACACCTATAATATACTCCCAGCGGGAGCGACTTGCCTGCTCGGTCGGTGAAAAGCAACTCGCCAAACTGCTCAAACGAGGGGCTTGGAATGAGTTGGTTGACGGCACTCTTGGCGAGTGTGGCCGAGAGGCCCATAGAGTAGAGGTTGAGCACCAAGAAGCCCCCCTCGGCAAGCAACTCGGCACACAGGGAGAGCATCTCGGCGATGTTCTGTTCGAGCACCCACTTTTCGCCCTCGGGCCCACGTCCATAGGCGGGAGGGTCGAGGATGATACCGTCGTAGCGGTGTCCTCGCTTGACCTCACGGCGTGCAAATTTGAGCGCATCTTCCACCACCCAGCGTATGCCTTCGAGGTGGCTGGCCTCCATATTCTCCCTGGCCCACGAGATGCACTGCTTCACGCTGTCAACGTGGGTTACCTCGGCACCTGCGGCTGCGGCTGCCAACGAAGCACCGCCCGTGTAGGCAAACATATTGAGCACCTTGGGACGGCTCCCTTTGGCACGTTTAGCCTGCGACTGCACCCTCTCGAAGATGAAATTCCAATTCTCGGCCTGCTCGGGGAAAACGCCAACGTGCTTGAACGATGTGAGACCCAAACGCATCCTAATCTGCTTATCCCCAACCCTTTGGCGAATGTACCATTGGTCGGGTTGCGTGGGGCGCAGGTGCCAACGTCCACGCTCGTCGCTGGCGGCACCTTTTTCCCTAACGAAGGAGGCGGTGGCCAATTTGGTCCACTCCTCATTGGAGAGTGTGCGGTGCCAGATGGCTTGTGGCTCGGGGCGGCGAGTGATATACTTGCCGAAGCGTTCGAGTTTCTCGAAGTCGCCACAATCAATGAGTTCGTAGTCCTCCCACACGGGGGAGAGTAGTTCGGGGTGTTTCATGTCTTTATTCGTCAATCGTCAATCGTCGACCGTCTACCGTCGACCGTCTTTCAATTTTCCATTTTCCCTTTTCAATTTTTCACCACATACATCATACACCTTTTGCAGTCGAAGCGCAGGCGGTACTCATCCTCGCCGTGCCTCAGCGTGAGGGGCTCACGCAACGACGAGCCCTTCAACAAACACTGACCAATCTCCCTGCGGATACAATAGGGGGTGCGCATAACCTCCACACCCGTCAGGTCGGGCAGGGTGTCGTAGCCCTCGTCGATGTGCTCCACGCCGTGGTCGGTGTAGAACTTGCGGGCGAGGGAGTTGACCACATTGTGGTCGCCACGCAGGGTGGTGGTGGGGTAGGGCAACGAGGTATTCTCGGTGGCGATGTTCTTCTCGGGCTGTGTGGCCCTCAGAGTCCTCTCCATACTCTCCAACACCTCCCTGCGGAGCGAGTTGAGGAGCGAGGTGGGCAGGAAGGGCACGTAGCCCACAAAGTGGGCCTCCACGCCCTCGATGTCGAAGGGCGAGCCTCCACTCTTGGCGAGCGAGGTGCGTATGTTGGCCAGAGCCGTGTCGGGCTTGGTGGCGGTGTCAAAGTGTTGTGCGATGGAGGCTTGGGCTGTGTTGCCACTCTTGTCGTGAGCCGTGAGGGTTACCCCCTCGGTGTCGCCCGAAAGAGTGAACCACAGGGGCAACGAGCGACGAGTGCGGGTGCTTGCAAGGGTGTCGTGGAAGGCTTTGTCGTGGTTGCGGAAGAGTTGTGCGCCCACAGTGAGTGCCTCCATACGGTTGGGCCTGATGCGCCCGCACTCCACGGAGTTGATGTTGGTACCATAGAGTTGCCCCTCGTGGGTGTAGCACACTCCGTCGCCGGCGTGGAGTTCCACTTTGCGGTCGAGCGTAAACCACCCCTTGCCAATCTCCCTGACCTTGCCGAGAGGCTCGCCCATAGCCTTGGGGGTGTCGAAGGTGGCAAGGCCTGCACGCTTGCCGCCAAAGACGTAGGGGCCACCATTGCGGGTGAAGGTCTTGGCTGGTGAGGGTGTGAAATCTATGGTGATGGTGCCTTGTGAGGCCCTTGTGAGGTGTGGTCGCTTGGCGAGAGCCTCGTTGAGCAGGCGGTTGTAGTGGGCGGTGATGTTGCGCACATAGGCCTCGTCTTTGAGCCTGCCCTCAATCTTGAACGACACCACCCCCATATCCAGCAGTTCGCCAATGTGGGCCGACATATCCATATCCCTCACCGAGAGCAGGTGGGCACCCTTGCGTACTATTCTACCACTTCCGTCCACAAGGTCGTAGGTTTGGCGGCAGGGCTGGCTACACTCGCCCCTATTGCCGCTGCGGTGGCTCTGCGAACGGCTCATATAGCACCTACCGCTACCACACACGCATATTGCTCCGTGGACAAAGACCTCAATCTCGGCATCCGTAGCCTCGCAGATGGATTTAACCTCCTCCCTTGTCAGTCCCCTTTCGAGCACCACACGGCTAAACCCCGCACCGCCGAGGAAAGCAACCCCCTCGGGCGTAGCGTTGTAGAGCTGTGTGGAGGCGTGCCACTCGGCACCCACAATGCCCATACGCAGGTAGGCAGGGTCTTGTATGATGAGCGCATCCACGCCTGCATCTATGGCCTGCTGTGCTATGCGACGAGCCTCGGCGAGCTCGTGCTCATAGACAATGGTGTTGAGTGTCAGATAGAGCCTTGCGCCAAAGAGGTGTGCATACTCGGCTGCCGCCCTCACATCCTCCAACGAGTTGGTGGCCGCAGCCCTTGCGCCCAGACTCGGCCCACCCATATACACCGCATCGGCACCGCTGTCGATGGCGGCACGGGCTGTGCGAAGGTCTTTTGCCGGAGCAAGTAGTTCTATCTTTTTCATTTTTCTATTTTGAATTTCTCATACGCCCTCTGTAAGCGGGTGTCGTAGCGGTTGGCTTTGTAGCCGCTACCATTGTAGCGCAGTGCAAAGGTACTCCAATCTTTGGTTTTTAGCCACTCTGCAATGCCTGTTTTTTGCAGAAAACGCATCGCAAGTCTCATTTGTTCCCCCTCGCTGCGGCTCATACGCTCCGCAAAGTCCTCCGCCGAGGAGCAGCCGCACGTCTTCCAATGGAAGCCCATAATCTGGAACAAACCCCAACTTGCCGACTCAATGGCCGCACCGTGGCAGATGGCCGAAGCACGACCAAAACGCTCCCACTCGCCTGCGCCCCCTCGGTAGTGGCTGCGCTCCCAGCGGGGGTAGATGATGTCGGGGTGCTCCACAGCGAGAGGTTCGGGGTCTATGCCACGCAGTGCCAGCCTGCGCCAAAAGATGTGCCCCTCGAAGAGTATCCTCGGGCGGCCGTCCACCAGAAAACCACCCTTGCTACTACACTCCACCTCCACCACTGCTTTGAGTGCCGCAACCTCCACTCCGAGAGTCTCGGCACACTCCTGAAAATCTTTCTCTGTTACCATAAACTTTTTTTTGGTAACAAAGATAATATGACATAGAGCGAAAAAGTTTCTACATTTTTTGAACTGCTTGATTCTTAATGTCTAACGTCTAACGTCAACTGACGATAAAATTGAAAATTGACAAAATGAATTTTGTCTAAAATGCTCCCGCTCGGCAAAGTCTGCGAGCAGCCTTTGCTCTCGCTTACTCGCATTTGCGAAAATGGAAAATTAAGGTGCGCCCTTGGCGCAGAGTTTAATTTTTTTCCATTCCCTTTCTGCCCTTTCTGCCCTTCCTGCCCTCAATTTTGAATTTTGAATTGACCAAACTTTGTTTGCTCTAAAATGCTCTCGCTTGGCAAAGTCTGCGAGCAGCCTCTGCACTCGCTTACTCGCATTTGCTTGAATTTTGAATTCCCCTTTCTACCACAACATTGCATCGAAGGCGATGCCTGCGGAGAGTGGTGTGCGGTAGGCTGCAAAGTTCTTGGGGCTACCCGTGGTGGGGGTGTAGGTCGCACTCGTGCGCATCCAATTATAATCCACAAAGAGCCTCACACCAAGGTTGTCCGCAGCAACATAGCGCAGCGAAAGTCCCAGCGTGGCGGTGAGGTGCTCGGTGGACGAGTGTTCGAGGTGGCCGATGAGGGTGCCACCGCCATCCACCACTTCGTTCTTTTGGTAGTGGTTTTTGGCCACACCGGCCAGAGCCTTTGCACCCAGAGCCCAGCGTTCGCTATTGTCGAGTGGCAGGTTATAGAATAGACCGCCCTGCACGGCGAGGCTGTTGAGAGGTTGGGGGTTGGTGATGTGTCCCTCGTCCAGCGCACCCTTCTTCACAAGGTCGGCATAGCGGCCCACCTTGGCCTGGCCACCAACACCAATGTTGGGTGTGAAAAACCACGCTCCCTCGATGTTGAATCCCACACCCGAGGGTGCCACCTTGTCGTAGCGTTTGTTGTCCCACAGGAGCATATTGCCACCCAGAGCCACACCCACATACGATGGGTTACGGCCAATGTGTACGGGCTTCCACTCGTCGTCCTCGGGGCGCAACAGTCCACGCCTGCCGAGCCACTTGTCGGCAAGGAGATAGCCCAGTTCGGTGCCGAGGATACCCACGCTTGCACCCACGATTACGTCCGTGAGCCAGTGGCGGTTGTTGAGCATTCGGGAGATGCCCGTAATTGTGGCGGCCGAGTAGCTTGCCACGCTCACCCAAGGCGAGAGGTGGCCATACTCACGGTGCAGTATGGTTGCCGACGAAAAGGCCATAGCCGTATGGCCCGAGGGGAAGGAGTTGTGGCGAGTGTTGTCGGGCCTCAGGCGACCGATGCCATACTTGCCGGCATAGACCACCGCCATAGTGCTACCCACACCCAATGCGCTCGACAACGCCAAACGCTCCCACGAGCTGCGGCTCTCCACCCCGCAGGCTTTCAGTCCCACGGTAATCGCCAGGGGCGCAAATTGGAGGAAGTCGTCGTGGTGCATACGGAAGGAGGGGATGTAGTCCTGACGTAGTTGGCGTGTTTGCAGGTCGGCCGAGGCGGCAACGGCACCCACACCCAGCAGACCAAAGCCCACCTGCACATTCCTGCGCTGCCAGAAGGTCATAGGACGATAGGCTGTGGGCGTGGCTAATTCTGCCACGGGGCGAAACTCGCCTTGCAATGTTTTGGGCTCCCACGCTTGCAACTCTGTTGGTGTCCACTCCTGCAACTCTGTTGGTGTCCACTCCTGCAACTCGGTGGGCTGCAATGTGCCCACGGGTTGGCCGACGAGGTTACCCTCACCTCGTGTTGTTGCTATGGCCAACACCATAGCAACAAACAAACATATATTCCTTTTCATAGTTTTTTGTTTTCCTAATGTCGAATAAAATTGAAAATTGAAAATTGAAAATTGAAAATTGAGGTGCGCTTTCAGCGCAGTGTTTTAATTATTTCCTTTCTTCCCTTTCTTCTATTTTGACAGACCTCTCCGCCCTTCGGGCACCTCTCCTAACTCAGGAGAGGAGTGGTTGTGGTGCTATCTAATCTCACGGGTATCTTTTTTAATACCTGTGAGTGTGGGGAGGTTAGTGAATTTAAGGAGGTTAGAGAGTGTAGGGAATAATTTTCAATTTTCAATTTTCCATTCTCTTTCTTCTCTTTTGACAGACCTCTCCGCCCTTCGGGCACCTCTCCTAACTCAGGAGAGGAGTGGTTGTGGTGCTTTCTAATCTCACGGGTATCTTTTTTAATACCTGTGAGTGTGGGGAGGTCAGTGAATTTAAGGAGGTTAGAGAGTGTAGGGAATAATTTTCAATTTTCAATTTTCAATTTTCCATTTTACTTTATGGAATTCATTCGGATACTTGCCTTGATGAATGCCAGGGCTCTTACACGCTCAATCTCAATGTCTTTGTCGGCGTGGTGGGGATTCTGGCTCACGAGCTTGATGCATCCGGGGCGGTCCGACTTCTGGATATACTTCACGGTGATATACTCCTCGCCCTCGATGTCGATGGAGAGCAGATACATATCGCCCCAAAAGATGTTGTTCCAATCGTTCATCTGCTTGTAGAGCACAATGTCGCCACTCTTCAACAGGGGATACATACTGTCGCCCACCACATAAATCGCACCATCGCACTTGGGCAGGTTGGGGATGTGGATGTAGTCCACGGGTTTTACCTTCGAGGGGTCCAAAAAGAGAGGAACAAGTCCTGCTGTGCCCTCCATATTATATAAAGGTACGCTCTGGTGGGGAATGGTGTTGTCGGTGCGCTTGGTGAACTTTTGCCACTCGTCCCTTGGGCCATTGAACATTTCGCCCCTGCCGGTGTCTATCCAATCGGGGTTTACGTTCAATTCTTGAACAAGTATGTTCTTGTTGCGCTCCGAGAGTGCGCTCTTGCCTGTCTCAATCATCGAGAGTGCGCTCTTGCCCACTCCGAGGGCCTTTGCAAAGAGGTCTTGGGTGAGTCCCAACTCCTTGCGAATCTGTTTTACTCTTACTCCTTTATTGTCAGCCATATAGAAATTTGTTTGAAATTTTCTTGCATTTTGAAATACAAAATTCAAAAAATGAACTTATATTTGTGGCAAAGTTAAGAAATTTATTTCAAAAATACAATTTTTTATGAACCCAACCACAAAATACTCTTTTGACCGCATCTTTGAATTTTCCCCAGAGGACTATTCGCAGGTGGCCAATCAACTCTTGGAGGAGATTGGCGAGAGGCAATTTCTTTCGACCACTCTCACTGTTGAACTCGACACTTTTGATGCCACGCTCATTGCCACACTCATTGTCTATCGCACCTCCGAGGGCGACATCCGAGATGTTGTTCCCGTGTGGTGGGAGATGCACACCTGCGAGTCGGACACTTGCGAGGAGGTGCTTAATGATTTTTCGTTTGGCGAATTGAGAGGGTTGTTGGCTGTTAGCTGAAAAATCATTTTTCAGCTACCGTCAACCGTCAACCGACAACCGACAACCGTCAACCGACAACCGTCAACCGACAACCGACAGCATACCCCTCCGTCGCTCTGCAACACCTCCCGGGGAGGTGTTTGCACGGGGCCGAGCGCAATTTTCGACCACTCCTCCCTTACCTCCCCTGTCGTAGGGGGAGGAGGACATACCCCTCAGTCGCTTTGCGACAGCTCCCCTAACTTAGGGGAGCAGCAATTTTCAATTTTCAATTTTCAATTCCCTTTCTGCTCTTTTGACAGACCTCTCCGCCCTTCGGGCACCTCTCTAACTCAGGAGAGGTGTGGTTGTGGTGCTATCTAATCTCACGGGTATCTTTTTTAATACCTGTGAGTGTAGGGGGTGTACTAAATAATTCTCCCCCTCTGAGTTAGAGGGGGTGCCTGAAAGGCGGGGCGTCTGTCAATTTTTAATTTTCAATTTTCAATTTTCAATTTCACCAATGTCTTTGATTGATTTTGCGAAGGCTATGTACCCTTCGTTTTCCGCAACACCCTTTCACACACGCTACTATGCTCTCCTCGAAGCCTTTGCCGAGGGGCGTGTGCGTAGGCTCATAATTACCGTACCTCCCCAACACGGCAAGTCGCTGGGGTCGAGTGTGTTGTTGCCCGCCTATATGCTCGGGCGCAACCCTTCGCTCCACGTTGCCATAGCCTCTTATAGTGCTTCGTTGGCCCAAAAGTTCAACAAACGCATACAACGACTCATCGACTCCTCTGCCTATGAGGCCCTCTTTCCCGACACCACCATCAAGGCCGCAGGGCGTAGTGGTGGCTATCAGCGCACCTCCGAACTCACAGAGATTGTGGGCACGGGTGGCGACCTTGTGGCGGTGGGTAGGGAGGGCTCCCTGACGGGCAACCCTGTGGATGTCTTCATCATTGACGACCTCTACAAGGATGCCATGGAGGCCAACTCGCCCACCATCAGGGAGAACTGTTGGGAGTGGTACACCTCGGTTGTCCGCACCCGTGAGCACAACCTTTCGCAGGAACTCATAGTCTTTACCCGATGGCACAAGGAGGACCTTGTGGGGCGCATTATGCAGAAGGAGAGGGTGGTGGAGTTGGCCTCCTTCGACCAGCTCGACACCATCGGGCCCAACGATTGGCTCCTGCTCAACCTCGAAGCACTCAAAACCACCCCTCCCACCGACTTCGACCCCCGAGATATTGGCGAGGCCCTTTGGCCCGAACGCCACTCGGCGGAGCTGTTGATGGAGAAGCGCAGGTTGGATGCGCTGCAATTTGAGGCTATGTATCAGGGACGACCTTCGGATGCTGCGGGCCTTTTGTATGGCGATGGGTGGAGCACCTACGACAGCCTCCCCACCGACTACTTCCGCAAGGCCAACTATACCGACACGGCCGACACGGGCGACGACTACCTCTGCTCGGTGTGCTATGTGGTGGGCTCCGATGGGACAATCTATGTGGAGGATGTGGTCTATTCCCGTGAGCATATGGAGCATACCGAGCCACAGGTGGCCGAGATGTTGGTGCGGTGTGGCACTCGTGAGGCACTCATCGAGAGTAACAATGGTGGCCGAGGCTTTGCCCGCAACATCCAGCGACTTGCGCAGGGCGTTACGGTGGGGTGGTTTCATCAGAGTGCCAACAAGGAGTCCCGTATCTTGTCGAATGCCTCCACGGTGTTGCGTATGCTGCGCTGGCCGAAGGATTGGCGTGAGAGGTGGCCGGAGTTGGCGGTGCACCTTGTGAACTACAACCGCCGCTTTCGTTCCAACCGCTGGCACGACGGCCCCGATGTGCTTACGGGCATCATTGAGGCGGAGTGTAACCACACCATAAAGAAACGCATCCTCGGCTCGTCGTTCCGTGTGCGCAACTGCGTGGGGAAATAAAAAACTTATTCTCTCGGGTGAATTTTGCACCGCACTGCGATAAGCGGGCTCCTCATTTGCATCAGCAAACTGCGGGGCCGCTTTCTTGTTTGGCACAAAATTTCCTCCGAGATAATAAGTTTTTTGTCGACCATCGACCGTCGACCGACAATTCAAAATTCAAAATGTTGTCCCTCTACACGGGTATCTTTTTCGTTACCCGAGTCTTCTGACCGCACCTATCCTAAGTTAAGAGAGGTGCCCGAAGGGCGGAGAGGACTGTTAATTTTCAATTTTCAATTTTCCATTTTCAACTCTTCTTCAACGCCTCCTTCCAAGCGGCAGCATCGCTCTCACGCTTATTCTGCGGAGTGTAGAAACGGCGACCCTCCATACCCTGTGGCATAAACTCCTGCTCCACCCAATGGCCCTCGTAGTCGTGGGCATATTTATAGCCCTGACCATAGCCCAACTTATCCATCAGTTTCGTTGGCGCATTGCGCAGGTGGAGAGGTACGGGACGGTTGGTGGTGTCGTGCTCGACCACCGAAAGAGCCTCATTGATGGCCATATAGGCCGAGTTACTCTTGGGGCTATTGGCAAGATAAATGGTTGTCTCCGCCAGCGGAATACGGGCCTCGGGCATACCAATCTTATGTACCGCATCGAAGCACGCATTGGCCAGCAGCAGCGCATTGGGGTTGGCAAGGCCTATGTCCTCCGAGGCCAAGATGATGAGCCTGCGGGCGATGAACTTCACATCCTCGCCACCGGCCAACATACGGGCCAGGTAGTAGATGGCAGCATCGGGGTCGCTTCCCCTCACGCTCTTGATGAAGGCACTGATTATGTCGTAGTGTTGTTCGCCATTTTTGTCGTAGAGTGCGATGTTTTGTTGCAGGCAGTCGATAACCCTCTGGTCGTTGATTACAATCTCACCCTCGCTGGCACCTGCCATAATGTCCAAAATGTTGAGCAACTTCCTCGCATCGCCACCCGAGAACTCAAACAGAGCAGCCGTCTGCTCCACCCTTACGCCCCTCTCCAAGAGCACCTTGTCGGTGGTTACGGCCCTGTCGAGGAGAGTCTGCAACTCGCTCTCGTTCATCGCTTTGAGTACATAGACCTGACAGCGGGAGAGCAATGGCGAGATGACCTCAAAGGAGGGGTTTTCGGTGGTGGCACCCACAAGGGTAACCACACCCTGCTCCACTGCACCCAGCAGCGAGTCCTGTTGTGCCTTGTTGAAGCGGTGAATCTCGTCAATAAATAATATGGGGGCTGCCGACGAGAAGAAACGGCTCTTTTTGGCGGCCTCAATCACCTCCCTCACCTCCTTCACGCCACTCGCAATGGCCGAGAGGGTGAACATCTGGCGACCCAAAGTGAGGGCCACAAGTTTGGCCAACGTGGTCTTACCCACACCCGGAGGGCCCCACAAAATGAACGAGGGGATGTTGCCACTCTCAATGAACCTGCGGATAACACCACCCTCACCGACCAGATGTTGCTGGCCGATGTACTCATCGAGGCTCTGTGGCCTGAGTCGTTCTGCAAGTGGTGCCGACATACCTTTTTAGTCAACCGTCGACCGTCAACCGTCGACCGACTGTTCAAAATTCAAAATTCAAAATTCAAAATTCTCCTCCTTAATCACGGGTATCTTTTTTAATATCCGAGAGTTGCAATAACTTCTCTCCCTAAGTTAGGGGAGGTGGGAGGTGTCTGTTAGCTGTTAGCTGATTTCTGATAGCTGATTGCTGACAGCTTATTTGCCGAGTTTTGCCCTCACGGCACGGAGCATATCCTCCACCATAGCGGCAAGGTCCCAATCGGGGCTCCAACCCCACTCCTCTCGTGCGCAAGTGTCGTCCAACTTGTTGGGCCAACTGCGAGAAATCTGCTCCTTCACGGGGTCCACATCGTAGTCCATAGTGAACTCGGGGATGTGCTTGCGAATCTCCTCGGCAATAATCTCGGGGGTGAAACTCATAGCCGTAACGTTGAAACTATTGCGGTGGCGCAACTTCTTCGGGTCGGCCTCCATGAGGTCCACAATCGCCTTCAACGCATCGGGCATATACATCATATCCATATAGACGTCCGCAGGAATGGGGCAAGTGTAGTGGCCCGTGCGGACAGCCTCATAGAAAATCTCAACGGCATAGTCGGTTGTTCCTCCTCCGGGCATCGTTACGTTGGATATGATGCCGGGGAAGCGCACACTGCGGGTGTCAACGCCAAAGCGGGTGTTGTAGTAGTTGCCGAGCAACTCGCCCGTAACCTTGCACACACCGTAGATGGTGTCGGGCTGCATCACCACATCCTGCGGGGTGTTGTCCTTGGGGTAGTCGCCACCAAAGGCACCAATCGAACTCGGAGTGAAGAGCGCACAGCCATATTCCCTCGCAATTTCCAGCGAGTTCATCAGAGCACCCATATTGATATTCCACGCACCTTGTGGATTCTTCTCGCCCGTGGCCGACAACACAGCCACCAGGTTGAAGATGGTGTCCACATCATAACGCCTCACAAGTGCTGCATAGGCCTCCCTGTCGAGCACGTTGAGTAACTCAAAGGGCCCATCGTAGGCCAACTGGGGACACTCTCGGAGGTCGGCAGCGATGACATTCTCGGGGCCATAGATTTTGCGGAGATGTGTGGTGAGTTCGGTACCAATCTGTCCGCCTGCGCCTGCAATAAGAATTCTTTTCATAGCGTGGAAAAGTGTTTGATGTCGTTGAGGATATGAAATCTATTTTTGGTTTTTCTTGTAGGTTTCGATGAGCTGCTCCAACTCCTGCAACTCATTGATGAGCTTGGTGGGAATCAGCAACAGGTAGAGCGCAATAACTACCATAAAGAGTGCCGAGATGAGGGCAAACCCACCCAACGGTCGGCACGAAAAAAGCAAAACGGCCAGCACCACAGCGAAGGTGATGCCGAGCGTAACAATCACACGTTTAAGTGCTTTGTAGTCGTACATATACTTTTAACCAAATTTAATCTCCCAAAAATAAGAAATAAATTTGAAAGTTGAAAATGGAAAATGGAAAATTACTCCTCACCTGTTAGGTGAGGGTGGTGGTGGCCCCTAACCTCACTATACTCCCTAACCTCCCTACACTCCCTACATTCCCTAAGGCCCCTAAGGCCCCTAAGGCCCCTACCTCTCCCAGTCGCCCCAGTCGCCCCAGTCGCCCCAAAAGACCCAGCCCACTAACTAGGGCTACTGGGACCACTAGGGCTTCTAAACCTACAAGGACGTTATCAGTTGTCAGTTATCGATTGACGGTTGACGGTTGACGGTTGACGGTTGACGGTTGACGGTTGACGGTTGACGGTTGACGGTCAACGTCCTACAACAACCTTGTAATCTCCTCTTGGTATTTGCGGGAGATTGGGATGGACTCATAACCCTCGGCTTTCAGCTCCGCCACCACCACACCCGAAGGCTCCTTGCGTATCATCTTGATATAGCTGGGGTTGATGAAGTAGGAACGGTGGCAGCGCACCAAGCCGTGTCTTACCACCTGCTCTTCGAGGGCTCGCATCGACGAACGCAGAACGAACTTCTTGTTTCGCCCCTGGTCGGAGTAGTGTATCTGCACATAGTTCTCCTCCGATTTGAGGAATATCACCGCCTCGGAGGCTATTACGATGCGTAGCTTTTTGTACTCGTCATAGAACTTGATTAGCGACGACGGGTCGGCCGCTTGCTCCTCCTTGGTGCGTTCGGCATAGAGCAGCAGACCGAGGTAGAGGGTGGAGTAGGGGAAGATGCACACCCCGAAGAGTACCCCGAAAGTGCGCCCCACAACCTCAAAGAAACCCTCCGCCCCGTGCAACATCAGGGTTACATAGAGGGCCACAAAGAGCGAAGCTATGGCCTCCTCGCCCAACATCCAGAGCACATAGGAGAGCCCGGAGGCCGATATGCGCTTGCGGAGTAGGTAGAGGGTCAGTCGGGATAGGGCCACCGACCCCAATAGGATGCAGAAGATGATGGTCAGGTTGAAGGAGTAGGAGGCGTGCTCCATCTGCAAATAGTCCACAATGCCTAATGGCTTGTAGAGCAGAGTGAATACGAATGCAAAGATGGGCACCAAGGCGGAGTGTAGCACTGTGCTGTACCCTCCGAAGAGAATTTGTTGTCTGTTATTCATAGTCAAACGCCACTGAAAATGTTGGGACAAATGTAGTGCTTTTTTGTCAAACTTCCCAATTTCGGCACTTTTATCCCTAAATAGGCACATTTTGTAACAAAACACTTGTCCCTGTAACATAAATTGCGAGGGCTTGCAGAGTGGCCCTATTTTTGCCGACGAAAATGGAAATGTAAACTTTTCAAGACAAAATATAAAATAGGTATGGAAAGAGTTAGGATTGCCGCCCTTGGGGACTCCATAACGAAGGGCGTGGTGCTGGGTGAAGAGAATAACTACTCGGTGTTGGAACACAATTTTATGGAGATTATCAGCGAGTCGAAGGGGGTTGAGGTGGATAACTATGGTAAGTTTGGAAGCACCATAGGTTTTGCTCACCACGTTGTCAACCACCACGAACAGAATATTGCAGGAGCAAAATATACATTTATTGAGTATGGGGGCAACGATTGTGATTTCTATTGGAAACGTATAGCCCAAAACCCCCAGGGCGAACATTTGCCAAAGACGGGCTTGGAGGAGTTCCGTGTGTCGCTCATCTCGTTGATTGAGAGGGTGCGTGCGTTAGGCTCGGTGCCTGTGTTGCTTTCGTTGCCTCCTATCTCATCTGCTTCCTACTTCGACTATTTCAGCCGTGGGATGAATGATGTTGACAGGGCGAATATTTTGAGTTGGATGGGAGGCGATGTTGAGAGGATAGCCCGCTGGCACGAGAGCTATAATGAGGTTCTGTTTGAGGTTGCCGGGAGTATGGGTGTTTCGATTTGCGACATTACGCATCCGTTTAGCGACTATACGGGCGATTGGCATACGTTGTTGTGTGGCGATGGAATACACCCTAATATGCTTGGGCACCAGCTAATTGCGTCGTCAATAATGAGTATTGGTTTGTTGTGAAGTATTAGAATTTTTGAAAAAAAAGCACCAAAAAGTTGCACAATAAAAAAACTCGTTGTACTTTTGCCTCGCTTTTAGGGAGTAAATGCTGTTTTAGCTCAGTGGTAGAGCACTTCCTTGGTAAGGAAGAGGTCCCGAGTTCAATCCTCGGAAACAGCTCAAAGCAAACAATGAGAAGGTGAAACGAAAGTTTCACCTTTTTTTGTTATGCGGGGTGTGGGAACTTGTTCACATACACCCCGCATAACAAAAAAGAAGAGGGCGACAACAAGTGTCGCCCTTACTCATTGTTTGCTTTGAAAGCGCCCCTGCGGCAGCAGGAGAGGAAAGACAAGCGAAGCGCAGTCAATCCTCGTTGAGAGGCCCCTGCGGCAGCAGGAGAGGAAAAAGCCGCCTGAAAGGCGGATTAATCCTCGTTGAGAGGTCCCTGCGGCAGCAGAAAAGGAAAAAGCCACTGTCCTCCTTTATGTGGTACATAAACGTCGTGGAAAATAGCATTCTCTGGTATTCCACACTTTACAAGACGATAAATCAAATCTCGCTCTGAATATTCACCTCTGGTTGGAGAGGTGACGGAACTGATGATTTTTCGTTTTTGCTTGGCGTGGGTGTGTGCGCCAAAACAAATAATTAGTATGACAAGTATGGCTATTATCATAGTAGTGTTTACTCTGTGCAACTTACAGCAACCGCTTGACGAAGGGCCAGAGGCGGTAGGGCATATAGCGCAGGGGTAGGTCGATGCAGGTGGGTGTGGTAACCACGGTGCGCTGGTGGCTGAAAGCGTCAAAGCTGCGTTTGCCGTGGTAGTGGCCCATACCCGAGTTGCCCACGCCACCAAAGGGGGCCATCTCGTTGGCGATGTGCATAATCGTATCGTTCACACACGCTCCGCCCGAAGAGGTGTGGCGCAGCACCCTACGGCTCTCCTCGGCCGAGCCGAAGAAATAGAGCGCAAGCGGTTTGGGACGCTCGTTCACAAAGTCAATGACCTCATCCAAACTCTCGAAAGTCATCAGCGGCAACACGGGGCCGAAAATCTCCTCCTTCATCACGGCCACATCTGCCGAGCACACCTCCAACAAGGTTGGCTCGATGTAACGCTCGGTGCGGTCTGTGGTGCCACCTACGAGCACCTTTCCGTCGGCAAGGTAGGCAGCCACCCTGTCAAAGGCCTTCTCGCTCACAAGTCGCCCGAAGTGTGGGCTTTGGGCAACATCCTGGCCGTGCAGCTGGTGGAGTGCCTTGCGGAAGTGGAGGGTAAACTCCTCTTTGAGGGAGGAGTGGATGAGCAGATAGTCGGGTGCTATGCAGGTTTGGCCCGCATTGAGGGTCTTGCCCCACGCAATGCGCTTGGCGGCCAACGCTACATCGGCCCTGCGGCTCACAATGCAGGGGCTCTTGCCGCCCAACTCCAACACTACGGGTGTGAGGTGTTTGGCGGCGGCCTCCATCACCGTATGGCCCAGCGAGGGACTGCCCGTGAAGAATATCATATCGAAGCGTTGTTCCAAGAGTGCGGTGTTCATATCCCTGTGTCCCCCAAAGGCCACAATGTACCTCTCGTCGAAGGTGAGGCCAATCAAACGCTCCAACACCTGCGAGGTGTGTGGCACTGCGGGCGAGGTTTTCAGCACAGCCGTACAGCCTGCCGAAATGGCCCCCACGAGTGGGTTGAGGAGGAGTTGTATGGGGTAGTTCCACGGGGAGATGATGAGCGCAGTGCCGAGAGGCTCGGTCTGTATGTGGGTGCGTGAGGGGAACATTTTGAGTGGGGAGTGGACCCTGCGTGTGCGCATCCAACGTCGCAGGTGGCCTATGTGGTTGCGAATCTCGCCCCTGACGATGCTCAGCTCGGTCATTATGGCCTCCTCTTTTGACTTGTGGAGGTCTTTCCACACGGCCTCACACAATGGGGCCTCCCACTCGTCGAGGGCCTCGGCAAGGCGTTTTAGTTGCTCTATGCGAAATTTGTAGGGGAGGGTTGCTCCCGTGGCGAAAAATGCTCGCTGTGCCTCCACTTTGGCACCCACGAACTCCGAAAGTTGGCTCATAATCTTTGTTGTTTGCTACTGCCAAAGGTACGACCAAAAAACGAACCAACAAAGCGTTGCGGGTGGGGGATCTATTTTTTTTGCTCCCGATGTGTGGCTCTGCCACAAAATTGCTATCTTTGTGCTACGAACTAAAAATTTAGACCTATGGCACTCGAACAACAAATTCAGAATGATATTGCAGCCGCAATGAAGGCTCGCAACCAAGTGAAACTCGACGCATTGCGTGCAGTGAAGTCGGCAATTCTCATCGCCAAAACCGCAGGTGCAGGCATCGAACTTACGGATGCCGACATTGTGAAGATTATGCAGAAGCAGGTCAAACAACGCCGTGAGTCGGCCGAGATGTACACCTCGGCAGGCCGCCCCGAGTTGGCCGAGGCCGAACTCGCACAGGCTGCTGCCATTGAGGAGTACCTCCCCAAGCAACTCTCGCCCGAGGAGTTGGAGGCCCAACTGAGGGCCATTGTGGCGGAGTTGGGTGTTGACTCGCCCCAACAGATGGGCCGAGTGATGGGCGTGGCCACCAAACGACTGACGGGCTTGGCCGACGGCAAAGCCATAAGCGAGATGGTCCGAAAGATTCTTGCTTAACAAAAAAAAGACTCGGCACCTCTGCCGAGTCCTTTTTTTTTGTCAACCGTCGACCGTCAACCGTCAACCGACTTTTTTAGGGGCCTTAAAGACCTTAAAGACCTTAGAGTCCCTAAACTCCCTATCCTCCCTAATTTTCAATTTTCCATTTTCCATTTTCAATTTTCAATTCGCCAACTATTTTTTGAAGGCGAAATAGACCGCTGCGAGGATGAAAAGGAACGACACCACATAATTCCAGCGGAAGGTCTCGGTCTTGAACAGCACGAGAGCCAGCACCGTGAAGACCACCAGCGAGATGCACTCCTGGATGATTTTTAGTTGGAAGAGCGAGAAGGGGCCACCACTGCCAATGAAGCCGATGCGGTTGGCGGGGATGGTCAGGCAATACTCAAAGAAGGCCACACCCCAACTCAACAGAATGATGATGAAGAGTGGGAAGGGGTCTTTGCCGCCGTTCATATCTCGCAGTTTGAGGTTGCCATACCAAGCGAAGGTCATAAAGACATTCGAGAGCAGCAACATTCCTATTGTGATAAGTCCTTTCATTTTTTTTGTTTGAGGGTTAGGGAGTTTAGTGAATTTAGTGAGTTTAGTGAGTTTAGGGACTCTAAGGTCTTTAAGGCCCCTAAAAAAAAGTCGGTTGTCGGTCGACGGTCGACGGTTGACGGTTGACGTTCGTCGTCTAAATATCGTGCGACAAGGGTGGGGGAACAACTTCGGAGAAGTCGTAGTCGGCCCAATGCTCGGCAGTGTAGTCCAGCAAGGAACGTATCTCGTCGGGGTCGTAGGAGGTTACGAGTTTGATGCGAGTCTGCTTGAAGTCGGGCAACCCCTTGAAGTAGTTGGAGAAGTGGCGGCGCATCTCGATAATGCCCACATAGTCGCCCTTGGCGGCCAGCGAGAGGTCGAGGTGGTGCTTGGCAATCTTCACCCTTTCGGCCACGGAGGGCTGGGGTAGGAGCTCGCCGGTGTCGATGAAGTGGCGACACTCACGGAATATCCACGGACGACCATAGGTGGCCCTGCCAATCATCACCGCATCCACACCATAGCGGTCGAAACATTCGGCAGCCCTTTGTGGGGTGGTAACGTCGCCGTTGCCTATGATGGGGATGTGGATGGCGGGGTTGTTTTTGACCTTGCCTATGAGGGTCCAATCGGCCTCGCCTCGGTACATTTGTGAACGGGTGCGGCCGTGGATGGTGAGGGCCTTGATGCCAACGTCTTGCAGGCGCAGGGCAATCTCTTCGATGTTCTTGTTGTCGTCGTCCCAACCGAGCCTTGTCTTGACCGTTACGGGCAGTTTTACGGCCTCCACGATTTGGCGTGTCATCTCCACCATCAGGGGCACATCCTTCATCATACCGCTACCCGCACCTCGGCCCGCAATCTTTTTCATCGGGCAACCGAAGTTGATGTCAATCACATCGGGCCCTGCCTTCTCGGCCAGACGTGCTGCTTCGACCATAGGCTCAATCAGGTGGCCATAGATTTGTATGGCCACAGGGCGTTCGGTGTCGCTGACGTTGAGTTTGCGGAAGGTCTTCTCGGCACCGTGGAACAGCCCGTCCGAACTGACGAACTCGGTGGTTACCATATCGGCACCAAACTCCTTGCACAAACGACGGAACGAAGGGTCGGTTACATCCTCCATTGGGGCCAAAAAAAGTGGTTTTGGACCAAAATCTATCTCTCCAATCTTCACAGTTTGCAAATTTTGCCCCAAAAATAGTTATATTTGCGCACGAAACAAAAGATAACACTCCACTATGAGAAGATTTTTTCTGCTTATGCTTACACTCACAGCCTCACTTGCAACCTTTGCACAGGCCCCACAACAGACCATCTACCTCTATCCCGAAGGCCCTGCCGAGAGCAACGGCCTTGAAGGCAAGGAGGTTGTGATTGATGGCGACAAGGTGGGTGATGTGAGCAACCCGAGGGTGGAAGTTTTCTTGCCCGAGAAGCCCAATGGCCAGGCGGTGGTTGTCTGTCCGGGTGGTGGCTATGCCCGCTTGGCGGTGGCCCACGAGGGTAGGATGTTTGCCGAGTGGTTCAACCAGAGGGGCATTACGGCTGTGGTGCTCTTCTATCGTATGCCCAACGGCCACAGCGAGATTCCCCGTAAGGATGTGCTGACGGCCGTGGAGTTGGTGCGCTCGAAGGCCGAGGAGTGGAACATCAACCCCTCGAAGGTGGGTGTGATGGGCTTTTCTGCCGGTGGCCACGTTGCCGCTACGGCCCTCACAAAGTACACCTCCGAGGCCAATAGGCCCAACTTTGGTGTGCTCATCTACCCCGTAATCACAATGAAGGAGCAATACACCCACGCAGGCTCACGCACAAGGCTCATTGGTGAGAAACCCAAGTATGACAAGGTGAGGGAGTGGTCGCTCGAAGAGTGCGTAACGCCCAAGACCCCCACCTGCTTCATCGCCCTCTCCAACGACGATAGGGGAGTGCACAATGCCAATAGTACCCTCTTCTACGATGCGCTCTATGCCAACAAGGTGCCCGTGGAGATGCACATCTACCCCAAAGGTGGCCACGGCTGGGGCTTCAATGGGGCGAAGTTCGCACCCTACCACGACGAATTCCTCGCCTCGTTGGATAGGTGGCTCAAAGCAGTGAAATAACCAAAAAAAATATATGGACGGTCGGTGATTGATGGCCGACGGTTGACTAAAAGAATAAGATATGACAATCGAACAGACACTTCTCACAGCAATCAATGGCTGTGTCGAAAAACTCTATGGCCCATTGGAGGGCTTGGAATTGCAACTGCAAAAGACTCGCAAGGAGTTTGTGGGCGACTACACTCTGGTTGTGTTCCCCTTGCTCAAACGCAGTCGCAAGTCGCCCGATGCCACCGCCACCGAGATTGGCGAGGCTCTGGCTGCCGAGTGCTCCTACGTTAAGGGCTACAACGTAATCAAGGGCTTCCTTAACATCGAACTCCGTGCCGACTTCTGGCTCTCGCAGTTTGGTGCTATGGTGGAGGCCGACAACTATGGCATTGCCCCCTCCAACGGCAAGACCGTGATGGTGGAGTACTCCTCGCCCAACACCAACAAACCTCTCCACTTGGGCCACATCCGCAACAATCTCTTGGGCTACTCGGTGGCTCAAATTCTCGGTGCGTGCGGCTACAATGTCATCAAGGCCAACTTGGTGAACGACCGTGGTATCCACATCTGTAAGAGTATGCTTGCGTGGCTGCTCTATGGCGAGGGTGAGACCCCCGAGTCGAGCGGTATGAAGGGCGACCACCTTGTGGGTAAATACTACGTCGAGTTCGACAAACACTACAAAGCCCAGATTAAGGAACTCGTGGCCGGTGGTATGGACGAAGAGGAGGCCAAAAAGGAGGCACCCATTATGAAGGAGGCACGCACAATGCTCCAAAAATGGGAGGCCCACGACCCCGAGGTCTATGCCCTGTGGGAGAAGATGAACGGCTGGGTATATGAGGGCTTCGATGCCACCTACAAGGCTATGGGCGTGTCGTTCGACAAGGTCTATTACGAGTCGCAGACCTACCTGCTCGGTAAGGACATTGTGGCCGAGGGCTTGGAGAAGGGCGTGTTCTACCGCCGTGAGGACGGCAGCGTGTGGATTGACCTCACGGGCGACGGCTTGGACGAGAAACTTCTGTTGCGTGGCGACGGTACCAGTGTCTATATGACGCAGGATTTGGGTACGGCCCTCAGCCGACACAACGACAACAACCTCGACGGTATGATTTACGTTGTGGGCAACGAGCAAAACTACCACTTCCAGGTGCTCAAACTCGTGCTCAAAAAACTCGGCTACGAGTGGAGCGACAGCATCTTCCACCTCTCCTATGGTATGGTGGAACTGCCCGAGGGTAAGATGAAATCGAGGGAGGGTACCGTTGTGGATGCCGACGACCTCATCGAAGATATGGTTGCTACGGCAAGGGAGATGAGTGCCGAACTCGGTAAACTCGATGGCCTCTCGGCCGAGGAGCAGAACGAGATTTGCCAAATGGTGGGCCTCGGTGCGCTCAAATACTTCATCCTCAAAGTGGACCCCAAGAAGACTATGCTCTTCAACCCCCGTGAGAGTATCGACTTCAATGGCAACACGGGCCCCTTCATCCAGTATACCTATGCCCGTATCCGCTCGGTGTTGCGTAAGGCCGCCGAGGCAGGCGTGGCAGAGAGCGCAGGAGAGGGCGTGGAGCTCATTCCCGAGGAGGTTGAGTTGGTTAAATATCTTGCCGACTTCCCCCAGACGGTGTTGCAGGCAGGTACCACCTACTCGCCCAGCGTGATTGGTGCCTATGTCTATGACCTTGCCAAGATGTACAACAGCTACTACCACGACCACTCTATCCTGCGTGAGGAGAACGCCTCTGTGAGGTCGTTCCGTGTGGCCCTGAGTCGCCTTGTGAGCGAGGTTATCGGCAGGGGTATGGGTTTGATGGGAATAATGGTTCCCGAGCGAATGTAAAAAAACGCAGATTGCGAAAAAACGCAGATTGCACGGCAACTGCGGCGTTACACTGCGATAAACGCCCTCCTCATTTACGTTCAGTAAACTGCGGAGGGCGTTTTCTTGTGTGCCTTGCATTTGCCGCACACTTTGCGTTTTTTTTGTTGCGGGGCTTGCTGACGTTTGAAAGAACTGCTACCTATCATCTACACAAAACAGCCTGTGGCTGCTGCGGACTCGCCTTCTTGTTTGGCACAAAATTCCCCTCGCACTTTGCGTTTTTTTTAACGTCGACCGTCAACCGTCAACCGTCTACCGTCTGCATACCCCTCCGCCTACGGCACCTCCCCTACCTTAGGGGAGGAGTTTTCTTTTGCGGGTAACGTTTTTGTAACCCGTGCCTTTCGACTACTCCCCCTCTGAGTTAGAGGGGG
>JAZLDY010000037.1:0-93154 GCA_045614965.1 Tidjanibacter sp.
CTTACCTCCGAGTGCGGTGAAATAGATGCCGCGATAAGGTGTGACTTCAATCTTACCACCACGGAGTGCGTTGTCCACACCCAGTGCGCGGTCTTCATATAAGCGGAGCACCATGCCGCTGCCAAATTGGCCATAGACATCTCCCACAGTGATCTTACCCCAATCGAAGGTAGTACCTAGGTGCAAGTGGCTTAATCCGTAACCTCCAAAGTTGGCATCATAGCCGAGCATAGGCCATTGAGTAAGTTCGGCACGGGTGATGAGTTCTAGTCCGCGAAAACCGACTTTGTTTTCTTGTGCGTGATCCCAGCGCATACCTAAATCTAGATAGGTATTGCTTAGGTAGTGCATTTTTGCCCACTCGGGGAGAGGACGACCTACATCAATGGTAGGAATAAGTCCTTCGTGCTGAATACCGCCCACTACATAGACGGTGTCATTGCTAGCCCATAATAGGGTAGGTAAGCAACACAAGGCTAATATTGTATTTCGAAATATTTTTTTCACCTTTTAAATTTCTAGTTATGCTAGTTGCACAAGTACTGCTAGTGCTGCTAGCCTTTACACCTTACGCTTTACACTCTACACTACAATCATTGCAGCGCCTCATAGATATCTTGCTCGCCGCCGTCGGTATAGCCTGCGTGGTTATATACGATCTTGCCTTTGCCGTCGAGTACGAATACGTGAGGTACGTTCTGAACGTTCATAGCGCGTTTGAAGTCGCCGTTAGGGTCGAGTAATACCTCATATTCCCAACCAAAACCGTCCACCAATGGTTTCACGCGGTTGGCATCTTGTGCTTGGTCGATGCTGACGATGATCATCTTTACGCCAGTCTCGTCTTGCCAATCAGGATATACCTCGTGAATGGCTTTCAGCTCGCGCAAACATGGCTTGCACCATGTAGCCCAGAAAGAGATGATGATAGGGTTGCCATCATTGCTAATTTCACCTGTTTGAACAGTTTTGCCATTGATGTCTTGCAAACGAACATTAGGCAGCTGAGCAGACAAACTCAGTGTGCCTGCGAGCATAATCAATGCGATAAAAAGAATTTTCTTCATATTGGTATGTATAAATATTTTTCAATAAAGTTGCGAACTATATCGCAAAATATACAAAATCGCACAAAGGTACGAATATTTTTTGGAATATCCAAATCCTTTGTGCGAATTTATGAAAAATATTTATATTTTTAAATCGGCTTCGCCTATAGAATGCTTCGTTTCTAAACTATAGCGCCATAGACACGTTCTCTAAACAGTAGGTAGCATTACTTCTCTTGCAGTGCATTGATGAGCATACCGCAGGCAGCGAGTATGTCTTCGCCTCGGCTTCGGCGGATGGTGGTGGTGATGCCGTGTGCTGTTAGGTAGTCGCGCAGCCATTCCATTTGGCGTTCGTTGGACCCGAGGAAGTCTTGATCGACTCCTGCGTGGAAGCGGATGAGGTTGATGCGGCATTTGAGTCCGTCGAGCAGGCGGGCCAACTCTTTGATGTGTTCGGGCGTGTCGTTGGTGTTTTTCAACACAATATACTCGAAGCTAACCCTGCGCTGGTGGCTGAAATCATATTGTTTCAGCAGCGCCACAACATCCTTGATAGGAAAAGCCTTTTCCACGGGCATAATATCCCTCCTCTGGTCGCTGAATGGGTTGTGCAACGACACGGCAAGGTGGCATTGCGACTCGTCGAGGAATCGTTTGAGGTTGGGAATAACACCAACAGTGGAGAGTGTGATGCGTGTGGGGCTCCACCCAAAACCCCACGCCGAGGTCATCACCTCCAACGCCCTCAACACATTGTCGGGGTTGTCAAGCGGCTCGCCCATACCCATCAGCACGATGTTGGTCAGGCTGTCCCTTTCGGGCAGCGAGCATATCTGGTTGAGAATTTCGGCCGTGGAGAGTTGTCCGTGGTAACCTCCTCGCCCCGTAAAACAGAACTTACACCCCATCTTACATCCCGCTTGTGAGGAGATACAGAGGGTTGCACGGTCGCCATCGGGTATGTAGGCACTCTCGATGCGCTGCCCACTCTCGACCACAAAGATATATTTCTTTGTACCGTCGGCACTCTCGGCCACACTCACCGGAGCACTCAGGCCCAGCGAGTATCGCTCGGCGAGGGCCTTGCGACCTGCGAGGGATATGTTGGTCATCTGGTCGAAGGATGTTGCCCCCTTCTTGTAGAGCCACTCGGCAAGTTGTGTGGCGGCAAATTTGGGCAGTCCCACACTTGCGGCCACTTCTCGCAACTCTTCTATGTTTTTACCCAACAGACTTTCCATAGCACAAAGATATGGATAATAATCGAATTAGCCTACCAAACAAGTGGTACAATGTGCCAGCGCACCCTCTTGCAGTAGTCGGCATAGCCCTCCAACTCCTTTGTTAGTAGTTGTTCCTCGTCAAGCGCACGCACCACAATCACAGGCACATAGCCCACAAATGGCACCACGGCCCACCACGAGCCCAACACCAACGGCATTGCAAGAAACATCAGCAGGGTGGCGAGGTACATCGGGTGGCGCACAATGCCATAGAGCCCCTTGTCGATGACTTTTTGTCCTTCGCTAACCTCAATGGTGCGTGAGAGCCACACGTTCTCCCTCATAACCTCGGCATAGAGCAGGTAGCCCACAACGAACACTCCGCACGCAATCCACGTTGTGGTCTGCGAAACATAGCTCCACCCAAAGCGGTAGTCCAGTCCTGCAACCACAAAACCCACAACAAAGAGCAGGCCCGAGAGTCGCACCACACCACTCTGGGTTGTGCGTTCCTCTTTCGATTTGAGCCTGCGAGCCAATAGGTCGGGCGAGAAGATGAGTGCCCCGAGGCCGAAAATAATCATCGGGATAAACAGAACGGCAAGCAGTCGCCAGGCACCAACATAGCCCAACGAGCCTGCTGGAACGAACAGTAGTGCGGCAACGGCAACAACTCCGACAAGGAATTTTGTCAGAGCACTCGCTGCAAGTGAGCCCTTCGGTGTGGTTTTCATTATGGGGGTGTTATTGTAGTTTGATTTCGTCGAGGCTTACAATGTGGTTGGCAATGGCGTAGATTGTGAGTCCCGCAGGGGTGTGTATTTGCAACTTGCTGGTGATGTTGCGACGATGGGTGGTAACGGTGTGGACCGAAAGACACAGCCTGTCAGCTATCTCCTTGCTGGTCATACCTTTGGCCACACAAGCAACGATTTCCTTCTCACGCAGGGAGAGTTGTTCGGAGGGGGTGTCTGTGTCGTCTGTTGCCATTTCGCAATAGTTTGCCCCCTGTTGTCGCACGTCCTCTTCCATCTTCTTCACTGCGGGGATAAAAATCTTGTCCTCCACGGCACAATGGAGCGCAAGGTCGTTCTCGCAGTTGATGATGTCGAACAACACCGAGTGGAGCGAATAACCATTGGTCTCTTGTGGATAGTAGCGGATGATGACGTTTTTCAAATCGGAGAGTTTTTCGTCGAGGCGAGAATCTCTATTGGAGTGCATCTCTGCAAAGGTTTCGATGGTGTACTCACGATTGAGATAACCCTTCATTAGCGAGTCGGCATAGGTGAAGACCGTTGAGTTTTCGTGTCCCATATGCTCCCTAACCTCGGTTACGAAGTTGTCGTAGAACTTCAAAATCAACAGAGCCACCTCGTCCTTGCCGGAGCAGTCGATGGCCTCGATAATCTTGCGACGGATGGCCGGTAGGTTGAACTCCAAAAACCAGGTGTGGGCACGGCGAAGATAGTTAATCAATGCCGAGAGGGAGATTTCGCCATCGTCGGTAGTGCGGTGGCACACATAGTTGGCCACGGCAAGAAAGGTTGCCGTGTCAACTCCCTGTGTTGCACACACTTCGCCCACCGACTTGTCGCCAAATCCGAGTGGAATACCAAAGCGGCTCAGAACAAATAGGATGTTGCCATTGTCGTCGATAACCTCCCTCATCATATCGGAGGCGTGGTATTTTGTGTGAGCGATGTGTGTCATTGGGTTGGAGTTTGTTTGTTTGTTTGTTTGTTTTGTTGGCACAAAGGTAGGGCCTTTTTTCGGGAGCAAAAATACCAATTTATTGGTAGTTTGCCCCGTGTAAACAGCCTTTTACACCCTATTTGATGTATATTTCGAGCACCTTGCCGCTGCCTTTCAGCACAACGTCGGTGGCTTCGGCAGGCAACAGGAGTGTTTGCAGGGCGGAGAGTTTTTCGCTTTCGCCACAAGCCTTAATCTCCACTTCACCCTCGGTACACATATAGGCCACAAAGCTATCCAGCGGTGCGTAGTCCAACTCCAATGCGCCATCCACCCACAACAGATTTACCGTGAATTGGTCGCACGAGGCGAGTTCTACGGCCTTGCTCCTTTCGGCCGGCTTGGTGATGTCGAGTCCCTGTTGCGGGGTGAGGTTGACCACCTCGGCTGCCAGGTCGGAGTGGAGTTCTCGGGTGTTACCGGAGGTGTCTTGTCGGTTCCAGTCGTGTATGCGGTAGGTGATGTCGGAGGTCTCCTGCACTTCGGCCAAAAGCACCCCTTTGTCGATGGAGTGGATGGTGCCGGCGGGAATCAAAAATGCATCGCCCTTTTTGACGCTCACCTTGTTGAGGTGTTCGACAATGGTGCCATTTTCCACCGCCTGGTCATACTGCTCCTCTGTGAGGGGGTGTTTCAGGTCGAGGTAGATGGCGGCATCGGGCGCAGCGTCAATGATGTACCACATCTCGGTCTTACCACGGGTGCCGTGCTCTTGCAGGGCGAACTCGTCGTTGGGGTGTACCTGCACCGACAGCGGCTCGTTTACGTCGAGGAATTTGAGCAGCAGGGGAAACTCTATGCCAAACTTGTCATAGACCTTATCTCCCACAAGCTCACCCATATAAACCTCCGTAAGCTCCGATATGGTGTTGGCTTTCAAGAAGCCGTTGGAGGCCACCGACTCGCAATCTTCGAGTCCGCAAATCTCCCTACTTTCTCCTATTTTGTTGGGGTTTTTACCCTTGGGTACCCTCTTTCCTGTGGCCGCAAGTCGGCTTCCGCCCCACACATTTTCCTTCATAATGGGGGTAAATCTCAACGGATACAACATTGTGCAATCTCTCTTTACTGTGTTTTCTTGTCTCAAAAGTACGCAAAAATTTGGTTTATAGTATGCGTTCCTCGAAATAAATCGTTACTTTTGTGTTTGTATTAATAATTGTAAACAGAATTATGGACGTTTTTTTGAAGGTCGAGAACATCACAAAGCAATTTGCGGGCCATACTGCTTTGGATGATGTTTCTTTGGAGGTGCCACGAGGATGTGTCTATGGACTTCTTGGTCCCAATGGTGCCGGCAAAACAACCCTTATACGCATAATCAACCACATCACCGCACCCGACAAGGGACGTGTGTGGTTCAATGGACACCCTCTTTCGCCGGCCGACGTGGCCAACATTGGCTATCTGCCCGAGGAGCGAGGGCTCTACAAGACAATGAAGGTGGGCGAGCAGGCTCTCTACTTCGCCCAACTCAAAGGTCTGTCGAAAGCAGAGGCCACTGCACGGCTCAAAAAGTGGTTTGTTAAATTTGGCATAGAGGGGTGGTGGAACAAGAAGGTGAGCGAACTCTCAAAGGGTATGGCCCAGAAGGTGCAGTTCATCGTAACGGTGCTCCACGAGCCGCAGCTTCTTATTTTCGACGAGCCGTTTAGTGGTTTCGACCCCATCAATGCAAATCTGTTGAAGAACGAGATTTTGGAGCTCCGAGATAAGGGCGCAACCGTCATCTTCTCCACCCACAATATGTCGTCGGTGGAGGAAGTGTGCGACCACATCACGCTGATTAACAAGTCGAAAAACATCCTGAGTGGCCCGCTGGACGAGGTTCGTCGTGCCCACGGAGGCAACATCTTCGAGGTGGATTTCAGGGGCGACAGAGGAGCACTTGTGGGTGCACTCGAAGACCTGCCTTGTACACTCCTCGACGAGAGTCTTGTGGCCACCGAGGAGGGGGGAGTTGAGAAGGGACTGAAAATTCACATCGGTTGTGATGAGGATGTGCGTGCGGTGGTTGAGGTCATCAACAATTCTGTGCAGTTGCGCACCTTCCGTGAGGTTATCCCCTCAATGAACGACATCTTCATCAAGGCGGTGGCTAACCACTCCGCAAAATAACAAAAAGAGAGTTGACCTATGGGAAAGATTAAAATCATAGCAGCACGAGAATTTAACGAGCGTGTGAGGAAAAAGAGTTTCATCATCACCACAATCCTGATGCCCATCGCTTTTGTGGCCATTATGTTTGTGCCTGCGCTGATGATGAACATTTCGAGCGACGAGAAGAAGGAGATTATTGTTGTGGACCAGAGTGGCCTGGTGGGCGATGGACTCCACGACGACGGCCAGGTTACGTTTACCCCCTCCGACAAGAACTTTGATGTGCTCAAAGAGGAGAAAAACGAAGTGTTTGGCATCCTTGTTATTGGCGAGGATGTTGCCACCAACCCCTCCAACGTACAACTCTTCACCTACGAATCTTCCACGATAAACATCGAGAGCGCAATCACGGAGCAGATTCGTGGCATTATTGAGTCGGAAAAGCTCAAAGAGTACAACATTGAAGACCTCGACCGCATCCTCGACGAAATCAAAACCCCCGTCAGCCTCCAAGTTAAGCAACTCAACGAGAGTGGCGAGGCAAAGGATAGTAGTGCCATACTCAACATTGCGCTGGCCTACATCTTTGGTTTTCTGATATATATGTTCGTATTCCTCTATGGCAATATGGTTATGCAGGGCGTCATTGAGGAGAAGAGCAACAAGGTTATGGAGGTGATGGTTTCGAGTGTTAAACCCTTCCAACTGATGATGGGTAAGATTCTCGGCATTGCTGCTGTGGCCATTACTCAGTTTATGATTTGGGTGGCCTTTATAATTGTGGTTGGCGCAGTTGCGTTGAACCTGCTCGGTGGCGAAGAGTTGATGGCCGCCGCACAAGCAGGAGCCGCTGTGGACCCTGCGATGGCTATGGGTGGTGTTTCGCTCGATAAGGATACCGTTGCTCTCATCAACACCATTACCGACCCCGGTTATCTGCTGCGCATCTTCGGTGGCTTCTTGATTTACTTTGTGGGTGGCTATCTCCTCTATGCAGCAATGTTCGCAGCGGTGGGTAGTGCGGTGGATAACGAGAAGGACACCAACAACCTCCAACTGCCCATCACCATTCCCTTGATTTTGGCTATCTTTGTGATGATGAACGCAATGCAGGAGCCCAATGGCCCCTTGGCTGTGTGGTTCAGTATGATACCCTTCACCTCGCCGGTTGTGATGATGGTGCGCCTGCCCTATGGCCTGCCCGACGGCTTCTGGTGGTCGGTTGTGCTGCTCTATGCCACCTTCCTCGGTATGGTGTGGCTGGCTGGCAAAATCTACCGTGTGGGCGTGTTTATGTATGGCAAGAAACCAACATTTGGCGAGTTGCTCAAATGGGTGCGCTACAAGTCGTAGGCTGTTAAGTAGCACCACATAGAGAGAGTGAAAACGGCGACCTTTCGGGGCCGCCGTTTTTCGTGTTTGGAGAGGTGGTGCTTTGTGGGTTGTGTGGATTTTGTCCCCACGTTCACACCTCTGATATTACCTTATTTTTGCCCAAAACGACACTCTATGCGGAGCGCATAGTTGCGTGGCGGCATAGGGCGTGAGAGCACCGATTGATACTCGCAATTAAGCAGATTGTTGACGTCGAATATTACCTTAAAACATGCCTTATTTTTCAGCACCACACTGCGCCCTAACGATATGTCGCTCAACGAGTAAGCCTCCACAACATCGCCCGAAAAAGATGTTCCGGAATAGGAGGTCTGTCGGTCGCTGTAATATTGCCATTTGTAGTCGGCAAACCACTCCTTCCACCTCACTCCGAGAGCCGAAGATGCCGACCACAGGGGGATGTAGGGGAGTTGGTTGCCAAAGGAGTTGCTCCCCTCGGTGGCGTTGACCGATGAGGTGTAGCCCACAATCGCTCGCCACTCCACACGCCACTCATTGGGTAGTTTTACTTCGGCATTTGCCCTTGCCTCTACGCCTTTGCTAACCACTCGTTGCAGGTTTTGGGGTGTCCAAAATCCCTTCACGGTGGGCACCCAAAGTATCCAGTTGTTGACACGAGAGAAGTAGCCCGTGATTTTGCCACCGACCTTAAATCGCCCTTTTTCAACGGTGCTTTCCACTCCAAGGTCGTATGTTTCGCCCTCTTCGGGGAGCAGGTCGGGGTTGCCACCGGGGGTATAATATAGGTCATTGAGGGTGGGATAGCGGTAGTTGCGGGCCACCGAGCCACTCACAATCATAGCCGCCTCGGGCCACACCGTAACATCCACAAACAGGGCCGGAATGAGGGGCGACCACACCCCATCTCGCCACTCCTCACGCACGTTCACCGCTGCGCCAAACCACTCCGTAGGCTTCCAACGAGCCGATGCAAAGGCCGAAACCTCTTCTCGTGAGGCCTTGTAGCCTACGGGAGTGAGGGGGGCAACATCCTCGCTTTCCACGTTGTAGAGGTTGCCCTTGATGTTGCCGGCAAGCATCAGGTGGTTGCCAATGCTCCACTCGCCATTCAACTCCGCAAAGGCGGTATTTGAGGTGCTAAGCGCATCCACGCCCCTTTGATATTGTCCTCCGCCGGTGGAAAATTGATAGATGTAGTGGAGGTTGTCGTGGTTGTAACCCATTCGTGCATTGAGCCTTAGGCCTCCGTAGTGGTTTGCCCACTCGGCCACCCCACGGAAACTATGTTCGTCCTGCCAAGCCTTTGTGAGGTCGTCGTTGCGGAAGTCCACCGTCAGGCGAGGAATACCTCTGCTCGAATCGGTGTACCACCCTTTGAGCGAGAAACGTCCCGCCTTTGGGGTGTTGTAGAATAGTTCTTGGAGCAGGTGGAAGTCGTTGTAGCCGCAATTTTTGTTGCGCTCTATGGGGTGGCCATACTTGTCCCTGTTGACATACTCAAAGTCATTGTCGGAGGATGACCACAGTGCCCTTGTGGAACTACCCCATCGCTTGGTGGTGTAACTCACACGCACAAACTCATCATAGGTGTCGTAACTTGCAATGCCCTGAACAAGCTGAACATCAAGACCTTGTGTTTGTGGTTGGGCGGTGGATAACACTACGGCACCGCCCAAACCTCCGCCCGTAACGCCAACAGAAGTTGCCCCGTGATAGACCTCTCCTCCGTCAATCAAATAGGAGGGAATCATCGAAAAGTCAACCATTCCGAGCATCGGGCTGCTGAGGTTGAGTCCGTTCCAACTTACGGCGGTGTGTGAGGGTGCGGTGCCACGCAGCGAGGCGGTTGCAAGGGTGGCTCGCCCCGACGATTTGATGAATATGGTGCTGTTTTTGGCCAACACATCGGCCATCGAAGAGGCCACATTGTCGGTCAAAACCTGACTGCTCAGGGGGCTTTTCTGAACGCCAATATCTCGCAACGAGCGTGAGGCTTTGACGACCACTCCGCTGATGTTTACGGTACGCAAAGTGTCGCTCTGCTGTGCGCAAATTTGTGCGCACAGCAGTAGCGATGACAACGTTATGATTAACAGCCTTTTCACTCTGTTTATATTACCTTAAACAATACCTTATTTTTGCCAAAGCAACACTACCTATTTGGCCAAAAATATAAACTTTGAAGGAAGCATTCCAACCTCAAATTCATCAAGCAATTTGCCTGTGGAATCATACCTTAAAACTGCTCCGTTGGAGACGTAGTCCTTGGCATCGGCAATGTAGATGTCGCCATTGTAGGGGTTTACATCCAATCCATACTGTCCGTAGCCCTCCACCGACAGTAGAGGCTCCGAAGGGAACACACCCGTTGCAACATCCACAGCCCACACCGCATCGCTAATAAAATACAAGGTATCACCTCCGCCATTCACAGCAAGGCGAGAACGGAAGTAGCTACCACTCGCAAAGGTGTGGACCTTCTCGGTTGAGTAGTTTTCGGTGTTGATTTTCCACAGCGAGGGGTCCTCCACTTCAACCCCCTCGGGCAGGCTGCTCCACGCATTGCCACCGTCGCACACAACCCATAGGGTGTTCTGCTTGTCGAGGGCCAACGAGTAGGGCTGTACACCGATGGTAAAGGTGGTCAGTTGCTTGTCGGTTGTGGTGTTCAGAACGGTAATTTTGTGGTCGTTGCTCCACGAAGCAATGAAGAGTTTGTCGCCAACAAAGGCCATTTGTTCCGAGCTGACAACTCCTTCGAGCTCTACCTCGCCCGTCTTGGCAAGGGTGCGAGGATCGAAGGTTATCAACATGTTGGTGTACATCTGCGAGATGTAACCCTTTGTCCCCGAGCTATCTATGGCCACAAAGCGTGGCGAAGTCAGTCCGTCAATCAGGCCCAACACTTCGCCCGTGGTGGCTTCTAGCGCATAGACCACGCCCGAGTTGTTCACCACAACAAACAAGGTGTTGTTGTGCAAATACATCGATTGGCCCACATCGCCCAGCATTGCGTTGTTTACCTTGCCAAATACGTCGGGCGTAACAACCTTTGTGTTGGGGTTGTAGTGCCACAGAGAGGCATTGCCTGCGCCAAAACTACCTTCGCAGAGCACATAGACTCCCCCCTCAAAGGGTGTAGGTTGGTCATCGGGGGTAGAAGAGGGATTACAGCCACCCAGCACAATGGCGGCCACAAAAACACAAAAAATTCCAAATAACTTTTTCATCTCTTTTCTTAAAAGTTAAAAGGTTAAACATAAAACAAGTTCTCCCGCTTGCGGTTTTTGCTACCGGCGGTTGCTTGTTTGTCGTTCTTGTGTCTGCTTATTTGCGGGGTGTTGCCCCAGAAAGAAACCTCACGAAAACCCTCCCATTCGCCGCAGGAGCAATCCCATTAACGATGTGGCAGGTCTTCTGACTTACCTCACTCCCGGACCGCCTTCCCAACGGTGTGCACCCCATCAGTGGCGAAAAAGATTTGTCCGAGAGCCTGAAACAGAGGTGTTTGCTCTGTCGAGGCTTACAGCAGCGGGAACTGTTGCCGATTTTCACGGCATTCCCTGTTAGTCCCTATTACGGGAACCGCATCGGCACAAAGGTATGTAAAAAAATGACTGATTGTTCGCATAGTCAAAAAAATATTTTACCTTTGTGCCACAAACACTGCGGAGATGGCGTAATTGGTAGCCGCGCCAGACTTAGGATCTGGTGGCGAGAGCCGTGTGGGTTCGAGTCCCACTCCCCGCACGAGAAGGCAGAGCAATATTGCTCTGCCTTTTTTCGTGCGGGGAGAGTGTTCGACCACCCCTCCCATCCTCCCCTGTCGTAGGGGGAGGAGTACTATTTGCAGACCGAAAGGTGTTAGGTGCCAACCTTTTTTTTCGTGTGGGTAAAAAAACTATTCTCCTCACACGAAAAAAAGGCAACCCTCAACAGGTTGCCTTCGTGTGTGGAGAATATGGGAGTCGAACCCAGGGTGCTGATGCACCCCAAGGTGTTATTTCCACATTCCTCCCCAACCCCTCCTTTGCCAAAGGAGGGGCTTTGAGGTCATAGGTTCTACACCTTACATACCCATAAAAACCAAAGACGACACCGTTTGGTGTTGCAACTAGTAAGTCCCCCTCAAAGGAGGGGGATTTAGGGGGTGGGTAAAAAACTATTCTCCTCACACGAAAAAAAGGCAACCCTCAACAGGTTGCCTTCGTGTGTGGAGAATATGGGAGTCGAACCCATGACCTCTTGCATGCCATGCAAGCGCTCTAGCCAACTGAGCTAATCCCCCTTTTGCACTGCAAAGATAAGTGAAAATTTTTGAATAAAAAGAGAGAAATCACTTTTATTTCGTTTTTTCTTCATATATTTGTAGGTACAAAAATGGGCATTGTGGCCAATTGTTGGTGCTGTGTCCGCCTAATGGTTTGACAAACAATTAAATACGCAAAATAATGGAAGTTAAAAAGAACCCCAAAGTGGATCTCCAAAACAAGAAAGGTATCTTCTTGGAGATTGGTTTAATCTTTGCATTGGCACTTTGCATCGTGGCGTTCAGCCTCGGTCAGTCGAAAAAGAGCATCGAAATCATCGAGGTTAGTGGCCCCGAGGTTGAGGTTGACCTCGTGGACATCACCAAACCCGAGGAGCCCAAAACTCAGGCTCCTGTTAAGCAGGCCGTAAAACTCATTAGCGACTTTATCAAGGTTGTGAAGAACGATGCCAAGATTGAGACTCAAATCGACTTCGCCGACTTCACCGAGGACGAGATTATCGTTGAGGAGATTGAGGTAGTTGAGGAGGTTGCCGAGGAGGCTGCCTTCATCAAAGTAGAGGTGATGCCTTCGTTTATGGGTGGCGACCTTAACACCTTCCGTATGTGGGTTGCACAGGAGTTCAAGATTCCCGCAATCGCCGCAGAGAACGGTATTCAGGGTAAGGTTGTTGTGCAGTTTGTGATTGAGAAGGATGGTCGTTTGTCGAGCATCGAGTTCCTCCAATCGCCCGACCGTGTGTATGAGGACGAGGTTCGCCGAGTTCTTATGAAGTCGCCCAAGTGGACTCCCGGTCGTCAGCGTGATGCTGTGGTGAGGGTGCGTTACATCCTGCCCATCGACTGCCGTTTGCAGTAGTATTATAATAAGGGTATAATAAATTCAGAGGGGGACTATTTTTGAAAAGTTCCCCTTTTTTTCGAGATAAAAGGGGCCGAACAGCGTATGGCAACAACAGAGGACAAAACAGTAGCAACCATTGAGTGCGACTACACCCGTGCGGTGTTGGTTGCGGTGTGTCGTGATAGGCAGCCTATGGCACAGGTGGAGGAGTACCTCGACGAGTTGGAATTTCTCGCCGAGACGGCACACATCATCACGGAACACCGCTTTGTGCAGAAACTCTCTTCGCCCGATAGCCGCTACTTTGTGGGCCCCGGTAAGTTGGAAGAGATTGGCGAGTGGTGCGAGGAGCACGAGATTGACGTGGTTATTTTCGACGACGAGTTGTCGCCATCGCAGACTCGCAATATCGAGAAGGCCATCGGCCGCCGTATTTCCGACCGCACCCGATTGATTTTGGACATCTTTGTTCAGAGGGCCCGCACGGCCTACGCCAAAACGCAGGTTAAGTTGGCGCAGTATGAATATATGCTTCCCCGACTGACGGGTATGTGGACCCACTTGGAACGCCAGAGGGGTGGTACGGGTACCCGTGGTGGTGCCGGTGAGAGGGAGATTGAGACCGACCGAAGGGTGGTGCGTAACAACATCTCCAAACTCAAAGAGGAGCTCAAAAAGATTGACCGCCAGATGGCCGTACAGCGTAGCAACCGAGGCTCGATGGTGAGGGTTGCGCTGGTGGGATATACCAACGTGGGCAAATCGACACTGATGAACCTCATCAGCAAGAGCGACGTGTTTGCCGAGAATAAACTGTTTGCCACGCTGGATACCACGGTGCGTAAGGTGGTCTTTGACAACCTTCCGTTCCTGATGTCGGACACGGTAGGTTTTATCCGCAAACTGCCCACCCAACTTGTTGAGGCGTTCAAATCGACACTTGATGAGGTGAGGGAGGCCGACCTGCTGATTCACGTTGTGGATATTTCGCACCCTGCATTTGAGGACCAGATAAATGTGGTGAAGCAGACTCTGGCCGACATTGGTGCGAGCGACAAACCCGTGTTTTTGGTCTTCAATAAGATTGATGCCTACACTTGGACTCCGAAGGAGGAGGACGACCTCACGCCCGCCACAAAGGAGAACATCTCGTTGGAGGAGTTGCAGAAGAGCTGGATAGCGAAGGCCAACACGCCCTGCATTTTCATCTCGGCACTCAATAAGGCCAACATCGACAAGTTTCGTTCGGACCTCTACGGTATGGTCAGGGAGATACACGCCGGCAGGTATCCGTTCAACAACTTCCTCTATTAGGGGCACTGATAGCGACACAAACAAATCAAACACAAGAAGATATGGTACACATTCTTAACAAGGAGAGCTCGGTTTTGAATAAGTTTTTGGCCGAACTGCGTGATGTAAACGTGCAGAAGGATAGTATGCGCTTCCGCCGTAATTTGGAGAGGATTGCGGAGATTTGCGCCTATGAGATTAGCCGCACATTGGACTATTCGCCCCGCATTGTGGAGACCCCTCTGGGCGAGGCGGAGGTTATGTTGTGTAACGACCAGATAGTGCTGGCTACGATTTTGCGTGCCGGCCTGCCTTTCCACCAGGGTTTTTTGAACTACTTCGATGATGCTAACAACGCCTTTGTGTCGGCCTACCGCAAACACCACAAGGACGGCTCGTTTGAGGTTAAGGTTGAGTATATCTCGTGTGGCGAGTTGGAGGGCAAGGTGCTGCTGTTGGTTGACCCAATGCTGGCCACGGGCACATCGCTTGTCTATTCCTATGAGGCACTTGTTGCGAAGGGTGGTGCACCCAAGGAGCTGCACGTTGCTGCTGTGATTGCGAGCGAGGAGGGCGTTGAGTATGCCGAGAAACACCTCCCCCACGGCACCCACATCTGGTGTGCTGCGGTGGACGAGGAGCTGACGGCCCAGAGCTACATCATCCCCGGCTTGGGCGATGCTGGCGATTTGGCCTACGGCTCGAAGTTGGGCTAACAAGGGTAATACCTATATATATTATATATGAAGCAAAGGTGCGCATCCATACGGTGCGCACCTTTTTTGTGTGGGGACGGGGATATTGTAAGGAAAATTTTATAACTTTGTAGTGCTATTAGTTGTGATAGCGTACATATTTTTTTGATGAAGGTGTATTTTTTACCTTGAACTGAAACCTAGGAAATTTCAAAGCCACAAGGAAAAACAACACACTCGTCGCTCCGTATTGAAAACTATGGGGTGCTTATGCCCTATACTCAATACGAGTGTGGGGTATTGTTTGTTTGTGGCATCGCTTCCTAGGGCGTCAGTTCAGATAAACTATTAGGCTCCACACTTTCTGTTTTTAATAAGCACACCTCTACTGCTCGGAGCCTTGTAGTAGGCCAAAAAACTAACTACAAGATGAAGAAACTTGTCCTTTTGCTTGCAACCGCAGCTCTTGTTGCAAGTTGTGGTATTTCAATGCCCAAGTCAGGGCCTAAACTCGTAGGCACCGCCACCCACACAAAGGTTAGCGTTGTACAGCCTGTTGTTGCTATTTTTGCCGACCTCGAAGTGTCGCCCAAGAAGATATCGTTCTTCTATCTGCCCAGCAAAACAGTCATTAAAGGCGGTGTTGACAATGTTATCGACTCCGCAGTGCGTGAGGCACTTGCCAGCAATGGCGATGCCGATGTGTTGGTGGGCCTCGAAACTCAGGTTAAGTACAATGCCGAGGGTGAGGCAGAGTCCATTACCGTTAGTGGCTATCCGGCCAAGTATGTAAACTTCCGCAATCCTGGCGACGACTACCTCAGTAAGATTAACAGCGCAGCACCCGCACCCAAAGAGAAGGGCGCAGGCGGTGGCCTGCCACTCAAACTTGGTAAATAATTCCTCGAAGAGTTATGAAAAGATTGACACTATTTTTGATGTGCGTGATGGCATCGTTTGCTCTCACGGCACAGAATACACGAGTCATCAAAGGACTTGTGTTTAGCGAGGACGATATTCCAATGAAGGGTGTAACTCTGAAAGCGGTGGGAATGGATGGTTCAACTGTATCGGCAGAGAGCGGTCAGTTTGAACTCTATGTGTCGCCTTATGCCAAGAGGGTTGAGGCCTCAATGGAGGGCTATGTTTCTCACACATTGGAGATTGATGGCTCCTATTTGGTGTTCAAACTGAAAGTGGACAAGGAGTACGCCAAACGCAAAGCAGCCGAAGAGGAGGCTGCTCGTGTGGCCGCAGAGGAGGCAAAGGCTGCCGAGGAGGCTCGCATTGCTGCTGAGAGGGAGGCTGCTGAAAAGGCTGCTGCCGAAAAGGTCGCAGAGGAGGAGAGGGCCCGCAAGGCCGCCGAGAAGGAGGCCGCTGCCAAAGCCAAAGCCGAGGAGAGGGCCCGTAAGGCTGCCGAACGAGATGCCATAGCGCAAGCAAAGGCAGCCGAGAGAGAGGCACAAGCACAAGTAAAGGCCACGGAGAAAACACCTTCTGCCACATCAAGCAAAATGATTGAGGTAAACTCAAAAGAGCAAGCACAAGTAGTTGCGCCCACAAACCTTTTCGAGAAATTAGGAATTAAGAAATCAAAGAAAAAAGTTGAACGTATTTCCTGGGCGGACAATGTTCGTCGTGCCCACAACGAGAGGTCGGGCTATCGCTCTTTTGTTGAATACTCCGAGTTGGATGTAAGTGCGTGTGCTTATTTAGAAGGTTTTTCGTATATCGGAGGCTATTATGCAGCTAAACAAAGGGCGTTCTTCGGCATTGGCCTTAGTCGTTCAGAGGGATGGGGATTTATGTACGGTGCACATATGAACTCTTTATACCTACACGGAAAATGGTATGTAACAAAGAGTTTAATTCGCCCCTATGTGGCTGTATCTACGGGTCTGGAATCGTATGCTAGTGGTCATCGTTCTACGGGAGTTTATTTCAATCCACAAGCAGGTATTTCTGTTCCAATTTTCAGAACATTTGAAACTTATGCGTCGATTGGATACTATTGCACTTCCAGAAAATGCCCCTCAATTCATCCTGCCTACCACACGGGTTGGACTTTTAATGTTGGCATTTCTTTCTAACTTGGCTTGGAATTTCTATTAACAAAAAAAGGATTGGAGGTTTTCCAATCCTTTTTTGTTGCCAATAGCCACTCGGACTACACGGTCATAATCTCTTTCTCTTTGGCCACCACGAGCTCTTCGAGTTTCTTGGTGTAGCGGTCGATGAGTTTCTGTGCCTCATTCTCGCCATCCTTTGCCTCGTCCTCGGGCATACCATCCTTCTGCGCCTTCTTGAAGGCATCCACAGCATCACGCCTTGCGTTACGCAGGCTCACCTTGGCAGTCTCCTGGTAGGTGTGCACCTGCTTAACGAGTTCCTTACGCCTATCCTCCGTGAGCGCAGGGATGTTCAGGCGGATATAGTCGCCATTATTCGAGGGGGTGAGGCCGATGTTGCTATTGATGATTGCCTTCTCGATGGGGCCAATCATATTCCTCTCCCAAGGCTGTACCAAGATGGTCTTTGCATCGGGAACGTTCACGCTGGCTACCTGCTCGATGGGGGTTGCCACACCGTAGTACTCTACCATAATACCCCTCAAAACGTGGGTGCTGGCCTTGCCTGCCCTCACTCCGAGGAGTGCCTCGTTAAGGTGGTCGATGGCCTTTTTCATCTTCTCCTCAGCCACCTCCATAATCAACATTGATTCGTCGCTCATAGTCTTGTATTGTTTTTTAGTTCAACATATTTTCCAATCTCTCCACCAACTCCGCAAAGCCCTTCTTGGTGTAGCCTGCGCTGTGGTGGACTATGATACCGCCCCTATCGACCACGATGTTGCGGGGTATCTCCTGCGTGGCAAAAAGGGCATATATGCTCCTGTCGGCATCGCTGCCCGACACAAAATCGTAGCCCTTCTTCTCAAACCACGCCTTCACCGTGGCTACATTCTCCTCCCTTGCGATGGGCACCCACACAAAGTTCTCGTTCTCCAACAAGCCCTTGAAGGCCCCCTTGCCAATGGCCGAAAACTCTTTGCGACACGAGGGGCACCAACTCGTCCAGAGGGTTATGAGCACCACCTTGCCGCTTAGGTCGTCCGAACGGAGGGTTGTCCCATCGCTCATCGGCACCTCAAAGCTCGGCACCCTATCTCCAACGCCCACCACCGCAAACTCGTCTTGGGTGGTCGCAAGGCCCTCCGTCGTCTGCCCCCACGCAAGGGCGGAGCAGACCACAAAGGTCAGCAGGGCAAGGAGTCGTTTCACGGCCTATGGGGTGCGGGGTTTAGTTGTGTACCAATGTGCCGTTCTTCTCGCCTTCGAGCACCTTTTGGAGGTTGCCCTCGGTGTCCATATCGAAGACGATGATGGGCAACTTGTTCTCCTTGCAGAGGGTGAATGCTGTGAGGTCCATAATTTTCAGACCACGGGCATAGACCTCGTCAAAGGTAATCTCGTCAAACTTGGTCGCTGTGGGGTCTTTCTCGGGGTCGGCAGTATAGACACCATCCACACGGGTACCCTTCAACAGCACCTCGGCCTCAATCTCCACACCACGCAGAGCCGAAGCACTGTCGGTGGAGAAATAGGGGTTGGAGGTGCCGCCGCCGATGATTACCACATAGCCCTCCTCCAAGTATTCGAGAGCTTTGGCCTTCGAGAAGTACTCGCCAATGGGCTCCATACGGATAGAGGTAAGCACCTTGGCCTTCACACCTGCGCTTTCGAGGTGCGAGTGGAGTGCGAGGGAGTTGATGATGGTGGCCAGCATACCCATCTGGTCGCCCTTCACACGGTCAAAACCACGGCCTACACCCTGCAAGCCACGGAAGATGTTGCCACCACCGATGACAATACCAATCTGCACACCCTGCTCCACAGCCTGTTTAATCTGCTGGGTGTAACTATCGAGCACCTCTGTCGAGAGGCCCCTGCCACTCTCTCCTGCGAGCGATTCGCCGCTGAGTTTGAGCAATATGCGTTTGTATTTCATACCTTTTGTTTGGTTGTTGTTTCTTGTATGGGCACACTACGCCACGTTATCGGTTACGAATATACGACATTTTTTTGGTAAAAACTCCCTTCTTCTCAACTTTCTTGGTATCTTTGTGGTAACTATTGTGTTTGAACGTGGAAAAACAAGAGTATAAATATCTCAATAGGGTTAATTCGCCGGCCGATTTGAAGACTCTCAGGCCGAGCGAATTGAAGGACTATTGTGCCGAGGTGAGGGATTGGATTGTGCGCTGCTGTGCGACCAATCCGGGCCACCTTTCGTCGAGCCTTGGTGCGGTGGAGATAGCCGTTGCGCTGCACTATGTCTATGACTTCCCGCAGGATAGCATCGTGTGGGATGTGGGCCACCAAGCCTATGCCCACAAGATTATCACGGGCCGCCGTGAGGCCTTTGCCACCCAACGCACAAAGGGTGGCATTGGTGGTTTTCCCCGTATGAGCGAGGGCGACTCGTTTGGTGCGGGCCACTCGTCGGTGTCCATTTCGGCTGCCTTTGGTATGGCCGAGGCGGTGCGTATGAGGGGCGAGAGTGGCCGTGCGGTTGCGGTCATTGGCGATGGTGCACTCACGGGTGGCCTTGCCTTTGAGGGCCTCAACAATGCGGGTGCATCAAATACGGACCTCCTGGTGATTCTCAACGACAACCGCCAGAGCATCGATACCAACGTGGGCGCACTGCGCAAACACCTGTTGCGCATCACCTCCTCGCACAAATACAACCGTATGAAACGCCACTTGTGGAACGGAATGAGCCTCACTCCACGCCTGCGCCGCTTGGTACAACTTGCGGGCCGCACCATCAAACGTGGCCTGCTCAACCAGAGCAACCTCTTCGAGAGCCTCAACCTGCGCTACTTTGGCCCCACCGATGGCCACGATGTTGAGGGCCTTGTGGGTACTCTGATGCGATTGAAGGATATTGGCGGGCCCAAGTTGCTGCACGTTATGACCATCAAAGGCAAGGGCTACGAGCCTGCCGAGAAGGGCGACCCTGCGGTGTGGCACTCGCCGGGTAGGTTTGACGTTGCCACAGGCGAGAGGGAGCCTTCGGGTGCGGGTGCTGCCAAGTACCAATATGTCTTTGGCCGTGCGCTGTTGGAACTTGCGAGGGCCGACGAGAGGGTTGTGGGCGTAACGCCTGCGATGGCCACGGGCTGCTCGATGAACATACTCCAACGAGAGATGCCCGAGAGGTGCTTCGATGTGGGCATTGCCGAGGGCCACGCTGTTACTTTTTCGGCTGGCTTGGCGGCCAAGGGAATGGTGCCGTTCTGCAACATATATTCCTCGTTTATGCAGAGGGCCTACGATAATGTCATCCACGACGTTGCGCTCCAAAATCTCCACGTTGTGCTGTGCCTCGACAGGGCGGGCCTTGTGGGCGAGGACGGTGCCACCCACCACGGCGAGTTCGACTTGGCCTACTTCCGCCCGATACCCAACCTGCGCATTGCGGCTCCCCGCAACGAACAGGAACTGAGGGATATGATCTACACCGCCTACCGTGGCGATGGCCCCTTTGTTATTCGCTACCCACGAGGACGTGCTGCGGGGGTGGAGGAGGGCCCGATGAAGGAACTGCCCATAGGCCGTGGCGAGGTGCTGCACGAGGGTAAGGATGTTGCCCTGCTGACGTGGGGCCACACGGCTCTGGATGCTGCGAAGGCGGTCGAGAGGGCCGAGAGCGAGGGCGTGAGCGTGCTCCACGTCGATATGCGCTGGGCCAAACCGTTGGATGAGGACATCCTGCACCGTGTGGGCAAGGAGTTCAAGAGGGTTGTAACCGTCGAGGACGGCGTTGTTGGTGGCGGCGTTGGCAGCGCAGTGCTGGAATGGTTTGCCGACCACGGCTATACGCCTTCGGTTACCCGCCTGGGCCTTGGCGACGAGTTTGTGGAGCAGGGCACGGTGGCCGAACTGAAAGCACAGTGCGGCTACGATGCGGAGGGCATATATAGAGAATTGAAAATTGAAAATTGAAAATTGAAAATTGTCGGTTGACGGTTGACAAAAAAAATACCAAACTCGAATTTGAGTTTGGTATTTTTTTTAGAAGTCGCTGAACGTGGTCCAACTTGTGTTGCTTTCGGCACTCTCCTCGATGCTGTCGGGGAGGTTTACGAAGAAGTTCAGTCCGGTCCACTCCTCAATCTGATTCACACTCTTCACATAGGTACTGTTGGTGTAACTATCCTTGTGCGACTTGTTGGTAAACCAGAAACCGATAGCCGAAGCGGACGTGGGGTTGCTGGTCGAGTTCTTCACCCTCAAAATAACCTTGTAGAAATAGCGAGGCACAGGTATCTCCTTGCCACTATTGTCGTAGGTTTTTGTGGGTGTAAACGAGCCATTGCCGTCCGACACTTGTCCACACATCGTACCCGTTACCACAAAGATTTCCTCGCCTTTTGCAGCAATGCTCTGCACAGCCTGTTCCAAGTTGTTCCAGGTTGTTTGGTTGAAGTCGGCGTTTTGAGGAGCCACGTTGATAACATAGAACGTCTGCTGGTTTATGGTGTTCAGGTCCTTGTTCCTCGAAGAGGAAGGCAGGAGGTGTCCTCTGTCGTAGTTGTTGGAGCCTCCGGAGGCCTGACTCTTGTACGAAGAAGATATGACGTTGGCTTGCTTTGACTGCGCAACCTCACTCACATAGGCCCAATCGTCGCTCCTACCCGAGCCCATATGCCCACTTTTGAGGTTGTATGCCACCCAATAGGTGGTCAACTCATCGGGGTTGTAGCAAATGGTGTAGTTGCGATATGTAGCGGTCTGCGTTGACGAATAGTAGTAGGTGTGCGTGAGGAGATTGCTTGTTGTGTGCCCCTTCGCCACAGCCTCACTACCCGTCATCTCTGCGGGCATTTCGAGCCACGACTTGCCGAGTGCGGGTGCGGTGTTGGCAGCCTCCTCGGTTGTGAACTGTCGCTCGTCCGAGTAGTAGGTTGTGCCACTCACCTCCACCCACGCTTTCCAGTAGTAGGTTTTGTTGGCATCCAGCCCCGTCAGGGTGCGGTAGAAGGATTCGCCTGTGATTGCTGCGGAAGCGGTAATCTCCACCGACGACACTCCATCGTTACCCCTCTTGATAGTACCACTCGTTGTACCCCAGCAGAAGCCCACCACGGTGGGGTCCAAACGACTACCGTTGTAGGTGGACGTGTAGCTTGCGGTGAGATAGGCACCCGAAGAGGTTTTGTTTGTAGCCTCGTTGGAGGTTACCTCCACCACCAAATCTGGGTCGGTTGTGAACGTACGGTCGTTTGCGAGTGTGTATTCCTTGCCCTCCACCATTGCAAAGGCGGTCCAGTGATACTCTGTTTCTGGAGTCAGACCCGTGAGGGGGGTTGTGAAAATACCCTCGCCGTCGATACTGCAGGTCTTCTCTCTACCATAGGCGGAGGTTGTGCCCCAGCGGAACCCTACCGAAGTAGGGCTCACGCTTTGGCCATCTTTTGTTGCTGTGCAGGTTGCTTTGAGCACTGCACTTGTTGCGGTTACGCTCGTTGCTCTGTTGGCATCGAGCGCCACCTCAATCACCGGCTCGGGCTCGGGATCTGTTGACTCTTCGCCACCGGCGCCCCCGCCGGATGCAGTTCATTCAGCCAGTTTGTAGAGTTGAATACCTTTCTGTGAAGCGTACGAAGCACTCTTATAATAGCGGAATAATTTATTGTTACTTGCATCATTCCAACGCAGTACAGATGTGTTGCTTGTGATAAGTACACATTTGTTTGTTGCATCGTAGCTGATGGTATTTAACTGAGCCGATGTGCCAAAATTCATCTTATTACTTCCGCTAGTACCATACAAATATTTGTCGTTATTATTCGTAGCGCTTCCGTTCATTTTAACAGAGTAACCATTTGTCATGGTTGCAATTTCTACTGCACATTTCTTTATGGCTTCAGTGGCCTCAATAGCACCATTAGAAATAGTTGCAGTGTCGTATTTTCCCGCACCACTTAAACCATTGAATACGATTGCTTCGGAATTGCTTGTCTCATAAACAATCAGGTAAGTGCCACTCCAGTCGCTGGGAGTCGAAGTAACCTTCACAAAGTACTGGGTGTCATCACCGCTGTCATCACCGCCACCCTGCTGCTCCTCAATGATTACGTCGTCGGTGGTGCCGGCTGCGGAGTCGGTGTAGTTGGTGCCATCGCCCTTTGCAACAACCGAAACCTTGTAGGTGCCTGCTGCCAAATCGGTGAACTCAGCCGAGGTGCCTGTTGCGTTCTTCTTCACATCACCAACAGTTACATCATACGAACTTGCATTTGTAATAGCACCCCAACTTACGTTTACGGTAGTACCGTTAACGGTTGCGGTAACCGAAGGTGTTCCAAGCTGAACGGGCTCAGGAGTCTCGGGAGTATCAGGAGTCTCAGGAGTCTCACCACCGGTGCCACCACCTGCGTAGGTGATGGTAATCTTGGCAATGCGACGGTGGCCAGTGCTTCCGCCAATGGAGAACGTTACACTTTCCTCGGAACCAGTCCAAGTGTTGGTGTTGGTGTCAAATGAACCTACAGTAGTGGAAATCCCGTTTGAGCCATCACCACTACCATAAGTCAGCACAATCTTGGTGATGGTTTGGGTGCCACTTACAGTAAAGGTGTTACCACCATACACACGAACAGCCTCACCAGTGGTGTAATATTTGGGAACATTAGAATTGGTGCCCTTGTTAAAGGTAACGGTGAAACCACCTTTTGTTACGCTTTCAACCTCACCTCCGTTGCTGAAGCCTTGCTCGGCAAGGGTAATAACAACCTCACCACCCTCGCCGGCAGCGGGTTTCTCGCTAACGGTAACGGTGTAGGTTGTCTCTTTGGTAACTTCATCCTCGGTGTAGGATACTGTTACGGTGTATGTGCCGGCAGTGTCCAACTTAACTGCGCTGTTGTTTACGGTTGCAGTTGCAGTTACATCCTTGGTGGTGGTGTCGTTGTACTTAGCAGTAACGGTACCGCCAAATGCCCACTCATCGCCAACGGTAAAGGCTGTTTTAGCACCGCTAACCTCAATCGATTCCAGAGCTTTTACAAGTTCCACATCCGAGCCGGTACCCTCCATACGGTAGAGAGCAGTTGCTACTGTGCCGCCATAGTAGCGGAAGCGAGTTGCGCTTGTGTTGTATTGCAATGAACGACCACCCTTGCCTTTGATAGCGAGGTCCACGATGGTGTTGAGGTAATTTGCGCTATACTCCTGTGAGGTGTACAACTCGTTGCTGCTTGATGAGTTGCTACCAATGTAGTAGCCACTTGCGCTCTTGATGGAGTAGCCATCATCAACTTTGGCAATGGTGAAAGCAATGTCAACGGAAGCAGTGATTGCATCATTCTCAATCGTAACGGGCTGGGTGTTGCCTGCTACATCAAGATCAGTGAGCGAGCCGTCCAATGCAACTTTGCCGGCCTCGTAAACCAAGAGGTAGGTACCGCTGTAATCTGCCAAGTTGGTTGCAGTAATCTTGGTGAAGGTTTTGATGGTGCGATCGCTTACGAAATCAACAGTTGCACCAAAGCCGGTTACATCACCAGCGGTGAAAGAGAGTGTTTTGCCACTGAGGTTGCCCTCCTTGATGTAGGTGGACTCGGTGGTGGTAACCTCAACAGTGTACTTACCGGTGTAGTCGCCGGGGAAGCAAGTGAAGTAGATGATGTTCTCGGCATTTGCCTTCAAGTTGCCATTTTTAACTTCAATGCTGTTGCTACCCTTGGTTGCGTAGGTTGCTTTTACCTCGTCAAAGTTGAGGGTTACATCGCCTGCAAGAACGTGGTCTTCAAAAGTCAGCTTAACGCTCTCGATGGTCTCGTTGGCCTTGATGCCTTTGAGGGTCATACGACCAATGGCAGCCAAACGAGTGAACTCCAAGTTGCCACCGTGGCCATCCTTGGCAACGTTCAAGATGAGCTTCGACCTCATAAGGTCTGCGGCGGGGTCGTAGGAGCCATCGGTCAAGGTCTGCACGTTGGGAAGCTTTACGCCAATGCTTGTGAGAGCAGAGCCGGAGATGCTCTGGGCAGGGTAGATTGCGCAGTAGTTGTAGGTGGTTGCGTCATCAACCTTTGCGAACTCGGTTACAAAAGTAGCAACACCATTGGTATCGACAGAAGACTTCTCTACGTCGTTATACTTGGTATTTACATCCTTGTTTGCATCCTGAGTTTGCAGGAACACAATGCGGTCGGTCAATTTGCCGTTCTCATCAACACTCCACGAGAAATTCGCTGTCTTGCCGCTGACAGCAACCGAAGTACGGCTCTGGGGTGCATCGGCAGTAAATGCCAAAGTAAAGGTGTCGTTGGTGTCGATACCATCGTTCATAGCCTCGTTCTCGCACGAGGTCAATGCCATTGCAGCTGCTGCAAAAAGCATCAAAGATTTCAAAAGTTTCTTCATAACTGCAAAGGGATTAAAGTTCAATAAAGTCTTCTCCATTTTCATCGAGGTAGTCCCAATAAAGACCCTCCTGGCCGGCGGCACCCGCAACACCCCAAGTGGGCGATACGGCAATGCCGTCCTCAACAACAAACTCATCGAGTTCGACTGTTGGCATCAAATAAGTTTTTTTCATCTGTTTGTTTGAATTGTTTGTGTTTGTATAAAAAATCGAATTTCTCACTAACTAACCTAATTCCGTCGGCTGTCCGACCTCCTCCAATTACTCCCCCTCTGAGTTAGAGGGGGTGGCTGAAAGCCGGGGGCGTCTGTTTCTTTGTCAACCGTCAACCGTCAACCGTCAACCGTCCGACATACCCCTCAGTCGCTTTGCGACAGCTCCCCTAACTTAGGGGAGCAGCTTTTGGGGTGGGCCATTCTCCCTCTCATTAGGGAGAAATCACTCCCCCTCTGAGTTAGAGGGGGTGGCTGAAAGCCGGGGGCGTCTGTTTCTCTGTCAGCTGTCAACCGTCCGACAGACCACCTCCAATTACTCCCCCTCTGAGTTAGAGGGGGTGGCTGAAAGCCGGGGGCGTCTGTTTCTCTGTCAACCGCCCGACATACCCCTCAGTCGCTTTGCGACAGCTCCCCTAACTTAGGGGAGCAGCTTTTGGGGTGGGCCACTCTCCCCTCTCATTAGGGAGAAATTACTCCCCCTCTGAGTTAGAGGGGGTGGCTGAAAGCCGGGGGCGTCTGTTTCTTTGTCAACCGTCAACCGTCAACCGTCAACCGTCCGACATACCCCTCAGTCGCCTTGCGACAGCTCCCCTAACTTAGGGGAGCTGCTTTTCGTAGGGGAGGGGTTACCCAAGCGCCCATTTGGGCCATTCGGCGAGGCCGCCGAATACAATTTTCGACCACCCCTCCCATCCTCCCCTTTCGTAGGGGAGGGGTTACCCAAGCGCCCATTTGGGCGCAAAGGTAATTAAATTTCAGGAACTTGTAGCTTTTTGAGGCACTTTTTACCTATATTTATACAAAACTTAACATTGCGCACGAAAAAAAGCCCCCCGATTTGGGAGGCTTTGCACATCTTACTGTGGAAAAAACTACTTGCGGAAGGCCACAAGTGCCGAGGTGCCGTGCACCCAGAACTTGCCACCGCCAAAGGCCCTCGGCTCGTTCAGTTGCATCCTGCCGTCCTCGCACACAATGTGCCATTCGCCCTCGGGCAGCACCACATCCACGCCGCCCCTGTTGCCGTTCAGAACAACGAAAATCTCACTCCACTCGTCGCCCACAGCAGCACCATTCAGGGTATAGACCACCGAGCCCTCGGGAGAATCTACAAACTTCAAATTCTCAACCACTTGCGCATTGGTCGCCATACGGAATGCGGGGTGCTGGCGGCGCATCTGGATAAGCTCCTTATAGTAGGTGAACACGTCGTTATACTTGGCCTTGTGGCTCCAATCGATGCGGTTAATCTCGTCGGGCTGATTGTAGGTGTTACGGACGTGTTGTTTGGTGCGGTAGAGCTCCTCGCCGCAGAAGATGAAGGGCACGCCCTGCGAGGTCATAACAACAGTCTGGGCCAGCAGGTCCATCCTCTTCTTCTGCTCGGGGCTTGCATCCTTGGCCACCACGTCAATCTTGTCCCTCAGGCACTCGTCGTCGTGGCACGACACATAGTTGATAACCTCCACAGGGTCATTGGCATAGGGGGCCGAGGAGTAGTTCACCTTCGAGTAGTCCACCTGGGGGTGGGCACCTGCGCCCACAACGCCAAATTTGATGCTCTCCTTCTGCCTCTCGCCAACCTTGCCCGTAGCAAAGCCGCCCTCGCCGGCACTCATCCATTCGCCCCTCAGGCCGTCCCTGATATCGTCGCTAAATACGGCAATGCGGGGGAATTTGAGGCCGTTGTGTTTGGATGCCTGCATCTCGGCGGGCAGGGGGGTGCTGCTTGCCATCCAGCCCTCGCCATAGACGAAGATGCTGGGGCTAATCTTGTCCAACTCGCTGCGAATCAACTGCATAGTCTCAATGTCGTGGATGGCCATCAGGTCGAAGCGGAAGCCGTCGATGTGGAATTCTCGGGCCCAATACTTAACCGACTCCACGATGTAGTGGCGCACCATCGGGCGTTCCGAGGCGGTCTCGTTGCCACAGCCCGAAGCGTTGGAGTACTCCCCACTCTCCGTCTGGCGGTAGTAGTAGCCGGGGACGGTCAGCGAGAAGTTCGACTCGTCGTTTACGAAGGTGTGGTTATACACCACGTCCATAATTACGCCAATGCCGGCCTCGTGCAGTGCCTGCACCATCTGTTTCATCTCCCTGATGCGCACCTCGGGGGTGAAGGGGTCGGTCGAATAGCCGCCCTCGGGAGCGTTGTAGTTCTTCGGGTCGTAGCCCCAGTTGTAGTTACCCTGCTCCAAGTGGGCCTCGTCAATCGAGCCGTAGTCGTAGGAGGGCAGGATGTGTACGTGGGTGATACCCAACTCTTTGAGGTGGTCGATACCACTCGCAAAGCCCTCGGCGGTGGTGGTCCCCTGCTCGGTCAGAGCAAGGAATTTTCCTTTGTTGGCCACGCCGCTGTTGTCGCTAATGGAGAAGTCCCTGTGGTGCATCTCATAGATTACAATGTCGGTGAAGTTCTCCACCTCCTTGTGGCCATCCTTCTCCCATCCCTCGGGGTTGGTGTCGGCAAGGTCAACAATGGCGGCACGGTTGCCGTTCACGCCCACTGCCTTGTTCCACACACCGGGGGTCTCGCCCAACATACGGCCCTCGGTGAAGACGTTGAAGGTGTAGAATTGTCCCTTGCGGTCGCCTTTGAGGGTTGCCTTCCAAGTACCCTTTGCGCCACGCTCCATTTGGAGGGTTTCGATGGCCTCGCTGTTGGCTCCCTGGTCGTAGATGTTGAGCCTAACGCTGTCGGCGGAGGGTGCCCAGAGTTTGATGGTCGAAGCCTGTGGGGTGTAGGTCAGGCCGAGGTCGCCTTTGGTGTAGGCGGGGTAGGAGGCGAAGTCGCCAACGGTTACTTTGTTTTGATTGTTACAAGACATAACGGTAAGAAGTCCGGCCGCAACGGCAAGGACGATAGGTTTTTTCATATTGCATTGATGTTTGGTCATTGCGTTTTGTTTTGCGTGTGCCACGCAAGGTAGGGCTTTTTTCCCGAACAACAAAATACGCCATCGCTGAGATGGCGTATTTGTAGGACAAGTGGCCCGATGTGAATGACGAACAGCGGGTGTGGGTTTACTCTCCACCCAACCATTCGAGAAATTCGTTTGTGCGAGAACGAGAAACAAACAAGTCGTCCCTCTTGTTGCCTTTGAGTTGCACTTTGAGGCGGGAGCCAAAGTGTTTGGTTACCAAGTGTATGGCCCCCAGCGAAACGATAAACGAACGGCCGATGCGGAAGAACAATTCGGGGTTGATTTTGTTCTCCACCATATCGAGCGAGTCGTCTATAACATACTCCCTGCCTTCGCTTGTAACGATGTGGGAAGTCTTGTTCTCGGAGTAGAAAAAGGCAATGTTTTCTGTTCTGATGAGGATGATTTTGTCGCCAATCTTAACCACAAAGCGGTCCTTGTATTGACTCTTTGGTGTTGGGGCGAAGAGTTCGGCCAACTTGGAGTAGTCGATGGGGGCTGCCTGGGGTGCGGGGTTGAGCGTGCGGCAGTGTTCTACGGCACGGAGCAACTCCTCCTCGTCGAGGGGTTTGAGCAGGTAGTCCACCGAGTGAACCTTGAACGCATCGAGCGTATAACTATCATAGGCAGTGGTGATTACCACCCTGCCACAGACACTCGTCTGCTTGAAAATATCAAAGCACAACCCATCGGACAACTGCACGTCCATAAATACCAAGTCGGCCCCGTGTGGGTTGCCTTCGAACCACTCTACGGCATCGGCCACCGAGCCAATGCACCCAACAACCACAAGGTCGGGGGCTATTTTTGTGAGTGCACGTTTCAGGTTTAGTTGCGAGGGAATCTCGTCTTCTATAATCAATACTCTCATAGTAACGGTAGTTTTACTGTAAATTTCTCATTGTCGTTGATAACCTCAATGCTCTTGCCTGCCAACACGCCATATTGTTCTCGCAGGTTTTTGAGCCCTACACCCATAGAGTCTGCCGGGGTGTGTTTGGGGTGTATGTTGTTGCGTACCACTATTTTGTCTTTCTCGCTGAAAATCTCAATTATGAGTTTGTTGTTGGGCCCTACGGCGTTGTGCTTAAAGGCGTTTTCAACCAGCACTTGCAGCGCACAGGGGATGATTTTTTTGGACAAGTCGCCCTCGGAAAGGGTGATGTCCACCTCAAAGGAGTCCAAAAATCGTTCCCTCATAACGTCCGTATAGAGGTGAACGAAGTCCATCTCTTTGCTCAACTCCACGGTAACATAGTCCTCCTGTTTGAGCAGGTAGCGGTAGATGTTTGCGAGTTTTTTGATGTAGTCGCTGGCCCTCTCGGTCTGCTTCTCCTGCACGAGGTAGTCGAGTATGCTCAAACTGTTAAACAGGAAGTGTGGGTCGAGTTGTCGCTTCAACTGCGCATACTGATATTGTGTGCGTTTGTTCTTTGCAATCACATTGGAGACGAGCGTGCGTGAGGAGCGAAACCACAGCCACAGATAGAGAATCAGAAGGATGATGGTGTTGCCGAGTGCGGCGGTGAAAAGTAGCGAGTACCACTGGGCCGTGAAGGTGTGGCACCCAATTCGAGAGGAGGCTGCAAAGGTGGCCACAACCGAACTCAACAACACAATCACAACCCTCGCAAGAATTTTGACCAAAAGGTTGACATTGAAGATGTTGCTCTTGCTTACGGCATAGCCCAAAAGCAGTGTAAGCGAGAGGGTTACGGGCAGCGTCAGGGGGTCTAAAAAGATGCTGCGGAAGGAGAAAAACAACTCATAACCACCCACCTCCTCAAAGTAGCGATAGGTGCTCACAAGCCCTATTCGCAGGAGCAGAATAGAGATGATGACGGCAAGCAATCGGCGCAACTCTTTGGACATTGTGGTTGTTGTTTTGTGTGTGGTTAGGGGCTATCGTTTGTTGGCGATGAGGGCGGTAATCCAGCCCATTATTTCGGTAACCAAAAAGGTTGTTATTTCGCTGGCGTAGGCAACCAAAAACGGCACCCCCGAGGCGAGCAACCATCGCCCACCGAGCGTTCCGAGGTAGAAGGCAGCAAAGCAACACAGCGCAGCAATGGCGGCCGACACTTCAAGAGGGAGCCCATAGACGTAGCAGACCAACACAATGGTAGAAATTGTGAGCAGCGAGAGTACAATCTCGTCCGAAAGCCCAAATCGCCTCAGTAGAAATGACGAGGCTGCGTGTGCGAGTGCCAAGAGGTGGATAATCCACGAGCACTTTTTCAGTTTAGCATCCATTTGTTGTTCGTGTTTAGGAGTTGTAAAGGTAGTGATTTTTTGTTGAAAAAAGCAATTTTCAGTCCTAATTTTGTTTTATTCCGTCAGTCTAAATCGTCCGTTCGTCAATATTTTTTCGCACCCTACACCTTATATTTATATATAATCGCTATATTGCGGAGATTTTATGCGTGTGTGCACGAGAAACAAACAAAACAAAACATAAAACTTTCAAAAACCAATGAGTAACAAAAAACCTAATCTTTCGTTCAGGCAGATGTGGAATCTGAGCTTCGGATTCTTCGGTGTGCAGATTGCCTATGCGCTGCAAAGTGCCAACATCAGCCGTATCTTCGCCACCCTTGGTGCCGACCCCCACACGTTGAGCTTCTTCTGGGTATTGCCCCCGCTTATGGGTATGATTGTGCAGCCCATCGTTGGCTCGCTCAGCGACAAAACTTGGTGCCGCTTGGGCCGTCGCAAACCCTATCTCTACATTGGCTCCATCGTGGCTGTGATTGTTATGGCACTGCTGCCCAACTCAGGTAGTTTCAACCTCACTGTGAAGGCCGCCCTTGGCTTTGGTGCTGTGATGTTGATGTTGCTCGACACCTCAATCAATATGGCTATGCAACCATTCAAGATGATGGTGGGCGATATGGTAAACGAGGAGCAGAAAACCAAGGCATATTCCATCCAGAGCCTTCTCTGTAATGCAGGCTCGCTGGTGGGCTACCTCTTCCCCTACCTCTTCACTTGGATTGGTATCAAGAACACCGCACCCGAGGGTATGATTCCCCCTTCGGTAACCTGGTCGTTCTACATTGGCGCAATCATCCTCATCCTCTGTGTGCTCTACACTGGTGCAACTGTGAAGGAGATGAACCCCGAGGAGTATGCCAAATTCCACAACATCGAGGAGAAGAAGGAGGACGAGAAGGAGGAGAAGACCAACATCTTCGCTCTGTTGGTGAAGGCTCCCAAGGCCTTCTGGCAGATTGGCCTTGTGCAGTTCTTCTGCTGGTTTGCGTTCCTCTATATGTGGAACAACACCACAGGTGCCATTGCCGAGAATGTGTGGGGCACTGTTGATGCCAAGTCGGCAGCCTTCCAGAGCGCAGGCGACTGGACGGGTGTGTTGTTTGCAGTTCAGGCCATCGGCTCCATCCTTTGGGCACTCGTATTGCCCTTGTTCCGTAGCGAGAAGGTGGGCTACTCGTTGAGCCTTGTGCTGGGTGCCGCCGGTTTTATTTCGACCTATTTCATCAGCAACCAGTATATGCTCTTTGTGTCGTTCCTGCTGATTGGTTGCGCTTGGGCTGCAATGTTGGCAATGCCCTTTGCTATGCTGACCAACTCGCTGTCGGGTAAGTCGATGGGTACCTATCTGGGCCTCTTCAACTGCACCATCTGTCTGCCCCAGATTGTGGCAGCATTGGTGGGTGGCTTCCTCTTCAAGACCTTTGGTGGCGAAATGGTTGCGCTCGACAATGGTGCTATGGTACAGAGTGGTCAGGGTGTGATGCTTGTGATTGCGGGCATCTCGTTGCTGATTGCTGCTCTGGCTGTGTTTGGCATCAAAACAAAAAGGCAATAAATTGTAACTAAACAACATAGACTCAAACTATGAAAAAGACATTTTTCGGTTCGATGAAGATTATGGCCCTGTTGCTCGTGGCAGCCGCAGGACTTATGACCTCTTGTGAGGATAAGCACGACGAGGACCCTCTGGGCCGCAAGGAGCTGGTTATCACTGCGACCATTGAGGATTTCAACAGCAGGGCTACCGACACCGCCTTTGAGGAGGGCGATGCGATTGGTCTGCACTTGGTTACTTCCACCAAGTTGCACCTCAACAACTCGAAGTTTACCTACTCGGGTGGTAAGTTCACAAGTTCAAAACCCCGCTATTGGCACGAGGACGACAACGAGGTGGCTCAGATTATTGCCTACTCGCCCTACTATGTGAAGGGAACCTTCTCGGAGGTGAATGGCTACTCGGTGGAGGTGAAGGCCGACCAGAGTACCGAGGCCGCCTATAAGTCCACCGACTTGATGATTGCACAGGTGAGTGCTGCACCCACCAAGAACGCAATCAACCTTCCTTTCAAACATATGTTGGCAAAGATGGTGCTTGTGATTGACAACCCCAACAACGAGAAGATTACCTCGATTAGTGTTTCAAACCTTTCGGATGTTGCAACCTACAAGTATGACGAGCAGAGGATTGTTGCCAGCAACACCAAGACCAACGTAACCCCTGCGAGTGTTACCATCAACGGCAAACAGTGCTATGTGCTCATCGTTGCGCCCCAGGTTGTGAAAGATTCTATGGTGGCCATCGTTGCCGAGTCGGGCAAACAGTTCTACTTCCCCGCAACCGAGACCACTTTTGAGTCGGGTAAGGCCTACACCGCCACCCTCTCGCTTGCCAACGAGACCCACTCGGCACAATTCACTCCCACCATCAGCGATTGGACTGTGGAGAACGACAATATGGTCTTTGAGCGCACCGACAACGATGTGATTATCAACGACAACTACACCATCGACGATGTGGACCCCAACTTCGATTGGGCACTCACATCCACCCTTCCCGAACTCGTTTCGGACAACACGGACGACATTGTTGTTGTTGTAAACACCAATGGCACTGCCCTCAAAGCAGGTGATGCACTCTATGCTCACACGGGCGTTATCACCAGCCAGAGTACCGGTGATGGCGATTGGAAATATGTGAAGCACGATTGGGGCACCAACGCTGCTGATTGCAAACTCACCCACGTTGGTAATGGCATCTACGCAATGGTTATCCCCTATGGCGCAAGGGCCTTCTATGGCGTTCCTGCGGGCGAGGAGATTCTCAAATTGGCCTTTGTGTTCCGTGGTGCAAACGGCTCGCCCGAGATCAAGAACAACGGCAACGACATCTTTGTTGAACTCGTTAATGCAAACGAGTTGGCTGTTCAGATTATGTCGCCCGAGAACGGCTCGCTCTACAAGATTGGCGACAAGGTAACTGTGAAGGTTGTTGCGCAGAATGCTGTGAGCCTCTCGCTCGAACTCAATGGCGTTGAGGTGCAGTCGTCCAACGGTAGCGAGATTCTCTACAACTACACCTTTGCCGATAATTGCGATGCTGTGTTTGGTGCTACCGCAACCAACGACAAGGGAGAGGTTTGCTACGATATGGTATCCATCGCTGCGCTGGGTGCAACCCAAAGCTCATCTCGCCCCGCAGGTGTTAAGGATGGCGTTACCGTGAGTGGCTCGGAGGCAACCTTTGTGCTCTATGCCCCCGGCAAACAGCAGGTTGTTCTGCTTGGCGACTTCAACAACTACGCACCCTCCAATGCATATATGATGCACAAGGACGGCGACTACTTCTGGAAAACCGTTAGCGGCTTGGAGGCCGAGACCGAATATGGCTACCAATTCCTTGTGGACGGCACTATCAAGGTGGGCGACCCCTACTGCGAGAAGATTCTCGACCCCTGGAACGACTCGTGGATTAACTACGCTTGGGTGAACGAGCAGAAGGTACCCAAGGCTGTACCCGTATATCCCGACCTGAAACCCTTCCCCACCGAGACCAGCGACATCGTGTCGGTGTTCACCGCCTCCACCAAGAAGTATAATTGGAGCGTTACGGACTTCAAACGTCCCAACCGCCACTCGTTGGTAATTTACGAGTTGCTGTTGAGGGATTTCACCGAGGAGGGTACGTTGGCTGCCGCTATCGACAAACTCGACTACCTCGACAAACTCGGAGTGAACGCCATTGAGTTGTTGCCCATTCAGGAGTTTGACGGCAACGACTCGTGGGGCTACAACCCCTGTTTCTACTTCGCTCCCGACAAGATTTACGGCCCGAAGGATGAGTATAAGAGGTTTGTGGATGAGTGCCACAAGAGGGGTATTGCCGTGATTCTCGACGTGGTGTTCAACCACACCACCGGCCAATTCCCCTGGGCAAAGATGTGGTGGGATTCTGTAACCAACAAGACCGCTTCGAACAACCCCTTCTTCAACGTGGATGCACCCCACGATTGGAGCGTATATCACGACCTGCGCCACGACTATCCCAAGACTCGCTCCTACATCAAGGAGGTTTTGGCCTTCTGGCTCAAAGAGTACAACATCGACGGCTACCGCTTCGACCTCACCAAGGGTATCGTGCAGAACCCCAGTAACAAGGATGCGGGTGGCTACTCCGCACAGCGTATCGGCTGGTTGAAGGAGTATGCCGATGCAATCCGTGCCGCAGAGAATGGCGACGATGCCTACATCATCTTCGAGCACTTCTGCGACACAAGCGAGGAGAACGAACTTGCCAGCCACAAGGGCATTATGCTCTGGCGCAACGCCAATGAGGCCTCGATGGAGAGCGGTATGGGTTGGAGTGGCAAGGACAACTTCTCGCACATCAGTGCCTATGGCCGTGTGGGCTTTGCAGAGAGCCACGACGAGGAGCGTGTGGCCTACAAGATGAAAGAATTCGGTCAGACTCCCCTGAAAACAGGCTTCGTTTCGCAGAACGCCGTAAACCAACTCACGGGCCTCTATGCCCTCACATACCTCTCGCCCTATACCAAGATGATGTGGCAGTTTGGCGAGTTGGCCTACGACTACTCTATCAATATGAACGACAAGGGTGTGCTTGGTAGCAGCGACGAGTATCGTACCCACCGCAAACCCATTCCTTGGAAACTCGGCTACGATAAGGATGCCAACCGTATGGCTCTCTATGAGAACCTCGGCAAGATTATCTCGTTCCGTACCGAGAATGCCCAGATTTTCTCGTCCGATGCGGGCGACAAGGAGCGTACGACTTGGAATGTGGGTGGCAGTTCGATGGGAGGTAAGACCCTCGTGCTGAGCAACTCCTATGGTGGTGTTATCGTGGTGGCCAACCAATCCACTAAGCAGGCTACTACCAACGTGAGCGTTCCCCAGACGGGCGAGTGGACCAACCTCATCACCGGCCAGAAGGTAACTCTCGGCTCTTCGTACAGCGTAACCCTCAACGCACACGAGTACATCGTGCTGGGTAGGGTGAACAAATAAACCACCGAAATCGACAAAATGATGAAACGATTTTTCATAACCCTCACTGCCGCCCTCTGCGCCCTCACCCTGAGTGCGCAGAAGGTGGATAGGGTGGAGCCCCTGTCGTGGTTTACCGATATGAAAACCCCTCTGCAACTGATGCTTCACGGCGACGAGATTGCAGGCTCGGAGGTTAGCGTGGATGGCGAGGGACTCTATCTGAAAGGCATTATCCGTACCGACAACCCCAACTACCTCTTCCTCGACCTCGATGTTAGGAAGGCGGGCGATTGGAACATCACCCTCACCAAAGGTCGCAAGAAACACACTTTTTCTTACCATATCGACAACCGTAGGGAGGGCTCGGCCGAGAGGGAGAGTTTTTCCTCCAAGGATGTTGTCTATCTGATTATGCCCGATAGGTTTGCCAATGGCGACGAGAGCAACGACACGGTGGCCGAGTGTGGCGACCCCTGCAATCGCAAGGAGCCCTTTGGCCGCCACGGTGGCGACATTCAGGGCATTATCGACCACCTCGACTACTTGGCCGACCTTGGCGTTACGGCCATTTGGAACACCCCCGTAACTCTCGACAACGAGGGTATGCACTCCTACCACGGCTACTCCTGCTCGGACTACTACCACATCGATCCCCGATTTGGTAGCAACGAACTCTACAAAGAGATGGTTGCTGAGGCCCACAAGAGGGGCATTAAGACCATCTTTGACGTGGTAACCAACCACTGCGGTACGGCCCATTGGTGGGCCGGCGACTTCCCATCGAGCGATTGGGTACACAATGGCGACAAGCCCCTCATCACCAACCACGGTTGGATGATGCAGGCCGACCCCGTAAATCGCTCCAAGAGGGACCACAAGATGATGGAGGAGGGTTGGTTTGACTACTCTATGCCCGATATGAACTTGGAGAACCCCCTCGTGCTCAACTATTACACCCAGCTCTACTGCTGGTGGATTGAGTGGGCCGATTTGGATGGTCTGAGGGTGGACACCTTCCCCTACAACGAGAAGTGGACTATGGCCCGTTGGACTCGCTCGATTCTCAACGAGTACCCCAACCTGAACATCGTGGGCGAGTGCTGGAACTCCGTTCCCGCCATTTGTGCCTATTGGGAGGGTGCTTCCAACAACAGGGACGGCTATTCGAGTGGCCTGCCCTCGGTTATGGACTTCCCCCTGCAAGAGAAGATTGCACAGGGCCTCTCCAAACAGCCCGATGGCTGGATGTGGGGCGGACACGGTGTCTATGCCTCGCTGATGCAGGACTTCCTCTATGGCAACCCCAACACACTCCTCACCTTCCTCGACAACCACGACATCGAGCGTTTTGCCGACACTGTTGAGGGCGACCTGAGGAAGTACAAAATCGGTATGGCAATCATCGCCACCACCCGTGGCGTGCCACAACTGCTCTATGGTACCGAGATTATGTTGCGTTCCAGCGACCTCTCGCAGGGTCACGGCGGCGCACGCAACGAGTTTGAGGGTGGCTGGAAGGGTGACAAGAACAATAAGTTTACCGCCGAGGGCCGCACAGCCGACGAGCAGGCAGCCTTTGAGCACACCCGCACCCTGTTGCGCTATCGCACCTCGGAGCCCGTGGTGCAGAGTGGTAAACTCACGCAGTTCTACCGCACCGACAACCTCTATGTCTTTGCTCGCCACAACGAGGAGAAAGTGGTGTTGACCATCACCAACTTCGCCTCCGAGGGTCGCACGCTCACTTGGAGCGACTACGAGGAGGTTATCCCCGAAGGCGCAGTAGGTAGGAGCATCCTCACCGGCAGGAGCATCACCGCAAGTGGCGAGGGTGTGGTTGAGGCCTATGGTTGCGAGGTTATTGAGTTTGTAAAATAAGGCAAAACAATATATACACACAACAGAACAATATGAAGAACATTTTTGAAACTTCGCCCTTTGCAACCTTCTTCCCTTCGGAGAAGGCTGCCGTGTGTAGGGCAAAGCAGACACTCTCGTTCAGGCTCAACGCCCCCGTGCAGAGGCCCTCACAGAGGCTCTACATCGTGGGTAGTTGCGAGAAACTCGGTGGCTGGAATGTGGAGAAAGCACTCCCACTCACCATCGACACCTATCCCTATTGGACTATCAAGATTGATATGAAGGAGTTGGGCGACGAGTTTGAGTACAAATTTATCGTTAAGGAGAACGGCAACGTATGGTGGGAGGATGGCTACAATCGTCGCTACTTCCTCTGTGGCGAGCACGAAAGCGAGCACATCGACGCAGGCTTCCGTGGCTGGTTTGGCTGGAAGGGCGCAGGTGTGGCAATTCCTGTATTCTCGTTGCGTAGCACACAGAGCCAGGGTATTGGCGACTTTGTGGACTTGAAAAAGATGGGCGATTGGGCCGTGGCAACCGGCCAGAAGGTTATCCAAATCCTTCCCATCAACGATACCACAATGACCCGCACTTGGCACGACTCCTATCCTTACAGTTCCATCTCCATCTTCGCACTCAATCCTATGTACCTCTCCATCGTGGAGTTGGGCGCAAAGGGCGAGGAGATTGAGAAGTTGAACTCGCTCGAAATGGTTGACTACGATGCTGTGTGCGCCCTCAAATGGGACTTCATCCGCAAGGAGTTTGCTCGCAGCGGTAGGCGCACCCTCAAAACCAAAGCCTTCGCAGCCTTCTATGAGGCCAACAAGGATTGGCTCAACGACTATGCTTCGTTCTGCTACCTGAGGGATAAATACAACACGGCCTTCTTTGAGAAGTGGGGCCGTGAGAAAAAATACTCCAAAAAACTCGTGGAGAAACTCACCAACGAGAACTTTGAGGAGTATGGCAAGGTTGCCCTCTACTTCTGGGTACAATACCACCTCGACCGCCAGCTCAAAGAGAGCGTGGCCTACTGCCGTTCGATTGGCGTGGTGCTCAAAGGCGACATTCCAATCGGTATCTCTCGTGATTCGGTGGAGGCTTGGAGCGATGCAAGGCTGTTTAATATGAACTGCCAGGCAGGTGCTCCACCAGATGATTTCTCGGCCGATGGCCAGAATTGGGGCTTCCCCACCTATAATTGGGAGGAGATGGCCAAGGATGGCTATGCTTGGTGGAAGAGGCGTTTCGAGAAGATGGCCGACTATTTCGACCTCTACCGTATCGACCACATCCTCGGCTTCTTCCGCATTTGGGAGATTCCTATGGACTCGGTGGTTGGTCTGTTGGGATATTTCAACCCCGCAATGCCTTTCAGCTATGAGGAGTTGGCACAGAGGGGTATGCCTATGAACAGGGACCGCTACCTGTTGCCCCAAATCCACCACAACTACCTCCACGAGTTCTTTGGTGAGGAGGATTGGACCCCCTATTTGGACTACAAGGACAACGGATACTACTCGCTCAAACCAGCCTACGACACCCAGCGTAAGATTCGTGAGGCGTTGGAGGGTAAGAACGAGAAGGCAATGAGGGCACTCTATGGCCTCACCGGCGAGGTGCTCTTTATTGAGGACCCCCGCAAGCCCGGACACTTCCACCCCCGTATTGCCGCACAGCAGACCAAGAGCTATGAGTGGCTCTCGGATTGGGAGAAACAGAGGTTCAACGAACTCTACAACGACTTCTTCTATCGCCGCCACAACGACTTCTGGGGCGCATTGGCAATGGAAAAACTCCCCGCACTTGTGGATGCAACCAATATGATGTGCTGCGGTGAGGACCTCGGTATGGTACCCGACTGTGTGGGTCCCGTGATGCAAAACCTCGGTATCCTCTCGTTGGAGGTGCAGAGGATGCCCAAAGACCCCAAGATTGAGTTTGGCTACACCAACCGCTATCCCTACGCTTGTGTGTGCACCACCGGTTCGCACGACACCAGCACCATTCGTGGCTGGTGGAGAGAGGATAGGGCAGTGTCGCAAAAGTACTACAACGACATCCTCTGGAAGCAGGGCCCCGCACCTGCCGACCTGGGTGGTGAGTTGTGCCGTACGATTGTGAACAACCACCTCCTTTCGCCCGCTGTGCTGACCATTCTCCCCTTGCAGGATTGGCTTGCAATGGACGAGAGGGTGCGCAAGGCCGATGTGGAGAGCGAGCGTATCAACATCCCCGCAATCCCTAATCACTATTGGCGTTATAGGATGCACCTCACCATCGAGCAACTCCTCGAAGAGGGTGGCCTGAATGCCGAGATTAGGGCAATGGTGGAGGCTTCGGGCCGATAGGTTTGAAGACTTTGGGACATACAAAATGGTAAAATTGACAACTGCCCGTCTGCAAAAACGGGCAGTTCGTCAGCCAAAATTGGCAAGTAGTCCCCATTTGTTGTTACCTTATATATAAATATATATTTTTGCTGTACTCCTGTGGAGTACGACCTAAGAAGACACTTTAACTTAAATTTCATTTTATACTTAACGGCTTATGTTGAAACTTTTACAAGTTTTTAGGAGCCTCCTTCTGACCCTTGCTTTGACACTGGTAAGTCTGGCCGCTTCGGCACAGACTATTTCGGTGTCTGGTACGGTCAAGGATGCCAAAGGCGAGGCCATTATTGGTGCAACCGTAATGGATGTAAAGAGCGGCCTCGGAACAGTTACGGGCGTTGACGGTGCCTACACCATCAGTGTTGCTGCCGAAGCAACCCTGCTCGTGGAGTGTATGGGCTACACCGAAATCTACGAGCCCGTGGCAAAGCGCACTACAATCAACTTTGTGATGAGCGAGAGCGCAGAGCAGATTGAGGAGATTGTGATGGTGGGTTATGGCTCGCAGAAGAAAAAAGAGGTTACCGGTTCGGTTGCTTCGATTAAGTCGGAGGACTTCAACCAGGGTGTGAAGACCAACCCTGTGGGTATGTTGCAGGGTAAGGTTGCAGGTCTGAACATCATCAAGACCACTTCGGACCCCACCAGCACCGGTTACAGTATGCAGATTCGTGGTTTCTCCACCCTCGATAAGGGTGCAGGCTCCTCGCCTCTGTTCATCGTTGACGGTGTGCCTGTGAGCAATATCGACAATATCTCCAACGACGAGATTGCCTCGATGGACGTATTGAAGGATGGCTCGGCTGCTGCAATCTATGGTACTCGTGGTACCAATGGTGTGATTATCATCACCACCAAGCGTGGTGAGGCTTTCTCCAACGAGGCAAAGACCTCGGTGGAGTATTCGGGCTACGCTTCGGTTTCGGTGCGTAATGGCGACTTGGGTATGTCCTCTGCCGACGAGTTCTTGGCTTTGAACGAGTTGTCGGGTGGTAAGGTAACCCCCGTGCCCTACACCGGTCAAATCAACAAGACCGACTGGGTTAGCGAGTTGTGCCGCCCCGCTGCTTTTGCACACAACAACAACGTGGCAATCGTTGGCTCGTCGAGGAATTTCAACTATCGTGCTGCAATCACCCACAAGAACGCAGAGGGTATTGCAAAAAACACCAACCGTAAGGAGACAATCGCAAAGATTACCGCTTCGCAGAAGGCTCTGGATGGCAAGTTGAACTTGCAGTATGACTTGTCGTATATGCAGTATCGCAACGACAAATTCTGTGGCTCGTTCCAGCAGGCTGCAACCCTCAACCCCACCTATCCCATCTACGACACCAAAAACCCCAACGGATATTTCTATCCCCAGGGCTCGGGCGAGTCTAACCCCGTGGAGGAGATGAATCAGAAGGAGTCCTATGAGGATGGCAACTTCTTCCGTGGCTCGATTAAGGCTTCGTATCAGTTGAGCGACAACCTCACTCTGAACGCCTTTGGTGCAATGGAGGAGGGCGACAACCGTGGCTATTGGTATAATGGCGTGCTCAACCACGACAAGGAGGGCTCCAATATGGCTGGCCGTAACAACAGTATGAACCTTAATAAGCTCGTTGAGGTTACTGCCGACTATGTTTGGTCGCAGGATGTTCACAGCCTGACTGCTGTTGCGGGTCTGTCCTACCAGCACTACTTCTCCGATTGGTCCAATATGCAGAATAGTGGCTTCCCCACCGGCGATATCAAATACTACCAGATTGGTAACGGTAGCTCCGATAAGGTGAAGATGAACATCGGCTCGGGCCGTGCTACCAACAAGTTGGCGGCTGCCTTTGGTCGTGTAAACTACTCCTACGATGGTAAGTACCTCGTTTCGGCCTCGCTTCGTCGTGAGGGTTCGAGCCGCTTTGGTAAGAACCACAAATGGGGTTGGTTCCCTGCAATCAGCTTCGGTTGGAGGGTTAACCAGGAGGACTTTATGATGGGCGTTGATTGGGTTAATGACCTGAAAGTTCGTTTGGGTTATGGTGTTACCGGTAACGACCTTGGTAGCAACCTCCAATCCATCGAGTTGCTCTCCAATAGTGGTACTTTCTGGTACAATGGTGCCTATGTTTACACCTACGGTTTCAGCCAGAACGCAAACCCCAACTTGAAGTGGGAGATGAAACACGAGTACAACCTTGGTGTTGACTACGCCGTGCAGGACAACCGCTTCTATGGTAGCTTGGATGTTTACTACCGCCACACCGAGGACCTCTTGTGGAACTACTCGGTGCCTTCGCCCCCATTCCAGTATAGCTCGATGTTGGCCAATGCCGGCCAGATGGATAGCTATGGTGTAGAGTTGGTGCTCAACGCCGATGTTATCAAAACCAGCGAGCTTACTTGGACAACCACCCCCACCTTTGCCTTCAACCGCAACTACATCACCAAACTCTCCGACGAGGCACAGGGCTTCAACTACAACGAGATTACCTCGGGTGGTGTTGGTGGCAACGGTATTATGAATACCAACACCCAGATTATCCGTGAGGGTGAGCCTGTGGGTTCGTTCTATGGCTACAAGTTTGCAGGTTTCAAGAGCGACGGTACCTGGATGTATTATAGGCCCAATGGTAAGACCGTGTCGGACGATGGTGCCACCGAGGCACACCGTCAGATTTTGGGTAATGCACAGCCTGCCTTCACCTTTGGTTGGAACAACACCATTCGCTGGAAAAACTTCGATGCAACGATGTTCTTCCGTGGCGTAGTGGGCAACAAGGTGCTTAATATGGTACGTTGGGCATACGGCCCCATCACCGCTGTTAAGGGTGCTGTGTTTATGGAGGATATTGTTAACCCCAGGGAGAATCAGTTTGGTAAGGAGATGCGCAAGGAGGTTGTTATGACCAACAAGGCACGCTTCTCGGACTACTACTTGGAGGATGGTTCCTATATGAAACTCGACAACATCACCATCGGCTACAACCACAAGTTGCCCGAGGGAAGTGCAGTGGAGAACCTCCGTGTTTACATCACCGGCCAGAACCTCTTTACTTTGACCAAATATAGCGGTCAGGATCCCGAGATTGACACCACAAGCGTTGGTAGCGCAGGTATCGACTATGTTGATTTCTACCCCACCGTTGCAACCTTCTTGGTTGGTGTAAACTTGACTTTTAACTAATCAAAAGTGCTGAATTAAGGATATGAAAAAACTGTTTTATATATTGGCTGCTGCCGCAGTTGTGTCGATGTCGATGACCTCGTGCTCCGACTTGTTGGACGAGGACAACTTCGGCAACCCCTCCGTTGAGGATATGATGGGCGACCCCGACGGTGCAGTAATGGTTATTGGTCAGGCCTATGCTGACCTGAAATGGCTTCACGACCACTGGGGCTACTGGGGTGTGAATGAGCTTACTGCCGATGAGGCTTGCTGTCCTCCCCGTAACGAGGGTACCGACTGGGACGATGGTGGCTATTGGGCCAGCATCAACACCCACACTTGGGACTCTTTTGGTAAGGCGTTTTTGAACATCTGGGACACTACCATTGCAGGTGCTGTGCGTTGCAACCAGATTTTGAACATTATGCCCAAGTATAAGGAGAGCATTGGTGCCAACTACAACGCCTTTGTGGGCGAGTTGGAGGTGCTTCGTTCCTACTACTACTATTTGCTTTTCGATAGCTTTGGTCGCTTGCCCTACATTGAGAGCTTTGACAAGGAGTATAGCGAGCCTCTGATGGATGTTCCCACCGTGTGGTCGCACTTGGTGGCTTGCTTGGAGCGTAACGCACCCAATATGGCTGCTGTTAGCACCGGCACCCGTGCATCCTACTATGGCCGTGTAACCCAGGGCTTTGCCTATGGTCTTCTCTCTCGCCTCTACCTCAATGCCGAGTCCTATGCTGAGGATGGCAAGGAGGCCGAGTTTGCAAACCTGGTGTTCTCGGATAAGTACTTCATTCGCTCGGAGGCAGACCGCACCGGTGAGGACGACAAACGCCAGGTTATCCCTGCACGTTGGTTGAAGAACGAGGGCGACTTCTACACCTGCTGTGTTGAGTGCTGCGATGCAATCATCTCTGCCGGCTCCTATGAGATTGAGGATAGCTACTTCAACAACTTCGCTATTACCAATGAGAATAGCACCGAGAATATCTTTGTAACCGTTGACGATGGTAACGACAGCTTTGACCACCGTGGTTGGGGCGATATGTCGAGCAAATTCCGCTTGTTGGCTATGACCCTCCACTACAACCACCAGCAGACTTGGGGCTTGGTTGAGAAACCTTGGTGTGGTTTCAGCGCAAGGCCCGAGTTTATGGCGCTCTATAAGAGCAACGAGGACGTGCGTGGCACGGGTAACGAGGTGTATAGCAAGGAGATTGACATCAACACCATCACCAAGGTTGACACACTTGAAGTTGGTGGCAAGAAGTATCCCCAGTATGAGTACACCACCAAACGTGGTATTGGTGCAGAGACACAGCTTTGCATTGACACTCTTGTAAATGAGGATGGCACCAAGAAGTTCATCTACGAGGGTGTTGAACTCAAAGATACCCCCGCAGGTACCGAGAGCAAGAAACGCTGGGGTTGGTTTGTTGGCCCCGTGTTGGACAAAGAGGGCCGTATGACAACCTATGCAGAGAAGAACCCCAACTACGACAAAGAGGAGGCTGACAAGTTGGGCAAGGAATATACCGAGCTCGAAGCACTCTCTGTGAACACCATCATCACCACCGACATCCGAGATATCAACGATGCATCCTACAACGATGGTGCTCGTATGTGGAAATATGAGATTGACAAGTCGGGTAAGGTTAAGTGGGCCGACAACGACTTTGTGATTATGCGCTATGCCGAGATTCTCTGGAACAAGGAGGAGGCACTCAAACGTGGTGGTAAGGGCGCAAGCGGTGTTGGTACTACCGATTTCAGGACGCTCTTGGCTCGTAGCTTTGAGTACACCGGCGAGGATGTAAACACCCGTGTAGAGAAGTTCAAGGCTGTCTATGGCGACCCCGCAGGTTGGAGCGAGGCAGAGTACCTCGACGAGCGTGGTAGGGAGTTCTTCTGGGAGTTGGTACGCCGTAGGGACCTCATTCGTTTCGACGAGTACAAGAATGTGCAGTATGTTAAGGACCAGGGCTCCTACCGCAACTGGTTCCCCATCCCCTATGCTGTTATCGAGAGGTCGTTGCGTGATCCCCAGACGGGCAAACCCATCTGGACACAAAACCCCGGTTACACCGATCCTTGGGCAGATAAATAGTGTGATGTTGGTGAATAGACAACAGATACAACTTAATACAAAACACCTTTTACATTTAACTTAATCACAAAAAACACAATGAAAAAACTTTTGTATTTGTTCGGTGCTATGGCACTGATGGCAGGTTTTACCGCTTGCGGCGACAATGGTAATGGCCCCGTTGACTTCGACGATGTTGTTGACCCCGGCTTCTATGTTGTTGGTGAGGCTGTTGGCGTACCTTTCGACCTGGAGGCAGGCACACTGCCCACCGCAGAGGCTCGTATGGCAAACGGCTACAACGAGAACAGCCTTAAACTTGACGATAACGGTGCTCCCACCGAAGAGCGTGGTGCAAGCCGTCTTCGCAGCGGTATGTATGAGAAATATGTATGGTTGGAGGCCGGTAAGGACTTCGAGCTCGTTTACTTCGATGGCGACGAGGGCTTCTTGCGCTATGGCTCCGCTTTGGACAAAGACGTTACCAACTCGTCTAATGATGGCGACTTCCCCACTGAACTCACTTGGGCAAAATGGGGCGACCTCACCATTGGCGAGGAGGCTCCTATGTTGCAGGTTGAGGAGAGTGGTTTTTATCACATCATCCTCGACGATAAAAGCAATGTAGAGGACAAGGCAGACTTCGCTCTTATTATGGTAAACAAAGTGAAGATGGGTCTTCGTGGCGCTCACAACGGTGCGGGTTGCACCTATGGCGAAGAGGTTCGTGCAGAGGATGGTACCATCACTTGGACTTGGACCGAGCAGACCTTCACGATGGCAGGTCAGTGGTTCAAATTTGCCTACAACCACGGTTGGAAGATTGCTCTCGACCTGGCAGGTAACATCAAGGCTAACACCAACCTCGGTTGGACCAGCTCTGATGATCACTCGCTCTTGCAGGGTGGTCCCGATATCCTTGTTGACAAGAAGGGTATCTACACCATCACTTTGACCTACAAGATGGCCGGTGGCGACTTCAAGAACTCCTTCACTTACAACCTCAAACAGACTGGTACTGTTGAAACCAACGTTCCTGAGAACCTCTATATCAATGGTGGTTTGTTTGGTGGTACTAATTGGGATTGGACCTTGCCTACCATCGTTGAGATGACCCCCGTAAAAGAAAAAGGTGCATTCTATGCAGTTCGCCATATGCCCGCAGGTACCCAGTTCAAATTCTGTGCTGTGAAGAGCTGGGAAGACAAGGAAAATCCTGCATTTTCGCAGCTTGGCGGCATCAACGACGAGGGCTTTGTACAGGTTGACGGCAATGCTGCTGTTGAGGCTGAAGGTTTGTACCTGATTTTGGTTGACTACGATGCAGAGAAGATTGTTGTTAAACCCGCTAAGATTTATGGTATGGGTCCCTGCTTCAACGTAGCTGTTGATGGCGATAACTGGCTCACCGGAAAGGCTGCCTTCACCGTTAATGGCCAGACCGCAAGCATCAAGGTTGACAACGCTGGTACTGCTCGTATGTACGTTGAGCTCTTGGACGACGGCAAAGAGTGGTGGAGGTCCGAGTGGGGCGTAACCGATGGTAAGATTGTTTACCGTGGCAATGGTGCCGACCCTGTTACTCCCGTAACCGCAGATCAGACCATCACTCTGGACTTCAACGCAGGTACTGCAACCATCAAATAATCGGGATAGGTTACATTACCAAACACTTTTGGGCTCGCTCCTCTTCGGGGCGAGCCTTTTTTTAGCTATTAGCTGTTAGCCACTAACTATTAGCCATTCTCAATTCTATTTCTTATCTTTGCGGAAAGAAGATAAACGCAAAAACAAAGATAGATGAAACGCCTTTTACTTTTGGTGGCCACCATTGCTACCCTTGCAATCTCCGTCACCGCCCAAACCATCACCTCGCCCAATGGAGAGTTGTCCCTTACCTTTGCCCTCACCGACGACGGTACACCCACCTACGCTGTGGACTTCAAGGGTGAGCCTGTGATTCTGCCGTCGGCACTTGGCCTTAAACTCCACGGTGCCGCCGACCTCCTCGATGGTTTTTCCGCAGGCGAGGCCGTAAAAAGCACCTTTGACGAGGTGTGGGAGCCCGTGTGGGGTGAGGAAGCCCACATCCGCAACCACTACAACGAACTCCTTGTGAGGCTCACACAGACCATCTCGGGGCGACAGGTGAACATTCGTTTCCGACTCTTCGATGACGGCTATGGCCTTCGTTACGAATTTCCACGCCAAAGGAAACTCTCCTATATGACCATCGAGGATGAACGCACCGAGTGGGCACTCACAGGCGACCATAAGGCCTTCTGGATTCCGGGCGACTACGACTCACAAGAGTATGAGTACACCGAGAGCCGCCTCTCGGAGATAGGTGCGCTATCCCCATTGAATAGGCGCAAAAACTTCACCACCCGCTTCTCCGATTGGGGTGTGCAGACGGCCCTCACGCTCAAAGCCGATAATGGTGTCTATATCACCATCCACGAGGCCGCCCTCGTTGACTACTCCTGTATGCACCTCGTTTACAACCCCGAAACCAAGGTCTTTACATCGTGGCTCACCCCCGATGCTATCGGCAACAAAGGCTACATTCAGACCCCCTGCAACACCCCTTGGCGCACCGCTGTCATCACCGATGATGCACGAGAGTTGCTCGCCTCTCGTTTGACCCTCAACCTCAATGAGCCGTGCAAGATTGAGGACACATCGTGGATTAAGCCCGTGAAATATATGGGCGTGTGGTGGGAGCTCATCACCAACAAGAACAGTTGGGCCTATGCTGGCGATGGTAACATCAAACTCGACCAAGTGGACTATTCCAAACTAACCCCCAACGGCAGGCACGGAGCAACCACAGAGAACGTGAAGCGATACATCGACTTCGCCTCCAAGTGGGGCTGCTTCGACCAACTCCTCGTGGAGGGGTGGAATGTCGGCTGGGAAGATTGGCACGGTAAGCACAAAGACAATGTGTTTGACTTCGTAACTCCCTATCCCGACTTCAACTTGACGGAGTTGCAGGCCTATGCAGGCGAGAGGGGTATGAGGTTGATGATGCACCACGAGACCTCGGCCAGCATACGCAACTACGAACGCCGTATGGATAAGGCCTACCAATTTATGGTCGATAACGGCTACAATGCAGTGAAGAGTGGCTATGTCGGCAACATATTTCCCCGTGGCGAGTACCACTATGGGCAGTTGATGAACAACCACTATCTGTATGCAGTGGAGAAGGCTGCGGAGTACAAGATTATGGTTAACGCCCACGAAGCCGTGCGCCCAACGGGCCTCTGCCGCACTTGGCCCAACCTTGTGGCCAACGAGTCGGCTCGTGGCACCGAGTTTCAAGCCTTTGGTGGCATACACCCCCGACACGTTACCATCCTTCCCTTTACCCGCTTGCAGGGTGGCCCGATGGACTACACCCCGGGCATCTTTTGTATGGACATCAGCACCTTCTCGCCCAAGAACACCTCGAAGTGCAATAGCACCTTGGCCAATCAGTTGGCCCTCTATGTAACGATGTACTCGCCCTTGCAGATGGCTGCCGATATGCCCGAGAACTATGAGCGATATATTGATGCGTTCCAATTCATTGTGGATGTGCCTGTGGAGTGGGCCGAGAGCCGATATTTGCTGGCCGAGCCGGGCGATTACATTGTGATTGCTCGCAAGGACAAAAATTCGCCCAAGTGGTTTGTGGGTGGTGTAACCGATGAGAATCAGCGCACAATGAGCGTCAAATTCGACTTCTTGGACAAGAAGAAACAGTATGTGGCCACGGTTTATGCCGATGCACCCGATGCCGACTATGAGAATAACCCCGAGGCATACCGCATAGTGGAGGGCAAGGTTACGGCCAAGAGTGTGGCCAAAATATTTATGGCCCGTGGCGGTGGCTTTGCAATATCCATTCGTGAGGCAACCAAAGCCGACCGCAAAATGAAAGCCCTGCGTATCAAATAGTTGCACCACAAATAACGCCTGTGTTGCACTGTCCGATGCGCCCACAGATGGGGGCCGAAGAGAGGTGCCGACACTTCGGCGTAAAAGAAAAGGGAAAAGCACAAAATGCTTTTCCCTTTTCCTTTGAGCCGAAACCGGGACTCGAACCCGGGACCTTTTCATTACGAGTGAAACGCTCTACCACCTGAGCTATTTCGGCACCGCTACCGATGTTGATTCGGCTTTTGTGAGCGCAAAGATACGCAATAAATTGAAATTGGAAAATTGGTCCAACAAAATTTTATCCAAATACCCTCTCGTTAGGCAACCTACGCCTTCCTGAGGGCTTCGATAAAGTTGGGGTGGGCCGTCCAGATGTGCTCCGTCTGTATCCACAACTCCCTTGCGAGGGCCTCTTTCGAGGGGCGTTCGGAGGATATTTGGCCCAAGTACCAATCGTTTACCCTATGTTCCTCGGCAGTCCACTCTTTCAGCCAAGGGCCAAAGTTGCGGCGGAAGCGTTGCAGTTCGCCCTCGGGCAGGCGGCCCGTGCGCAGGTATTCGCTCCACAGCATCAGCAGGGTGCGGTCGGGGGTCTTGTCGCTAATGTCGTTTATCACCTCATCAAACGACTCAAACTCCTCCATCGCAACATAGGTGTAGGCAAGTTGTGTGCTCGCCTCCAAGTGGTCCTCGCTATCGAGGTCGAGGAGCATTTCGAGTTGTGCCGCACACATCTCCCAATCGCCCACAAGGAAGAAGTCCACAGCCGAGCAGTAGAGCAGGGTGAGGGCCTGTTGGGTGGGCTCGTCGTCCCAATCGAGTTCGATATTTTCATCCTCGGGCAGCATATCCACCAACTCCTGTACGGCTGCAAAGCGAATGTTGCAGGCCTCCTCGTAGTTTTGTGCGGCTTCCGCTTGTTGTGAGCGCACAAGTTCGGCCCCAAAGTCGGGGGCGTTACCCTTTGCGGTCTTGTCGTGGACAATGCGGAAGGTTTGGTGGGCGGTGGGTTTAAGCAGATTTTTTGCCATAGTTGAATACTTTATGGAGCATAAATGCCGATATTGCAGTTGTGAGTAGTGCGCCCAAAATGTAGGCTACGGTGCGATTTGCCATACCAAACATCAGGGGCGAAACGAATATGTAGCTCGAACACACATAGGTCATCACGAGGGCCGGCAGGAGCGAGAGCCAGATGTTTTTACCCTTGTGGTGGAGCCACACGGTGATTGTCCAGAGGGTGAACACCGACAGGGCCTGATTTGCCCACGCAAAGTAACTCCACATCGTTCCGAAGGGGAGCAAGAAGATGATGCCCAAGCCGATGGCGAAGATGGGGAAGCATACCAACAAACGCTTGCGTATGCTCCTCTGCTCGATGTTTGCCATATCGGCCACGATGAGCCTTGCGCTGCGGAAGGCAGTGTCGCCCGAAGTAATCGCACAGGCAACCACGCCAAAGACCACAAAGTAGGCCAAAAACTCTCCGAGGGTGGCGGTGGCAATTTTATCCACCAGAATCGAGGCCTTGCCGCCATACTGTACAATAGCCCCATTGAGCCCCTCAACGCCACCCCAGAAGGCCATACCTATTGCAGCCCAGATGAGAGCGATGATACTCTCGGAAATCATTGCCCCGTAGAATACCGAACGGCTCTCGTTCTCGTTGCGCATACATCGAGCCATAAGGGGCGACTGTGTGGCGTGGAAACCGGAGATGGCACCACAAGCGATGGTGGTGAAGAGCATAGGCACGAGGGGCATTTTGTCGGCCGATGCGTGCATATTTTTGAAGCCCGTAAACTCTGGGATATTGGCCCCATAGGTGGTAAAGAGTGCCAGCAATATACCCGCCGCCATAAACAGCAACAGGCCTCCGAAAAGGGGGTAAATCTTGCCGATAATCTTGTCGATGGGAAGAAGGGTGGCCACCACATAATAGACCAAAATGATGCCCAGCACAATCAACAATAGCCAGCTAAACGAGTGGCCTCCCAGGCTCACAAAGGCCGGCACGTCAAGAGTGGGTGATGTGATGCGCTCGGCAATGAGTTCGGCAGGTTGCGACATAAACACTGCGCCCACCAAAATCATCAAAAAGACCGAGAAGTAGCGCATAACGACCTTGGTACCACCTCCCAAATATTTGCCCACAATCTCCGGCAGACTGACACCCCCGTTGCGCAACGATATTATGCCCGACAGCAGGTCGTGCATTGCGCCAAAGAAGATACCACCCAACGTAATCCACACAAAGGCTACGGGGCCGTAGGCGGCACCGAGCAGTGCGCCAAAGATTGGGCCGAGGCCTGCGATGTTGAGCAGCTGGATGAGGAATGTTTTCCAACGTGGCATAGGGATATAGTCCACTCCGTCGAACATCGTCTTGGAGGGAACATCGGTGGTGTTGCTCACACCGGCCACCTTGCACAGAAATTTGCCGTAGGTGAAGTATGCGACTACCAATAGTGAGAGGCATACAAGGAAGGTAATCATAGGGTTGTGGTAGTTTTGTGTGTGGTTTGTCCTCGGGGGGGGAAGAGTGGGCCGCCTGCCTGTGCCATACAAGCGGGTGGCCCACAGGTATTTTAGTTGGCTTTCACAATCTCGCCAATCTCGTTCATAATGCCCCTTGCGAGTCGCTCGGCGGAGTCCTCGTCCCTACTCTCGGAGTAGATGCGGATGATGGGCTCGGTGTTGCTCTTGCGCAGGTGTACCCACTCGGTGGGGAAGTCAATCTTCACACCGTCGATGTCGGTAACATTGTAGTCGGTATAGCGGTTGAGCATAATGGCCAACACCTTGTCCACGTCAATATCGGGTGTGAGTTGAATCTTGTTTTTGGAGATGTGGTATTGTGGATAGGTGGCCTTCAACTCGCTCATACGGCACCCTTTGTGTGCCAACAGCGAGAGGAAGAGTGCAACGCCCACAAGGGCATCACGTCCGTAGTGCGATTCGGGATAGATAACGCCACCGTTACCCTCTCCGCCGATAACTGCGCCTACCTCTTTCATCTTGGCCACCACGTTTACCTCGCCCACTGCGGCTGCTGCATAGGAGCCTCCGTGTCGCTCGGTAACATCCCTCAGTGCACGACTCGAAGAGAGGTTCGACACGGTGTTGCCACCGCCCACCTTCGAGAGGATATAGTCGGCACAAGCCACCAGGGTATATTCCTCGCCAAACATCTCGCCATCCTCACACACCAGCGCAAGGCGGTCAACGTCGGGGTCAACAACCACGCCCAAGTCGGCCCTCTCCTTTGCCACCACACTGCAAATCTCGGTGAGGTTGGCAGGGATGGGCTCGGGGTTGTGGGCAAAGTTACCCGTGGGCTCGCAGTTGAGCCTGATGACCTCTGCTCCGAGTTCTTCGAGCAGGTCGGGGATGACGGTGCCACCCACCGAGTTTACAGCGTCAACAACCACCTTGAAGCGTTTTGCCCTGATGGCCTCCACATCCACAGCGGGGAGAGCCAACACGCTCTCGATGTGTTCACGGTTGAAATCTACACGCTCCACAACGTGGCCGATGTGGTCGATTTCGGGGAATTGCCACGAGGTGTCCTCAGCATAGGCAAGCACCTTTTTGCCCTCGGCATCGGAGAGAAATTCGCCTGCCGAGCCGAGCAGTTTGAGTGCGTTCCACTGCTTGGGATTGTGCGATGCGGTGAGGATGATACCGCCGTGTGCCTTGCGGCTGGTTACTGCCAACTCCGTACCGGGAGTGGTGCAGAGGCCGAGGGCCACCACATCCACACCGCAGCCGAGCAGGGTGCCCACAACGATATTCTCCACCATCTCGCCCGAGAGCCTTGCATCACGTCCAACAACCACTTTGAGCCTTTGGTTGGGGTTTTGTTCGCCAATGAGGCGTACATAGGCGGTTACAAACTTGACGATGTCGATGGGGGTGAGGTTGTCGCCCATAGCACCACCAATGGTGCCACGAATGCCTGAAATGGATTTGATAAGTGTCATTTTCCTATTTGTATTTTTATAAATTATTCTCCTGTTGAGGTTGTGTTGATTAGACAAAAATAGTGTTTTTTCTCAAAAGTGTGTCATCTTTTCCACACAAAAAACCTCGCCAACAATTTACCATTACGTTAATTTTGGTGTGGGTGCGGAGTGGTTTGGCCCCTTTTTAGTACCTTTGCCGAGGATTATAAAAGGAAAAAGATGTCAAAGGAGGACAAAAAACGCAGCACAAAGGGTGCTGCAAGGTCGCCACGAAAGGATCGTGCGGCCGTCATTATGCAACTCTTTCGCTCCTTCCCCAGCCGTAAGTTTGCACTCAAAACCCTTGCGGCACAAAGTGGCGGAGCAGACCGAGAGGGGCGTTATCAAACCAAAGAAATCGTTTTGCAAATGGTTGAGCAGGGGGTGGTTGAGCAGACTGCCTCGGCCACTTTCCGTTTGGCTGCAAGGGCTCTCCCTACGGTTGTGGGCACAGTGCAGATGCTCTCTTCGGGCAGTGCCTATGTGGTTGTGGAGGGTGCCGACAAGGATATCTACGTCGATAAGCGCAACACTGCTCGTGCACTCGATGGCGACACTGTGAGGGTTGCCATCACACGTCGTCGCTCCTCCGGCGACCCCGAGGGGCAAATTGTGGAGGTTGTGGAGAGGGCCGACAGGGTGTTTGTCGGCACGGTCGAAAAAACACGCTCACACGCATTTGTGCGCACTACAAGCAAGAATATGCCGGTCGATATCTTCATCGACAAGGGGGTGGATAAGCTCCACGATGGAGATAAAGTGGTTGTCCGCATCTCCCATTGGGACCCCGAGAGCAAGTGCCCCACGGGTAGAATTGTGGATGTTCTCGGACAGGAGGGCGACAATAATGCCGAGATGCACGCCATCCTTGCCGAGTTCAACCTTCCATATCACTTCCCCGAGGAGGTCAACGAGGCTGCCGAAAAAATCAGCGACAAGATTACGGGCGAGGAGATTGCCCGTAGGCGAGATATGCGTGAGGTTACAACCTTCACCATCGACCCTGCCGATGCCAAAGACTTCGACGATGCACTCTCGTTTAGGGCTCTGGGCGAGGGACGCTATGAGGTGGGTGTGCACATTGCCGACGTTACCCACTACGTTACCGAGGGTTCGCTGGTGGAGCAGGAGGCAAGGGAGAGGGCCACGAGCGTCTATCTGGTGGACCGCACAATTCCTATGCTGCCCGAAAGGCTCTCCAATGGTCTGTGCTCGCTGCGACCCGACGAGGAAAAACTATGCTTCTCGGTGGTCTTTGAGATGGACGACAATGCCCGTGTGTTGCGCCATTGGATAGGCCGCACGGTCATACGTTCCAATCGCCGATTTACCTATGAGCAGGCACAGGAGATTATCGAGGGTGCCGAGGGAGATTTCAAGGCCGAGATACTCCAACTCAACGCCTTGGCACGCATCCTGCGCTCCGAGAGGTTTGCCAACGGCTCCATTGCTTTTGAGCGAGAGGAGGCCAAATTCCACCTCGACGAACAGGGTAAGCCCCTCGGGGTCTATTTCAAAGTGCACAAGGAGGCCAACCAACTAATCGAGGAGTTTATGTTGCTGGCCAACCGCACCGTGGCTTCGTTTGTGGGTGAGAAGAAGAACAAGAAGGGCGAGGCCAAGACCTTTGTCTATCGTGTCCACGAAAAACCCGACCCCGAAAAACTCGACCGCTTTGCCAACTTCATCCTCAAATTTGGCTACTACTTCGATGCCCGCAGGGGCAAGGCCGTGGCTCAACAACTCAACGCCCTAATGGGGCAAATCAAGGGTAAGAGCGAGGAGAATGTGGTCTCTATTTTGGCGGTGCGCACTATGCAGAAGGCATATTACAGCACCGAAAACCTCGGCCACTACGGACTTGCATTCCCATTCTACTCCCACTTCACTTCGCCCATCCGTCGCTATCCCGATATGATGGTACACCGCCTGCTGGCACACTACCTCGACGGTGGCAACTCGGTGGACAAAGAGGCCGTGGATGAACTCTGTGAACATTCCAGCGATATGGAGGTGAGGGCAGCCGAGGCCGAGAGGGCAAGCGTGAAATACAAGATGGTGGAGTTTATGACCGAGCGCATCGGCGAGGAGTTTGAGGGCTCCATCAGTGGCGTTACCGATTGGGGTATCTTTGTGGAACTAAACGACACCCACATCGAGGGTATGGCCTCGCTGCGTGATTTGGGGCAGGAGTTTTTCTACTTCGACGAGGAGGAGTATGCCGCCATTGGTAGCCGCACGGGGCGTAAGTTTGTGCTTGGCGATAGGGTGCGCATCAAGGTAAAAGGTGCCGATTTGAGGCTCAAACAACTCGACTTCACCCTGCTTGGCTCCTACGACAGCAAGGGGGTGTATTGGCCCATTGAGCAGGCCCCCGAAGAGCCCGAACACTTCTACACAAAACGTGCGTTCAGGGCCAAGAGCGTGGGCCGCAGGAGGTAAATTATAGGCAAACACACAAAAAGGTCGGAACTCGGTGTAATTCACTCTGTTCCGACCTTTTGTATTACCTTAAAACAAACCTTATTTTTCGGCCTTGTTGAGGTGTGTGATGCGATAAATCTGATGGTAGGTGCGAGGGCCCTCGGAGGTTACCATAAAATCGGCCGACACTCCTTGACCCCTCAGTTCCACGTTGAGTTCCGAGAGTTTGTTGTTGAGGGTGCGCTGTATGCCGTCGCCATTTTTCAGTAGGGCTTTCAGTCGGGCACTCTTTACCTCGGAGCGCACCACCGACTCGTAAATCTTCACAAACTCCCTGCGCCCCTCGGTATAGACGGCCGACAGAGCCACTCCCTCCGGGTGGCGTACAAAAAAGCGATAGAGTGCCATACTCCACGGACGAAGCACAACACCCCTGCCGTCAATCACAACCACGTTGTTTCCCACAAATTTCACACCCTCGGGTGTGGCCTCCACGGGACGGTAGAAAGTGAGGGTGTCTTGTTCGTCGAGTTTTACCTTAAAATATACCTTATTTTTCTCGCCCTGCTCATTGTCGTAGGCCAGATAACTACACGGAAGAAGGCCACACAGCAATCCGCCATAGACCTCCTTGTCGAAGGCGTGTTTGCGACGGCAGGTCATAGTGCACTCCCCAGCCAACTCACACTCCTCACAGGGGCTTTTGCGCTCCCAATACTCGCTCAACTGCTCCCCATAGAGAAGTTCGTCGGAGAGGTTGTCGGCGGCTTTTTTCAGGGCCGAGATAACCTCTTCGTTGATGATTTGATATTTTACCACAAAGCCCTCTTCGTCCATCTCGGCATACCTTCTGACGAGGTCGGCCGTTTGTGGTGTGAGTGTTGTGCGGAAGAGTTCTTCGAGTCGTTGGTTTGCCATCGCAGTAAACTTTTTTAAGGTATGGTTTAAGGTAATATGTTGTGGTGTAAATATTTGTCCAATAGGTTTTTATGCCAACTATTTCGTTTTGCTGTTTTTTAGGCTTGTTTGGGTGGCTCTGTGGCAAGTCCACGGGATATTTGGCGGCGCATAATCCACAGGTATTTGGCCCTTGTGGGGTGGAGCGTAAGGATGTGGTAGGTGCCCAACACGATGGTTGCCCCCCACTTTACAATCTCACTCGCCCAGCGGACAGCATAGCCCCCCGTGGCCTTGGTGCGTATGCGCTCGCTTTGGCCAATGCGGAAGCACACTCGCTCGAAATAATCACGAGTGAGTTTTGCCTCGGGAATGATGTGTTGGATGTAGGCGGTGGGGATATAAAAAATCTTCTCTCCTGCATCGTGCAGGCGTGCATAAAGCTCCTTCTCCTCGCCACCAAGCAGTGTTGTGCCCCTGCGACCGAGTGCGGGGTTGAAGGCCCCATATCTCTCAATGGTCGAGCGTCGCAGGGCCATATTTCCGCCCCCAAAGTATTTTCCCTCGGGGAACGGAATAACCCTATCGCCCAAGTCGAGCGTGCCGGCAATGGGGCGTTCTGTGAGTGTGCTCATCCATTTGGGGCGACCGTCGGCATAGAGTGGCACTATGCGTCCTCCTGCACCCATCGCCTCGGGGTGGGTGTCGAAGAAGTGGAGGTAGTCGGCCAGCAGCTGGGGCGAGGCAATCTCGTCGTCGTCAATGATGACAACAATCTCCCCTTGGGCCACCTCGATACCCTTATTGCGTGCGTGAGAAAGTCCCTGTTTAGGCTCCTCGGTGAGTACAATGGCCACCTCGGGGTGGGCCGCAGCGAACTCTTCTACAACCTCGCTCGTTGTGTCGGTGGAGTTGTTGTTGACCACAACGGCCTCCCACACTTCGCTCGGCAGGCTCTGGGAGAGCAGCGAGTGGAGCGTGGTGCCTATGCGGGTGGCCCCATTAAAGGTGGCAATCACCAACGATATGCGTGGAGGCGTGGAGGGTGTCATCTCAATTTGTTCGTCTTGGTGTAGGTGCTATTTGGCAAAAAGCCCTTCGATGTCCTCCCACACACAGTCGTTGTTGTTGGCAGCATCGATGCCGAGGATGTGGGTGATGATGAGGTGGTCGTTGAGGTTTTGGAACACCTTGTTGTGGGTGTAGCCCCTCTTGAAGGCAGGGCCACAACCATAGAACACCATATGCATATCCTTGTCATAGGGGTTGAAGCCGTGAGAAGAGGCCTTGGCTTTGGGTCTGCTGCTGCCGTCGGTCTTGTCGTAGGCCACCTTCCAGCCCGTCTCGGCCAACAGAACGATGGGGTAGATGCGGGTGGTGTAGGTGCCATAGTGGAACTCCTCGGGCATATCCTCACGCAACCACACACGATAGTGGCCCTCGGTCTCCTTGGCTTTGAGGGCGTTATAGGTCTTTTGGATGTTGGCAGCGTTCTTGGGCTTGATGGTTACGGGGTTGGAGTTGTACCAATAGAAGTCGCCAAACTCCCTGATGAGGGGCTCGATGTTGTAGTACTTGTTGGGGTCCAACTCGGTCATTCCGTGGTCGGCGGTGAAGATGAAGTTGATGTGCTCATAGACGGGCGACTTGCGCACCTCACGCATAAAATAGGCCAACACATCGTCAATCTCTTCCACAATATCCTTCGTTTGTGTGGATGTGGGGCTGTATGTGTGCTCGATGGCATCGGGCTCGTCGAAGTACCACATCACAAGGTTGGGGATATCCTCCACATTCTCCTTGCAGAGCGCACCCAACACAAGGTCAGCCAACTGCCTGCGTGTGCGACGGGAATCGTAGGACACGGCCACGGTGGGCTTGCGACCATTCACATAGGCATCAACGCCCACCCAACCATAGACGTGGGCTTTGAGGCCCTGACGCTCCACGGTGTTCCAGATGGGCTCGCCCTTGTAGAAGTCGGCATTTTCACGAGCCTCGGCATCGGAGATGGAGTAGTTTTTGTACATCGTTTCGTCGTAGAAACTATTGTTTACAATGCCGTGGTGGTCGGGATGTAGGCCGGTGGCCATCGAGTAGTGGTTGGGGAATGTGTTGCTGGGGAAGCAGGGCATAATCTCCGAATAGACACCCACGCTGGCAATGGAGTCGAGTGTGGGGGTGTCGTACATCGAGGCGAGGTCGTGGCGGAAAGCATCCATAGAGAGTATGACAACGTGCTTACCATCATACGAATCTTCCACATCACCCCCGCCCTGCTCGGTGTCGGGTGTGGGCGTGGTGCCGGTGTTGTTGTTTGGCCTCTGTACGGGAATTACTCGTGGACCGCAACCCACGAAAACAGCCACCAAAAGGAGTGGCAGAAGGAGTTTGATGCTCTTTTTCATTTGCGCAAAAGTTTGTTTAGTAAACAAAAGTACAAATAATTTTCATATATCTTACCCTTCGGGCCTTGTTTTGTTGCTGTTGGTAACCAAAGAGGGCGCAACCGTTGGTGGTTGTGAGCGATTACGTCGCTGCGCTCCGTGATCCCCTGTACTCCTTAATGCTCAAAGAAAATTTTGCATCAACATCCTTTAAAGGATGCCTTTTTTATGTATGCCTGCCCATAGGAGCAAGCTCCCTGGTAGGCATACATAAAAAAAGCGACAACCTCAAAAGTTGTCGCTGATACAAAATTTTCTTCGTGGCGGAGAGACAGGGATTCGAACCCTGGATACCCGAAGGTATAACGGTTTTCGAGACCGCCCCGATCGACCACTCCGGCATCTCTCCAATAGGTCGCACACAAAAGATTTACATCTTTCGGCCCGCAAAGATACGCATAAAATTGAAAAAACAAAAGTTTTTCCTAAAATTCTCCCGCTCGACAAAGCCTACAAGCACTCTTTGTTCTCGCTTACTCGAATTTGCCAAAATTCAAAATTTCTCAAATCACCCCTCACAACCACCACACTTCGCCCCAATCTGCAAAGAACAAAGTTTTGTTTCAATCTTGATTTTGTGGGGAGTTTGGCGGAATTTTGTAGCGCAATTCATTAAAAAGCAACAGCAAAAAGATGACTATCCGTGTTGATTTCTCAAATTTGTTTCTACCTTTGTAGCAACATATTGACATTTACGCGGAAAGTGTAAGTTTATTCTCACGATGGAATCTGGAAAATTCATAAGGGAGAGAATAGGCGAACATCTTCCTGCGCTGTATCCTGTAAAGGGATATAAGCGTGGGGCTGTTGCTTATTTTATCCCAAAGGTATTCCAGAACCTCATCGTTGAAATAAGTTTTCAGCACCACGCTTTCTTTTTGGTTATAAATCACATACCACTATCGAGGTGCGGATAGTAAGATTTAGAACAACAAAAAGTTTAACAAATAAAATCTTACTACTATGAAAAAAACTTTGCTCTTGTTAGTGGCATCTGCAACGATGCTATTTATGGGCTGCGCCCAGTTTGACGACAGCCGTATTTGGGATGCAATCGACGAGCTTGAAGAGGAGCAGGAAAAGATGCAGGATCAGATTGACGCACAGCAAACTCTCCTCAATGCGCTTGCCAACAATCTCTCCATTGTTTCCATCACTCCTACCGCAGATGGCTATCAACTGACATTCTCAGACGACTCTACCATCACCATTAAGCACGGCGAAAAAGGTGACAAAGGCGACACTGGTGCGCAAGGAGAAAAAGGCGATAAAGGCGATACCGGTGCGCAAGGAGAAAAAGGCGATAAAGGCGATACCGGTGCGCAAGGAGAAAAAGGCGATAAAGGCGATACCGGTGCGCAAGGAGAAAAAGGCGATAAAGGCGACACCGGAGCACAAGGCGAAAAAGGTGATAAAGGCGACACCGGAGCACAAGGCGAAAAGGGCGAAGATGGCGTTGATGGCAACTCATTTTTCCAAAGCGTCACCTGGGACGAGGAAAATGCATACTTCACCCTTGCCGATGGCACTGTGATTACCATTCCCCTTGCACCAAATTCAAATGTCGGCGATGACGAAGATATTATCACTCAACCTGATAATTATATGAATTTAAGTGAAGAAAGCACTGCAAATTGCTATATTGTCGAATCCGCCGGAAACTATATGTTTAATGGTTGTGTCATCGGAAATGGTGGCAAGGGAATAATCGCAGATGCTAATTTCCATACCAATTCCGCATCAATAACGCCTTATAAGGCGGAAGTTGTATGGGACGACAACAATGTTGTAAGTGGCTTATACATTGAAGATGGATTTATACACTTTACAGCATCTTCTAATGAAGGTAATGCGCTTATCGCAGCAAAGGATAGTGCTGATAATATTATTTGGAGTTGGCACATTTGGGCAACAGACAAACCCCAAGATTACCCCAATCACGACGGATACTTAACTATTGACAGGAATCTCGGGGCAACATCTGCTAATTATCAAGATGGAGAAGATACTTATGGTCTTTATTATCAATGGGGGCGCAAAGACCCATTAAGAAATAATTCTATTGTTGTTGATACGGAGAAAACAACAGGAAGCATAAGTTATACTCTTGAACATCCAACTCAATTGGTTGGCGGTAATTTTTATAACTGGCAGTATTCCAACAAAAGCGAATACTTATGGGGTTACAAATATAATACGAAGACAATATACGATCCATGTCCTGTTGGTTACAAAGTTTCATACCCCGTAACAAGCTCATCAGCCTATGTCTACGATTCTTCCCGAACAGGAGGTCGCTGGGATGGAGAATTGTGGTATCCTTTTGCTGGACGTCTGGATTGGGAGACTGGAACATTTTGTGGCACAGACGATTATGATAGTAGTATTGATGAATACGGGAATTGTGGGTTCTATTATGTTAATACATACTCAAATTTCTCCAAAAATGACACATATGACCAATATTTTAGCGCATCGCGTGTGTTGATTGACAATTTGCAGTACAAAGGTTTTGCCGAATCAGTAAGATGTATAAGAGAGTAGATGTATACACCATAAGTTAACACATACATTACTGAAACTAAATTACCATGGCGAAAATTCAAGATAAATCCATCTTTGGAGAGTATAATAATGCCGAAAATAGAATCACATCAGCCTTTTTACACATCATTAGGATTGGTGGAGAGAATATAATTCGTTATGTTTTTGGAAGCAAAGGTATTGAGATACCAGACAATGATATTGCTGTAAGCACCCAAGAAAACAATAAGGCGGGGATTGTTGACGGTATTATCAGCTGTAATTTCTCATTTGAGATACAAATTGAGAGCAAAATCAATGGTAATATTAATGACTGGCAGCTAGAAAGGTATAAAAAAGCCAAAAGCCAAAGCAGTCGTCAATTAGTTTACTTTATTCCAGACAATACTCATAATGTGGGTTTGCTACAAGGTATTCCATATTTTACCTGGACAGAGTTGGATGGAATAATGAATGATTATCTTAAAGAATATGACGGAATCATTGGTGAAGTAGAAAAATATCTAATTAATCAGTTTAAACTATTGTTGGAGAACTACAAATTAATAGACAAGGCAGCCAATCGTGTCATTATTGTTGGTGGAGCCTTTGGAGAAGAGATTGCGAAGAAGTATAAATTTTACATTTGCCAAAACAACAGATTCTTCAAGAATGCAGAATACTTGGCATTCTACCACAATAAAGCTATAAGTTCTTTGTTTAGAGTAGAAAAAGGATATCCAAAAAATGATGTAAATTTGAGAGATAAAACATTAGGACTTCCAGAAGATTTCTTTGAAAAGTATGAAAAATACTACAACGAGAAAGATGTACGAGAAGTTTTCAAATTAAGCGAAGAAATCACAATGCCCAATGTCATAAAACACGAAGTCCATAATAGAAAATTCTATCCATTTGTAAGAAAACAAAAGTATGTTTCGTTTGCAAGTATTGAAAATGCAAAATACACCTCAGAGTTAGAGGATTGGTATTAAAATCGCAATTATAATATCGCACCCACATACGAGCCACTAACTCGTGGCAGTCTTTTTGTCTAGCCCCACCTGCCTCTCGGTTGGTGGGGTTTTTGTTGGGGGATAGAGGGTGGTTTGAGGAGAATTTTTTTTTGGGGTGGGGGATTATTGGTCGTCAGAAGAGGTGTGTGGAGGAGTGTAAATAAGAGGGAGAAATTCAATCTTGCTGCAAAAAAATGCTTTTTTTTCGAAAATGATTTTGTTTTTTGAAAATAGTCTTTATCTTTGCAGTCCGAAAACGGAGAGTAATTCCCCAGTAGCCGTTTTCGAAACAAGTTCGGGGTGTAGCTCAGCCCGGTTAGAGTACACGTCTGGGGGGCGTGGTGTCGCTAGTTCGAATCTAGTCACCCCGACAAAGTTGAAACAAAGCCTTTGGTCTTTTGACCGAAGGCTTTGTTGTTTTCGGGAGGTGTGCCAAACGTGTGTGGTAAAACCTCCCGAAAACAACAAAGGGGCTCGTTTTGCGAGCTGGCATTGTTTCAACTTTGTAATCTTGCAAAGGGGCCACCTAGAAAGGCGCAAGCGAGCAGACTTTGTCTGCGAGTAGCCAATCTAGTCGTGGCTTTTGCTTTGTTTTCCATCCACCCCACATCCTACGATCACCGAGCAGAGAGCCACCTTGTGTGGGTCGTAGCGAGGTAATCTAGTCGCCCACTCGTGCAAGCACGAAGTTGGGCCTTGTAACACAAAAACCCCTTGCTTTGCAAGTAAAGGCTTTTGCTTTGTTTTCCATCCACCCCACATCCTACGATCACCGAGTGACGGGCCACCTTGTGTGGCTCGTAGCGAGGTAATCTATTCGTCCGATGAGGCTTGGGGTTGTTCGCCATTGGCCTTTGACACCCGTACCCCTCCGGTCTTTGACCCCCTAACCTATGGGGCGTTCTTGCTCTGCGAGTAGCCAATCTAGTCGTGGCTTTCGCTTTGTTTGGTAAATTTTTGATAAAAACAGAAATAATTTGCCGTTATCGGCAAGAAATGCCTATATTTGCGGAGAATTTGCAACGAAAACTTGCCGATAAGGAGAGGATATGGAGTATATTTCAGTAGTGGAGTTTGCCGAGAAGTTTGGCATTTCGGAGCGCACAGCACGAAACTATTGTGCGCAGGGTAAGATTGAGGGCGTGGTGCTCATTGGCAAGACTTGGAGTATTCCTGCCACAGCCGAGCTGCCACAGCGCAAAAGGCGAGTGAGTAAGGTTATGCCACTGCTTGCGGTGTTGCGTGAGCAGAAAGATGCCAGGCTCAAAGGTGGTATTTACCACCGCACACAAATTGACCTCACCTACAACTCCAACCATATTGAGGGTAGCCGCCTGACACACGACCAGACTCGCTATATATTTGAAACCAACACAATTGGCATCGAGGGCGAGAGTGTGCGTGTGGATGATATTATCGAAACCACCAGCCACTTTCGTTGTATCGACATCATCATTGACCGAGCAGATGAGCGACTGACCGAGAGCCTCATTAAAGAGCTGCACGCAGTGCTCAAAGCGGGCACTTCGGATAGTCGCCGAGATTGGTTTGCGGTGGGCGACTACAAGCGATTGCCCAATGAGGTGGGAGGTAACGACACAACGGCACCCGAAGATGTAAAGCGAGAGATGAGGGCTCTGCTTGCCGAGTATAATGCCATAAAAAAGAAGTCCTTTGATGATATTCTCGACCTTCATCAACGCTTCGAGGTTATTCACCCATTCCAAGATGGCAATGGTCGTGTGGGTAGGCTCATTATGTTCAAGGAGTGTCTGGCAAATGGCATTGTGCCGTTTATCATAACCGATGACCTTAAAATGTTCTACTACCGAGGCCTGCAACAATGGCCCCACATCAAGGAGTATCTGCGTGATACTTGCCTCTCGGCACAAGACAACTACAAGGCTCTGCTCGATTATTTCAGGGTGGAGCATTAAACATCAGGGCTTCATTGCACTCCAAAATGAGAAAAGGAACGTCCTTCGGGTGGAGGCGTTCTTGCTCTGTGAGTGGCTAATCTCGTTGTGGGCTTTTGCAAAGGGGCACGAATGTTGCACCCCCGCTGTGGTGTTTGTTGTCAATGCTCAACACCTTGCAGCAAGACACACTCACCGGTGTTGATTCCACCAAACCGTTTAGACCTATGGCTTCACAATTCCACCCACTCGGCCGCCCTCGCTCGGCCAACTTTCTGCCCTACGTTGCACTTGTGGTGTGCAACCTGCTGTGGGCCACCGACTATCCGCTATACCATATCCTGATGCCACACTATCTACCGCCTATTGTGTTGCTCGCTGCGGCATTGCTGGCCACCTTGGTCTTTGCCTGTATCCCCGCCATTGGTGGCCACGTCAGTAGGGTGGAGCGACGGGACATACCCACCCTTGTTGGGGCGGCCCTGCTTTTGGGCGTTATCCACAAAGGCTCCCTGATGTTTGGCATATCCAAGACCTCCCCCGTTGACGGCTCAATCATCAATGCCATAGGACCCCTTGTGGTGCTGGTACTCTCGGTGGTTAAGGGTGTGGACCGATTGACACCCAAGCGTGTTGTGGGTTTGCTTATTGGCTTGTCGGGTGCAGTGGCGGTTATCCTCACGGGACACCACTCTTCGGATGCGGGGGCAACAATGGCCGGCAATTTGCTGGTGGTGTGTGCGGTGGTTGCCACGGCCCTCTATACGGTGTTTCTGAAAGGGATGTTGCTGAAATATAATGTCCCCACGGTGTTGCTGTGGGTCTATGGCCTTTCGTCCCTGATAACGCTTCCCTTTGGTATCTCGGCCGCACTCCACCACGATTTTAGTGCGTGGGACCACCGAGCCACGGTGAGCTTGGTGATTGTGCTGTGCCTGCTCACCTACCTGCCCAATGCGCTCTACAACTATGCGCTGCACCACATTGAGCCCTTCCGCACGAGCATTTTCAGTTATATCCAACCCGTGGCGGCCATCGTCTTGTCCTCCATTCTGCGCCTCGACACCCTGCGCCTGCCCACGGTGTGCTTTGCGGTGCTGATATTTGTGGGCATCGGCATCGTGCTGTCGTCCTACCACTCTCGCCCCACTCGTCGTTTCCACGGATAGAACGTACCCCTACGCCCTCCCGTCCATAGACCGTGGCCCAATGGCAACCGCCCCGACAGTCGGAAGAATATCGGGGCGGTGGTTTTATTGTTTGAAAGCCGTGTCAACTACAAGCGGCGTGCGCCATCGCTGATGACAACGGGAATGATTTTGGGCTCGTGGCCATAGCGTGCAGCGAACTTCTCTGTGGCGGTGGCGATGAAGTTCTCATAAAGTTCCTCCTTCACGAGGTTGATGGTGCAGCCACCAAAGCCGCCGCCCATAATCCTCGAACCACTCACGCCACACTCCTTGGCAATCTCGGCCAAGTAGTCCAGCTCCTCGCAACTAACCTCGTAGTCGTGCGACATACCCCAGTGGGTCTCGTACATCTTTGCACCCACCGTTTCGAGGTCGCCCTTCTCCAAGGCAGCACACACATCGAGTACCCTCTGCTCCTCGCCAATAACATAGCGGGCACGCAGGTAGTCCTCCTCCGAAATCTGCTCCTTGATGGCCTCCAACTGCTCCATAGTCGCTCCACGCAGGAACTCCTGACCAAGCACGGCAGCCACCCTCTCGCACGAAGCACGGCGGTCGTTGTAGGGCGAGCCTACGAGTTCGTGTTTTACGCACGAGTTGACGAGCACCAAGCGGTAGCCGTGGGCGGTGGGGTCAAAGGGGAAGTATTCAAACTCCATCGAGCGGCAGTCGAGCCTCATAAGGTGGCCGGCCTTGCCGTGGACGGATGCGAATTGGTCCATAATGCCACAGTTTACACCGCAATAGTTGTGCTCGGTGGACTGGCCGATGCGGGCCAAAGTGAAGCTGTCGATGCCGAGGCTCCACAGGTCGTTGAGCGCAAAGGCAAAGGTGCTCTCCAACGCTGCCGACGAACTCATACCTGCACCCAGAGGAACGTCGCCACTGAATACGGCGTCGAAACCGCCAATGGTGTATCCCCTCTTCTGCACCTCACGGCACACGCCAAAGAGATAGCAGGCCCACTGCTCGGCGGGCTTATCCTCCTCGTTAAGACCAAACTCGCAACTCTCGCCCAGGTCGAGCGCATAGGCCCTGACGTGGTCGGTGCCGTTGGGTTTGATGGCAGCAACAATGCCTTTGTCAACTGCGCCGGGGAATACAAAACCACCGTTGTAGTCGGTGTGTTCGCCAATGAGATTGATACGGCCGGGCGAAGAGAAGAGAATTGCGCCCTCGCCAAAGAGTTCTTCGAACTTCTGTGAAATAAGGTTAGTGTCCATTCTGAAAAAGTGTATTGTTTGTTTTGTTGTTAAAGTTCACCGTTTCGTTCCGTAAAGGTAGGCATCTTTGGGGAAATTGCAAAGCGGGGTGGGGTGAATAGTCGGTTTTTGTTATGTTTTGACCGGAAAGAGATATTATATATTTATATATGTGTGTGTGAGAAGGCTGTTTACAAGGGTGTGCCGAGGTGTTGGCGGGGAGGTGCTTGTGGGCAACGGAACACAAAATTAGGGGGTTGGGATAAAAAAACTGTGCCAATAATTTTTTTATAACGAAAAGAGTTGTATTTTTGCCCCGATTTTGGGCTCGTTAGAAATGCGGATGCGCCAAAATCGAGCGTTCTGAATAAGTCTGACGGAGAATTTTTGAAAAAAATGTCGCCCGATTTTGCGGAATAAAAAAATTGGCATATATTTGCAACCCCAAATGAGGGATAGGAGTTGATGCCGATGTAGCTCAGTTGGCCAGAGCAGCTGATTTGTAATCAGCTGGTCGGGGGTTCGAATCCCTCCATCGGCTCAAAGGGCAAGCAAATCGCTTGACAGACATATTGGGAGAGTTCCAGAGTGGCCAAATGGGGCAGACTGTAAATCTGTTGGCAACGCCTTCGGTGGTTCGAATCCATCCTCTCCCACTTTTTTCAAAAGTTCAATTCACCAGAGGGTGGATTGTTCTTTTGTGGTTCTCGGTCATCGCTTCGGTACGGTGCTAATGTGGTGCAGTGCAGGGGGTTAAGGTGGCGGAGATGTTTGCGGAAGTAGCTCAGTTGATAGAGCATCAGCCTTCCAAGCTGAGGGTCGCGAGTTTGAGCCTCGTCTTCCGCTCAAAGACGAAAACAGAACAAACAACAATTATAATTCACTAATAACAACTACAAAGTTATGGCAAAAGAAAAATTTGACAGGTCTAAACCTCACGTAAACGTGGGTACTATCGGCCACGTTGACCACGGTAAAACTACTCTTACCGCTGCTATTACTACCGTATTGGCAAAGAATGGTCTTTCGGAGTTGCGTTCGTTCGACTCGATTGACAACGCTCCCGAGGAGAAAGAGCGTGGTATCACCATCAACACTGCTCACATCGAGTATCAGACTGCAAGCCGTCACTACGCACACGTTGACTGCCCCGGTCACGCCGACTATGTAAAGAACATGGTAACTGGTGCTGCTCAGATGGCTGGTGCTATCCTCGTAGTAGCTTCGACCGATGGTCCTATGCCCCAGACTCGTGAGCACGTTCTCTTGGCTCGCCAGGTAAACGTTCCCCGTATCGTTGTTTTCATGAACAAATGCGATATGGTTGACGATGCTGAGATGCTTGACCTCGTTGAGATGGAGATCCGTGACGTTTTGAGCGCAAACGGTTTCGACGGCGACAACGCTCCCGTTATCCGTGGTTCTGCTCTGGGTGCTTTGAACGGCGAGCCCGAGTGGGAGGAGAAAGTTATGGAGCTTATGACCGCAGTTGACGAGTACATTCCTCTGCCTCCCCGTGAGAGCGACAAGCCCTTCTTGATGCCTGTTGAGGACGTATTCTCGATTACCGGTCGTGGTACCGTAGTTACCGGCCGTATCGAGACTGGTATCATCCACGTTGGTGATCCCGTTGAGATTATCGGTTTGGACGAGAAGATTCGTACTTCGGTTTGTACCGGCGTTGAGATGTTCCGCAAACTCCTCGATGAGGGTGAGGCTGGTGACAACGTAGGTCTGCTGATGCGTGGTATCGACAAGAAAGAGGTTAAACGTGGTATGGTTGTAGCTAAACCCAAGAGCATCACCCCCCACACCAAATTCCGTGGTGAGGTTTATATCTTGAAGAAAGAAGAGGGTGGTCGTCACACTCCTTTCCGCAACCACTATCGTCCTCAGTTCTACCTCCGTACCATGGATATTACCGGTGAGGTTAAACTTCCCGATGGTATCGAGATGGTAATGCCTGGTGACCACGTTGAGATCGAGGTTACTCTTATCTACCCCGTTGCATTGAATGCAGGTCTTCGTTTCGCTATCCGTGAGGGTGGTCGCACCGTAGGTTCGGGTCAGATCAAAGAGGTTATCGAGTAATTCGTTGAGAATTTCTAGGTAAAACTCAAACATAGGGGCGGGTGTGAGGCTTGCCGTGAGAATGTCGAGAGGAACATTCGCCCCACTTTACGAGAGTAGTTTAATGGTAGAATAGCGGTCTCCAAAACCGTTGGTGGGAGTTCGATTCTCTCCTCTCGTGCAAGGAGTCCGGTGGCTTTGAAAAAAGATTGCCGGACTTGTTGAGTGAAAAGAAAGTAAAGAAAAAAGCATAACAAAACTTATGAAACTCGTTAAGTACGTAAAGGCTTCTTATGAAGAGCTGGTTCACAAAGTGTCGTGGACTCCAATGAAAGAATTGCAAAGCTTGGCCGTGACCGTAATGGTTGCTTCCCTGGTCATTGCTGCTGTGGTTCTTGCAATGGACGTAACCTTTGAGTCCATCATGAAGGCCATCTACAGTATTTTGGCTCACTAATGTTCACTAATTGATTTCGGACTTAATTAAAAAGTAGAGAGAGATTATGAGCGGAACGGCTGAAAAACAGTGGTATGTGTTACGTGCCATCGGCGGCAAGGAGAAAAAGGTCAAGGAGTATATCGAAATGGAGATACGCAACTTGGGCTTGGAGCACCTTGTAGCACAAGTTCTCATTCCTACCGAGAAGGTCTATTCGATTCGCAACGGTAAGAAGGTGAGCAAAGAGAGGGTATCGTATCCCGGCTATGTGTTGGTAGAGGCGGCTATGATTGATGAAGTGCCTTATGTTCTTCGCAACACACCAAACGTACTCGGCTTCCTCGGCGACTCGGTAGAGGAGAGCAAGCGACTGATTGCGACGCCTGTGCGTCCTCAGGAGGTTGCCCGCATTCTCGGCAGGGTTGACGAAATGAGTATGGGTGAGGAAGAGAATGAGATTCCTTTCTTCGTTGGAGAGACCGTAAAAGTTACGGACGGTTCCTTCGCGAGCTTCTCCGCAACCATCGAGGCAATCGATGAGGAGAGAAAGAAATTGACAGTCTCTGTGAAACTTTTCGGGCGAAAGACTCCTGTGGAGTTGAGTTTTATGCAAGTAGAAAAAGAATAATTAACCAAGGAAAACTATGGCAAAAGAGGTTGCTGCATTTATTAAATTGCAGATTAAAGGTGGTGCCGCCAATCCTTCGCCACCAGTAGGCCCTGCGTTGGGTTCGAAGGGAGTCAACATTATGGACTTCTGCAAACAGTTCAACGCAAGGACTCAGGAGAAGGCCGGTAAGGTACTGCCGGTGATTATCACCGTATATAACGACAAGTCGTTCGACTTCGTTGTTAAACAGCCACCCGTAGCTGCTGCATTGAAAGAGGTTGCAGGTATTCAGTCTGGTTCTGCCGAGCCCAACCGTACCAAGGTTGGTAGCATCACCTGGGAGCAGGTAGAGGCTATTGCAAAGGATAAGATGCCCGATATGAACTGCTTCACCATCGAGGCTGCTATGAAGATGGTAGCCGGTACTGCTCGCAGTATGGGTATCGCCGTTGTTGGAGAGTTTCCTGTAAAGTAATTTGAGTGAGATGAGTAAATTGACAAAAAATCAAAAAGCAATGCTCGCCAAAGTAGAGCCCGGAAAGCTCTACAAGCTGAGCGAGGCCGCAGCTCTTCTGAAAGAGATTACTTTCACCAAATTCAACGCTTCGGTAGATGTGGACGTTCGTCTTGGTGTTGACCCCCGTAAGGCCAACCAGATGGTACGTGGCGTGGTTACACTTCCTCACGGAACAGGTAAGACCGTTCGTGTGTTGGTACTCTGTACTCCCGACAAGGAGAACGAGGCCAAAGAGGCAGGTGCAGACTACGTTGGCTTGGACGAGTATGTTGAGAAAATCAAGGGCGGTTGGACCGACGTTGATGTAATCATCTGTACTCCTAATGTGATGGCCAAAGTTGGTGCATTGGGTAGGATTCTGGGTCCCCGTGGCCTTATGCCTAACCCCAAAACCGGCACCGTAACTATGGATGTTGCAAAGGCAGTTGCCGAGGTGAAGGCCGGTAAGATTGACTTCAAGGTTGACAAGTACGGTATTGTTCACTCTTCGGTAGGTAAAGTATCGTTTACTCCCGAGCAGATTGTGGAGAACGCTAACGCATTCGTTGGTATGATTCACAAGTTGAAACCTGCTGCTGCAAAGGGTACTTACATGCTTAGTATCTATCTCTCAACGACAATGAGTATCGGTCTGCAAATTGACCCCAAATCACTCGATCTTAAATAGTAAAAAACATTGAGCTATGACAAGGGAAGAAAAGAAACAAGTAATTGAAGGCCTGACCGAACAACTCAACCAGTATCCTAACTTCTACATCACCGACATCGAGGCTCTCAACGCAGAGCAGACTGCAAAATTGCGTCGTCAGTGCTTCGAGAAAGGCGTGAAGTTGGTTGTTGTAAAGAACACCCTCTTCATCAAAGCCTTGGAGGCTGTTGAGAAGGCAGACGCTGGTCTTGTCGAGGTTCTGAAAGGCACTTCGTCGATTATGTTCTCCGAGGGTAGCAAAGCTCCTGCACAGGTTATCAAAGAGTTCCGCAAAGGTTGCGAGAAACCCATTTTGAAGGCCGCTTATGTTCAGGAGTGCGTATACGTTGGAGATAATAACCTCGACATGCTCGTAAACATCAAGTCGCGCGAAGAACTTATCGGCGATATTGTTGCTCTGTTGCAGTCGCCCATCAAGAATGTCGTATCGGCATTGCAGGGTAGCGCTGGTCAGAAGATTGCGGGCATCGTAAAGGCACTTGAAGAAAGAAATTAATTTTTCCAAAAAAAACACAAACAACGAAGTAAAACAATTTAACAAATAACAAAACTATGGCAGATATTAAAGCATTGGCAGAAGAGTTGGTAAACTTGACTGTTAAAGAGGTAAATGAGTTGGCTACTATCCTCAAAGAGGAGTACGGTATTGAGCCCGCTGCTGCAGCAGTTGCAGTTGCTGCTCCCGCCGCTGCAGAGGCAGCTGCACCCGCAGAGAAAACTTCTTTCGACGTTATTCTCGTAAGCGCAGGTCAGAGCAAGATTCCTGTTGTAAAAGCAGTTAAAGAGTCGACCGGTCTTGGTCTGAAAGAGGCTAAGGATTTGGTAGATGCTGCTCCTAAGGCTATCAAAGAGGGCGTATCGAAAGAGGAGGCTGAGGCACTCAAAGCAGCTCTCGAGGAGGCTGGTGCTGAGGTTGAGGTTAAATAGTCAACCAATTAACTTCTCACATATCGGGTATAGAGCTTATGCTTAAATAAGCTCTATGCCTTTTTCTCGTCTAAAAAAGAGGTGCGAGAAAACAAGTAAGGTTAGGTTTTGTTGGGTTGGGCTAAGTGTGCCTATATCAATCAGATACGAGGCGGTCGATGGGCCGAGTAGTATTTTCCTAACCTCAGAGCGAAAAGCGACATTAACAAAAACCATCAAATTAATTTTGCAGAAAATGTCCTCGAAAGCAAACACAAGAATTAGCTTCTCCTCCATCACGCACAAGATGGAATATCCCGACTTCTTGGAGGTGCAGCTCAAATCATTTCAAGACTTTTTCCAGTTGGACACCACCGCAGAGAACCGCAAAAATGAGGGTCTTTATAAGGTGTTCACAGAGAATTTCCCGATAACGGACACACGCAATAACTTCGTACTCGAATTCATTGACTACTATGTTGACCCCCCACGCTACTCTATTGACGAGTGCTTGGAGATGGGTTTGACCTACAACGTGCCCCTGAAAGCCAAACTGAGGCTTTCGTGCACCGACCCCGAGCACGAGGATTTCGACACAGTAATTCAAGACGTTTACTTCGGCACCATCCCCTATATGACTCCCCGAGGCACCTTCGTTATCAATGGTGCGGAGCGTGTAGTGGTGTCGCAGTTGCACCGTTCACCCGGTGTATTCTTCGGTCAGAGCGTACACACCAACGGCACAAAACTCTACTCGGCCCGTATTATTCCTTTCAAGGGTTCGTGGATTGAGTTCGCTACCGACATCAACAACGTGATGTATGCCTACATCGACCGTAAGAAGAAGTTGCCCGTAACCACTCTGTTGCGTGCAATCGGCTTTGAGGCAGACAAAGAGATTTTGGAAATCTTTGACCTGGCCGACGAGGTGAAGGTAAACCGCACCAATTTGAAGAAGAACATCGGTCGCAAATTGGCCGCCCGTATTCTTTCGACTTGGGTGGAGGACTTCGTAGATGAGGATACCGGTGAGGTGGTATCCATCGAGCGTAATGATGTAATCATCGACCGTGAGACCGAGCTCGCAGAGGAGCACATTGAGGATATCCTCGAAAGCGGTGCAAAGACCATTTTGTTGCACAAGGACAACCCCTCGGGCGTTGATTACTCGATTATTTATAACACTTTGCAGAAAGACCCCTGCAACTCCGAGAAGGAGGCTGTTGTGTACATCTACCGACAGCTGCGCAATTCGGAGCCACCAGATGAAGCAACCGCAAGGGATGTCATCGACAAGCTCTTTTTCAGCGACAAACGCTACGACTTGGGCGATGTAGGTCGTTTCTGCATCAACAAGAAACTCGGTTTGGAGATTAGCCCTGAGGTTAGGGTGCTGACCAAGGAGGACATGATTGCCATCATCCGTTACCTCATCGAGCTGATTAACTCGAAGACCGATGTTGACGATATTGACCACTTGTCCAACAGGCGTGTAAGGACCGTGGGCGAGCAGTTGAGCAACCAATTCTCGGTGGGCTTTATTCGTATGGCCCGCACCATCAGGGAGAGGATGAATGTGAGGGACAATGAGGTGTTTACCCCCATTGACCTGATTAACGCCAAGACCCTGTCGAGCGTAATCAACAGCTTCTTCGGTACCAACCAGCTGTCGCAGTTTATGGACCAGACCAACCCTCTGGCCGAGATGACCCACAAACGTCGTCTGTCGGCTCTGGGTCCTGGCGGTCTGAGCCGTGATAGGGCAGGTTTTGAGGTTCGTGACGTACACTACACCCACTATGGTCGTTTGTGCCCCATTGAGACCCCCGAGGGTCCTAACATTGGTCTGATTTCGTCGTTGTGCGTTTACGCCAAAATCAGCTCGATGGGCTTCATTGAGACCCCCTACCGCAAGGTGGTGGATGGCAAGGTGGATTTGGACGACAGCCACATCCAATATTATAGCGCCGAGGAGGAGGGCAACCTCAATATTGCTCAGGCTTCGGCACCCGTGGACGAGGAGGGTAACTTCCTCAATCCCAACCGCATTAAGGCTCGTAACGAGGCCGACTTCCCTGTGATTACCGCAAAACAGGTTGACCTCGTGGACGTTGCTCCTAACCAGGTTGCTTCGATTGCAGCAAGTTTGATTCCCTTCTTGGAGCACGATGATGCAAACCGTGCGCTGATGGGTTCGAACATGATGCGCCAGGCAGTACCTCTGATTAACCCCGAGGCACCTATCGTTGGTACCGGTTTGGAGGGTGCAATGATTAGCGACAGCCGTGTTCAGGTTGTAGCCGAGGGCGATGGTGAGGTTGTATTTGCCGATGCAAGCCAGATTCAGGTTAAATATGACCGCACGGAGGACGAGATTTTGGTAAGCTTCGATCCCGAGATTACAACCTACAAGTTGCCTCGCTATCGCAAGACCAACCAGAATATGTCCATCACCCTGCGTCCTATCGTTAAGATTGGCGATAAGGTTACCAAGGGCCAGATTTTGACCGAGGGTTATTCGACCCAGAACGGTGAGTTGGCACTCGGTAGGAACTTGAAGGTGGCATTTATGCCCTGGAAGGGTTACAACTTCGAGGATGCAATCGTTATCTCGGAGAGGTTGCTCAGGGAGGACTTGTTCACTTCGGTACACGTTGACGAGTACATTATGGAGGTTCGTGAGACCAAACGTGGTGTCGAGGAGCTGACATCGGATATTCCCAACGTGAGCGAGGATGCAACCAAAGACCTCGACGAGAGGGGTATCATCCGCATCGGTGCAAATGTGAAGCCCGGTGATATTATGATTGGTAAGATTACCCCCAAAGGCGAGAGCGATCCCAGCCCCGAGGAGAAACTCCTTCGTGCAATCTTCGGCGACAAGGCCGGCGATGTGAAGGATGCTTCGTTGAAGGCTCAGCCCTCGTTGTTCGGTACGGTTATCGACCGCAAACTCTTCTCACGCAACGTGAAGGATGGCAAACGCAGCAAAGCCGAGGAGAAGAACAAACTCGCCGAGGTGGATGCTAAGTTCGCAGCCGAGGTTGCAGCCTTGAAGAGCGTGTTGGTTGGCAAATTGTACAGCCTGCTCAAAGACCAGACTTGTCTGGGCGTGAAGGACTACTTCGGTGCAGAGTTGTATGCCGCAGGCACCAAGTTCACCAAGAAGATGCTCGAAGAGATCGACTACCTGAACCTCGGTTCGGAGAAGTGGGTTGAGGACGAGAGGGTGGCTCGCCTGACAGCGATTGCAATTAACAACTATACCATTAAATATAAAGAGGCAGACGCAAGGGTTAAACGTGAGAAGTATAACATTACCAATGGTGATGAGCTTCCCAATGGCGTAATCCAGTTGGCTAAGGTATATCTTGCCAAGAAGCGTAAGCTGAAAGTGGGTGATAAGATGGCAGGTCGCCACGGTAACAAGGGTATCGTAGCCAAGGTTGTTCGTGATGAGGATATGCCATTCTTGGAGGACGGTTCGATTGTAGATATCGTTTTGAACCCTCTGGGTGTGCCTTCTCGTATGAACTTGGGTCAGATTTATGAGACTGTTCTCGGTTGGGCCGGTAAGGAGTTGGGCTTGAAGTTCGCTACTCCCATCTTCGATGGTGCTACTTTGGACCAGATTAACGAGTACACAGCCAAAGCCGGTGTGCCTGTGAATGGTTGCTGCCACCTGAGGGATGGTGGTACCGGTGAGAGGTTCGACCAGCCTGCAACTGTGGGTGTAATCTATATGCTGAAACTTGGCCATATGATTGACGACAAGATGCACGCACGTTCCATCGGTCCCTACTCGCTCATTACCCAGCAGCCTCTGGGTGGTAAGGCCCAGTTTGGTGGTCAGAGGTTTGGTGAGATGGAGGTTTGGGCACTCGAAGGCTTCGGTGCAGCAAACATCTTGCAGGAGATTCTGACAATCAAGTCGGATGACGTTATGGGCCGTGCGAAAGCATACGAGGCCATCGTTAAGGGCGACAACCTGCCAACCCCCGGTATTCCCGAGTCGTTGAACGTGCTGTTGCACGAGTTGCGTGGTTTGGCTCTCAGTGTTAAACTTTCTTAATTGTGATTAGAGAGAATATGGCATACGGTAAAGAGAATAAAATCAATAGTACCAATTTCAGCAAAATCTCCATTGGCCTTGCCTCGCCTGAGGAGATTCTCGAACAGTCGAGTGGCGAGGTGCTGAAACCGGAGACAATCAACTATCGTACCTACAAACCTGAGAGGGACGGTCTGTTCTGCGAGCGCATCTTTGGTCCCGTGAAGGACTATGAGTGCCACTGCGGTAAGTATAAGAGGATTCGCTATAAGGGTATCGTCTGCGACCGATGCGGCGTGGAGGTTACGGAGAAGAAGGTGCGCCGTGAGCGTATGGGCCACATCCAGCTGGTTGTGCCCGTGGTTCACATCTGGTACCTCCGTTCGTTGCCCTCGAAGATTAGCTACCTGCTGGGTATTCCCACAAAGAAACTCGATGCAGTTATCTACTACGAGCGTTACATCGTAATTCAGGCAGGTGCTGCTGCCGCAGCCGGCGTGAACAACCTCGACCTTCTCTCGGAGAGGGAGTATCTGGACATCTTGGCTGCACTGCCCAAGGGCAACCAGCAGTTGGAGGATAGCGACCCCGAGAAGTTCATCGCACAGATGGGTGCCGAGGCAGTGTTGACTCTGTTGCAGGGCTTGGACCTCGACAGCTTGTCCTACTCGCTCCGCCACAAAGCTTCGACCGAGACTTCGCAGCAGCGTAAGACGGAGGCTTTGAAGAGGTTGAATGTTATTGAGGCATTCAGGGAGTCGAGGGAGATTAACAAGCCCGAGTGGATGGTGTTGAAGGTCATTCCCGTAACACCTCCCGAGTTGCGTCCTTTGGTACCTCTGGATGGTGGTAGGTTTGCAACTTCGGATTTGAACGACCTCTATCGTAGGGTTATCATCCGTAACAACCGTTTGAAGAGGCTTATCGAGATTAAGGCTCCCGAGGTTATCTTGCGTAACGAGAAACGTATGTTGCAGGAGGCAGTTGACAGCCTCTTCGACAACTCTCGTAAGACCAGCGCAGTTAAGACCGAGAGCAATAGGCCCTTGAAGTCGTTGAGCGATAGCCTTAAAGGTAAGCAGGGTAGGTTCCGTCAGAACTTGCTCGGTAAACGTGTTGACTACTCGGCCCGTTCGGTTATCGTCGTAGGTCCCGAGTTGAAGATGCACGAGATGGGTATTCCCAAGGATATGGCGGCAGAGTTGTACAAACCGTTCATCATCCGCAAACTCATCGAGAGGGGTATCGTTAAGACCGTTAAGTCGGCAAAGAAGATTATTGACAGGAAGGACCCTGTGATTTGGGATATTTTGGAGAACGTAATCAAAGGCCACCCTGTGCTGATGAACCGTGCTCCTACCCTTCACCGTCTGGGTATCCAGGCATTCCAGCCCAAGCTTATCGAGGGTAAGGCAATGCAGTTGCACCCGCTGGCTTGTACCGCATTCAATGCGGACTTCGACGGCGACCAGATGGCAGTTCACTTGCCCCTTGGCAACGCTGCAATCTTGGAGGCACAGCTTCTGATGCTGGGTTCGCACAACATCTTGAACCCTGCCAACGGTGCACCTATCACCGTACCTTCGCAGGATATGGTGCTTGGTCTGTATTATATTACCAAGATTCACGGCACCGAGGAGCGTCCTGAGAGGGAGAAAGCAATCTACCGCAAGGAGCTCATCGAGAAGGGCGAGAAGATTAACCGTTGGGATGACCTCCAAAACGGCGACATCCGTCCCAAGGATGGTGTGAAGGCAGCCTTTACGTTCTATGGCGCAGAGGAGGCAATCATCGCCTACAACGAGGGCAAGGTTGACTTGCACACTCTTGTAAACGTGAAGATTAACACCGTTGACGAGGATGGTAACGAGGTAACCAAAGTGTTGCCCACTTCGGTTGGTCGTGTGCTGTTCAACCAGGTTGTTCCCAAGGAGGTTGGCTATATCAACTTGCTGTTGAAGAAGAACACTTTGAGGGATATCATTGGTGTTGTTATGAAGAAGTCGGGTGCCGACAAGGCTGCTGCATTCTTGGATGACATCAAGGCTATGGGTTATAGGATGGCATTCCAGGGTGGTTTGTCGTTCAACTTGGGTGCTGTGATTATCCCCGAGGAGAAGAAGACCTTGGTTGAGTATGGTAACCAGCAGGTTGCACAGTTCTTGGAGCAGTACAATATGGGTCTTATTACCAACAACGAGCGTTACAACAAGGTTATTGACGTGTGGACCAACGTGAACAACAAGGTTACCGCAGCAGTTTATAACCACCTGAAAGCAGACCAAGACGGTTTCAACCCCGTATTTATGATGTTGGATTCGGGTGCTCGTGGTAGTAGGGAGCAGATTCGTCAGTTGGGCGGTATGCGTGGTCTGATGGCTAAACCCCAGAAATCGGGTGCAGAGGGCGGTCAGACTATCGAGAACCCCATCTTGTCGAACTTCAAGGAGGGCCTTTCGGTGTTGGAGTACTTTATCTCCACCCACGGTGCTCGTAAGGGTTTGGCGGATACCGCACTTAAAACTGCGGATGCAGGTTATCTGACTCGTCGTCTTGTTGACGTTGCAAATGACGTGATTATCAATGAGGAGGATTGCGGCACCTTGCGTGGTCTGACTGCTACGGCAGTTAAGCGTAACGACGCAGTTATCCAGAGCCTCTACGATAGGATTTTGGGCCGTACGGCTGTTGAGGATGTTGTTCACCCCTTGACCGGCGAGGTTATCGTTAAGGCAGGCGAGGAAATCAACGAGGATGCAGCCGCAGCAATCGAGAAATCGCCCATCGAGAAGGTGGAGATTCGCTCGGTACTCACTTGCGAGGCACGCCACGGTGTGTGTGCGAAGTGCTACGGTAGGAACCTTGCAACCGGTAGGCCCGTACAGAAGGGCGAGGTTGTGGGTGTTATCGCTGCACAGTCCATCGGTGAGCCTGGTACTCAGCTGACTCTGCGTACATTCCACGTCGGTGGTGTTGCAAGTGGCTCGTCGATTGACAACCGCTTGGTAGCCAAGTATGAGGGTGTGATTGAGATTGACGATTTGAGGACCATCAAGACCAAAGACCGTGATGGTAACGCCAAGAACTTGGTAGTGAGCCGTTTGGCCGAGTTGCGCATTGTGAGCAAGGAGACCGGTAGCGTGCTGTTTACCTACAACTTGGCATACGGTTCGACTCTCTATAAACTCGCTGGCGAGAGCGTACAGAAGGGCGACATCATCTGTGAGTGGGATCCCTTCAACGCAGTTATCATCTCGGAGTTCGATGGTAAGGTTGCATTCGACAATGTTGTTGAGGGCGTAACCTACCGTGATGAGTACGACGAGCAGACCGGTCTGAGGGAGAAGGTTATCATTGAGTCTCGTGATAAGACCAAGAACCCCATCATTAAGATTGTAGATAAGGACGGCGTTGAGCAGAAGCAGTACAACTTGCCTGTTGGTGCTCACATCGTAGTTAAGGAGAACGCCAAGATTAAGGCTGGCGAGATTCTGATTAAGATTCCTCGCTCGTTTGGTAAGGCAGGCGATATTACCGGTGGTCTTCCCCGTGTTACCGAGTTGTTTGAGGCTCGTAACCCGTCGAACCCCGCAATCGTAGCCGAGATTGATGGCGAGGTAACCTTTGGCAAAATCAAACGTGGTAATAGGGAGATTGTCATCACTTCTCGTGATGGTCAGGAGAGGAAATACCTCGTGCCCCTGAGCCGCCAGATTTTGGTACAGGAGAACGACTATGTGAGGGCAGGTATGCCTCTGTCGGATGGTGCTATCACCCCCAGCGATATTCTTTCGATTCTTGGTCCCACCAAGGTTCAGGAGTACATCGTGAACGAGGTTCAGGAGGTATATCGTGGTCAGGGTGTGAAGATTAACGATAAGCACTTAGAGGTTATCGTTCGCCAGATGATGAACAAGGTTCAGATTGACGATCCGGGTGATACTCGCTTCTTGCAGGAGCAGATTGTGGACAAGTGGGAGTTTATGGAGGTCAACGACTCCTTGTATGACAAGGTTGTTGTTACCGATGCCGGCGACTCGCAGAATGTTCAGGCAGGTCAGATTATCTCGGTACGCCAGTTGAGGGATGAGAATTCTTCGTTGAAGCGTAAGGATTTGAAGACCGTAACTGTGAGGGAGATTGTTCCCGCCACCAGCCGCCAGGTATTGCAGGGTATCACTCGTGCAGCATTGCAGACCAGCTCGTTTATGTCGGCTGCATCGTTCCAGGAGACCACCAAGGTACTCAACGAGGCTGCCATCTTCGGTAAGGTTGACCCTCTGTCCAACTTGAAGGAGAACGTAATTTGCGGCCACTTGATACCTGCTGGTACAGGTGTTCGTGATTGGCAGAACGTAACGGTTGGCGCAAAGGTTGATTATGAGCGTATTGCTCCTGAGGTTGAGTAATTTTACCTTTACTTAATAGAAAGAAAGAGTCGCAGTAGTGCGGCTCTTTTTTTTCTATCCCTGCGGATGGTGAGTTGCTCATTTACCGTGAGTAAACTGCGCACTCCCCACCTTGCGATAGCCAAAAATAGCTCGTCCCTCTGCGGCTCTTTTGGGTGATAATAGGAGCAGTATTTTCTATTGCGAACATACCCCTCAGTCCTTCGGACAGCTCTGTCAAAAAAACCACGGGCAACAGTGTTGTTGCCCGTGGTTTTTGTCTTGGCGGATAGCCGCTTACCTACTCCTTGCGGATGATTTTGGCTCCGAGAGCGTTGAGGCGGCCCTCGATGTTCTGGTAGCCTCGGTCAATCTGCTCTACGTTTTGAATAATGCTCTTACCATCGGCATTGAGGGCGGCAATCAGCAGGGCCACACCGGCACGGATGTCGGGCGAAGCCATTGTGGTTGGGCGCAGACGACGAGTGTGGTCGTGGCCGATGACGGTGGCACGGTGGGGGTCGCAGAGGATGATTTGTGCACCCATATCAATCAGTTTATCCACAAAGAAGAGCCTGCTTTCGAACATCTTTTGATGGATGAGCACGGAGCCTTTGGCCTGTGTGGCCACCACCAAAAATACGCTCAAAAGGTCGGGAGTGAGGCCCGGCCACGGAGCATCGGCAATGGACATAATGGAGCCATCCATAAAACTCTCAATCTCGTAGTGCTCCTGACGGGGTATGTAGATATCGTCGCCCCTCTGCTCAAAACGTATGCCCATACGCTCAAATTGCGCAGGGATAATGCCGAGGTTTTCAAACGACACATTCTTGATTGTCAACTCCGACTGTGTCATTGCGGCCATACCGATAAAACTGCCCACCTCAATCATATCGGGCAACATAGTGTGTTCCGTACCACCCAACTGCTTCACACCCTCAATGCGCAGGAGGTTGGAGGCAATGCCCTCAATCTTGGCACCCATACGGCACAACATCTTGCATAGTTGCTGAATGTAGGGCTCACAGGCGGCATTGTAGATGGTGGTAACACCCTCGGCCAACACGGCAGCCATAATGATATTTGCGGTGCCCGTAACCGAGGCCTCGTCGAGGAGCATATATGTACCCTTCAACTTGCGAGCATCCACCTCAAAGAAGTCGCCTGCGGGGTCGGCATTGATGTGTGCGCCGAGTTTTTGGAAGCCGATGAAGTGTGTGTCGAGCCTACGGCGACCAATCTTGTCGCCACCCGGTTTGGGAATGTAGGCAAGTCCAAAACGAGCCAACAGAGGGCCGATGACCATCACCGAGCCACGTAACTTGCTACCTCTCACACGGTAGTCTTCCGTTTTGAGGTAGCCCAAGTCGATGTTGACGGCACGGAACGACCACTCACCTTCGCCCAAGTGCTCCACCTCCACGCCCAAGTTGCGCAGCAGGTCAATCAGTCGCAACACGTCCACAATCTCCGGCACGTTGTGCAGGGTTACCTTTTGGTCCGTGAGTAGGGTTGCGCAGATGATTTGGAGGGCTTCGTTTTTAGCACCCTGGGGTGTGATTTCGCCACTCAGTTGGCGGCCGCCATATACTTCAAAAATTGCCATATTGTGTTGTATTTGGGTAGTCTGTAACTATACTTTATTCTATCAGTTTTTCTCGCCAAAGAAGTTGGCCTTTGCCAACACTCGGTTGCGACGTGGCAGAATCAGGCACTCCAACAACAGCAGGGCCAGAGCGATGGCCAATGGTATGTAGTAGAGTTCGTTGTACTCGTCAAAAACCTCGGTGGCGAACTTGGCCTTCTCGGTGCGGTTGATGAGTGCCACAATCTCTTCGAGGCCCACATTTGCGGTGGTGGCCCTGACGTAGGCACCTCCGGTGGCCACGGCAATCTTTTGCAGCACCTCCTCGTCGAGTTTACTCACCACAATCTCGCCCTTGTCGTCCCTCACAAAGTCCTCTCCTATGGTGATGGGTGCACCTTCGGGGGTGCCGATACCAATGGTGTATATCTTCACACCCTGTGCTGCGGCCCTTTCGGCTGCGGCGAGTGCATCGTCCTCGTGGTTTTCGCCATCGGTAACAAGCACCAACACCCTGCTACTCTCGCTCTGTGAGGAGAACGAGCGAGTGGCAAGTTCTATGGCGGCTCCTATGGCCGTACCCTGACGAGTTACCTGCGAGGGCGAAATCTGCCTCACAAAGTTCTGGGCTGTGAGGTAGTCGGAGGTGATGGGCAACTGCACATAGGCGTCGCCTGCAAAGACAATCACTCCGATACGGTCTTCCGACAAACCCTCGATTACTCTGCTCACGGCATACTTGGTGCGCTCCAAACGGTTGGGGGCAAAGTCGCTGGCCAACATCGAGTTGCTCACATCCACAGCGACCATAATCTCCACTCCCTCACGCTCCACTTCACGCAGCTTGGAGCCCATTTGTGGCCTTGCTATGGCCACCACGAGGGAAGAGAGAGCCAAGGCCCACACCCAGAATTTCCAACGCAACTTGGCTGTGGAACTCTCGGGCGAGAGTCGTTTGAGGGCTTTGTGGGTGGCAAACCTTTCGCCTCTGCGCCTACGCTCGGCCAGACTCCACTCCATCACCACTGCCAACACCGGCACGAGGAGCAATAGCCAGAGGTACTCTATGTGTTCAAATCGAAACATCCTTTATCTTTTAACGTCAAAAGTAACGTCTTGGTAAATCTAATTATTAATCGCTGACAACTGATAACTGACAACTGACAACTAATCAACTTATGGTGTTCAGCCAAAGCCTCCTTGTGAGGAACTCCACCACCAACACCGCCAATGCCCACAGCAGATAGCCCACAAAGTGCTCCGTGTAGCGCACATACTCATCCGTCTCTATGCGGCTCTTTTCGAGGGTGTTGATTTTGGCATAAATCTCCCTGAGGGTGGTTTTGCTCGTTGCACGGAAATATTCACCTCCCGTCTTGGCGGCAATGTCGGTGAGCACCTGCTCGTCAATATCCACCTTCATCTGCTGGTAGCGCACATTACCCCACGCATCGTAGTAGGGATATGGGGCATAGCCCCTCTTGCCCACACCGATAGTGTAAACCCTGATGCCACACTCGGCAGCAATCTCGGCAGCCGACAGAGGGGCAACCTGACCTGCGTTGTTCACACCATCCGTAAGCAGGATTACCACCTTGCTCTTGGCCGACGAATCACGCAGTCGGTTGATGGCCGTGGCGAGGCCCATACCTATTGCCGTACCATCCTCAATCACCTCGGGGTTGAACTTGATTTGTGAGAGGAGTGTTTGGAGGGTGGCTTGGTCGGTGGTGAGTGGCGATTGGGTGTAACTTTCGCCGGCAAATACCACAAGGCCAATGCGGTCGCCTCGGCGGTCAGCGATGAACTTGGCGGCCACATCCTTGGAGGCCGTAAGTCGGTCCGGCTCAAAGTCGGCAGCCAACATAGAGCCCGACACGTCGAGTGCCAACACTATGTCGATACCCTCTACCGTGGTTTTGCTCAACTGCTCCGCACTGCGGGGCCGAGCAAATGCCACAGCAAACAACACAATGGCCACACAACGCAACACAATGGGTAGGTGGCGTAGGTAGTAGCGCACGGTGCGTGGTGCCGTAGTGAGCGAGGCTGTGGTTGTGGTCTTCACGGCGGCTCCGCCTTGTCGGCACAACCAGATGTAGTGCCCCACAACGGGCACCACAAGTGCGGCAAGCCACAGCATATTTGGATTTGCAAATGTCATCTCTCTTTTTGTCTAACGTCCAACATCAATCGCCCAAACCCATAATGTCCAAACGTCCAACGCCAAACGTCCAATTACTAATCGTTCTATCTTTTTTGCCCCAACTTTCTACCAGTTCTTGCCGGAACGGGCCACGCCAACAACCCTCTCAGCATCCACCTTCTCACGGGTCTTGTCCTCGGCGGCCTGCACAGCATTCAACACCTGCTCGTTCTCCTTACTCGGGCCTGCTTGGGGTTGCTGTTGCTGGTCGGCACCCTCACTTGGCTTGGGCTTGTCGCCTTCGGGCTGTTCGGGTTGCTGTTGCTGGTCTTGGTTGTCCTGCTGTTGCTCCTTGTCGCCCTGCGGTTGGTTTTGCTGTTGGTTGTTACCACCCTGCTGTTGCTGGTTGTTTTGTTGGTCTTTATTGTCTTGGTTTTGCTGGTTGTCCTGATTTTGTTGGTTTTGCTCTTGCTGCTCCTTCATCGCCTTGGTGTAGGCATAGTTGAACTTGGCCTCCAAATCGGAAGGGTTGAGTTTGAGCGACTCCTTGTAGGACCCCAAAGCCTCGTCCAACTTCTGCTGCTGGAACTGTGCATTGCCGAGGTTGTAGTAGGCGGCAGCCTTCTGCTCATCGTTTACCCCCTCCTTGCGCTCCGCAATCTTGCGAAACTGCTCCTCCGCAGCGGCAAAGTTGCCCGTGGCGTAGTGCGCATCGCCCAAGTTGAAGGCACCCTCCACCGAAAGGCTGTCCTTCTGCAATGCCCTACGGTAGGCCTTCTCTGCATCGGCAAAACGCTGACTCTCATAGTGGCCGTTACCCTCCCTGATGTGCCTCCTCTCGGGGAACTTCTGGGCGTGGGCCGAGGCGGCAAGTGCAAGGGCGACCACCGTCAGCACCATATATTTCCACACGCTACTGCTCATCGCCACCCTCCTCCTTTCTCTCTTCCGTTTCGGCTACCATAACCACCTCCGGAGCCTCCGTGGGTTGCACTGCGGCAACTCCCTCGGCGGGTTGCTCTTTGGTCTCTTCCACAAAATAGTATATCGTATAGTATGCCCCCTCGTTGCTTTCGGCATCGGGGGTGTGCTTGGCAAACTTCACAAGGTCGCTCTCGGCGAGCACGTCGTTCAAATCCTTCACTTGCTTGGGCGAAAGTTCCAACTCTTTGAGCGAAGCCACAATCTCGTCGGTGGTCATCTCCATTGCACCCACCCCATAGCGACCGTCGAGGTACTCACGCAAAATCTCGGACAACCTCGACCAATAGGCCTTGTGCTTGCCGTTCTGCCACATCTTCTGGTGGGAGAGTATTTCGAGGTTGCGGATGGCCACAATGTGTGGAGCCTCCTTGGGGGCCTCCTCCTCTTGGGCCTCACCTTTGGCCTTGCGTGTGCGGGTGATGATAAGGTAGAGGGCCGACACCAACACCGCCAATGCCAACACACCGAGGCCAACGTAGCCGGCAAACTCCTCCACCACAAGGGGTGTTTTGAGGGGTTGCTTGATGTCGTAGATTGTCTTTTGGGCCGTATCCACGGGCATAATATCCACCTTCACTCTCAAAGCGTGGCCCACCCAAGCGGTGTCAATCTTCACACCGTCCGAGTAGAGTACACCCAACGAGTCGAGGTGATAGTCGGCAGGCTCAAACGAGGTGAGCCTATAACTCTTCCTCAGGGCCCACACACCCTCCTTGTGGCTCACAGTGTCGGTGGCAATTTCCTCCAATAGTTCGATGTGCCCGCCTGCAAACTCCTCCGTGATGGTGGGGAAGGCAACCTCGCATCCATCCTCGGCCTCCACGTCGATATTGAGGCGGAAGTGGTCGCCAATGAGCACCTCGCTCGGCTCGAAGTCGGCGCCAACCACCCTCACGGGTTCCTGTGCATAGGCCCCTGCGTTCGCACCTGCAAACACGCCAAGCGCACACAGCACTACCGCTATTTTGTCTAAAAACTTCATCGGCGAGCAAAAAGTTTAATCAGTTGTTTTACATAGTCCTCCTCGGTGGAGATATCGGTGTGGTCAACCCTTGCCTTATCCATCAGCGAGTTTACCCTCTGGCGGTCCTCGCTCCAAGCAGTTGCGTAGTGGTTGCGCACCTCGGCCGAGGAGGTGTCAACCCACACCCTGCGGCCACTCTCGGCATCCACCATCTCAACCAATCCCACATCGGGCAACTCGGCATCCCTCTTGTCGAACACCCTCACGGCCACAATGTCGTGCTTGCCCGAAGCTATTTTAAGGCTCTTTTCGAGCGAAGCCCACTCCTCGGCGGAGGCACCTTCGTTGCAGAAGTCGCTCAGCAGGAATGTGGTACAACGCTTTTTGAGCGCACCGGTGAGGTATTTCAACGGCACCTCCAAAGAGGTCGCCCTGCTCTCGGGCTCAAAGTCGAGCAGTGTGCGGATGATTTGGAGGATGTGGCTGCGCCCTTTCTTGGGAGGAATAAATTTTTCAATTCGGTCGCTGAACAACAGACAGCCAACCTTGTCGTTGTTCTGCGCTGCGGAGAATGCCAACACGGCAGCAATCTCGGTCATAACCTCACGCTTCTCCTTGTCGGCCGAGCCAAACTCTCCCGAGCCACTCACGTCCACCACCAACATCATTGTCAACTCTCGCTCCTCTTCATAGACCTTGACGTGGGGCTTGTGGGTGCGTGCCGTTACGTTCCAATCGATGTCCCTCACATCGTCGCCCACACGGTACTCCCTCACCTCACTGAACGCCACACCACGTCCACGGAAGGCACTGTGGTAGTGTCCCGCAAAGATGTCGTTGGAGAGTCCTCGGGTTTTTATCTCAATCCGTCGGACTTGTTTAAGTATGTCAGAAGTATCTTTCAAATTGAAAATTGAAAATTGAAAGTTGAAAATTGTGGTACGCCTGCGGCGTGGTTTTTTTGTTCCCCACCCAACCCCTTGCACTCACCTCACGATATGCACTCGCAAGGGAGTGGGCGTTTGCTGCGTTACACCTTAATTTTATTTATCCTTGGACTAGGGCACTTCCACGGCGTTGAGAATGTCGGTGATGATATCCTCGGTGGTTACGCTCTCGGCCTCGGCCTCATACGACAAGCCGATGCGGTGGCGCAACACGTCGTGGCACATTGCCCTCACATCCTCGGGGATAACATAGCCCCTGTGTTTGATGAAAGCGTAGGCCTTCGAAGCCTTTGCCAGAGCGATACTTGCACGGGGCGATGCTCCGTAGGAAATCATTGGAGCCAACTTGCCCAGACCATACTCTTGTGGCTCACGGGTGGCAAAGATGATGTCCACGATATATTTCTCAATCTTCTCGTCCATATATACGTCGCTCACCACGCTCCTTGCCCTGACGATATCCTCGGGGGTTACCACCTTGTGGGGCTCGGGCAGACCTGCGCCTGCGAGGTTGAGGCGCACGATGTCCCTCTCCTCCTGCTTCTTGGGGTAGGAGATTTTGGCTTTGAGCATAAACCTATCCACCTGCGCCTCGGGCAGAGGATAGGTACCCTCCTGCTCGATGGGGTTCTGGGTTGCCAACACGAGGAATGGCTCGGGCAGACGGAAGGTCTCGTCGCCAATGGTTACCTGCCTCTCCTGCATAGCCTCCAAGAGTGCGCTCTGCACCTTTGCGGGCGAACGGTTAATCTCGTCGGCCAATACGAAGTTGGCGAAGATGGGGCCTTTTTTCACCGTAAACTCCTCGCTCTTTTGGGAGTAGATGAGGGTGCCCACAAGGTCGGCGGGCAATAGGTCGGGGGTGAACTGTATGCGGCTGAACTTGGCATCCACAGCTTTTGCGAGAGTGGTGATGGCGAGTGTTTTTGCCAAACCGGGAACACCTTCGAGGAGGATGTGTCCGCCCGTAAGGAGGCCAATCAGCAGTGAATCAACCAAGTGCTTTTGGCCGACAATCACCTTGCCGACCTCCATACTCAACGAATCTACAAAGACGCTCTCTTTTTCGATGCGCTCGTTGAGTTCTTTGATGTTAACGAATTCGCTCATTGTTTGTATGTTGTTTTTGTTGTTGCGACGTTTGTTCTACACACTAACGTAGATAAACACAAAAATAATACATTTTGGCGGAAAATTCAATAGATGTTCGTATATTTGTGCAGACATACAGCCTAATCGCCATCGAACTACCACCTTGATTTTGGAAAGGCTTTTGTACATCTCATTAGGTGAGTTGCGCTTTGCGTGTACTTACCTGCGGAGATGTAAGGGTGTGGTAGCCCTTGATGGCGTGCAGGAGGAGTGCACGCTTTTTTATTTAACCCAAATACTTAATCTTATGAAAAAACTAATGTTGATTATTTTGATTGCATTTATGGGTATTGTAAATGCAATGGCGCAAGAAGCAGACTCGTTACAAACCCAACAAACGGATGTTATTGTAGATAGTGTTACTATTGCTAAATATAATAAATTGCAACGAGATTTTGATTTTCTCAGATGTAAATTTGAGGTGACCGAAATGAATAATGCCTTGGATAGTTTTATTCAAGATGTTAAAATTAGTTCATTGGAAGTCCGACATAATTGCCATCACGGTAGTTTTAACTATGATTTATACAAAGCGTATAAAGCAGGTCTTAATTTAAAAAAAATACAATTAGAGAAATATAAAGAGAAGTGTGCCTCTGTAGCAACGCAGGTCGCTTTAATTGTGTATATGTATGAGTCGGACTTTCCCGAGCTAGAAAAAGACTTGTTGACAAAAGGTCTTGATATGTTTGACCGATATATAGAATCTGCCGAAGGAGCCTTGAAAATATACGAAATAGCTATTGATATGTATGGGCGTTAATTAGAATGCAAAAAGGCTCGGAGTTTTGCTCCGAGCCTTTTTTGTGTTGATTTATAAGGAATGATTATTTAACTCTGTAAATCTTTTTGTAGCCATAGACAGCCTCGTCGCCCAACTGCTCCTCGATACGAAGCAACTGGTTGTACTTAGCCATACGGTCGCTACGGCTCATCGAACCGGTCTTAATCTGGCCCGAGTTGGTAGCAACTGCAATGTCGGCAATGGTGCTATCCTCGGTCTCGCCCGAACGGTGCGAAGTAACCGAAGTGTAGCCTGCACGGTGAGCCATCTCGATAGCATCCAAAGTCTCGGTCAGGGTGCCAATCTGGTTAACCTTGATGAGGATGGAGTTACCGCAACCCATCTCGATACCTTTCTTCAAGAACTCTACGTTGGTTACGAACAAGTCATCACCAACCAGCTGGCACTTGTCGCCGATAGCGTCGGTCAACATTTTCCAACCATCCCAGTCGTTCTCTGCCATACCGTCCTCAATCGAGTCAACGGGGTATTTCTCAACGAGGCCTTTGAGGTACTCAACCTGCTCAGCCGAGGTACGTTTTGCACCCTTCTCGCCCTCGAAGATGGTGTAGTCGTAAACGCCATTTTTGTAGAACTCGCTCGATGCGCAGTCCATACCAATCATAACGTCCTTACCGGGAACATAACCTGCGGCCTCGATAGCCTTCAAGATGCTCTCGATAGCGTCCTCGGTACCCTCCAACACGGGAGCGAAACCACCCTCATCACCTACTGCGGTGCTCAGGCCACGAGCGTGAAGAACTTTTTTGAGGTTGTGGAACACCTCTGCACCCATACGGAGAGCCTCACGGAAGGTGGGGGCACCCACGGGGCGAATCATAAACTCCTGGAATGCGATGGGGGCATCCGAGTGCGAACCACCGTTGATGATGTTCATCATAGGAACGGGGAGGCTCTTTGCGTTAGCACCACCGATGTAGCGGTACAAAGGCATACCAAGCTCGGCAGCAGCAGCGTGAGCAGTTGCCAACGATACGCCAAGGATAGCGTTTGCGCCCAAGTTGCTCTTGGTTGCGGTGCCGTCCAACTCAATCATAGCCTTATCAACGCCCACTTGGTCGAAAATGCTCATACCAACCAATGCGGGTGCAATCTTCTCGTTTACGTTAGCAACGGCCTGCAATACGCCTTTGCCAAGGTAGCGACCTTTGTCGCCATCACGAAGCTCCAAAGCCTCGTTCTCACCGGTCGAAGCACCGCTGGGAACAGCAGCACGACCTACAATACCGTTAATGGTAGTTACCTCTACCTCGATGGTGGGGTTGCCCCTCGAATCAAGAATCTCTCTTGCGTGTACGCCTAAAATCTCAGACATTGTCGTAAAAGTTTTTTAATGTGTTAATATAACCTAACTGTGTTTGTTATTGTATTCCATAGGGTGGGGGAGGTTGACGTGTTGTGTCCTCCTCCCCCGACTCTACATTTTTTTAGCTACGGAATTTAGCTTTAAGATACTCCCTGTTGAGGCGAGCAATGTGGTTGATGGTAATGCCTTTGGGGCACTCTGCCTGGCAAGCACCTGTGTTGGTACAGTTACCAAAGCCCAGCTCGTCCATCTTTGCAACCATTGCTTTGGCCCTGCGAGCAGCCTCCACCTGACCCTGGGGCAGTTTTGCGAGGCTCGATACCCTTGCGGCTACGAACAACATTGCCGAGCCGTTCTTGCAAGTTGCAGCGCAAGCACCGCAACCAATACAAGCGGCAGCGTCCATACTCTCCTCTGCATCGTCTTTGGCGATAGGAATAGCGTTTGCATCGGGTACACCGCCTGTGCCTACCGACACAAAACCACCTGCTTGAAGAATGCTCTCGTAGGCAGTGCGGTCAACAACGAGGTCTTTGATTACGGGGAAAGCACGGCTCCTCCAAGGCTCGATAACGATGGTGTCGCCATCCTTGAAGTTGCGCATATGCAACTGGCAGGTGGTAACCTCGGTCTCGGGGCCGTGTGCGTGGCCGTTAATCCTCAACGAGCAAGCACCGCAGATACCCTCACGGCAGTCGTGGTCGAAGGCTACGGGGTCCACACCCTCGTGGATGAGTTGGTTGTTGAGGATGTCGAGCATCTCCAAGAACGAACTCTCGGTCGAAACATTCTTAACAACGTATGTCTCGAATTTTCCTTTGGCTTTGGCATTTGCCTGGCGCCATATTTTAAGTGTTAAATCCATTGTTTTCTCTTTCGTTTGATTTGTTTTCTATGGTTTTAGACAACTCGTTTGGTCGGAGAGTTAGTCCTTGTAGTTACGCTGCTGCAAGTGGATGGTCTCGAAGGTGAGGGGCTCCTTGTGCAATACAGGCTCCTTGTCCTCGCCCTGATACTCCCACACGGCAACGTAGGCATAGTTCTCGTCATCACGCAGTGCCTCGCCCTCGGGAGTCTGGTACTCCTCACGGAAGTGGCCACCGCAGCTCTCGTTACGATTCAGAGCATCCCTTGCCATCAGCTCGCCCAACTCCAAGAAGTCGGCCAAGCGGAGTGCTTTCTCCAACTCGGGGTTGAGTTCGTCGGGCTTGCCTGCAAGTTTGAGGTCGCTCCAAAACTCCTTCCTCAGAGCCTGAATCTCAACGATTGCCTGCTCCAACGACTCTTTGGTACGAGCCATACCAACCTTCTCCCACATAATGCCACAGCCGAGTTTCTTGTGCAACTCGTCGGGAGTCTGGTTACCCTTGATGGCATAGAGTTTGGCAATCTTCTCACGGATAGCGTTCTCTGCCTCCTCGAACTCGGGGCTGTTGGTGTTCACCTTGGGCGACTGAATCTCGTGCGAGAGGTAATCGCCAATGGTGTAGGGCAGTACGAAGTAACCGTCGGCCAAGCCCTGCATCAGAGCCGAAGCACCGAGGCGGTTGGCACCGTGGTCGGAGAAGTTGGCCTCACCCAGAGCATACAAACCGGGGATGGTGGTCATCAGGTTGTAGTCAACCCAAGTACCGCCCATAGTGTAGTGTACTGCGGGATAAATCTGCATAGGCTGCTCATAGGGGTTCACAGCGGTAATCTTCTCATACATCTGGAACAAGTTGCCATACCTCTCTTTGATGGTCTGCATACCGAGGCGGTCGATGGCGGTCTTAAAGTCGAGATATACAGCCAAGCCGGTCTCGTTCACACCAAAACCTGCATCGCAACGCTCTTTGGCAGCCCTCGAAGCCACATCACGAGGTACAAGGTTACCAAATGCGGGGTAACGACGCTCCAAGTAGTAGTCCCTATCCTCCTCGGCGATGTCCGAAGGAAGTTTGATACCGGCCCTCAGAGCCTCCACGTCGCTCTTGTGTTTGGGTACCCAGATACGGCCATCGTTACGCAACGACTCACTCATCAGAGTCAGTTTGCTCTGCTGTGTGCCGTGTACGGGGATACAGGTGGGGTGAATCTGAGTGAAGCAGGGGTTAGCAAATGCTGCACCCTTCTTGTATGCCTGCCAAGCCACCGAGCCATTGGAGTTCATTGCGTTGGTCGAGAGGAAGAACACGTTGCCGTAGCCACCGGTAGCCATAACCACTGCGTGTGCACCGTGGCGCTCCAACTCGCCGGTTACAAGGTTACGGGCAATCACGCCCCTTGCCTTGCCGTCAACCAACACGATGTCCAAAATCTCGTGCCTCGAATAGCTCTTAACAGTACCTGCTGCAATCTGGCGGTTGAGGGCGGCATAGGCACCCAACAGAAGTTGCTGACCGGTCTGACCACGAGCATAGAAGGTACGAGATACCTGTGCGCCACCGAACGAACGGTTGGCCAATTTGCCACCATACTCACGAGCAAAGGGTACACCCTGTGCTACGCACTGGTCGATAATGAGGTTGGAAACCTCTGCCAAACGATACACGTTGGCCTCCCTTGCACGGTAGTCGCCACCTTTGATGGTGTCGTAGAAGAGGCGGTAAACCGAGTCGTTATCGTTCTGATAGTTCTTTGCAGCGTTGATACCACCCTGTGCTGCAATCGAGTGAGCCCTACGGGGAGAGTCGCTGATGCAGAACACTTTAACATTGTAGCCCAACTCGCCGAGCGAGGCAGCAGCTGCGCCACCACCCAGACCGGTACCGATAACGATAACGTCCAATTTACGTTTGTTGGCGGGGCTCACAACCTTGATATCGCCCTTATGTTTTGTCCATTTACCCTCAATAGGGCCGGCTGGAATCTTGGAATCAAGTTTAATCATATCTGTATGCGTTTTTTGTTTCAGATTAGAATTGGAGGATACCGAAGTTCTCCTGCAAGAAGAGCGCAATGGCGCAGAGTGCAAAACCGCCAACGATGAGGGTGGCAACAATCCACGAGATGCACTTCATACGTTTGAACCACACTTTGCTGTTGAGGCCAATCGAGTGCATCATACTCCACACACCGTGGGTGAGGTGCAACCAGA